>JAKEHY010000012.1 GCA_022614805.1 Candidatus Zixiibacteriota bacterium | reverse complement strand
GGCGCTGGTTGATGGTGGCGAAAAACCCCAGTTCCATGCATTTGGAGATAACCTGGGCGGCGGTAAGCTCCATCGCGTGGGCCAGTTCTGCGACGGTCATAAACTCATTGACGCGAATGAGCTTTTCCGCCTCGACGGCGACTTCTCCCCGCTCGTCCCGGCGGTAATGCTTTCTGACCTTACGCTGGCTGTCCAAATCCGCCAGCGTTTTGCGGAAGCTTTCTTCCACTGACCGGCGGTCGACCGGCTTTCCCCCTTTCAGCCGGGGTTTTATTTTTTCCTTTTGGGGAGTCTCCAAAACCTTGGCAAGCTTGGGTAAAACGACCTCTTCTTCAATGTCCGTTGCCAAAGGGGGAACGGTCGCGACCGCCGCTTCCCGCTCCTTTTTCTCGAACTCGGCATGCTTGCGCTTCTTTTCCGCTTCCTTCTGCTTGAGGGCCTCCTTTTCTTTCCGGAAGCGCTCCGAAACGGCGGCAATCATCCCCTCGGTGGCGAGGCTCATGTGGCTTTTGGGAGCATAACCAAGCTCCGCCAGAATGGCCATCATCGCATCGGAGGAAAGGTTGTTTTCTTTGGCTAACTGGTAAATCCTAAGGTTGGCCACTACCTTTCTTCCTCCTCATCGGAGCCCGTCTTTTCTTCTTCTTTCTCTTCTTCTTTCTCTTCCTCCTCTTCTTCTTCTTTCTCCTCCTTTTCTTCTCCTTCTTCCTCCTCTTCTTCTTTCTCCTCCTTCTCCCCCTTCTCTCCCTCGCTTTCTTCAACTTCCTCCGACTCTTCCTCTATCTCCTCGGACTCGGCATCCAGTTTTTCTTCCTCTTCTTCCTCTTTTTCCTCCGCCTCAATTTCCTCAACTTCTTCCTCTTCTCCCTCCGCCGGTCGCTTTTTCAACTCTTCGAGAAATTCCCTGGCCGAAGCGATCAGTTTCTCCGCTTTTTTGGGGCCGATTCCCTCGATTTCCATCAAATCATCCGGGTTGGCGGCAGCCAAAAGCTGGACGGTCTCAAAACCCCGCTCCATCAGCTTCTTGGCCATCCCGTCGGGAATTCCCTCCAGGCTGAAAAGCGGGACCCGTTCCTTCTGGCGGCGCTTCCGCTCGGCTTCGTGTTCCGATTCGGCCAGAACGTTTATTTTCCAGCCCGTGAGCTTGGCCGCCAGGCGGGCGTTTTGCCCTTGCTTGCCGATGGCCAGGGAAAGCTGGTCGTCCGAGACCACCACGGTCATCTCGTTTTCCGTCTCGTTGGAGGTGATGTGAAACACCTTGGCAGGAGCCAAAGCCCGGGTGACGTACACCTCCGGGTTGGCGGACCAGGCGATGACGTCTATCCGTTCCCCCGCCAGCTCCCGTACGATGGATTGCACCCGGATGCCCCGGATGCCGACGCAGGCGCCCACCGGGTCGATGCGCTCGTCGGCCGAGGAAACCGCGATTTTCGAGCGTTCACCCGGTTCCCGCGCCACCGACTTGATTTCGATGATTTTTTCAAAAATTTCCGGCACCTCCAGCTCGAAAAGCCGGCGCAAGAGGTCCGGATGGGCGCGGGAGAGGATGACCGGCGGCCCCTTGGCCGCTTTCTGCACGTCCAAAACCAGACAGCGCATCCGTTCCCCCAAGCGGTACTTCTCGCGCGGAATCTGCTCCTTGGGGGGAATCACCCCTTCCGCCCGCCCGAGGTTGACGATGACGTTCCCTTTGTCCATCTGCTGGACGCTCCCCACCACCACCTCGTTCACCCGGCCGATGTACTCGGCATACACCCGCTCCCGTTCCGCCTCGCGCACTTTCTGCACCAAAACCTGCTTGACCAGCCCGATGGCGTTGCGCCCGAATTCGGAAATATCAATGGGAACGTCCGCCTCTTCCCCCAGTTTTCCCTTCAACCCTTTTTCGGACAGTTCCTCCAGCGTTATCTCCGTCCCGGGATCGGCGACCTCCTCCACCACCTTGCGCCGGGCGGTCATCGAAATCCGCCCGCTTTTGGGGTCAACTTTGACTGTGACGTTATCCGCCTGGCCGTACTTTTTCTTCACCGCCGAGAGCAGCCCGGCCTCCAGGGTTTCGCGGACGTAGTCCGCCTCCACGTTGCGCCCCTTCACCACTTCCGAAAGGGCTTCGGCAATTTCCCCGGACTGGGTCTCCCGGTTTTTCTCCATTACTCGTTTAGCCATTCATCCTCGCTTTGCTTGACCGGCGCGCCGGCACTCCGGCGCTTAAAACTAAAGAATCTCCTTTCCCTTGACCAACGCGTCGAACGGAAACTTTTGTTCCCCGTTCCGGTCGGTTTGTACAAGCAGGCCGTCTTCCAAAACCGCCAGAAGCCGCCCGGCCGCTTCCTCGGTTCCCTCCTCCTTCCGGAACCAGATTCGCAAATTCCTTCCCACCTTTCGTAGAAAATCGCGGCGGGAGGTCAAAAACCGGTCCAGGCCAGGGGAGGAAACTTCCAAAACGTAGTTCCGTTCGAACAGGTTTTCCAAATCGAACCGGTCGGAAAGCCGGCGGGAAAGCCGGGCGCACTCCTCCACCGAAATCCCTCCGGCGGGCCGGTCGGCAAACACCCGCACGAGGGTTTTATGCCCCCGGTCCAAAACCGCCAATTCCACCAACTCGAAACCTTCCTTCTCCACTACTTCCGCCACCGGCTGCTCGATTCGCTCCTTTAGGTTCATAATTTATCCTGCTGGTTAAAGCTAACCTTAAATGATAACAAAAGCCGCCCCGTTTGGCAACCAAATTATACGCCGGGAAACTAAGCCTTTGTCCGGAAAAAACTTAGTGTGCCAGAGCGGGCTTTTGGGCCGTGTCGGCGGCGTTCTGCCGGCGCACCTGGTCCAAAAAGGCGCGAACTTCCGGGGCTTCCGGGTTGGAAGGAAAATCGGCCAGCCATTCGGAGGCCAGTCGCTCGAAGGCGGGATAATTCTTCGTTTCGTAATAAAAACCGGCCAGGTTGCGGAAGCTTTTTTCCTTGTCCCGCTGGTAGGCCTGCCGGTAGACCGCTTCCGCTTTCTTCAAATCCCCCTTTTGGAAGTAGGCCGCCCCCAGGTAAAATCGGACGCTGTCCTTGGAAACTTCCGGCAGGGGAGCGCTCTCCACGAGCGACTCCGCCGCCGCCAGGCGGTTTTGGTCGATCAGAAATTGGGCGAAATACTGGTAGCCGGCATTCTCCCGGGGGGCGATGGCGATGGCCCGGCGCATCACCCGCTCCACGCCGGCGGCATCGCCGGCCCTTCGCAGGGTGTCGGCCAAAAACATAAAGGCGGAGACGTAATTTTGTACAATCCGCCAGTCGTTTTCATCCTTGCGGACCTTGGGGTCGGCCGTGCCGCGGAACTGGAAGGATTCCCCGTAGAACTTCCGGCTGGAGGCCAGGTCTATCCGGCTGCCGCCGCCCGGGTTCGCCTGCGGCACCACGTCGTACACCATCCCGCGCATAATCAAATAGGGGTCGACGGAGCGGCCGCGATAAACCCGGCTTTCGGTTGCGCAGGTGACCGAAAAATGCACCGGCAGCTTCCACTGGTTGGTTTCCAAAACGTTGTCGATGATTTTATCCTGTATCCGCTTGGCGATGCGGCCGGTGGCAGGGTCGAAATCGGGGCCGATGCGGGCAATCTCGTTGTCGGAGAGGCTGATGGGAACGCCGTATCGGTGCTTCATTTGGAGGATGTACCAGCTGGTGTTGATCAGGCTCAAGTTGATGTTTTTCACGTCCCGCCGGAAGCCGTACGCCTCCTGCAAGGCCCACAAGGGGAAAGTGTCGTTGTCTCCGTTGGTGAACAGTACGGCATTCGGTTGACAGGAGGATAAAAGATTTTGGGCGTAGTCGTAGGGCAGGTAGTTGTCGATGCGCTGGTTTACCGAAAAATTGGAGGCGAATCCAAAGTATGGGAAAAAGAGCGCCGCCAGCGCCACCGACGACGGAACAAGCAAAAAGGGACGGGATAGATTCCTTTCCTTGATCCGCTCGGTCAATCGATAACCGAGCGCGGCCAGCCCCAGCCCGATGCACAACGCAAATGCGATAAAACCGGGAGTCCAGAAATAATCCCGGTCGCGCACTTCGAGGTAATCCTCCCCCGTTACGGGGTGCTGTTTGGTCCCGTCGGCGAAGTTCATATACCAGACCAACCCGACAGTGCCCAAAAGGACGGTGACGACAAGCATCCCCCCCGGCGAGCGGCTCTTCCGCCAGCTCTCGTAAAGACCCAAAAGTCCCAGAATCAAGGGAAGGATGAAAATCTTTGAAAGGCCGTATTGCTTTTCAAAAAATCCCCAGAAACCCATTCGCGGATACCGGCCGAACTGGTTTTCCAATTGGCCGCGGCGTTTCATCGCCCTTGTTATCATATTGGTCTGGCCGTACTGCTTCCGTTCGAGAAAATATTTGAAACTTTGCCAGTCATCCGGGTCGTTCTCGTTGATGCGCGGGCTTTGGGCCGCCCGTATCGGAATGAAAAGCTGGGAGGAAAATCCCAAAACGGCTGCCAGACAAAGCCCGAGCGGCAGCTGCCAGCCGAAGGAGCGCGGGTTGGACAAAAGCACGCCCGCCGTTATCAAAGTCCACACCGCCAAGGAAAGCAAAAACAAATCGAGCGAGGCCACCACCAAAAGCAAGACCAAGCCTGAGACCCAGATGCGCCAGTCTTTTCGTTTCTCTTCATCCGAGAAGAGAACCAGAAACATCACCGGCGGCAGGGCCAGAAAAACGGTCATATGCAAAGCGGTTCCGAGTATTCCCAGATAGGCGGCCAGAATGAGATATTGATTTCCGCGCGTCTCGCTGGGACGCTGCCACCAGAGGATGCCGAGGTAAAGAATCAAGAGCGTGAAAAGCATCGCCAGGCCGTACACCTCCGCCTCCACGGCGGAAGACCAGAAGGTGCGGGAAAAAGCCATTGTCAGTCCGGCGGAGATGCCGCCGACGTATTTCCAGATTCGGAAAGGCCATTCCGGCCTCTCTTTTGTCCAGAAACCAACGAGCCGGTGGACGATTAGATAACCGACCATCGCGGTGAAGGCCGACGAAATCACCGAAACAAGATTGACGCGCACGGCAATGTCGTCGGAGACAGGGAGCAGAGTGAAAAGCCGCCCGATTAAAACGTAGAGCGGCGCGCCGGGAGGGTGGGGAATGCCCAAAATGGCGGCGCAGGCGACAAATTCGCCGCAGTCCCAGAAGGAGATGGTGGGGGCTTTGGTCCAGTTGAAGACCAGAAAGGAGACCAAAAATACCAGCCCCGCCGAGCCGTAGTGCAGCCAGTCTTTCCCGTTATGGTTCAGCACCTATAATCTCTCAAAATGATTTATACCCGTAAAGAGCCTGCGAATATAGCCATTGAGCGGGGAATTAAACAGTTTTTTTTGGTTAAAGGGCCGGAATTATCTTTTTCGCTTCTTCCGTTTAACTTCTTTTCCGCTTGCGCTTTTTTGGACTTTGCGCTTGAGTCGGGCGGTCCTGGCTTTTTTGCTTCCCGCCGCTTTGCGTACGGGTCGGGCCCCGGCCACAGCTTTTCTTCCCCCGCCGGACCTTTCCACCAACTGGCGCAATGCCAAGAGATTCTCCTCCGGCATCGCCGGCGGCAGGGCGCACTCCGGTCCCAAAACCGCCGGTATATTTTTTAACAAAGTCAGAATTGGGCGCACCGACCCAACCAAAGCCTCCTTCCGCCCCAGCATAAGCGAGGAGGTGTGGTCGATTCCACCGATGACCGGCTTTTTGAACAGGCTGTACCCGTCCGAGAGGGCCGGGTTGGAACGGTCGGAGGCGGCCCAGCTCACCATATCGACCGGATAGTCGGTGAAAAGTGAGAGCATGTTGTTAGGCTCGCAGACGTGCAAAATCACTTTGCCGCCGACCCCCCGCACCGCTTCAATCACTTCCAAATCGTACGGCCGCCCGAACTTCCGGTACTCCTCCTCGGTCAGGACGTTTTTGGAGGCCCATTCGGTGGTGGCGAAGAAAACCCCGTCCGCCCCGGCGTTCAAACAATCGACCGAAAAACGGACAAACGTTTTGGTGATTTCCTCCAGCGCCTCCTGCACCAAAAGCGGGGACTCCTGCATATCCCGGACGAGCTGCGCCTCCGTGCCGACCAAGTCCCCGGCGATGGAAAGGGGGGAAAATACGGTCATAAACTTGTAAACCGACTTTCCCAGTTTTTTGGAAATTTGCGAAACGGTTAAAAGCTCGGCTGCCAGAACGCCGGAGCCCAGCGGCAGCTCCTCGATTTTTTCCCAGTCGGAGGGCAGCCCCACCGGAAAGGAAAGCCTTTGCGGTTTGTCCAAAGGGTTTTTGGAGGGGACGTACTGTGCTCCCCAGCCTTCGATGTGGTAGGAAGCGCGGGGATTTATTTTTACGAAATCCCAGCCGAACTTGCGCTGGAAAGCGACCGTGGCAGAAACGAACAGCTCGGGCGAGTATTCCATATCGTAAAAATGCCGCCAGGCGGCCACCGGCGTTCGGTCCGGTTGTTTACCCGTCAAAAGCGCTTCGATTCTTTCCTTCGGATTCATTCCCCTCCTTCTTTCTTCCAATAATCAGCCAGCTTTTGATACTTCTCCGGGAACTGCGCCTGGAAACGCAAAAAGGAGGGAATCGGGTAGCGCACGCCCCCCTTGTGCGTCCCCTCCAGCCCTTCGATGAGCGCATCCGCAAAGCTGAAGGGAAAGGCAAACGCCATCTCGTAATCCTGCGTCAGGCCGAAGATGCGGTCGCCGTAGCAGGGGAGAATGTAGTGCGCCCGGCCGGTTTTCAAGGTTTCGATGACAATGTCGGCGCAGTCAATCCGTCCGGCCGAGCGGGAAACCAAGTATCCGCCGGACTTATACAACGAAGCGGTCAAAAGCCGCATTATCTGCGCCGAATTCCCATAGACGCAAATCACCTCCGGCACAAAATTAGCCCGCCCCACCGGCGCCACCCAGATGGACTCGTATTCCTTGTAGCCGAACTTGGGAACTTCGCTTTCGGTTTTTTTACCGGCCTGTTTGGAAACCGTGTACATCCCCTCGCACGCCAGCCCGTCGGTGAAGTACGGAACTTCCTTTTCGAATCCGAAGGCCACCTTGGTCAGCGGGCAGGAAATGTCATCGCCAAAAATGGCCAAAGACCAACCGTATCTCCGCGCCAGCGAAAACCCCTGACAGGTGGCCACCTCCACTCCCAAATCCCCCTTCGGCCGTTTGATTTTTTCCGGCAACGCCTCCCCCTTCTTGGCCATCTTTATCGCTAATGGAAACGTTTCCGGGTGGATATGCTGATTTAATGCTTCATCCAATTTTTTCAGGTCGGGCATTGAAAACAAAGTATGAAAAAGCCGGAAGGTAGGCAAGCCCGCACGAACTCTTGACGGCTCAAAGTCGGCCCGAAAACTTTGAAAAACCCTGAAAAAACTTTACTTTCTCTTAACATTTCCGTGACAACTCGGATTCTATTCTTATGTATATGAAACTGGAATGAAAAAAACCCTAAAGAGAGGAGGTCAAGAATGCACGCTATGACAGATCGGCAACGGGCGCCCGATAAAGTTTGCCCAGGGCGTTCGTGGAAGGACAAAAAGCTCGCAAACTTCGGCCGTCCCGTTGCGTATATATCCAATGGACGGGCAGGAATGCCCGCACGATTTACGGCCAAAAAAGTGGGAACCACCCAAATCTAAAACCCGGCGGTCTTGGCCGGAGAAGGAGGACCAATTATGAACCATTGGCTAAAACTATCGGGCTGGTTGCTGATTCCCGCCATTCTTCTACTAACCGCTTGCAGCGAAAAGAAATCGCCGATGGCTCCGAACCCTTCTCCTCCGGCCGCCATTTCCTGGCAACAAACCAAAGGCCCTTATGCGGGAGAGATTACCTCGCTGGCCGCCAACTCCAGCGGCCATATTTTTGCCGGAACCTATAACGGCGTTTATCGCTCTATGGACAACGGCGCCAGCTGGGTGTTGGTAGGTCTGGCGGATGAGTATTATATCCGCGACCTGTCCATCAATTCCAGCGGAGATATTTTTGCTGTGGCGAGCGGGCGGGTTTATCGCTCCACTGATAACGGAACCAGCTGGATTTCTGTCGGCAGCGGCGTAACCGGTCAGGTTTCGGCTCTGACCATTAATGGTTCCGGGCATATTTTTGTCGGGACCTATTACGGTTCTGCCAGAATTTTCCGCTCAACCGACAATGGCGCCAGTTGGTCCGCCGCCGACAGCGGCCTGGGGTATCCCTATTACGTCAATTCCGTTTATGCCCTGGCCGCCAAGCCGGGCGGCGTAATTTTTGCAGGAACCAACGCTGGCGTTTTCCGCTCCACCGATAATGGAGCAAGCTGGGACACCGCTAACACCGGACTCCCCCCCTTTAGATATGACTATACTTTCGCCTTCAAACCCGGCGGAGACACCGTTTTTATCGGCATTCCCGGGGACTATTATTCGCCCGGCGGAGTCTATCGCTCGACCGACAACGGAACCGGTTGGACGGCCGTCAATAACGGCCTCCCCAGTTCGGGAGTCCTATCTCTCGCCGTCAATGGCAACGGCGATATTTTTGCCGGAACACAGGGCGGCGGCTTCTTCGGTAAGCAAATCCAAAGCGGCCCCACACCCCGAAAAACCGCCACGGCAGAAGCATATTTCGAGGTTTTCTCCAGCCTGCGCAAAGACCATTCCGTTTTATCCAAAGCTTCCTCGCATACCGATTCCGGCGGCGTTTTTCGCTCCACGGACAACGGCGCCAGTTGGACATTCGTCAAACCAGCCGGCACCTCCATCCCCTCGCTGACCGTGGCTCCAAACGGAAACATTCTGGCCGGGAGTTTCGGCAGCGGTGTCTTACGCTCGGCGGATAACGGCTCCAGCTGGACCGGCACCGGCCTGCCTGTCGCCCGGGTTTTGTCTCTGGCCGTCAATTCCGGCGGCGATATCTTCGCCGGGACGGGGGAATATCCCGGCGGTGACCTTTTCCGCTCCACCGACAACGGGGCCACCTGGACGGCGGCCGGCCTGGGAGCCTACATTTATGCCCTGGCCATCAACGCCAGCGGCCATATCTTCGCCGGAGCCGGTTACGACGGCGTTTTCCGCTCCACCGATAACGGAGCAAGCTGGGAACCAACCGGCCTCGGCTCCGATTCCTCCTTTTACGCTTCCGTCTATGCTTTGGCCATCAATTCCAGCGGGCATATCTTTGCCGGAACAAACGACGGCGTTTATCGCTCCACCGACAACGGCGCCAGCTGGACACAGGGCAACAGCGGCTTAAGAAATGACTTTGTGCTCTCCCTTGCCATCAACCCCAGCGGCCATATTCTGGCAGGGACAGGAATAGACTATTATGAGGGTGGCCTTGGGGGAGGAGTGTTCCGTTCCACGGACAATGGCGCCACTTGGACTCCCCTCGATTTGGCAAATACCTCGGTTATTTCCGTCGCTGTGAATTCCAGCGGTCACATCTTTGCCGGAACGGACCGCGGGATTTTCCGCTCCACCGATGACGGGGCCAACTGGCAGGCCGTGGGGCTGCCCATTCACGTCGTCACTGCCCTGACCATCAACTCCAGCGGCCATATCCTGGCTGCAACATACGGGAACGGAGTCTTGCGCTCCGCCGATAACGGCGCCACCTGGACGAGCGTTAATGACGGTCTGACAGACCCTTTCATCTTGTCGCTGGCTGCGCCTTCCAGCGGGCAAATTTTCGCCGGAACGGACGGCAGCAGCGTGTTCCGAAGTCAATAGCCCGGTCTTTTATTTCTTTTTGTACTCGTAGGGGCAGGCCCCCGCTTGCCCCGAGCGAAATTGAGGGGAGCCTGCCCTCCCCTCTCCACTCTGCGGAGAGGGGAGGGAGGGGTGAGGTCGCAGTGAGGCCGTAGGCCGGACTTCAGTCCGGCTGCGGCGCTGGAGGTGCCGCCTATGAACAAGAAAAACGGGCGCGGTCCTAAATAATGATGAAAGGATTCAACGACTCAATGCTTCAGTTAGGATAACCCCGCAAGCGAATCACCCGCCGGCTCCAAGCCGGGCATTTTTCACTTGACAGCCGCGGGGCAGATAGTTAATTTGATACTTCGCATAAATAACGAGAAAGGAGCTTTTGGGAAAAAGCCCGCCTTCCCGCTTGGTAATTGGTCTTTCTAAAATAAAAAGGAGGAACCGATGAAAAAGCTTTATTACTTTTTGCTGGCGACCGTCCTTGTGGCGGCCAACGAGGTAAACGCCGAGGACTTTTGGGAAAAGACCAATGGTCCCTTCGGCTTGGATGTTTTTTCTGTGGCCGTTCATCCAAACGGGACCATCTTCGCCGGGACTGATGGCGATGGCGTCTTTCGCTCCTCCGATAATGGCGAAAACTGGACCAAAACCAGCCTGACAGCTCCCTCGGTCTACGTTTTTGCCATCAATTCCAGCGGCCACATTTTCGCCGCCACAGCCGGGGGAGCGTTTCGCTCCACGGATAACGGGGATAGCTGGACAGCGGTCATAACCGGCCTGACGAACACTCATGTTTTTGCGGTCGCCATTAATTCGAGCGGAGAAATCTTTGTGGGGACCTATGGTGGCGGAGTGTTTCGCTCTACAAATAACGGGGATAACTGGACGCCGGTCAATAGTGGCCTGACCAATCTCGACGTGCGCGGGTTGGCCATCAACTCCAGCGGGGAGATTTTTGCCGGCACTTTTGGTGGCGGGGTTTTCCGCTCCACCGATAACGGTGCCAACTGGACGTCCGTCAGCACCGGTATGACCAATCTCCTTGCTCATCGGATAACCATTAATTCGAGCGGCGATATTTTCGCTCCCACCTGGGGAGGCGGCATCTTTCGTTCCACGAACAATGGAGCAAGCTGGACCGAAATCAACTCCGGCCTGCTGAACCTCTACGTCAGACCGGTAATTATCAATTCCAGCGGCCATCTCTTTGCCGGAACCGGAACTTATAGCGGGGAAATTTTTCGCTCCCTTGACAATGGGGAAAGCTGGAGCTCGGTCAAACCCGATTTTGCAGACGGAGCGGTCTATTCCTTTGCCATCAACTCCAGCGGGGAGATGTTTGCCGGCACGGGCCAGGGGGTTTTTCGCTCCGGGGACAACGGAGCGAGCTGGACCCAAATCGGCTTGCCGGCGCCTGTGGTTCTGTCTTTGGCCGTCCATCCCAGTGGGCAGATTTTTGCTGGAACGGGAGAGGGTTATAGTAGCCCGGGTCTCTTTCGTTCCACGGATAACGGAAACAACTGGATTTTCATCGATTTTAAGAATTATGCTACCCAGGCTCTCGCCATCAACTCCAGCGGACATATTTTTGCAGCGAACGCTTACATTTATCGCTCTACCAATAATGGGGTTGACTGGACATTTCTCCCTCCACCTCCCTTCTACGTTTATTCCCTTGCCATCAATCCAGCGGGACATATTTTCGCCGGCGATCAGTACGCCGGCGTGTTTCGCTCAACCGACAACGGCGACAGCTGGACCCAGACCAGTTTGTCGGACACTTTTGTATTTGTACGGGCTTTGGCTATCAAATCGAGCGGAGAGATTTTCGCTGGCACTTTCACTAACTTTTTCGTTGAAGGGGATGGTGTTTTTCGCTCCACCGATAATGGAGCTACCTGGACTCCGGTCAATACCGGTTTGACTAATTTCGACATCTATGCCCTGGCGGTAAATTCGGCCGGTGACCTCTTTACGGGCACAGATGGCGGCGGGGTGTTTCGCTCCACCGATAACGGGGAGAACTGGACGCCGGTCAATACCGGCTTGACCAATGCGGAAATCCTGACTCTGCTTATAAAATCAAGCGGAGAGATTTTTGCCGGGACGGAAGGGGGTGGCGTTTTTCATTCCACGGACAATGGGGATACTTGGGCACCCCTCAATGCCGGATTGACCCATACGTCGGTTTACTCCCTGGCCATCAATGATGCAAGCGGGCAGATTTTCGCCGGCACCGAGGACGGCGGCGTTTTTCGGAGCATTCAACCCCTGGTTTGTCCGGCCGCAAGAGGCGATTTGAACGGAGATGCCAACTTCACCGCCGCCGACGTGGTTTCGCTGGTTATCTGCGTGTTTCAAGAAAGCGGCAACTGCCCGTTCTGCCTTGCCGACGTCAACTGCGATGGGAGGTTTAGTGGCGCCGACATCGTCACCGAGTTGGCCGCCGTATTTTCGAGCATCCCTTTTCCCTGCTCGTAATGATGGGGACTTAAAACAGCCCCACCAGCGAATCGCTGGCGGCCCGCAGGAGGGCCTGCGGGAAAATTCCCAACTGCAGGGTGCCCCAAACGGTGAGGGCCAAAACGAGCATAAGGGGCAGAGAGTAGAAGCTTTGATTTTTCTCCGCCGCCGGCGAGGGATGCATATACATCGCCACAACGACTCCCAAATAGTAGTACACCGAAACCAAAGAGTTCAAAACGGCGATGACGACTAAAGGAATCTGGTTGGCCGAAACGGCGGCGGAAAAGATATACAGCTTGCCGACAAATCCGGCCGTCGGCGGAATGCCGGTTAAAGAAAGCATAAAAATCGTCATCGCCGCCGCCAGATAGGGATGCCGGTTCACCAGCCCCCGGTAATCTCCGATCTGATTGGAACCCTCCTTCCCCTCCACCGCCAGAACGACCGCGAAGGCGCCGATGTTCATCACCGTATAGGCCAGCAAATAAAACAGGGCGGCCGAAACCCCATCCGGCCCGCCGGCGACGACGGCCACGAGCACGTAGCCGGCATGGGCGATGGAGGAATAAGCCAGCATCCGCTTGATGTTGGACTGGACTAAAGCCAGAACGTTCCCAACCGTCATCGTCAAAACCGCCAGCACCCAAAAAACCGCCACCATTGCTTCTTTATAATCCCCCAGAAACAAAGCGAATGTCCGCAGAAGGGCGGCAAAACCCGCCGCCTTCGGCCCGGCCGACATAAAGGCGGTGACGACCGTGGGCGCCCCTTCATACACGTCCGGCGCCCACATATGGAACGGCACCGCCGCGACTTTGAAGGCGAATCCGACTGTCAAAAGCGCCGCCCCGGCGTAAATCAAAAAGTCCCCCCGCCCCTGGAGGGTCGGAAGCTGGTTGTAAATCTCCTGCAGATGGGTGGTTCCGGTGGCGCCATAAACGAGGGCGATGCCGTAGAGAAAAAAACTGGAGGCAAAGGCACCGATTAAAAAATACTTCATCCCGGCTTCATTCGAGCGGACGTCGGCTTTGCGGAAACCCGCCAGAATGTAAAGGGGGATGGACATCACCTCCAAGCCGAGAAAGATGACCATCAAATCCAGACTCCCGGCCATAAACATCATTCCGAGGGTGGAGAATAAAAGCAAGGCATAATATTCCCCGTTGGCAAACTTCTCGGAGGCGAGATAGTTTTTGGAAACTAAAACCGTCAAAAGCGTCCCGGCGATGAAAACCAGCCGGAAGAAAACGGCAAAATTGTCGGAGGTGGCCATTCCGCCGAAGTTCACCCCCGCCCGGTTCCAGAGCCAGAGGGAGCCGCCGGCGGCGGCAAGAAGGCCGAAAACGGTCAAGTAAAAGTTGACCGGCTTGTATCGCTCCGGCAAAAACGGCTCCAAAAGCATCACCACAAGGGCAAAACCGAGCAGGAAAAGCTCCGGCAAAAGCGCCCCGTAGTCCACCGTTCCAATAATCGAAAAGATGTCCATCCGTTAAGGACTCGGTTTGACCGGCACAGCGGCCTGACTCCGGGTCCCCCGGCCGGCGGACAAAAACTCCGACCAGCTTTGGGAGGGGAGCGAACGCAGAACCGTCTCCCGCCGGTTGACCTGATTTAAAAGGTCGGCCAAACTCCCTTCCATATTCTTCAAAAAGCTGTTCGGGTAAATTCCGATCCAGAAGACAAAAACCACCAGCGGAACCAAGACGGCTTTTTCCCGGAAGTTCAAGTCGGGCAATCCTGCGTTGGCCGGGTTTTTGACCTCCCCGAACATCACCCGCTGGAACATCCAGAGCATATAGACGGCTGAAAGGATGACGCCGGTTGTGGCGAAGGCGGCCCAGACCGGATTGGTGCGGAAGGTGCCGAGCAAAATCAAAAATTCACCGACGAAGCCGTTCGTCCCCGGCAGCCCGATGGAGGAAAGGGTGATTATCATAAAGAAAACGGCGAATATCGGCATCCCTTTGGTCAGCCCGCCAAAGTCGTCGATGAGCCGGGTGTGCCGCCGCTCGTATATCATTCCGACGAGCAAAAATAAAGCTCCGGTGGAAACGCCGTGGTTCAGCATCTGCAACATCCCCCCCTGCCACCCCTGCAGATTCATCGCCACAAGCCCGAGAGTGACGAAGCCGAGATGGGAGACGGAGGAAAAAGCCACCAGCGACTTCACGTCCTTCTGCACCATAGCCATCAAAGCGCCGTAGATGATGCCGATGATCGAAAGCGCGGCCAGAAGCGGAATGAATTGGAACGTGGCGTTCGGAAAAAGCGGGAACAGGAAACGCAGAAAGCCGTAGGTCCCCATTTTCAGGAGAACCCCCGCCAGAATGACCGAGCCCGCCGTGGGCGCCTCCACGTGGGCGTCCGGCAGCCAGGTGTGGAAGGGAAACATCGGTACTTTGATGGCGAAGGCCAGGGCAAACGCCAAAAAGAGCCAAACTTGAATGCTCAACGGCAGCGCCAGCTGGTAGAAATCGAACAGGTTGAAGGAATAGCCGCCGGTGGCCGAGCGGTTGAGAAAATAAAGCGCCAAAATCGCCACCAGCATCAAAAGGGAGCCGAACATCGTGAACAAAACGAATTTGATGGTGGCGTAGATTTTTCTCGGCCCCCCCCAGACGCCGATGAGAAAATACATCGGGATGAGCATCCCTTCCCAGAAAACGTAGAACAAAAAGACATCGAGGGCGACGAACACTCCCAGCATCCCGGTCTGCAACAAGAGAAACGAGATGTAAAACCCCTTCACTTTTTCGGTGATGGCCGAAAAAGTGGAGTAAATGGAGAGCATCGAAAGAAAGGTGGTCAGCAAAACAAGAAATAAGGAAATCCCGTCCAGCCCCAGCCGGTAGTAAATGCCGAAACTTTCAATCCAGGGGAGGGTGACCGTGAATTGCATTCCCGGATTGGCCGAATCGAAATTGGCGGGCAGGTAAAGGGAAACCAGAAAATCCGCCGCCGCCGTCCCCAAGGCGGCCCACTTGACCAAATCCGGCCGCTGCTTTGGCAAAAGCAGAATTACGGGAATCCCGACCAGCGGCAGAAAAACGACCCAGCTTAGAATTTGCGCATCCATCCCGCTATCCCCAGACCAAATAGGCCAGAATGATTACGACCCCCATAACCACCGCCATCGCATACTGCCGCACGTAGCCGGTTTGCAGCTGCCGCCCCCGGAGGGCCAGCTTTTCCACCAGCCGGGCCGAGCCGTTCACCGCCCCGTCGATAATCCCCAAATCGAAGCGCTCCCACACCCAGCGGGAGCCGGCAACGATGGGGGAAACGATTAAGGCCTGGTAGATTTCATCCACATAGTACTTGTTCAAAAGCAGCGTGTAAAGAAAATTCTGCCTCAAACGCTCCGCCGCCTGCGGCGAGCGGACGTAGAAAAAATAGGCCAGGCTGATTCCCAGAAAGGCGACCACCACGGAAGTCGCCATCAAAAGATATTCCATCCCCAAAGAGGGCTCGGGCAGGTGGGGAAGGTCGGCGAAAACCGGCGCGAGATACCCGGCGATGGCGTTCACCCCTCCCAAAGCATGCGGCATCCCGATGTACCCGCCGACAACCGCCAAAAAGCCCAAAATCATAAGCGGCACGGTCATTGAATGGGGGGATTCGTGAATGTGGTGCTGCACCTCCTCGGAGGCCCGGCAACCCCCCGTGAAGGTCAAAAAGAAAAGCCGGAACATATAGAAGGCGGTCATGGAGGCGGTCACAATTCCCAGAAGCCACAAAAAATTCCCCCCCTGGGGGGAAAAGAAGGCGGCCGACAAAATCTGGTCCTTGGAGAAAAATCCGGAAAGCAAAGGCACCCCCGAAATCGCTAAGGTGGCGATGAGGAAGGTGGTGTAGGTGGCCGGCATATACTTTCGCAGACCTCCCATCTTGCGCAAATCCTGCTCGCCGGAAAGGGCGTGGATGACCGAGCCGGCCCCTAAAAACAGAAGGGCCTTGAAAAAGGCGTGGGTGACCAGATGGAAAATTCCGGCGGTGAAGGCCCCCACCCCGCAGGCCAGAAACATATACCCCAGCTGGCTGATGGTGGAGTAGGCCAAAACCCGTTTGATGTCGTTTTGCACGAGCCCGATGGAGGCCGCCATAATCGCCGTCAATGCGCCGATGACTGCCACCACCGCCATCGAAAAAGGGGCCAAAAGGTATAGGGCGTGGCAGCGTGCCACCATATAAACCCCCGCCGTGACCATCGTGGCGGCGTGAATCAAAGCCGAAACCGGCGTCGGCCCCTCCATCGCGTCCGGCAGCCAGGTATAAAGCGGAATCTGCGCCGATTTGCCGACGGCTCCAAGGAACAGCAAAAGCGTTATCGCCGTGGCAATCCGTTGGCCTCCCTCGGTCGACAAAGCCGGCGCCTGCGAAAAAACTCCGCCGAAATCCAGCGTTCCAAAAGTCGTGAAAATAAGCATCACCCCCAAAGCGAACCCGAAATCCCCCACCCGGTTGACGATGAACGCCTTTTTCCCCGCATCGGCGGCGCTTTTCTTTTCGTACCAGAAGCCGATTAAAAGATAGGAGCAGAGCCCCACCCCTTCCCAGCCTAAATACATCAAAAGAAAATTGGAGCTTAAAACCAGACAGAGCATCGAAAAGGTGAAGAGGTTGAGATAGGCGAAATACCGCCGGTAGCCGGGGTCTTCTCCCATATAACCGACCGAATAGACGTGAATCAAAAAACCGACCCCGGTGACCACCAGGGCCATCACCATCGAAAGCGGGTCGACCAAAAAGGAGATGTCGACTGAAAAATTTCCCGCCACCACCCAGGAAAAAAGACTGGTAACGACCCTCCGCTCGGAGGGCGGCAGCGAAAAAAGCTGGAAGAAAACCGCCAGGGTCATCAAAAAAGAAGCCCCCACCACCCCCGGCCCGAGAATCGAAACCGCTTTTTTCGGCAGCCACCTACCCCCCAGACCGATGGCCGCAAAACCCAGAATGGGCAGAAGTGGTATTAAGCCGACCAAGTCCATTATCAGTGTCTCCCGCTCCCCAGATTGTCATTCTGAGCAAAGCGAAGAATCTCTCTTTTTACCATTTCATCAAATTGATGTCGTCGATGTTCACCGATTCCCGCGTGCGAAAAATGTTCAGAATAATCGCCAGCCCCACGGCCGCCTCCGCCGCCGCCACGGTCATCACCAAAAAGACCAAAACCTGCCCGTCATTTTTCCCCATATAATGGGAAAACGCCACAAAAGTTAAATTGACGGCGTTCAGCATCAGTTCAATCGCCATAAGAATCACGATGGCGTTGCGGGAAACCAGAACCCCGACTGTGCCGATGGCAAAAAGCAGCCCGGCGAGAATGAGATACCAGTCCAAAGGCACGGCCGCCATTACAGTTCTCCTTTCCTTCCCGGCAATTTCTTGGCCAGAATTACCGTCCCCAAAAGGGCCGCCAGAAGCAAAACCGATGTTATTTCAAAAGGGTAGAGATAGCGGGTGAAAAGCAAAAGCCCCACCCCCGCCACCGTGCCAAAATCACCCGTGAAATCAAGATGATAGGTCAACCGCGCCTGGTCCAAAAGCCCGGTTTTGAAGATGGCCAGAACTTCCAAGACCAGAACCAGGGCGAACACCACCGCCAGCGGGCGGATGAATTTCCGCTTTTCAGGACCGAACTCGTCCCGTCCCAGATTCAGAAGCATCACCACGAACAAAAACAAAACCATAATCGCCCCGGCATAAACGATAATCTGCAACGCCGCGACGAACGGGGCGTTCAAAAGCAGAAACAACACCGCCTGCGCCGCCAGGGTGACGACGAGAAACACCACCGAGGCGACCGGGTTTTTCTGGGTGAAAACCAAAATGGCGGAAACGAGGGCGACAAACCCGGCTCCGAGGAAAACGGCCATTTCCATTAAAACACCCTCCGGGTTTTGCGTCTAAACTCGACCTCCGGGGGCTTTTTGCGCGGCCAGGGAACCAGCAAATCCTCCTTGGTGTAGATGAACTTGTCCCGGTGGTCGGCGGAAAACTCATATTCCTTCCCTAGAAAGATGGCCTCCTCCGGGCAGGCCTCCTCGCAGAACCCGCAGAAAATGCAGCGCAGCTCGTTGATTTCGTAAACCTTGGCGTACCGTTCCCCCTTTTCGTTTTCCGCCGGCTCCATATAGATGGCGTCCGCCGGGCAGGCCGCCGCGCACAGCCCGCACGAAACGCAGCGCTCGCTCCCGTCCTCGTAGCGCTCCAGAAAATGCAGCCCCCGGTAGCGGGGATACATCGCCGGTTTGGTCTTTTCCGGATACTCGATGGTGATGGGCTTGCGGAAAAGATGCTTGAAGGTGGTGTAAAACCCCTTTGCTATCGCCAGGGGAATCTCCCACGCCGAAACTTTGGTTTTGTCTTCCATCGCAGCTCCTTTACAGCACCGCCAGGGCGGTGACCAAAACGTTGACCAGCCCGACCGGCAAAAGCACCAGCCAGCCGAAGCGCATCAGCTGGTCGTAGCGAAAACGGGGCAGTGTCGCCCGCACCCAGATGTACAGGAAAATGAAAAACATCACTTTTACCAGAAACCAGACCACCGGCGGCAAAAACGGCCCCTGCCAGCCGCCTAAAAACAACGTGGTCGCCAGGGCCGCCACGGTGACCATGTTGGCGTATTCGGCGATGGTGAACATCGCAAATTTCATCGAGGAGTATTCGGTGAAATACCCCGCCACCAGCTCCGTTTCCGCCTCCGGCAAATCGAACGGCGCCCGGTTGGTCTCGGCGAAGGCCGAAATCAAATACAGGAAAAACCCCACCGGCTGCTTCCAGATGAACCATTCGGAGACCGACCCCTGGGCTTTCACGATGTCGACCAGGCTCAAGCTCCCCGCCAGAAGCAGAACGCCGATGACCGAAAGCCCGAGCGAAATCTCGTAGGAAATCATCTGCGCCGCGGACCGCAGCGACCCTAGAAGCGAATATTTGCTGTTGGAGGACCACCCGGCCAGAACGACGCCGTACACGCCGAGCGAAGTGACCCCCAAAATGAACAGAATCCCGACATTGAAGTCGGAAATCAAAAGCTCCACCTCCCGGCCGAAGAGGGTGACCGTATCGCCGAAGGGAATCACGGCGAAGGTGATGAAGGCCGGGATGAAGGCCAAAAGCGGGGCGACGAGATAGAGCCACTTGTTGGCCTGCTCGACGATGATTTCCTCCTTGGTGAAAAGCTTGATGGCATCCGCCAGGGGTTGCAGCAAACCGAACGGCCCCACCCGCGTCGGCCCCAGCCGCACCTGCATCCGCGCCACCAGCTTCCGCTCCAGCCAGACGATGTAGGCGCAGGCCGTCAGAATCGCAAAAAGCACCACCGCCACTTTGATGATTGCAATTATCGCCTGCTCAAGCATTTTCCAGCCGCACCCACAAATAGGGTTTGTCCCACTTCATCAATTTGTTGACCTGCGCCGAGGGAAAGTTTTCGGGCAAAAAGACAACCCCCGGAGGCATGAGTTCCGACGGCCGCACCCGCACCTCCATTTCGCCGAGCGCCGATGTGACCTTGACCCGGTCCCCTTTATACTTCTTCATTTTCAAAAGCTCGTCGGCATTAACTTCCAGATACGGCTCCGGCTCCATCCGCTGCTGGTTCTCGGTCGGGAAATGCAAGATGCCGGAATGCTGCAAAGAATTGCCGGTGGCTAAAAGTATCGGGAAGTTTTTCTCCGGGACAATTTCTTTCGGACTGAAAATCTCGTAAACGGCGGGCTTGTTGCCATTTCCTTCCCACACTTTTCCCTCACCCGCCAAATCGGCGTAGGAAATCCCGGAATAGCTCGGAATCATGTGCGCCAGTTCATCAAAAACCCCTTGGGGGGAATGGAGGGAAAACGGCCTTCCCATCCGATCGGCCAGGTCGGCAATGATTTGCCACCCCGGCCGTGCTTCGCCAAGCGGCCGATACGCCCGGCCGAAGCGCTGCACCCGCCTTTCCCAGTTGGTATAGGTTCCCTCTTTTTCAACGAACGCTGACGAGGGAATTACCACCTGCGCCAGCTTCGCCGTCTGGGTCATGAATTGGTCGATGACGACGATGAACCCCACCGCCTCCAAGGCTTCACGGGCGAAGTGGTAATCCGGAAAGGAAAACAGAATATCCTGGCCCATAACCACAAGGGCCGAAAGCTTCCGCTCCCGCGCGGCGGAGAGCATTCCAAAAACATCCCGCCCCGGTTTGTCCGGAAGCGAAACGTCCCCCCATTTTTCGTTGAAATCCCCCGTAGGGTCGCCCACTTTGCGATACCCCGGCAAAACGTCCGGCAGACAGCCGACGTCCGCCGTCCCCTGCGTGTTTCCTTCCTCAAATAGCAGATTGACCTTCCGGGCTGTCAGTTCCGGCCCGTTTAAGAGGTAAGAAAGCAGCCGGCAGGTCTTTACTATCTCCTCCCGTTGCGGATGGAAAACAATCTCCCGCCCCAGAAGAATGGTCAACTCCCCGGCGGCGGCCCAACTTTTGGCCCATTCTTTTATTTGTGAAGCACCGACGCCCGTTTGTTCCTTGGCGCTTTCGGGCGACCACTCCGCCAGCTTTTTCCCCAAAGCGGTGGCTTCTTTTGGAATTTCCTTCAAAACCTTGTCGCCGAGTAAAGCCGCCAGAATCGAATTCAAAAACGCAATTTCGCTCCCAACTTTGTAAACCACCTGACCCCCCGCCCATTCCCCCAACTTCACGCCGCGTGAATGGGCGACGAAAAGCCTTGTGCCGTTGCGCGTCTTGGCCTTGTGCAGACGTAAATTCAAAATCGGATGCTCCCGGTTGGAGTCCATTCCCAGAATCAGAATCCCCTTGGCTTGTTCCAACTCCTCCATCCGGATGCGTACCGCTTCCTTGAAAAGTCCTGACGGTGGAGCGTTTTTCCCGAAGCGCACGCGGAAGTCAACGTTGTTGGTCCCGATAACCTGCCGGAAAAACCGCTGGAAAACGTAGTTCTCCTCGTTGGAGAGGAGAGGAGAGGTCACACCGCCGATTAGGTCCGCCCCCATTTCATCCCGGATTTTGGATAACTGGGCAGCGGCAAAGTCGAGCGCCTCATCCCAGCTAACCTCTTCAAATTTTCCGCTTCTTTTTATGAGCGGCTTTTTCAACCGCTCCGGATGGTTGACGAGTTGGTAGTTGTACCACCCTTTGTTGCAAATCCACCCCTCGTCCACCGCGTCGTTGCGGCGGGAGGTGATGCGGAAAAGATGCTGGGCCGACGTCCACAGCGTGGTGTTGCACCCGTCCGAACACTGGTTGCAGACCGAAGGAGTTTTCTGCGTCAGCCAGACCCGGATTTTGTAGCGCCAATCCTTGGCGGTCAGGGCCCCGACCGGGCAAATCTCCACCGTGTTCCCGGCGTATTCGTTGACTATCCCCTCCGGCCCGATGGAGTTGATTTCGGTGTGGTAGCCCCGCTCGAAAGCCCCCAAATCCCCTTCTCCGGCAATCTCCTTGTTGAAGCGCACGCATTTGTAGCAGTGGATGCAGCGGTTCTGGTTGCGCACAATCATCGGCCCGATGGAGAGATCGTCGAAGGTCGAGTTGCGGTCGACGATGAAGCGGTATTTCTGTTCCTCGAAGCGACTAACGTCCCCGCCGTTTTTCCAGGAAATATCCTGCAGGTCACATTCTCCCCCCTTGTCGCAGGTCGGGCAGTCGAGCGGGTGGTTGATGAGCAGAAATTCCGTGACGCCGGCGCGACCCTTCTTCGCTTTCTCGGAATCAATCCAGACCACCTGCCCTTCCGCCGCCGGCGTCGAGCAGGAAACCACCAACTTGGGGGATTTTTCCACCTCCACAAAGCAAATCCGGCAGGCCCCCACCGGGTCCAGCTTCGGATGCCAGCAGTAGGTTGGAATGTAGAATCCCGCCGCCAGGGCCGCCTCCAGGATGGTCTGCCCCGGCTTGAACTCTATCTTCTTTCCTTCAACCGTAATGTGCATTTTTGTTTTTCAATCTCTCAATCACCAAATCATTAAATCATTCAATTTTGAACAAACCCGTCAAAATCAAACGCCCGATGCGGCCACGGACACCGCTTCTCTTCAATGTGCGCCACAAACTCATCCTTAAAGTGTTGGATGGCCGAAACGACCGGCGCCGCCGCCCCGTCCGCCAAAGCGCAGACCGTTTTGAAGGCAATGTTGTCGCAGATGCTCAAAAGCAAATCCAAATCCTTCATTGTTCCTTTGCCTTCTTCGATGCGGGACAAAATCTCCACCAGCCAGAAAGTTCCCTCCCGGCAGGGGGTGCATTTGCCGCAGGATTCATGCTCGTAAAATTCCGAAAGCCTTTGCGCCATCCAGACCATGCAGGTCCGCTCGTCCATCACGATGACCGCCGCGCATCCCAAAAGCGAGCCGGCCGCTGCAACAGAGTCAAAGTCCAGTTTGACGTCGATACTTTTCTCGGTCAGAATCGGCACGGATGAGCCGCCTGGTATGGCCGCTTTTAACTTACGGCCGCCGAGAATTCCCCCTCCGTGGGTGTAAATCAACTCCCGCAACGGCGTCCCCATCTCCAGTTCGTAATTCCCCGGCCTGTTCACGTGCCCGGACAAACAGACCACCTTGGTGCCGGGGCTTTTCGCGGGGCCGAGGGAGGCAAACCATTCTGCCCCCCGGTTGACGATGTGCGGCACGCAGGCCAAGGTCTCCACGTTGTTGACCACCGTGGGGCAATTGTAGAGACCGGAGACCGCCGGAAAAGGAGGTTTCACGCGCGGAAAAGCCCGTTTTCCTTCCAGCGATTCAATAAGCCCGGTCTCCTCCCCGCAGATGTACGCCCCGCCGCCGCGGACAATCGTAACGTCCAAATCGTAGCCGGAGCCCAAAATGTTCTTCCCCAAAAAACCCTTTTGATACGCCTCCTCCACCGCCTGCGCCATCCGTTGGTGGCCGAAAACGAATTCGCCGCGGATGTAGAAGTAAGCGTGATTGCAGCCGATGGCATAACTCGCCAGAATCGTCCCCTCCAAAACCTGATGCGGGTCGGCCTCCATAAGCTGCCGGTCCTTGAAAGTTCCCGGTTCACTCTCGTCGGCATTGACGCAGAGGTATTTCGGCTTGCCGGAATTTTTGGGAACGAAACTCCACTTGAGCCCGGTGGGGAATCCCGCCCCGCCCCTCCCGCGGAGTCCCGATTTTTTGACCATTTCAATCAATTCCGCCGGCTTGATTTCCTTCAACGCCTTTTTCAATGCGGAATACCCGCTATGCCGGATATAGGTGTCCATCTGATGTTGCTTCGGGTCATCGATATATTTGAACAAGACTCTCTCTGCCATATACTTTCACTCACTCAATCATCAAATCACTAAATCATCCAATCAAAAAATTTCTTCACTTTGCCAGTTTCTCCAAAAGCGCATCCACCTTCCCCCTCGTCAGATTTTCGTGAAATTGGTCGTTCACCTGCATCATCGGCGCCGTCCCGCAGGAACCGAGGCATTCCACCTTCCAGATGGTGAACTTCCCGTCCGGTGTGGTCTCGCCAACTTTGATTCCCAGCCTCTTTTCGAGATAAGAGATGAGGTTGTCCGCCCCCCGCAAAGCGCAGGAGATATTCTTGCAGACCATTATCAAATTTTTTCCGACCGGCTGTTTGGGAAAAAGGGTGTAAAAAGTGGCCGCCTCGGCGACTTCCGCCCGGGTGACCCCCAGAACCTCGGCGATGGCCTCGTACATCGGCTCATCCAGGTAGCCGAACTGTTCGTGGACGGCGTGAAAGGCGGGCAAAACCGCCGAAAGCGGCTTCGGAAACCGTCCTAACGCATGCTTGATTTTCTCGACGGTGGCGGGCGACAAAACGGCTACTCTGACGCCCGCTTTCTCCACGGTTTGATACGTCGCGGCCGCGTTCACCGGTCCACGTCCCCCAAAACGATGTCGATGGAGCCGATGGCCGCCACCACGTCGGCAATCAGCCGCCCCTCCACCATCCTGGATAGGGCCGACAAATTGCAGAAAGAAGGAGTCCGGAAATGAATCCGGTACGGCTTCGGGGTACCGTCGCTGCGGACGTAATAGCCCAATTCCCCCCGCGGCGATTCTATGGCAAAATAAACTTCTCCGACCGGCGGCGAAAACCCCTCCGTGTAAATTTTGAACTGGAAAATCAAGGCTTCCATTTTGAAGAGGACTTCCTCCTTGGGGGGCGGGGTGACGCCCGGCACCCGCGCCATCCAGGCCCCCTCCGGCAGCCCCTCCAAGGCCTGCCGGACGATTTTCAGGCTCTCCCGCATTTCCGCCATCCGCACGACATACCGGTCGAAGACGTCCCCGTTCTGGCCGACCGGCACGTTAAAGTCGAACTTCTCGTAGCCGGAATACGGATTGGATTTGCGGATGTCCCAGTCCACCCCCGACCCGCGCAAAGTGGGCCCCGAAAGCCCGCAGTTGACCGCATCCTCGCCGGAAATCACGGCCACCCCCTTGGTGCGGTTCTGCCAGATTTTGTTTTTGGTCAAAAGCGCCTCGTACTCGTCGAACCGGGCCGGAAAATCGCGCAAAATCGCGCGGACTTTTTCCTCGAAGTCCGGCGGCACGTCCTCCATCACCCCCCCTATGCGGAAGTAGGAGGACATCATCCGCTGCCCGGAGACCATTTCGTAAATCTCCAAAATCCGCTCCCGTTCCCGGAAGGTGTACAGAAACATCGACATCGCCCCGATGTCCAGGGCGTGGGTACCCAGCCAGACACAGTGGGAGCCGATGCGGGTCAGCTCGTTCAAAAGCACCCGCAGCCATTGCGCCTTGGGGGGGATTTCGATGTTTAAGAGTTTCTCGACCGCCAGACAGAAAACCAAATTGTTGGTCATCGGCGCCAGGTAGTCCATCCGGTCGGTCATCGGCAGAACGTGCATGTACTTCTTGTCTTCCGCGTTCTTTTCGATGCCGGTGTGCAGATACCCCATCACCGGCGTGCATTTCACCACCCTTTCCCCGTCCAGTTCCAGAATGAGGCGCAAAACCCCGTGGGTGGAGGGGTGCTGCGGCCCCATATTGAGGGTCATTGTCTCGGTCTTGGCCATCTCTACCCGGCAACTCCCTCCTCACATAGCCCTTTTTGTGGGGGCGTATCGCGATACGCCCTTCCCCTCTCCATTCGGTGGAGAGGGGTTGGGGGTGAGGTGTTCACCGTTGTGAGGGAGCTCCGCTCCCGACTTGTCCCGAGCGCAAGCGAGGGAACCAGTCCGCTATCCATCGCTACTTGATAATCTCCGGTGGCAGGTCCTTGTTGAAAGAAAAATGCGGCGCCTCGTAGGTGAGCGGGAAATCCTTGCGCAAAGGATGGCCTATCCATTCCTCCCGCATCAAAATCCGGCGCAGGTCGGGATGGCCTTCAAATTCGATTCCCATCAAGTCGTAAACTTCCCGCTCGTGCCAGTTGGCCGCATTCCAGAGTACCGTGGCCGTTGGGACTTTCTCCCCTTCCTCCACTCTCACCTTGACCCGCAGCCGGTGATGGAGGGGAATGGAATAAAGATGATACAAAACTTCGAAACGCGGCTTTTGGGTGAACAAATCGACCGAGGTGAGGTCGGAAAGAAAATTGAATTCACACCCCGGCTCGGTTTTGAGAAATTTCAAAACTTCGATAAGGTCGGATTTTTGCACATAAACCGACCACTCTTCCCTGAAATTGACAACCTCTGCGAGCCGGTCGCCGAATCTGTTTTTCAGTTTCTCTATCGGTTCAAATCCCATCCAAAATCTATCTACTGGGTTCCCTCCGCACCCGAGGAAACCTCGAATTAACTTACTTTCTTCTGCAGGAGCTTTTCCTTCATTATCTTCTCCTGCAGCAAGGTTATTCCGTGAATCAACTGCTCCGGCCGCGGCGGGCAGCCGGGGACGTAAATGTCCACCGGCACGATGCGGTCCACTCCCTGCACGATGGCGTAGTTGTTGAAAATCCCGCCGCACGAAGCGCACGCCCCCATCGAAATCACCCATCTCGGGTTGGGCATTTGTTCATAGAGCTGGCGCAAAACCGGCGCCATGTTGATGGAAACCCGCCCCGCCACGATCATCAGGTCTGCCTGACGCGGCGAAGAGCGCATCACTTCCATCCCGAATCGGGCCAAATCGTAGCGGGACGCAAAGGTGGACATCATCTCGATGGCACAGCAGGCCAGCCCGAACCCCAAAGGCCAGATGGAGGATTTCCGCCCCCAGTTCACCACCTTTTCGACCGAGGTCAAAAAAACGTTTTCCTTCAAATCCGCCGCCAGCTCCTCCGGCCCTTTTTTCGGCGGCGCAAGGTCAATCAAATTAGGCTTTATTCCCACAGCAGGGCTCCTTTTTTGACGATGTACACGTACCCCACAAACAAAATGAAGATAAAAATCGCCATCTCGATGAATCCGAAAAGCGCCAACTGTTTATATACCACCGCCCACGGGAACAGAAACACCACTTCGATGTCGAAGATGATGAAAAGCATCGCAATCAGATAATACTTGACCGGAAAACGCTCGCGGGCCGAGCCCACCGGGTCCACCCCGCATTCGTAGGGAATGAGCTTTTTGGGGCTTTTTGATTTCCGTCCCAAAAGATGCGAAAGCACCAGCTGGCCGACGCCGATTACGGTCGCCGCCGCAATCATTACCGCCAGGGGAAAATAGGTCTCAAACATACGCTTTAGTTCGTAGGCCGGGTTTCAACCCGGCAAACCGTCTTATTGCGCGTAGCGGCTTGTCCCGAACGCAGTTGAGGGAAGGTCTTCAGACCTCCACCCCTGCTATAAGTGATTTTTTTCACAAACCGGCTCAAAAAAAACCGCAGTCGCCTGCTTTCTCCTTTCCACCGCAGGGGTTCAATTCATTAAACCCCTGTTATTTCTATATACGCTTGCGGATAAAAGGTGTCAATACCTGCGCTTTGTTTTTTCCCTCCCCTAAAGGGGAGGCCTGCCCGAGCCGAGGCCTCGGGTCCCGGCCAGGGGAACGAGGCCGCGCTTTAGCGGGGCCGAGGGGTGGGGTCAAATACTGTTCGAGCAAAACTTCCCGATGGCGTAAGGGAGCCCCAAGATTGTGAGGGAGCTCTGCACCCGAACCGCCTGCATTCCCCCTCTGTGCTTTGCTTGTCCCGAGCGCAGTCGAAGGACGGAGAGGGGGCCAGGGGGTGAGGTGCCCGCCGTTGCGAGGCAGCTCCGCTCCCGAATCTTGGTGCGCAACGGCCTATTGCAGCATCTCGCAAGCGGCCACTTTCTCTTTCAGCTCCGCCGACCGTTCCAAAACCCCGTCTAAAAGCCCCCACCACCCGTTCAAAATCTGATGAACAGCCGCAACCGCTTTCGTTTCCTCCTGCGGATGCGCTGTCGCCACGACTTTTTCCAAATCGGCCGTATGCCG
Source organism: Candidatus Zixiibacteriota bacterium (assembly GCA_022614805.1). GTDB lineage: Bacteria > Zixibacteria > MSB-5A5 > DSPP01 > DSPP01 > DSPP01. The sequence goes on along the minus strand of JAKEHY010000012.1, from coordinate 10,043 downwards.
CACGTCCGCTTCCTGGTGAACGGCAAAGAAAGTCACATTTAGGTTGGAGCCGTACTCGTATTTCTTCAGTCCCTCGATTTTCTCATAGGCAACGGCCGGAATCTGCGACTCATAGGCATACAAAGCCGCCGCTCCGATTGGCGCCGAACTGTTGCGAGTCAGGTTTTTGAAGGAATCTACGAAGTTGCGTGTCTCCGGATAAACCTCCGAACTTTCCATTTCACTGCGCGAAAGCCCCAGCGACTGGCTAAAATTCACCCACAAATCCAGATGGGTCGGCGTCGAACCTTCCTCATCATTCAGGTTTTCCAGTAAAATCGACCGCAGGCGCGGGCTCTCGCAATTGGCGATAATCCCCGCCACGTAGGTCGGAAATGCCCGCACGTGGTGGTAGTACTGGCAGGCATAGCGCCGCAAATCTTCCTGCGACAATAACCCCACCGCCCAAGCTTTATAGAATGGGTGCTTCAGTATGCTCTTTTCCCGTATCAGATTTTTCAGTTCGTTCAGACCTTCCATTTTTCCTCCTCCTTGTGGCGGCAATATAAAAAGTTCCATAGAGCTTGTAAAGCCCTCTTCGCTGGCAGCCCGGGTCTGTTTTCTTCGTAGGCCGGATTTTCAATCCGGCTCGTAAAGTCCCATCCAGATGGCGGGACAAAACTATCATCGTAAGCCGGATTTTCAATCCGGCTGAATAGAAATTATAGCTTTACAATTTCGGCTGGGGCGGCGGCAGCTCGAAGGTCGCCGGCTCGTGCTGAAAGCCGACCCGGTTGTGGCTGCCGTCGCAAAACGGTTTGTTGGCCGAATTGCCGCAGCGGCAGAGAGAAATTATCGTCCGACCGGAAAGGCCATAGGTTTTCCCCTCCGGGTCGCAGATAATAAACTCCCCTTCGATTCGAAGCGGGCCATTTTTATTGGCCGTTATTTTGGCTGGCATCTTTCGTCCTTTCAATAAAGCGGGGAATCTGGGACAACTTTAAGAACTCATTTTCTTGAAATCGTCGCGTTATTACCCTAATGTGCACAACCCCAAAAAAAACATACTGCGCTCTTTTAGTCAAGCTGAGAGGTCTCCCTTCCCCGCCTTTTTCTGTGCTCGCGGAAAAATCCTTCCCACCCTACTGAGAGCTACTTTGAGACGGAATCTTCAGACTCCGAACAACTTCAAATATCTTTGTAGCCGGAAGCGCTGAATCTTCGCTTGGAATAAACCCACTGCTTCCAAACTGAAAAATTGCTCGTGTGGTTTCTAACAACACCGCATCTTTTATGTCATCTTCCTTTGTGGCCTGCACAAATGTCTCGAATGTTCCGAGAGCGTGCTGCCGGTGTTCGTTTGCTATCTGTAAGTGCCTAAGTGCCCGGTAATTTCGAGCGCACCACAGCGCACCTGTTATCAATACCGACAAGACCATCACTTTCGTTATTACGTGTTGCAACACCGACCCCCCATTTCCCTTAGATTCTCCGGGAGAGGCCAAAAAATCGCAGAAAGAATTGCACCTATCACCGCTACTGTGGCAAACCCAAGTGCTGCCCATAACCATCCTTTACTGTCCTTGGCGTATTTCTTCGCAACGTCTTCAAAACGGGTGCTATAGTGCCCCACCCCAACCGTCGCCGCCGCTTCCTTCATAGCGTTTACGATGGAATCGGCCTGCTTTTTCATCTCCAAAACATACGATACGACTCCTTCAAGCTCCCTCTTAGCCCCAACCACCGCTTCGTTCAACGCACGAGCGGCCTCCTGAACGTTTGTACTTTTGTAGCTAAGAAAACCAAGCCATCTTCCAAATTCCTTATATGCTTTGCTGTAGGTGTTTTGTAGTTGAGTGATGAGAACATCTCGCCTCTGGGTGGGATTTGGTCCTTCTATCGAGAACGAGGCCATCTGATCAAACGTAGAGGACACTTGTTGTGTTAGGCTGCTCAAGGTTGGTAGCTCATCTTCCGGTAGTAAGTGCACCGGCAAAATTTGAAGTTCCCTAAATAACGCTTGGGCTTTTCGGAGTGTTTCCTTGGCAGTAGTAAAGTTAATAATGCCGAGTTCCTTGCGCTCTGCTAAATCATCAATGTTCCACCCGGCAATTTTTTCTATATACTCAGTCAAGCCGGGGACGTCAACTTTTGTCGCTTCTGCCATAGGTTGAGAAATTACGGGGTTTTAGAGACAAGTCAATCCGTATTTCCCACTTTATACAGAATGTGCCATCTTTCGGCTTGACAGCTCGTTGTCGACCGACTCGAATTAGCGTATATTATCTTCGATGGCTGTAACTTCTGCGCCTGAGGTGAAAAATCCGCGAGTCTCCTATGCCCGTTGAGCGCGAAACTGAAATCTTAGAGGTGTTGCGACGGGTGCGCGACCCTGACTTGGGCCGCGACATCGTCAGTCTGGGCTTCGTCAAAAACGTCCGGGTGGCCGACGGCAACGTCGCCTTCACCATTGAACTCACCACCCCGGCCTGCCCGGTGCGCGAACAGTTGAAAGAAGAAGCGCGTCAGGCGGTGCTGGCCTTGCCGGGATTCAAAAACGTGGAAGTGACCATGACCGCCCAGGTGCGCTCTACCCCATCCGAAAAGAAAGAAAAAATGCTCCCGGCGGTTAAAAACATCGTGCCCGTCGCCTCGGGCAAAGGCGGCGTGGGGAAATCGACGGTGAGTGCGAACCTGGCGGTGACCCTGGCTCAGTTAGGCGCTCGCGTGGGTCTGATGGACGCCGACGTCTACGGTCCCAGCATCCCGATGATTATGGGCGTGAAACAGCCGCCGCAGGCTTTGCCCGGCAACCGGCTGATTCCCCCAGTTGAGCACGGGGTCAAAATCATCTCCGTCGGCTTTTTCATCCGGCCGGGCGAAGCCGTCATCTGGCGGGGGCCGATGCTGCACAAGACGGTCGAACAGTTCCTCTCCAACGTCGAGTGGGGCGAACTCGACTACCTGATCGTCGATCTGCCGCCCGGCACGGGCGACATCCAGCTCTCGCTCTGCCAGACGATTCCTTTGACCGGCGCCGCGGTCGTGGCCACCCCGCAGGATGTGGCTTTGCAGGTGGCGGAGAAGGCCATCATCATGTTCGGCAAGTTGAATACGCCGGTCCTGGGCTTGATTGAAAATATGAGCGGCTTCGTCTGTCCGCACTGCGGCGCGCGCGAAGAAATCTTCGGCTCTGGCGGCGCACGGACTTACAGTATGGAGCACGACATCCCTTTCTTAGGTGAAATTCCACTGGCTACGGAAGTCCGACAAACCTCCGATTCCGGCTTGCCGATAGTAGCAGCCGCGCCCGATTCGCCCGCGGCGAAAGCGTTCCGTCAGGTCGCGGAGAATTTAGCGGCGCAGGTGAGCATCCGGAATCTGGGCGGCGTTCCGGAAGACCGTCCCACCCCGGCTGAAATCTCGCAGCCAAAGCGGGGGGAAGTTCGCATCCTCTGGAAAGACGGGCACGAGAGTTTGTACCAGGCCCGCGACCTGCGGCTGGCCTGCCTCTGCGCGCTGTGTGTGGATGAAGTGAGCCGCAAGCCCCGCCTGCGGGCCGAAATGATTCCCCCGGATGTTTATCCGTCTGCGATTCACCCCGTCGGGCGCTACGCGGTGCGGTTCCAGTGGAGCGACGGCCACTCCACCGGCATTTACGCCTTCGACTACCTGCGCTCCCTTTGTCCCTGCGGAAAATGTGGCTCGACTGGAACAGCCTGACCGAAAAAGCAACTCACACCACAGAGACACGGGGGACCCGAAGAAAGCAAGAATTCTGGGGAGCCGGCGGAAGAAACATTTTTTTAGGAGCTTGCATAGAACAGCATCCTTTGTTTCAAGATTTTTCTGATGAGGGCCCGTAAATTATCGTGTCGGTGGTTGAAGCCGCCTACGAAAACTCCTTTATGGTAAGGGATCGATAAAACCGTTGACGCTCGCCGAGGGGAAGGGGATAGGGGTTAGGTTCATTATAAAATAAATGCTGGAAAAATCGTTGCCGAAAGAAAACTACCTTGCCGCCAGGCCTTCCAGTTTGCCCAGCCGGGCGCGGGCATCTTTCAGTTCAGGCGTGTCAATGTCGCCCGATTTCCATATTTGCAGAAATTTCCGGTATTCGGCCCTCGCCCGTTCCGAATTGCCGGACTGTTCAAACCCCATCCCCAGCCAGTAATGCGCCCGGGCCGAAGTAACCGGCCAAAATTCCGCCAACGGAAGGTAATTCAAGCTGATGACCGGCGTGGAGATGGGCGTCCACCAGGAGACCCGTTCCATTTCGTGGATCCCCTGGGTCGGCCGTCCCGATTGCAAAAGGGATACGGCATATGGAAACTGCGGCGAGCGGTTGGGCAGCTGCTTCGCCAGGGCGGCCTTGAAATAATCGCAGGCCGCCGCAAAGTTTCCCTCTTCAAAAGCCAAAAGCCCTTGGCTGTAATCGTAAATGGTTTGCCAGGAGGGTTGCTGGCCGTACACGTCTCTTTTAAGTTCCTCCATGATGCGCTCGGCCCCCCGGCGGTTGCCATTTTTCAGCTCCGCCCAAGCCAGAAAGTGACGCCCATAAAACCGGTTGCTCGGGTCCTTCTTTTGCCAGGCCGAGAATTTCCGGGCGTACGACAGCATCGCCGGAAAATCCCCGAGGCCGTAGGAAAGGTACACCAAGCAGAGATAATCCTCGGGAATCAAACCGGTAAGCCTGGCCTCCTCATGGCGGGCTAAATTCCGTTGCATGGCCCAGCGGGCCTCGGCCAGCCGCCCCTGACGCTCAAGCATTTTAACCCGGTTATACCCGGCCTCTTCCTGCATTTCCTTGTCCCCGGACGCTTTCATCTGTTCGAAAAATTTTTCGGCTTCGCCATACTGGCCGGCAATCACGGCATTGAACCCCATCTTTTCCACGGTCACGAAATCGGCCCGCAATGTCAGCGCTTTCTGGTACCAGGCCGAAGCCGAATCCACCTCTCCGAATACGAAATAAATCTCCCCCTTGCTGTCGTAGGGATTCGGCTCGCCGGGAGCCAGTTGCAAATACCGGTTGACCGCCTCCAGAGCTGGCCCCTTTTGATTCAACCCAGCGTAATTGTAAGCCAAAAGATTCCACAAACTCTTGGCCAGCGAATCGACCTTCAATCCGGCCAGAAGGGTGGCCACGCTTCTTTCCGGCCGCCCCAGACTTTGATAAACGTGGGAGAGGTGCTCGTAGGCCCCCAGATGCCGGGGGTACTTTTTTAAAAGTTCTTCCAGTATTTCGGCTGCGCGGTCCGGCCGGTATTCAATCTGGTTGGCGTAGGCGGCTTCGATTTGCAGCCGCTCTCTTTCCGTCACGTGGTTTCGGAGCTGCCAGGCCTTTTCCAGCGCTTTCTTCCGGCCCGCCATATCGTCCGTCAGCGAAAGCCGGAAATACGCCATCGCAAAATTGTTGTCCAGTTCCACCGCCCGCCGGAAGGCCGCCCGGGCTTCGGTCAAAAAGAGCTTTTTGTACAGTTCTACCCCTTCCACGTAGGAGCGATACGCTTCCGGCGAAACGGTGGTGACATCGGCCACGGACTTCGCCTCCCCGGAGGACGCCGGCCCGAGATTCAACCCCTGCCCCACAAGCGCGGCGAGACTGTCCACCATTGGAAATATCTTTTCGGACCCGAACCCCGCGAGCCGGTGGGAACTCTGAATTTTGCCGGTACGTACGTCTATCAGCCGGAAAGTAACCGCCATATTCGGGCGGGTTTGCAAAATGCTCCCCAAAAGCATGGTCTTCACCCCGGCCCGTTGGGCTATGCGGTTGGCCAGCGTGGGGGAAACCGCGCCGCCGTTTGTCTCTCCAAGTTCCGCTTGGATGTCGTAGAGCCGCTCCCGGCTGATGACTTCCAGCCCCCGGTTTTGCGAAAGGGAGGTGATTAAAAGATTCGCCAGCATTTCCCCGGTATGCTCCCGGTCGGCGGGATCCGGAATGTTTTCGAAATACATCACCGCCAGCGAATGACCGGAGGCCTCCGCCCCGGTGTCGCGGGTGACCTGGATCTTAAAAGGATTGAAAAAGAACACCAATATCCCCAAAAGGGCGACCGTCGCCAGGCTGGAAACCACAAACCGCTTCGAGCGGAGGGAGGCGGCCGGAAGGTGAGCGGGAGCGGATGGGGAACTGGATGGTCGAATGCCTTCTTGAACGGCGGTCAAGTCGGCCAGCAAAGCCTCCATCGACGGATAACGCTCCTCCCGGTTTTTCACAAGGCATTTGAAAACGATTCCATCCATTTCCGGCGGAAGGCCGGCGTTAATTCGGGAAGGCGGCTGGGGCTCTTCGTTCAGGATGGAAAACAAAGTCGCCCCGATATGTTCCCCTTTGAAGGGAAGCTGCCCGGTAAGAAGCTCGTATAAAACGACTCCGACGGAGAAGATGTCCGTGCGGGCGTCCACCTCCAGCCCCTTTGCCTGCTCCGGGGACATATAGGCCACCGTTCCCAATGTCGTTCCGGCCCCGGTGACCCGGGTGGCTCCCTTCAGCTTGGCCAGCCCGAAATCCATTATTTTGACCGTACAGTCCGGCGTGACCATGATGTTTTCCGGCTTCACGTCTCGGTGGACAATTCCGCTTTTGTGCGCGGCCGCAAGCCCTTCTGTGGTTTGCACGGCCAGCTCCAGAGCCAGTGGAAGGGAAACGCCCTCGGCAATAAATTCGTTCAGCGCCCGCCCCTCGACGTACTCCATTACGATAAAGGCTTTTCCCTCCGCCTCGTCGATGTCGTGAACGATGGTGATGTTTTTGTGGTTGATGGCCGAAGTCCCCTTGGCTTCGTGGACGAAGCGGGATTTGATGGCGGGATTTTCGACCAAATGGTCGGAAAGAAACTTGAGCGCGACCGTGCGGTCCAGCCGGGTGTCGTGGGCCTTGTACACCACGCCCATCCCCCCTTCTCCTATTTTTTCCAGTATCTTGTAATGCGAAACCGTCTGGCTGACCATTCTCCCCTCGCTGGCAAAACAATAAAGAGACGGCAAAATCCCCGGCCTGCCGGGAAAAAGCTTCTCCCCTTTTTTATATCGGCAGATTGAACAAAAACCCTGCCGACACAAAACGGCATCCCACTGCAGGAAAGAAAGTTATATGGACAGATAAAACAGATTCCCCTTCCCGCATCGGGCTTGTCCCGAGCGTAGTCGAGGGGAAGGCCTGCCCGAGCCGAGCTCGGGGCTCGGCCAGGGGGACACAGGGGTTAGGTCTGTAGGGGTTTGATTCATCAAAACCCCGCTTCCCCTCTCCATTCTATGGAGAGGGGTGAGGTTAAACTGTGACCCCCGACCCCAGCATATATTCCAGAACCGCCACCGTATCGTTCTTGGCCCGCCCCACTTCGAGCGTCGGGCCGACGCAGGAGGGGCAGCCGTCCAAGCAGCCGCAGCCGCGCGCCAAAGCCAAGGCCGCTTTGAAAATCTCCTCCCGCATGGTGAAAATCTTCTCCGCAAAGCCGACCCCGCCTGGAATGTTGTCGTAAACGAAAATCGCCGGCCGTTCCAGAAAAGGGGAGCGCACCTGCGAAAAAGCCCGAATGTCCCTCCGGTCGGCCATCACCCAGAGCGGCACCAGATTCTGCAGCAAATTCGCCACCCCCCGCAGGCTGGCCCCCAAGGAACCCGCCGGAATCCCCGCCTTCTGCGCCAAATCCTCCGAAAAGGAAGTCCAGAAGGAACTGGTATGCATCGTCAGCGGCGGCAGGCTGACGTGCTCGGCCCCCAGATTTTCCCCCGTGCCGAATTTGATTTTTTTGAATAGCACCGTGGCGGAAGTGACCGAAATTTCTCCAAAATAGGCCTTGTCCGGAAAGAAATCGGCCTTGCGCGCTTCGGACAGAACTTTGACCTCCGTTTTGGTCTCCGCATCCGTGTAGTAATCCACCGGCGCTTCCTTGACGTATGCCTTCCTCCCCTCCCAGTCCAGTTCCTCTACCTGATACCGCTCTCCGCCGTGCAGATAAATGGCGCGCGGATGCAGAAATATTGGCGCCGAGGGATAGTCCACCTCCCCTATGACTTTGTTCTCGTTGGAACGGTTCAGGATAACGAAGTTTTCTATCGTGGCCGAACGCAGGGACACCTCCGACGCCGGGTAAATCTCGGACGCCCAATGGTACTGATTCCCCGCCAGGTGCAACACCCGCTCGGCGGTCAGTTTTTCCAAAAACGGCCGCGTCGGGTCAACGCCGAACCGTTCCTCGGAATCGAACGGCAGTTCAAAAGCGGCGCACTTTAGCTGGCTGGTAAGAATGGAAAAATTATTCGGGTCAATAATTCCCGCCTCCGGCGGAGAACCGAAAAGATAATCCGGATTGGAGGCCAGAAACTGGTCCAAAGCCGAACTGTTGGCCACCAATATCGAGAGTGCCACCTCCTTTTTCCGTCCGGCCCGTCCCGCTTGTTGCAAAGTGGAAGCCACCGTACCGGGATAGCCGGTCAGAATCGAAACCTCCAGCTCGCCAATGTCGATTCCCAACTCCAGGGCATTGGTTGTGACAACCCCCAAAAGCGACTTTTTCCTTAACCCCTGCTCCACTGCCCGGCGTTCCAGCGGCAAGTACCCGCCGCGATAACCGGAAACCCGCTCTTCCGAAATATTCGCCCGCTTCAGTCGGTTCTGCAAGCCCGCGAGGATGATTTCCACCGAAAGCCGGTACGGGGCAAATACAATGGTCTGAATCTGGTTCTCAATAAAATGGGAAGCCAGCTTTTCCGCCTCGCTCCAGGAGGACCGCCGCAAACCGAGTTCCCTGTTGACGACCGGCGGATTGTACAGAATGAAATGTTTGGTGCCGGAAGGCGCCCCGTTTTTGTCGACTAACTCCACCGGCTCTTCGCAAATTCTTTCCGCCAACTCCTTTGGATTCGCTATCGTTGCCGAAGAAAAAATGAACTGCGGCTGCGCGCCGTAAAAATTGGCAATCCGTTTGAGCCGCCGGAAAACGTTGGCCAAGTGGCTGCCGAAAACGCCGCGATACTGATGCAGCTCGTCCAGCACGATGAATTTCAAATTCTCGAACAGCTTTATCCACTTCGTATGATGGGGCAGAATCCCGGCGTGCAGCATATCCGCATTGGTCACCACGATATGCCCGGCCGCCCGCACGGCCCGGCGCGCGTTCTGCGGCGTGTCGCCGTCGAACGTGAAGGTCTTGATGTCCAGTTCGAGCTGCGTGATGAAATCGTGCAATTCAACCAATTGGTCTTGGGCTAATGCCTTCGTAGGAAAAATATAGAGGGCGCGATGACGATGTTCCTTGGCGATGGCGTTCAGAACCGGCAGGCTGTAGCAATAAGTCTTTCCCGATGCCGTCGGCGTCACGACGACGAAGTTTTTGCCGGAAACCGCTTTCTCGTACGCCTCCACTTGATGGGAATACAGTTGGTGAATCCCCCGTTTTTGCAGAACGGTCTTTATCCGTTCATCCATCGACGCCGGAAATGAAACGAAGTCTCCCCGTTTGGCCGGTTGGGTGTGCCAGAAAACCACATTTTCGGTGAACGCCCGCTCGGCCTTCAGCCAATCAATCATCTGGGCTAAATTCATCTCTTCCTCTCCCCTGAAAGCAGCCGCCTCCTATTCACAGGATGGAAAATGAAACGCATTTTTGCCGATAAATCAAGAAATTTATCATTTTGAATTTTGTAGGGGCACAACACCGTTGTGCCCTTTCCCTCCTTTCCTCCAATCGTAGGCCGGGTTTTAACCCGGTTCACACTTTACAATCAACAAAAACTTGCCGACATTAAGAATGGAATTATGAAGCACCTTATTCGAAAAATCGCTTCATTCTATGGCACTAATACGCCCAAAAAATGTGCCCTTACGGCGCTTCTGTTGCTAATTCCTATTTCACCTTTCTGGGTGGCAACAATACAATTAATCTCGTTTCATAATGATTCTCTATTCTTAATTCTATTTGGTCTCCCTCTATCTTTAAAGGGAATTGCAATACTCCTGTACTGCCCCACCTAATTTTGGACAGGCATTCTCTTGATTTTTGACAACCAATCGGCATAGAACTGCGTGGGAGACTTCATCCCCAGCGCGCTGTGCG
>JAKEHY010000011.1 GCA_022614805.1 Candidatus Zixiibacteriota bacterium | reverse complement strand
AGAAGGGAGGGTGCCGTGTTCCTTGGTCGTTACCGGTCTCCTTTCCTTATGGGGTTCGGCTGTGGCACGCCAGCGGCGCCGACGCCGACCCGTCGCACAAAAACAGGGAACAGGGATTGGGGATTAGGGATTAGTGAAATCCGAAAGCCCCGCACACACGTCCCTCTATTAAATAGCGCCCTTTGGGCAACTCGCTCGAAAGTTGTAGTGATTTTGCCAAGCGGTTGGGGACAAAAAGGTTGGAAGGGTGAAAATTCAGGATTTTGGAAAAACGGGGGTTTTGGGCGGGAAAATATTTTTTGGAAATTTTGCAATGTGTTGTATGGCAGGCCGTTTGTGAGGGTTAAGTCCCTTGCGAAAAACAGGGTGGAAGAGGGGAAAGGGCCGTAACTTTTATTTTTCGCTCCCATTTGGCCCCATCCTTGCTCATTCTTTCTTTACCAAACCATTTAAATACGCCGCCACCGTCGGGCCGACTCTTTCCCGAATTCCCGCACAGCGCATCACCCGATCGGCCACCTTTTTCAATTCCGTTTCCACTTCGGGAGAGCGGCGGTGGGGGTCGGAAAAGAAGAGTTGCGCTTTTTTCAGGCGTTCCGTTGAACAGCCGTCGGCAAGCCAGGGAAGAAAAAAATCTGCATGCGAGGAAGGCATTTTGGCAACGATAGCGTCATAATGGGCGGTCATCCATTCAAACACATAGTCCGAAAAACGAGGAGAAGAAGCCAGCCAAAAGGGAACGAACCCGATTTCGTTGGGCTGCAACGGGCCGTCCAAAACGTATTGCAATACCCGGCCGACGGTTTTGGGGTCATGAAACGACCCCAAGGCCCGAAGATAGTCCCGCCGCTCCTCGGGCGTCTTGGCGGTCTCGAATTTTTCCCGGCACTTTTGATAGAAGTATTCATCTCCATTACGGGCGGAAACCCTAAGAACCGTGCCCGTCAGGGCGGGGTCGACCGCTTTCGGGTCCTTGAGACAGGCGCCGGCAAGGGATTTTGCATAAGCCATAATTTCCGGGTCCTCTCCCTCCTTGCCCAGCCATTCCATCAAACTTGCACGAATTTCACCGATATTTTCGTTTTCACCGGCAACCCGTTCCAGGCCGAGACGTTCGAGGGCGGGCCGCAGGGTCCGGCGCAGGTAGGCGGCAAACGGCTCTTCCAACGCTTGGTCGATAAAATCGGTTTTGACTTTTTCCAGCGCATAGAGGAGGGCTTCCAAGACTTCGGGTTCGGTATCGTCGGCAAAAAGATTGAGCGTTTCGAGATAGTCATTGCCATCCATACGGCCAGCATCCAACAATGCCGAGAGATTGTTCAGGAAGCCGACCCGTTCCCTTAAATTGAGCCGGTTTTGGGACGGCGCCGCCAACAGTTTCAACAGTTCCGGCGCGACCTGCCAGCGGTAGTAACCGCTTTCATCGACATTGGGATGAACCCACGCGGGTTTTTGCCCGGATGAAAGGGCAACAGTTTGGGATGATTTTGACAGCAGCACCGGTTGGGAATAAACCTCCCCGCCATCGGAATAGCGCAGGTTGACGGGAATTTGCCAGAGAGTGGAGGAGGTATCTCCAAAGCCATGGTTCAGCAGCCGCTTTTGCGAAAGCCTGATTTTGTTTTCCGGCAGAATTTCACACTCCACCAGGGGAACGCCGGGCTGGTCGATAAAGGTGGACATTGCGGCGTCGACATCTTTGCCGGCGGCCTGCGAAAGCGCCGTCCAAAAATCGGCGGCGGCGGCATTCCCCCATCGATGCGTGCGGATGTATTGATGCATCCCTTTTCGAAACGTTTCGCCGCCCAGCCAGCGTTCAATCATTTCCAGAACGGCCTGGCCTTTCGAATAGGTGAGCTCATCGGCAATCTGGATGGGGTCCACCGAGCCGGTGACGGGGCGCCGAATCGGCGGAGTGGAGGGGAGGGCATCGGTTTGCATGGCGTATTGGGCGCTCAAGACGCTGCGCACCGCCAACTTGAATTCCGGGAAGACCCGTTCGGTGACTTTATCGCCCAGCCAGGAGGCGAAGGCTTCGTTCAGCCAAAGGTCATCCCACCAGGCCATGGTGACTAGGTCGCCAAACCACATATGCGCCAATTCATGGGCGAGTATCGAAGCGAGCAAACGCCGTTTTTCGACCGTCGCGCGTTCGGAATCCATCAGCGCAAATTCTTCCCTAATCGTCACGGCGCCCGGGTTTTCCATTGCGCCAAACGGAAATTCCGGCACGGCGACGAGGTCGAGTTTTTTATAGGGATAGGGGTTCTTGAAATAGGTTTCCAAAGCTTTCAAAAGCGGCGGGAGCATTTTCACGGCTTCGGCGGTTAGGTGCGATTGCCCCTTCAACGTGACGACACGGCCGGGCACACCCAGCCCGGGAATGGGGGTCGTTTCATACGGGCCGGTGGCGAGCGCAAGCAGATAGGAGGGCATCGGCTCGGTTTGTTCAAATACCACGGTTTTCACGCCTGCCCCGGTCGATTCTTTGGCGATGGGGGAGTTGGAAAGGACCAAATGATTCTCCGGGATGGTCAAAGTCATTTGGCAGGGAATTTTAAACTCCGGTTCGTCCCAACAGGGAAAGGCCTGCCGGGCAAAAATCGCTTCAAATTGCGTGAAAGTATATGCCAGTCCATCCTTCTCGACTTTGGCGAGGCCTTCTCCTTTGCGGTTGAACTCGTTTTTAAATTGAACGGCCAAGGTGTATTGTCCCGGCTCCAAGGGGGATGATGGGGCGACCGAAACCTGGCCGTGATTCAGCATTTTATATTTATGCTCGATTGCGCCGCCCGGCCCTTTCAGGGTGATTTGTTGAATGGACAAGCCATCGGCATGAAAGCGAAACGAGCCGGCTTTTTTGCGAACCAGCAAATCGATACGAACCGCTCCCGTATATTCGGTTTTATTTGCATCGATATTCAAATCGATGGCCTGGAACGTGGGGACAACGTTTTTTTCCAAACGAAGGGTATCGAGTTCTTCCGCCAGGCAGGGGTAAGAGAGAAAAAATGTGAAGGCAAAAAAAAGGCGGAAAACACGGGCGGGAGTCAATTTGGACATCGTCATTCTTCTCTTGAAATAAGATGGCCGGCTTGTTTCATTGTTTGCTTTGGCATTCCTCGAATATAGAAGGCGCCTGAATTTCTTGTCAACCAGCTTTTCGTCAAACTGCGTCAGGAAGAAACCCAAAGACTTAAGGCGGGGCGTTTCTCCTTTCAAAGACAGAGATTAGGTATTAATGATTAGCACGCCTCCCCCAATTAAAAATAGAGGTGGAGGTCTGAAGGCCTCCGCTACGCTCTTTTTCAGGATGGCGAGGGCGAACAAAAGGTTCGCCCCTACAAAAATAAAAACGGGCAACCACGGGGAGTTGCCCCTACAAAAACACCTCACCCTTGGCCCCTCTCCATCCCTCGGCTTCGCTCGGGACAAGTAAATGGAGAGGGGAAGGGCGAACCCATTCGACTGCGCTCAGGGCAAGCACACCGGTTCGCTCCGGCAAAAGCCGCTCTGGAAGGTGCGGTGCTGAAGAAAATTTAGTAGGGGCGAGGCCTGCTCGCCCTTTATAGGCGATTCAGTCTTTTCAACCGGTAAATGGCTCGGTTGTGCTGGTCCAGGGTTTGAGAAAAAATGTGTCCGCCCGAACCGTTGGCCACAAAATACAAATACTTGGTCGTGTCCGGCGCCAAAGCGGCGGCCAACGCTTCTTTCCCCACGTTGCAAATCGGTCCCGGCGGCAGCCCCCGGTTAAGATAGGTGTTGTAGGGGGAGCGGAACTTCAAATCCTCCCGCGAAAGTCCCCGCCGGGTTTCCCCCAGCGCGTATATGACCGTAGGGTCGCATTGCAGGGGGTAGCCCAACTTGAGCCGCCGGTGGAAAACCTGCGACACCAGCACCCGCTCGGAATCAACACCGGTTTCGGCTTCTATCAGCGAGGCCATCGTGACGATTTTTTCAACCGAAAGCGTATCCGGATTGGGGACGCCGGCCGTCACCTCCTTCCAGGCGGACTTGTGCCCGTCATACATTTTCCCTATGATTTCCTCCGGCGGAACATTCCAGTAAAATTCGTAGGAGGAAGGGAAAAGATATCCTTCGAGGGAAGGGGCGGTAACCCCCAGCGTGCGGGCAAATTCCCGGCTTCGGCAAAAGGCCACAAAAAGGGCCGAATCGACCCCCAGCGAAGCCTGCACCAACCCGCCTATTTTCTTTACGGTAGCCCCTTCCGGAATGAAGAGAGTCACCACCCCGGCCTTGGGCGAAGCCATATACTTCAGGACCCCGTAAAGCGAAGCTCCCGAATAAAAGGAGTAGGCCCCTACCTTGATTTTCTTGTCCGCTCCCGAAAACCGGGCCAGCCGGCGGAAGGCTGCGGCGCTTTTTATGACGCCGGCTTCCTTCAAGCGGGCGGCCACCGCTCGGGCGGCCTCTCCCTGGCGCACCTCCACCACCTTTTTGGGGCCTTCCCAGCGCACCGGAGCAAAAACCACATAGAGGGCGGAAAACAAAAGGATGAAAACCAGACCGGCGGTTAGAAGGAGAAATTGCTTCAATTCTCCCTCTTGCTTGTCCGGTCCAGGTATTCCTGCAAGAGCAGGGCAGCCGCCATCGTATCGATATCCCTTTTGTTTTTACCCGTTTTTTTCCCCATTATATGCAGGGAACGAACGGCCCGTTCGGAAGAAAAGCGCTCATCCACCAAAACCACTTTCAAACCCTCCTTCTTCAATAGGTCGGCCAGTTTTTGCACTTCCAAAGCCATTTCCCCCACCGTGCCGTCCTGCTTTAAAGGGTAGCCCAAGACCACCTCGGACACCTCTTTTTCTTTTACCAGTTCTAAAATTTTTTCGACGACACTATGCAGACCGGATACTTTCTCCGTCCCCAAGGGATGCGCCATTCCCAAAGGGTCGGAGAGGGCTAAACCGATTTTTCTTTTCCCGAAATCAACGCCCAAAACCCGCACGGCGGGGAATATACCCGCCAAGCCTCGGCCGTAAAACCTTTTATTGCCGGCGGGCGGAGGAAGACGGAAACTCTTTTCGACAAAAGCGCCGGCCGCCCTGGCGGGGGTTTTTTTATGACGTTATCCCAAAATTCGTCTAAATAACACTTGACAGTGTCTCCCGCCTTATTCATTTTCTCTCCAACCCGGTACGCAGGAAGCCGGTAAAACATTCACAATCCAAAGTGCGTAGGAGGAACGTATGAAGAAGTGCTGGCAAGTCATTCTCCCTTGCCTGCTTGTCGTTTTGGCAGGTTGCTACGCGGCGAAGATCGAAACGGGTCTTCCACCGTCGAACACGGTTATTAAGAAAAGCTTCGCTTCGTCCTGGATTTACGGTCTGGTTCCTCCAAGCACCGTAGAGACTGCGGCGCGATGTCCCAACGGGGTGGCAAGAGTCGAGACCCAGCTTTCCTTTGTTAACCAATTGGTGGGTTGGCTCACGCTTGGTATTTATACGCCCATGCAGATCGTTGTCACCTGTGCCGAGCGGCCAGCAACCGGAATGCTGGAAGCAAATCCGGATTTCACCGTCTCGATGCAACAAACGCTGGAAGAGATCCAAGAGGTCTATTCCAAAGCGGCGGACAAGGCCGTGAGTACAGGGAAGCCGGTCCTGGTCTACACAACAGAGTAATGGATAAGCTTGGCGGCCTGATCGGATTGGCCGTCGATGCAATACCGGCGGGTTATACAAACTCAACCCAGATCAAGTTATGGGTGAATTGGCTCAAAAGCCAACCGGTGCGGAAATCAAAGACGGGGTAATTTATGTTACCCTAATCTCATCGCCCGATAAGGGCAAAATGACGAAAATCGGCGACCTCGTCCCGAAAACCATAGAACCTTAACAGCTTCAATTAATGAAATCAGAACCCCGCCCTCCCCGGCGGGGTTTTTTTATGCCCCTCGGACACCCTCCGCAAAGACCCCTTTAGGGGGTCTTAAGTTTTCAAAAGGCCTGCCGATAATTAAAGAGGCCGGCGGCCCGTGCGGGCTCCGGCGAATAAAGGGCAGGAATGGGGGGTAAAAACTCCCGTTTTAAAACAGGAAAAAGGAACTGAAAGGAGGGTAACGCAATGAAGAAACTTCTTGTCTTGGGCGCGACTTTGGCCCTGGTGGTCTTCCTGGCCGCCGGCCTGTCCGCCACGGAGCGGAAGGGTATGTTCGGGGCGGACCTGGGTGGGGTGTTGACCATGCCGATGGGTGATTTTGGCGATGCCTTCAAGATGGGCTGGAGAGCCGGCGCCAACGTGGGGTATTTCGTCACCGACCAAATCCAGGTCGGCGCCACGGGTGCCTACTCCCAGAACAAAATCGACGACACCACGGGTGTCGGCGATGCCAAATTCAACATCTTGCAATTTGGCGCGTTCGGCAAGTACCACTTCAAAATGCAGAACCCGACCATTGCCCCCTATGTGAGGGCCGGTCTGGGCTTCTACAACGGCAAGACCTCGGTTTCTGGCGGTTCCAGCGCCAGCTCAACCGACCTGGGGATTAATGGCGGTCTGGGTGTGGCTTTTGCGGTCTCTCCGACCGCTTCGGTTTTCGTGGAAGGTGCCTACCACAACATCTTCTCCGATCCCAGCTCGCTCAACTACCTCGCGGCCAATGCCGGTTTGTCCTTGATGTTCGGCAAACCGACTTCCAGCCGTACCACTCCGCGCTAATAACCGCAAATCCAAAACCCCCGCCTTCCGGCGGGGGTTTTTTTATTCTCCATCGAATTCCATACAGCCCGGCCCGTGTTTATAAACAGGGCCTTTTGTTTCAGCGAAAGCTTATCCCATCGGAACTACAAGCGTCCGCTTGACTCCTTTCCGCTCGATTACCAGCTTCATAGACTCTCCTTTTTTCTTCTCCACCCAGGCCAAATAAGCCCGGGAACGGTTGCGGTTGGTGGGTAAACCATCGACAGAGAGGATTTTGTCCCCTTGTCGCAAGCCGGCCGCCGCCGCCTTGCTGTCCGGCTCCAACTCTCCCACCTCCACCACCTCTTTCAAAAACCACTCTCGCAGGTCCTCGACCCCCAGATCATAGGCCGGTGCCCGGTCATAGGGGGAGGGTTTAAGGGGAAGGCGGGCCCGATTCAAAACGGCCGTGTCGCTGACCATACGCTCCAAAACGGCAATGAAGTCCCGCATCTTGAAAGTATATCGCTTCCCCTGTTCCGTGACGGAATCCAAAATTTCGCCGATTTTGCGGTGAAGGCGCCGCTCCGCCATCCGCAGAAGAAGGGAAAGATAGGTCGTGTCCCCGAGGCTAAGCGCCTCCAACACCTGTCTTCCCCGGGTCTTAAAGGTTTTGCTTTCGGGGGGCAGGTGGCCCAGCCGCACGAAACTTTCGGCCAAAAGGTAACGATGGGTGAAAAGCTCCCAGTCCAGCGGGGCGTCGCTGCAGGCGAAGAGGGCCCGGCAAAGCGGAGCTCCCCAGGCAAGAAAGAAAGAGGAGTCCATCTGATGAGGGTGGGTTCGCAGAAAAACCCGCCCCATCGGGTCATAGGCGGAAGGTTCGGGGTATCGTTCCGAAAGCTCGAAGTCGATGCGGTTGCGTACCCGAAAACCCAGCCCGCGCTCAAAAACGGAAATCAAGTCCCGCATCACGGCCAGCATGCGGATACGCTCGGCCAGGGGGTTGGCCCAAAGGGAATCCTCCTCCCAGTGGGCCGGATACCAGACCTGGCCGAAAGGATAGACCAGGCTGAAAAGCGATGCGGTGTCGCCCGGCGAGCGTTCAAACGCGGTAAGTTCGGAGGACCAGAGGCTTGAGGATTTTTCGAATTTTCCCCGACAAAGGAAACGTCCGGGAAAAGTATGTCGCTGGGCCACGTAGAAATCGTAATCCCCCTCCCAGTCGGCCAGCGAAGGCAAAGACAGGGAAGAGAGGCCGACCAAAAGCAAGACATACCGGTCCGTCCCGGCCGGGTTGGGGAAAATGCAGGACAGCGTTGCGTCCTCGCCCTTATAAAGTTTCCGCCCGGAAATGTTGAAGCGGTTGTCCCGCTGCATAAAAGGAAAAAACCCTTTCCATTCCGCCAGCACCTGGTTGCCGCCGGGGGAGCCCATCAAGACCAGCGAGCGGCGGGAAAAAAGCTCCGGCGGAAAGGCCGTATCGGCATACACCTGCACCACCCGCAAAGGGTCTTTTTGATTTAAATAATCGGCGTTCTTATAGGCCAAAAACTCAATCGCTTTCAACTGGATGGGCCGCAGCCCCTCGGTGCCGAAAACGATGGCCGTGGTGTCCCCCGGCCGGGGCGTAAAAAAGTCCTGGATAGGCCCCGGCAGAATGCCAAACGCAGTACCCCCCCAAAAAACGACGACCCCGACCATCAAAATTGTCCGCTTCAAGTTTGGACCTCCTTTTTCCTCAAATTTTACTGTTCCCGGTTAATTTTTGACGCTTCCTTCTGTCGACATTCTTCTATAACCTGTAAGATAAAATTATGCAGCCGCCCGTTGGAGGCGACCACGTTCCGGGTTTCCAAGCCGAGCGGCTGGCCCTCAAAATCGGAAAGTTTCCCGCCCGCTTCGGAAACCAGAAGGATGGCGGCGGCAATATCCCAAGGAAAAAGTTTCAACTCCCAGAAACCGTCAAAGCGTCCGGCCGCCGTCCAGGCAATGTCCAAAGCCGCCGCCCCCATCCGCCGGATGGCCCGCACGCGAGTGGCGAAGGCGGAAAAATAATCCAGGTTGTTCTCACGACTTTCGCGCAGATCATAGGGAAAGCCGGTCGCAAACAGGGCCGCGTTCGGGTCGATCGTACGGGAAACGGAAAGCTTTTGTTTATTCAAGAAAGCCCCCCCTCCCTTAACGGCCCAGAAAAGCTCCTTCAAGGCGGGATGGTATACCACCCCCAAAACCGGTTTCCCGTCCTCCCAAAGGGCGATGGAGACGGCATAGACCGGCAGCCGATGGGCGAAGTTGGTGGTCCCGTCCAAAGGGTCCACCACCCAAACCGCGGGAGCGTTCGTCGGACCGGTCGATTTCCCAGCTTCTTCCGCCAAAATGCCGAACTCCGGAAAGTTTTTTTTCAAACGTGCAACCACGAGCGCTTCCGCTTTTTGGTCGGCGGAGGTAACCAGATTAATGGCTCCCTTCAGTTCGACTTTGAAGCCCTTCTTTTGCGTCCGCCGCAACAATTCCCCGGCCTCCTCGGCCGTTTTTTGGGCCAGTTGCAACGCGCGCGTAACGACTTTCGCCTGTATGGTTTTGCTCCTTAAGCCGCCGGTATTTTTGCCGAGGGTAAGACGTTTTTATACTGCAACAAATAAAGCCGGTGGTAAATCCCCTTCTTGGCCAAAAGCTCGGCGTGGGTGCCCGCCTCCCGCACTTCCCCCTTGTGCAGAACCAGGATGCGGTCCGATTTTTCCACGGTCGAAAGCCGGTGGGCAATCACGATGGCGGTGCGCCCGGCCATCAACTTCTCCAAAGCGTCCCGGATTAAAAGTTCGGTTTCGGTGTCCACGGACGAGGTGGCCTCGTCCAGAATCAGAATTTTCGGGTCGAAGGCCAAAGCCCGGGCAAACGAGAGCAGCTGCTTTTGTCCCACGGAAAAGGTGGCCCCCCGCTCCTCCACGACGGCGCGGTACCGACCCGGCAAACGCTGGATAAACGGCTCCAGATTCACCCGACGGGCCGCCTCCTTCATCCGCTCGTCGGAAATCGAGTCGCTTCCCAGGCGGATGTTGTACGAGATATCTCCCGAAAACAAAAAAACATCCTGCAGCACCAAGCCGATGTGGCGGCGCAACGCCTGGACGTCCATTTGCTTTAATTCCACCCCGTCCACATAGATACTCCCCTTCTGATAGCCGTAAAAACGGGTCAAAAGGCCGACCAACGAAGTTTTGCCGGCGCCGGTGGCCCCCACAATGGCCACTTTTTCCCCGGGTTTAATGGTGAAGCTGACGTCCTTCAACACCCATTCTTCCGGCCGGTAGGCGAACCAAACATTTTCAAACCGGATTTCCCCCTTGACGTTTTCTACCTTCCCTGCGTTTGCAGGGGATTCAAACTCCGGGCGGGTGTCCAGGAGTTTGAAAATCCGCTCGCTGGAGGCCATCGCCGACTGCAAAACGTTGTATTTTTCCGCCAGGTCCCGTATCGGCTGGTAGAACCGGTCCACGTACTGCACGAAGGCGGCGATGGTGCCAAACGTCAAAACGCCCGCCAGAACCCCGGCCCCTCCGTACCAGATGATTAAAGCCAGCGAAACCGCCCCGAGGATTTCAACCACCGGAAAGAAGACGGCGTGATATAGAACAGATTTTAAATGGGCGTCGCGCAATTCGGCGGAAAGCCCTTCGAAGCGCACCTGCGAACGGGCCTCCTGGCCGAACAATTTAACCACCGTCATCCCGCCGATGTGTTCGGAAAGGTAGGCGTTTATTCGGGCAATGCCCCGGCGCACCTGGCGGTAGGACTCGCGCGCTTTTTTCCGAAATATCATCGTGGCGTAAATCAGTAAAGGAAGAACGATGAAAGTTATCAAAGACAGCTTGACGTCCAGATAGAGCATGTAGACGACGATGCCTACCAGCGTGAACAAATCCCCGAAGATGGCCACCACTCCGGAGCTGAAAAGCTCCCCCAGAACGGAAACGTCCGAGGTGACCCGGGTTAAAAGCCGCCCGACTGGGTTTTTGTCGTAAAACGATAAAGAAAGCTTTTGCAGGTGGGCAAACACTTCCTGGCGCAAATCAAAAACGGCCTGTTGCCCCATCCATTGCACCAGGTAGGTCTGGGCATAGCGCACCCCGAAATCGGTCAAGAGAACGATCACCACCCAACCCATCAGAAGCCGCAAGCGGCCGGCATCCCCCCGGGCGATGCCGGTGTCGATGGCCTCCTTGACCAGATAGGGGATGCTCAAGGTCAAAAAGGTGGAGGTCAGGAGCAAAACAACGCCCAAAACAACCGCGGCCCGGTACGGCTTCAGGTAATGCAAGAGCCGGCCCAAAAGCCGGGCGTCGTAGGCTTTGCCTAAAACTTCATCCTCGTGAAAACCGGAAACCCCGGTCATTAAATCCTTTCCAGTTCCTCTTCCAAAAGCTGCTTTTCATACAACTCGGCGTAATAGCCGCCGCGGGCCAAAAGCTCCGCGTGCGTGCCTCGCTCCACGATTTCTCCGGCTTCCAGAACGGCGATTAAATCGGCGTCCTTTACGGTGGAGACCCGATGGGAAATCAAAATCACGGTGCGCCCCTTCCAGAGCTGGCGCAGGCCGGACAATATTTTCTCTTCCGTATCGGTGTCCACGGAGGAAAAAGCGTCATCCAAAATCAATATTTTGGGGTCCGTGGCCAAAGCCCGCGCCAGGGTGGCCCGCTGTTTTTGCCCGCCTGAAAGGGTGATGCCGCGCTCCCCGACAACGGTTTGGTATCCACTGGGAAAATCGGTCACGTCGTTTTCCAGTCCGGCCAACCGCGAAAACCGGGCCACCTTTTCCGTATCAACGGAAACCAAACCGAAGGCCAAATTCTCCGCTATCGTGGCGGAAAACAAAAACGGCTCCTGGGGCACAAACCCGATTTGCCGCCGCAGCAGTCCGGTCGGGTGGTGGGTGACGTCCGTGCCGTCGACGAAAAGCCTGTCTTCCTTGACCGGAAACAATTTGGGAATCAGGCTGACCAAGGTAGATTTTCCGGCGCCTGTGCGCCCCACGAGGGCGACCGTTTGGCCGGCCGGTATGGTCAGGTTTATGTTTTTTAAAACCAGATGGTTGTCCGCACCGTAGCCGAAACTCAAGTCCCGAAACTCGATTTCCCCCTGCCGGCTTTCCGGCTGAACCGTCCCGGCGCTCCCGACCGGCTCTTCCTCCGCCGAAAAAACCTCCTCCAGCCGGGCAAGCGAAGCTTTCCCCTGCTGGTACAGCCCCACCACCCAGCCCAGCGCGATGGCCGGCCAGGTTAGATTCAAAAGATAGAGCAAAAAGGCCAAAAGCCCGCCCAAGGTCATTTCCCCGGCCATCACTTCCCGGCCGCCGACCCATACCACCAGGAGCAGGGAAGCCCCCGCCAGAAAATACAAGACCGGATAAAAGAGGGCCTGGGCTTTGACTAAAGAAAGCGTTCGCCCCACCAGTTCGCGCGAGATTTTTTCAAACGAGTGTATTTCGTTCTCCTCCTGAACGTAGGCCCGCACCACCCGCACCCCCGACAGGTTTTCCTGCACCTTGCTGGACAGAAGGGCATACTGCTCCTGGATACGGGTAAATTTGCGGTGAATGGAGCGTCCCAAGTGGAAAACCGCCACCGAAAGAAAAGGAATGGGCACAAGCGTCAAAAGGGAAAGTTTGGGGTTTAAGGCCAGCATAAAGGCGAAACTTCCCATCAAGGCGAGGATGGTATTGGCGGCCTGCATAATCCCGGGGCCGATCATATTCCGCACGGCCTCCAAATCGGCGTTGGCTCGGGAGATGATTTCTCCCGTTTTGAAATGGTTGTAAAAACTTTTGGGCAGGCGCACCAGTTTGGCAAAGTAATCGCTGCGCAGTTCGTATTCCACCCGCCGGGAAGCGACGATCAGCGTCTGGCGCATCCGGTAGCGGAAGTATCCCTGCACCAGCGTGGTAAAAACGATCCAGAAACCGTAAACCAAAAGCTGCCGGGCGGTGGTTCCGGCCTCTATTTTATCCACGGCCAGTTTGACGAACCAAGGGGGCAGGAGAGTGAAAAAATTGGTCAACAAAACGGCCAGAAACCCCGCGAAAAGCGTTTTTCGATGTTTGGAAAGATATTCTTTCAGCCGCGCAAATCCGTCCACAAAAACTCCCGACCGCCGAATATACGAATGTCCCGGGGATTATCCAAAGCGAAGTTAAACCAACAGGCCGACGCCGCCCTTTCGGGCCAGCGGCTCCGAATCTTTGACGAATTCGATTTCTATTTCCAAAGCCGCCGCCAGACAAACCAGTTCGTTCTCAAGAGGTGCCCATTTGACCGGGCCGCCGCAGAGCGGGCAGGAAGCCTCTTGGGCGGCCGGAGCGGAACAACTTCCGCACAGCAACCCCTCCCGGTGAAAGGCCTCATCCAGAATCAGAAGTTCCGCCCGGGGGGTCGTCCGCAAGCGCGCCAGCGCTTCCGTCGCCCCAAAAACCGCCTGCCGGTGGCCCGGGGAAAATAGTTCCGCGACTCTCTGGAAGGAGATTTCATCCTCCCACTTGCGGAAGGCCTCAACCCCCAAGGCCAGTTTCTTCACCGTCGAGAGCTTGGCGTCGATGGGAGCGGACAGGGTGGAGAAATGGGAATTCAAACGGGCGATTTCTTCCCGTATCGGCGGCCCCGAAACGGCGTCGGCCCCCACGATGATGGAACGGATACCGGAAGCTCGGGCCCACGCCCCGGCCTTTTCAGCCAAAGACCTAAAGTATTTTTCCTCGTGCATTTGGAGGTGCCCTTCCACCCGGCGGGTAAAGGTGGTGTGGATATTGCCCGTCCGCCGGTCATAGCCCCCCCCTTTTTTCCTTCGAGCCTCTGGGTGCCAAACGGCCTCTTTCCGCCAATTTTCGGTTATACGACCGGCCTCCACTTTAAAAAGCTCCCCCTTGCGCTGGTCGGCCACCAGCAAAAGAAAGCTTTCCAACCGGTCCGCCAGCAGGGCCAAAGGATGCAGATAGGGGCGAAAACCCCGCACCACCGAATTGGGAATGCCCTCATCCGACTCCGGTGCCAAAGTCCAGAAAAATGGTTCAAAAAACTCCTGGCGGGCGGAGGAAAAAATGGCGAGTTGATTGGCCTTTCGGGCCTGCGCTTCCTCGACAGCCCGCTCGGTGCGTCTTCGGTCTCCGGCCAAATCGGCCGCCTCCGCCGAGCGGGGTGGAAACGACTTTTCCAGACGGGCAAGCTCTTTTTTCAGGAAAACCAGACCCGGCCGGCGGGTACCGGAAGGACGCAGGCTCAAAAATATGCTGGTGACCGGGTAATCCACGAAACGGAGGGAGGCTAACTTGGCTATTTGATTTTGAATGCCGGTCTTCATTCTTTCCAATCGGACCAAGTTTCAATTAACAGGCACAAACGTTTCAGCCGGAACCCAACCCGGAGTATCACTCCGCCCCGGCCCCTTCGGGGGGGAGGGAGCGAAGCTCATGATATTTTTTCAGTTGCTCGGTGCTAAGCACCGTCCGGGTTTTACGATAGGCATCCAGGTAGACGAAACGGCGCCGCCAGTACCAATTCCCGATCGATTCTATCCGGTTGGCCAGCTCGGCGTAATCGGTCCGGTCCTTGCGAAAAAACTCGTCTAAGAGCAGTTCCTCGCCGACAATTTTTTTTCCAAAGAGAGCCGCCTGGCCGCGGGTAAATTTAATCAGGTTTTGAAGCTGCCCTTTCTGCTCGGCGGTCAGGGTCAGCTTCGGCTCCAGTTCGAGAACCCGTTCGGGGTTTGGGTAGCCGAATGTTTCGGCGGGCAAAGCTTCGGTTATCGGCTCTCCCGTCAGGTAGGCTTCCATCTGTTGAACACTCATCACGCTCGGCACTTCCCGGGGAGACTGTGCTCCCGAAAAGGAAAAAACCAGAATCAAAATCAAAGTGCCTCCGGCCAACTTCTTCATGGAAACACGCTCTCCTTTCCTTGCTTTATCGAAACTTCATTCTGTCGCACGACCAAAGTCTTCCCGGTATCTTCCCGGACCGGCCGAAAACTTGCGCCGGGCTCCTAAACTCTTTTAAAACTGAAAATCCGCCAGGTTTCCCCCTTTTTTTTCAAAAGCCCAAAGCCGGTGAGGTAGTGTAACTCCCGTTCCGGGTCCACAAAAGACACTTCCACCCAATCGGTATCTCCGGCCCGTTCGGTGCGCCCGACAATAACCTGTTTGGAAAGCCATAATCGTTTCAGGTTTCCGCCCGTCAGTTCCAGTAAAATCCGGTTGCGGCGGGCCTCGAAGTCCGCCCCCGGCATAAGCGTGTCCAGTTCGGGAACGCCCGCCCGGCCCAGATAAACCGAGGAATCCAGAACCTCTGCCATCCGGTTGGCGTCTCCCTGCCGCATCGCGTCAAAAAAGGTGTAGACGACCCTATCCGCCGGCGCTTCCGCGCAGGCCAAAGATAGCGAGAGGAAAGCGAGCAGGCGGCGCAAGGGGTGACCCGAAAATTAAAACCGGTACGCTCCCGAAAACCGATGAACCGAACCGAGAGTGGAATAGGGCAAAAAAGCATAGTCGATATGAAACTTTTTAACGAGAACCCCGAACCCTCCGGAGAAACCGGCCAGGTTGTCTTTTCCCGATTCCAGGCCGGCCTTGTAATTTTTCCCGAAGGTGGTATAGCCCGCCCGCAAAAACGCCGGGTTTAACTTCAAGTATTCCACCCCGCCGGAGACAAACGGGTCGTTATCAGTGGGAAAGCCAATATCCAAAGTCACGTTCATCGGCAGCCCGACCGGATGGACGGAGCCGCCTATTTTCACGGCGGCAGGCAAATCCTCCTTGGGGGCGCCCCAAAAACGGGAAATTTGAAAACCCAGGTTCTGCAGCACCAGCCCCACCCGCCCCCGGCCGTTTTTGAAGTTATACAGGAAACCCGCATCGGCCGCCAGCGCGCTGGAGGAGTAATCCTGCAATTTTTCATAGATAATTTTACCGGAAAGCCCCAGGGAAAAACCGGCCTTGAACTGGCGGGCGTACGTAAGCTGAAAAGCCAAGTCGCTGGGGGTGAAATTTTCGGTTGGATTGCCGACGGCATCCAGACCGACAAACTCTCCGTAGTTGAAGTAGTTCAAGGCCGCTCCAGCGGTCTGCGTTTGGCCCACCGGATAAAGGAAGGCCAGGTATCCGGAGTTGACGTCGCCGAAGTAGTTTACGTAGCTGGCCGCAAGGGCCCGCGTGCGGACCTGGGTGGCGCCGGCGGGATTATAGTAAAGGGCCGATTCGTCATCCGCCAGCCCCGTAAAGGCCCCTCCCATCGCCAACGGACGGGCGCCGACGCCGTTTTTCAAAAAGGGATAGACGCGGGTGCCGACGTCGGCATTATTCGAGGCCCCGAAAGCCGCATTTAAAGGAAAAAGCAGGGGGATTACGCCGGTCAAAAGTCTTCTCATTTTATCACTCCATCAATCTCTTACAATATAATCCCCGGAATCGCTCTGACAACAGAATAATTCTCAACCCCCCTCCCCCGTGCCCACATTTTTCGTGGCTGCCGTTATTGGGCCGAAAGGGGCCGCATTTTGCAATCGGAGCCAAATCCCGTAATTGGATTTGGGGGATATGGGATATTCGTGCATTCTCCAAGTATGGGAATTATCCCTCACCCCGACTTGTAACCCCTTAATAATTCAACACTTCTGCCGATAAAACGAACAGCGGGCAAGGTGCGCCCGAGGGGGAAGCTGCGCCTTTTTAGAGCTTTTCTCAAGGGGCAGGTTGTCTGCGTAGGAGAAGTATGTGTGAGGTACTTGAAACTGCAAGGGTTTGGTTAATCAAACCACGCAGAAAGAGATGACCAAGAAATATGGAACGGGGTAACCGGTGCCCGGAGGGCGGAGCTTGAGCGAAAGCTAAAGCGGGGTATGCGCGAGCGGATAACCAAGGCCTTGTTTTCCAAGGTCGACTCGATTTTTATCACCAGCCGGGCTGCCACAGCCCTGGGAATTGCCCTCTGGACCGTCTGGGTGCAGGACCAGGCTTTCAACCTCCTTTTGGTCCGCGGGCTTTTGGTCGCCTTTGTTCTCCACCTGCTGCTGCTTTATCTTTTTTCGCATTGGAAAAAATTCTCCCGCGATTGGTTCTATCAGGGCACTGCGTTTTTCGATTTGGCTTTCATCACCACGCTGGCGCATGCCACCGGCGGGTTTTCCTCCGGATTTTACCTTCTTTACTACCTGGCCATATCGTTTGGAGCCTTTTATTACAACCTTCGCTTTGGGCTGGTGCTGGCCACCTTTGCCACCGTCTTCTACACCATCGCCAATCACCCCTTGCCGGAAGGGGCTTACCCGGGAGAACTGGCCGTTCGGGTTGCCCTTTTCTGGTTTTCCGCCATGGCGGTGGGGGTTATCTCGCGCTACCTGAAGGCTTCGGAGGAAAGATTGTTGCGCGCCCTGGACACCCTGAACGAACGCACGAGCGAACTGGAGCGCTCGCAAACGCAATTGGAAACGATGTATGAAACCAGCCGGGCATTGGGAGAAATTCATAATATGGATGAAGTGCTGGACGAAATTTTAAACATCACCCGGCGGGTTTTGGGATATCAGACCTGCGACGTTTTGCTTTTAAACGCACAGGAGAACCGGCTGTTTTTAAAGGCCAAGATGGAATTTGGAGAAAAGAAAATCTACAAAGAGCCGGTCGGAGTGGAACTGGAAGGGATCATCGGGCGCGTGGTTCGAACCGGACGGGGGGAACGGGTGTTCGATACCGAACTGGACCCCCTCTACGTCCCCGGGTTGCGGGGAGCCCGTTCGCAAATGGTGGTGCCGATGACCGCGCGCGGTTCGGTCATCGGCGTGCTGGCAGCCGATAGCCGGAACGTGGGAGGTTTTTTGGATAAGGACCAAAAAACTTTCTCCATTCTGGCCAACTCGGCGGCGATGGCCTTGGAAAACGCCAGTATGCATAAGAGCATGGAGGAAATGTCCATCGTCGACCCGTTGACCGGCATTTACAACTACCGCTACTTTTCCGCCAAACTCGACGACGAAGTCAAGCGGTCCCGCCGCTACCGCCAGCCGGTGTCCCTGATAATGATTGACATCGACTATTTCAAAAAAACCAACGACCGCCACGGACACCAGGCCGGCAACGTGGTCTTGCGCGAACTGGTGAAGGTCATCGAGCGCTGCATCCGGGACACGGACGTTTTGGCCCGCTACGGCGGGGAGGAGTTCGCCATTATTTTACCCCAGACCGACAAGCGGGACGCTTTTATCATCGGGGAGCGGATTCGTTCGATGGTCGCGGAAACCATATTCGGTGGGATGCGCGGAATTCCGGAAATGCGCACCACGGTCTCGGTCGGCATCACCACCTACCCGGAAAACGGCCACCCCGAGCACGAAATCGTGCGGGTGGCCGACCAGGCCCTCTACCGGGCCAAGGGGAGCGGCCGGAATTTAGTCTGCGCGATTTAATTTAACGGAGCTATAAAACCGGGTCGGCCACCCAGTGACCGCGGCCGGGCTTAAACAGGGAATTCAGAAGCCGGTATATAAGGCTCTATTTCACTTTTACTTCCTTATTTGCTTTAGACCGTTGCTCCTGTTTAATTTTGCGCCAAGCCTCTGTTCTCTTTTCCATAGTATCAAGCGTTAGAAGCCCTAATTCCTGGGCTTTTTGTCGAAATTGGTTTAGCTTTAATTTTTCTTCTTTTGTCCAGCCAAAAGTCCTGGCCGTATCAGCAAAAGATTCAATCAAAAATCTTTCCAAACTTCGTTTTAGCTCCAAGGCCTCTGGAGAGGAGGTCGTATCACCAAAAAGTATTTCCGTGAATCTAAAAAGCCTATCCACTTCGGCTTGCGTTAAGCCCCGATAGAATTTTGGGTCTCCTAGATTAGTGCTCTTACTTTCCTTAATTGCGCCTTTGGAATCCGTAGTACGGAGTAATCGCTGTAACTGCCTTTCTTGAAGCTCGGCTTTCTTGGTTGAATATGATACACTGTCATCTTGTATTCGCTGTTTCCACTCTTTTATTTTTGCGGCCTCCAATTCTGTTAATCCCGGATATTCTGGGTCCTCCGGATAAACAGATCTGCCTTTCATAGGCATTATAGGCCATTCAATTTGAGCCAGGTCATTTTCATCAAGTATTGGGGTTTTCAAAATTTCTTGCAAATACTGCTTCTCTCTCTCGGATTCAAACACAAACAAACCCAACTTTTCCGCCTCTGATTGGAAACGCCAGAGTTTTAACTTTTCTTTTACCGTCCAAGGGTTACTACGAGCGCTGTCGCTGAAAACCGCATGTACAAACGCAGTCAACCTCGCCTGCAACTCTTCAGCATCTAAATTCCGCTTTATCCTTCTTGCACCAAAATTGATGATTTTGGAAAACTCAATCATTCGGCTTGCTTCCTCTTCGGATAAACCCCGGTAAAACGCGGGGTCGCCCAAGTCTGTACTCACGCCCAAAGAACCCTTCTTCGCTAATGCTTCTTTGTCAGCCTGACTAAGCTGGGCATTTCCTAACTGGTAAGGCATAACGGCAATCAACCCGGTCAAGAAAAAAAGAATGATGGAAACCGGAGATTTTCTGAAGGTTCGAATCCGCATAATTCCTGCTTTATTACCATTCGAAAGTATAAAGGCAGAAGGTCGCTCTGTCAAGTTAAGTTTCCGATTTGGCGTATTTTGTTATCTGAAAAAAGATTATGAGGGTTATCGTCGAGCCGTTCATCGGCTTGATTCAAATCCCAACTCCTGTAATGAGTTAAAGATTATCTACAGATATTTTACGTTAACTCCGTAACATCGGGTCGGTCACCCAGTGGCCGCGGCCGGGCTTGAAAGGGGAGTGCAAAAGCCGGTTCATAAAACCCTTGGCCGTTCTTACCGAAGCCAAAAGTGGTTTCCCCTTGGCCAGATTGGCGCAGATGGCGGCGGAAAAAATGCAGCCGGAGCCGTGGACGGCTTTCATTTTGGCGCGTCTGGCCTTGAGCCAGACCGCCTTTTTTCCATCAAAGAAAAAATCGTTGGCGTCCCCCTTGCGGTGTCCACCTTTAATCACCACCGCGCGGGGGCCGAAGCCCAAAAGCTTCTCGGCCGCTTTGCGGTAATCTTCGTCGGCTCTTATTTTCATCCCGGAAAGCGCTTCTGCTTCGGGCAGATTGGGGGTAATCAAGGCCGCCAGCGGAAAAAGCTTTTTCACCAGCACTTCGGCTCCCTCGGCCGTCAAAAGCCGTGCGCCCGATTTGGCCACCAGAACCGGGTCTACGACCAAGTTTTTGACCCTTTCGGCCTTCAGCTTGCGGGCTACCACCGAAACGATGTCGCCATCCGCCAGCATTCCGGTCTTGATTGCCTTCACGTTGAAATCGTCGAAAATCGCCTCCAGCTGGCTTTCGACCTCCTCCGGATAAAGCGGGCAGCTATCCAAAACCTCGCGGGTATTCTGCGCGGTCACGGCAGTGACGACGGAGGTGCCGAAGACTTTTAAGGCGGCGAAGGTTTTTAAGTCGGCCTGAACGCCGGCCCCGCCGCCCGAATCGGAACCGGCGACGGTCAGGCAGGTGGGGAATTTCTTCACTTCAGGAACTCAAGCATCCTATTTAAAGCCAAAAGCGCGTCTTTTTTTATATCCTCTTCTACGATGATTTCGTTCACTTCCCCCAGACAGTCGAGCGTGAAAGCCAAATCGGCCAGGGTGGTGCGGAACATATTGACGCAGATGGGACAAGTCTGGCCGGAGAGGTCCAAAATCTTTTTATCCGGATGTTCGTCCGCCAGCCGGGAGACTAAATTCAATTCCGTTCCGATGGCGATGACCGAGCCGGGAGGTTGTTCCTTCACATAGTTTACGATAAAGTTGGTCGAACCGAAGGCGTCCGCTTTCTCCACCACTTCCGGGATGCATTCCGGATGGACGACGATTTTGACGCCGGGGTGGCGGGTGCGCATTTCTTCGATATGCTCCGGCCGGAAGTTGGTATGTACGTGGCAGTATCCCTTCCACAAAATCAAGCGGGCTTTTTTGATTTGCTCCGGGGTGTTGCCCCCCCGTTCCTTTTTGAAATCCCAGACGATGATGTCGGCCGGGTCGTATTTCAGCATCCGCGCCGCGTTCAACCCCAGATTTTCATCCGGGAAGAAGAAAATTTTGGGCCGTTGCGAGAGCGCCCAGTTGAAGGCCTTGGTGACGTTGGAGGAGGTGCAGACGATGCCGCCGTTTTTGCCGCAAAAGGCCTTTAAAACGGCGGCGGAGTTCATATACGAGACGGGCGTGATTTCATCGGCCGGCACCAGGCGGGAAATTTCGTCCCAAGCGAAGAAAACGTCTTCAATCTGGGCCATATCGGCCATCGGGCAGCCGGCGTAGGGGTTGGGCAAGTAGACGTGCTGTTCCGGCCGGGCCAGAATGTCGGCCGATTCGGCCATAAAATGCACGCCGCAAAAAACGATGTGCCGGGCTTCCACCTCCGCGGCCGCTTTTTGGGACAGACCAAAGGAGTCGCCCAAATGGTCGCCAAAGGGGACGATTTCCTTGCGCTGATAGTGGTGCATCAAAATCACCAGCTTCTTTCCCCATTCACTTTTCTTCCGGGCGATTTTGGCCTTCAGCACCTCCGGCGGAAGGGCCTTGTATTCCTGGGACACTAAGGTCTTGGCGGCGAAAGTGGTCATACTTTCAATAATCTCAACAAAGCCAAAGGGGAAGTCAAGGGGTGGAGGGCCAGACGCTTTCGGTTTCGCTTGTTTTCTTTCCGATAATCTGAAGAAAGGTGCCCGAAATCATAAAGAAACCTCCGACCGTTCCATTCTCCCGAAATTCCATCCAATCCCGCTCTGTTTTTTGTCCATCCGATACCGCCCGATAATTCCTACCAGCCCCGCACAGTCCGGTTGACAATATCTTCCGCCAGTTTGGCCACGGCCCGGGCCTTGCCCTCCTCCTCGGTTTCGGAGAGAGCGTCGTAAATGCCGAAGCCCAGAAGCTCCTCCGCTTCCCAGACCGTTTTTTTATCCTTCTGGTTGACCACCGAGACTTTGGCCCATACGTTGACCACGTACTGCTTCACCTGCTGGCTGGCGTCGAAGGTGTGGGGCAGCCGTTCGTAGCGGAGGATGGTTCCGGAAAGCAGGAGCTCGGCCGTGCCAGCGGGAGCTATTTTCAGGGTGTTATCGCTCAAAAAACGAAAGGAAACGGAGTCGGTCAAAGCTTCCCGCACTCCAAACTGGGTGGTCTCATTTTCAAAAAGCGGGATGGCGATGCTTTTGGCTCCCGCCCCTCCCGGGTTGAAGGAGTAGGGCCCGCAGGAGATACTGACCAAGAAAAATGCCGCCGCCCCGAACCGTCCGATTTTTCCGTTTAACTTTTCCATACCACCCTTCCCTTTTTTACCACCGTTCGGGCCAGCTGGGCGCCGGTATAATAAGAAAGTTCCCGGTAGTCCTGCGCCCCCCAGATGATTAAATCGGCCTGTTTTCCTTCTGACAGGCACCCTAATTCCGAACCCTTGCCCAATGCAAAGGCGGAATTGCGGGTAACCGCCAAAAGCGCCTGCGCGGCCGAAAAACCCCACTCCACGCAGGCCAGGGTCATCGTGAAAACGAGCGAATAGTTGGGGGAGGTGCCGGGATTGAAATCGGTGGCCAGTGCGATGGGTACGTTGGCCGTCAAAAGTTTTTTCACCGGCGGGGCTTTTGGGGAGCGCAGATAAAAGGCGGCGGAGGGGAGCAAAACGGCCATGGTACCGGACTTTTTCAGCGCCTTGACGCCCGAGGGGGACAAATGCTCCAAGTGGTCGGCCGAAACCGCCTCCACTTCGGCGGCCAATTTCCCGCCGCTTCCGTTGGTCAACTGGTCGGCGTGCAGTTTGGGCAAAAGCCCCCGCTTTTTCCCGGCCAGAAGAATCTCTTTTGCCTCGGCATATCGGAACGCAATTTTCTCGACGAAAACGTCACAGAAGAGTGCCAGTCTCCGACTGGCCACCTCCGGCAACAGCCGCTCCGTCAAAAGCCACACGTAGTCTTTCCTTTTGTTCTTGAACTCCGGCGGCACGGTGTGGGCGCCCAAAAAAGTCGGAACCAGTTCCACCGGCTGCCGGCCGGAGGACTGCCGGATAACCTCCAGTATCTTCAATTCATCTTCATACGAAAGCCCGTAGCCCGATTTGGCTTCGAGCGTGGTGGTGCCTGCAGCAAGGAAGCGGGTGAGTCGCTGCAGGAAAAGTTTTTCCAACTTTTCGGCCGAAGCCTGCCGGGTGGCCCGCACCGTGGAAAAAATCCCGCCCCCCCTCCGGGCAATCGCCTCGTACGAAGCCCCCTGATTGCGTAATTCAAATTCCTCCTTGCGGTCGCCGGCAAACACGGGGTGGGTGTGGCAATCCACCAGGCCGGGCGTGACCAATCCCCCTTCCGCATCTACGCTTTCAAAATCGCCGGGACTCAACTGACGGACTACGCGCTCCCTTTCCCCTATAGCCACAACTCGGCCGCCTTCGACGGCCAGACAACCCCCTTTTCTCACACCCAAGGCTTTCTCAAATTCTCCCGCAACCGGGCCTTTCCTTCCCCCGGCGCACGTTATCAATTGGCCGATATTTTCAATGAGAAGTTTCTGTGTCATCGCCCGGTCGAATATAGAGTTTTGGACCTGAAAGCAAAAGAAAAGGGGCCCGCCCACAGCTGGACCCCTTGCCCGCTGAAAAAAAGCTTAAAAGATAAGGTAATACCACATACCCGCCCGGCTCGGGAGATGTTTGAATCTTCCATCTCGCGGGTAGCTGCTCCAGAAACCGGCGTTCAAACGGGAGGGAGTGAAAATCAGCAGGACAAGAAGGGAAAACAGAACCTGCCCGAGCGTTCGGAGGGGACACATAGTCTTTTTTCCCCTCCAAACGAGAATGAATCAAAGACTGTGCCAGGCGAATACGGTGGGCGAACTGGCCGGAAACGGCTTGAACATAATGAGTTAAGCCGAGGGCGAAAGACGGGCTATTTCCGAAGCAAACCGACCTTCTCTGAATCGGTTTGCAGAAGATGAAGCCGTTTGCCTATTGAATAAAAATTATTCCGGTTCGTTCTGGGCTATGGCCTTCTGAGACTTCTTGTAAATTTCAGTCAGATTATCGAACCGCTTCTTTAATCTTTTTTTGTTTTTGGAAGAAAGCTTGTAGCTTTTGGCCGCCTGACACTCCCGCAGGGCCTCCTCGAAGCGCCCGGAGTGGTAGTAGGCTTCCGCCAGCCGCCCCCGGCACTCCACCAAATTAAATCCGCTCTGGGAGTAATCCCCCTCCAACCGGCGGAGTAGCTCGGAAAAAACCGCTGCCGAACTGTCCCACATTCCCTTTTCCTGATAAATGGTCCCTTTGGCCCACAAAGGGCTTTTGGCTTCCGGGTAGGCCGCCGCCAAAGAATCGGTCAGCGCCTGTGCCCGGCCGTAGTTTTTCTGCTGAATTAAAGCCCACACTAAAGAGGCCGTCGCTGCCGACCGCGAGAAATACCCCTTCTCCCTCGCCCATATCAACTGTTCAACCCCTTTTTCCCGTTCATCTTTGACAAAGGTGGAAATGAGAAACTTGCGCGTCCTTTGCGATTTCCAGAAATGGTAGTTCCCCAGCCCGTTGTAGGCGTCGCCAAGGGAGGAATCCAAGGCCAAAGCCCGCTCGAAATTCTTTTTGGCCTTAAGCCCCGCCTGCAAACCGCCGAACCAATACCCTTTCCGGTGCTCTTGAATCGCCCGGTAGCCCCAGATGTTCCCCATAAGCAAAAACAGGTCGGGCCGCTCCCTTTCCCTTTTTTGTTTTTTCAGCTTTTTTAATTCCTTTTCTGCCAACTGTTGGGCAATCGAAAGCTGGATGGAAAAAGCGGGGGAAAAACTGTCCTGCTCGGCATCCATCATCCGGGCGGCTATCTCCACCGCCCAGAAAAAATGCCCCCAGGGGTCCCCCGGCTCGGCTTTGACGAGCGAGCGAAACAGGCTGTCCGCTTCGGCAAACCGCTCCGCCGCCGTCTCTTCCAGCCCGGCCAAAAAGAGCGCTTCTCGGGCCGTATCCGGAAGAACCTTCGCAAAAGCGGTTGGGGGCCAAGCCAAAAGCGGCAAGGTTAGAAGAAAGCAAAGAAGTCCGGCCCGGGCTCTGACCACAAGGAAGAATATACATTTTGCCGGAAACGCCCCCAAGCTTTTTCTGTATAATGTAGTGCCGGGCTTTTTCGGATAAACATTCGCAAGAAGGCATTAAACCTTTGGGTAAAACCGCTTGTCAAACGGGTGAAAACAAAGGAGGAGCAAATGACCAAAAAATTTATCTGTTTGATTCTCGGTCTGGTTCTGCTGATGGCCGCCTTCGGCTGCTCGAACAAGAGCACCAACACCGACCCAGACCAGGCCGCCATTCTGACTCTAATCGGTCAGAACGCCGATATGACCGGCTCGGACGTGCTTTCCCCGGCTGACCAAACCTTGTCCAAAGCCGCCGTCGATAGCATCAAGCTCTGGTGGCGCCAGCTATTGGCGCGGGGGCGTATTATCGGATGGGGCGTCCGCCAGCCGGCCGATTCAACCCATCCTTTTCCCTCCATCACCGTTACGTTGATAGACTCGCTCGAGGGAATTTTACACATCGTCGGCACCGACTCAAGCGACACCGTCCATTTGGAAAAACCCTTCACCGAAGTGGCCACCCGCCTGTTGTATTTTGAAAAGCGCGGCTTGGACGCAACTCGTTATCGCGGCTGGGTTCTGGCCGGCGTTTCCGGAATTGAGTTAGTCTCCGTTCCCAACACGGCCAAAATCGATTCGGTAAAAATCGAATCCGGCGCGGCTTCTCAAACCGTCAGGGCGGACAGCATTTTGGCCATAACTTTGCGGCCGGACATAATTGAGTTCGCCAAAGGGGACTCCGTCAATGTGACCGTTTATACCGGGGACGCTACCGATTCCGTTTACCTGCACGCCCATATCCAGATGGGAACGTTGCCCAGCCACCGCCGCAAAAAACTGGCCAACAATGGCGACGGCTCCTTTTCCGGGTATATCTTCATTCCTTCCCACGCCAACTTTTTCGGTCGCTGGCATTTGGTGGTGGACGTTTTGAAAGGGCACGTGTTGGCCAGCGACGATTTGAACGACTACGACTCCCGGCAGTGGGGCCTGCTTTATCGCGTGGGTGTGCCGGATTAAAAAACTTGCACAGACTAAGAGCCGCCCCGAGTGAAAGCCGAGGGCGGCTTTTTATTTCTCTCCAAGCTTGCCTAAAAGTGCCGAAAGCCGGTGGGTTGTACCAGGCGTGTGGGTCCGCTCGTTTTTTTCAGAAAAATCTTTTTCGGACTTTTAACAGTCCGGCCAATGACCGTAAAGGGCGCTCCTCGACGGCCTCGGTTCCAAGACAGAAGCTTTTTTTCTTCCAAAACAGGACAGGTGAACAAAAGCTCGTATTCCTCCCCCGAACTCAAAGCCAGTTTGGTCGCCGAGAGCCCGAGCATCCGGGCTTCTTTCACCAGAACCGGGTGCAAGGGGAGTTTTTCCTCCTCGATTTCAAAACCGACTCCGCTCTGCTCGCAAAGGTGAGAGAGTTCGGAAGACAAACCGTCCGAAATGTCTATCATCGCTCCGACTTTAACTCGAGAAGCAAGAAAACCCGACTCCAGAAGCCGCGGAAACGGGCGGAGATGCTTTTCTGTCAAAATGGACAACGGCCGTTTCTTTGCTTGGGATAGCAACTTAAAACCCAAGAGCGAACGACCCAGTTCACCGGTAACGACGACCAGCTGGCCCGGCCGCGCACCGGACCGGGTGAAGAGTTTTTCCCCGGCCACCCCCAGCATCGCCATATCCAGAAAAAATTGCCTGGAACGGACGATATCCCCGCCGACAACCGGGCAGTTGAACTTGGACAAAAGCGTCAAAATCCCCCGATACGACTCAAAGATGTTTTTCTCATTAAGCCCTTTGCGAGCGCCCAAAGTGATTAACGCCGCCAGCGGCTTCCCCCCCATTGCGGCGATGTCGGACAGATTGGCACTGGCCAGCCGCCAGCCGACTTCGTAAAAAGAAAAATAGTCGAGGCGGAAATGGACACCCTCCACCACCGAGTCGCAGGTGAATAAAAGATTTTGTCTGCCGAAAGCGAGCGCCGCCGTATCGTCTCCGGCCCCCAGCCGAACCCGCCGGTCGCGCGTCCGCAAAAGCTTTTTGAATCGGCGAATCAGGCCGAACTCGGAAAACATCTATTTGCGCAGATGGGGGGCGTTCCAGAAAAAGCGGGAAGCGCCGGAGGCGGTGGCAAACCAAACGTAGTCGCCTTCCACGTGGATTTGGTAAATCTCGTTGGAAGTCAGCCCCTCCAGGTCCGACAAAAAATCCCACTCCTTGTTGGCCGGGTCAAACTGGTACACGCCGGAACGGACGGCAGCCCAGACATATTTTCCGTTGGCCCCCACGGCATACACGTCCAAGTCCGCGTCGCCAGCCGCAACCCGGTACCCCTCGATGGAATCGCTGACCGTGTTAACTTGCAAAAGCCCGCGCAGGCCGCCGGCCCACAAGAATTCCCCGGATACGGCCAGCGACCGGATGGTGGAAAGAGCGATTTGGCTCGCGTCGGAAAAGCGGGTCCAGTTCTTGCTCCCGGCCGCCAGTCGGAAAAGTCCGCGGTTGGTGGCCGCCCACAGGTAGCTGCCGGCCATTTTCAAATCGTTGACCACCGCGCCCGCAATAGAGGGGGAAGTCAGATTCCAGACCGAATCGGTCTTGGGATCCACGGCATACACCCCGTAGCGGGTGCCGGCAAAAAGCCCCCCTTCGGTTGCGAGAAGGGCAAGCACCGCCTCCCCGCGCAGCCCTCCCCGCCGGCCGGCAGGGCGGAAGTAGCCGGTTTTGCGGTCATATCGGAGAATCCCCTGCTCCGTACCCAGAAAAATGAAGTTCTGGTTGCCGGACAAAGCAAAAATATCGTCGGAGGGAAAATTGGCCGCCAGTCCGGCCTCCCAAAAGCTCCAGCGCTCCTCCTTCAAATCCCAAAGCGCCAGGCCGCCCGCATCCGCCCCTTTTCGCAGGCAGGCAAACCAGATTTTCCCCGGCTCCATCCAGAAAGCTGCCACCCGCGAGGTGAGCAAACCGTACGGCAGCCGGACCAGGGTTCCCAGGCGCAAATCCCCGACGAAAGCGCCCAGCCCCCAGCTTCCAATCCAGAGGTTGTTGAAGCCATCTTCGGCCCAGTCGGTAAACCGGAAACGGCGGAATTGATTGTCCCCCACCTGGCCGTCTCCCAGATAGCGCAGGTTGAAATCGTCGGGAACCAAAAGCGGCAGCTTCGGGCGCTCCCGGTCTGTTAGGTTGTCCGGAAAGGTGGCCGGATACCATTCCCCGAAGGCCGGCAAAAAGTAAGCCCCTCCCAGAGCCGTTGCCGCGTACAACTGGTCGGTTGAGGCGTCATAGGCCAGCTGGCGCACGTAGCTGTCCGGCAGCCCGTCCGCCGTGGTCATCGGTGCATCAAAGACCCGCCGGTTGCGATCGAAGCGCAAAACCCCTTCGGTGGTGCCAAAATAAACGTGCGTGAAGCCGACCGAAACCGAGGTGACGTAGCGAAAATTTCCGTAGGTGATCCAGTCCCCCGGGCGGAAGCGTCCCTTGCCCGAAGCGACCGCGCAAAAAAGAAAAACGAATAAAAAAGCCCTTTTAATCACCTTATCCCCTTTACTCCGGCTACCACAAACTGCCCGGCATCCCCAGTGGCGGGGAAACCGGAATCGATTGCAAGCGCGCAAAAGCGTCGGGCAGGGCGACCAAAATATCCCCCGCAATCAAACTCCGTTTCCCCCGTTTTTCTTTGGCGAGGTCCCCGCCCCAACCGTGCAGGAAAGCGGCCGCGCAGGCGGATTTCATGGGCTCCATTCCTTGAGCCAGAAGCCCGGCTAAAAGCCCGGTCAAAACATCCCCCGACCCGGCGGTCGCCATACCGGAATTGCCGGTGGGGGAAACCCAAACCTCTCCTCTCGGAGCGGCAATAACAGTCGGCGTTCCCTTTAACAACAAAATTGAATTTAGTTCGGCCGCTCCCCGCCGCGCGGCGCTGACCCGGTCGTTCAGAATTTCTTCCGTAGAGACTTCTAACAAGCGCGCCAATTCGCCGCTATGCGGCGTCAAAACGGTCGGAAACCTCCTTTGTCTCAAAACTTCCGGCTTTTTGGCCACCGCATTCAGGCCGTCGGCGTCGAGAACCAGCGGTTTTTCTAAAACGGCCACGAATCGCTGCACCAATTCAATCGTTTCGTAATGCTGTCCCAACCCCGGCCCGACCGCGGCTATATCTGCCTCTTCGGCGTACAGCCGAACTTCCCCCAGCGAACGCAGAGCTATCGCCGACTTTTTTCTAATTTCCGGCAGGGGTCTTATCACCACTTCCCGCAGCCGTGACGCAACCGCCGTGCAAAGACTCGCCGCCGTTCCCAGAAAGACCATCCCTGCTCCGGAACGCAAAACCGCCTCTGCGGCCAAAGCCGCCGCCCCGGTCATCCCGAGCGAGCCCGCCAAAAGAAAAACCTTTCCGAATGTGCCTTTGTGCCCCTGCGGATTGCGCCCCGGCAGCCATTGGGCAACCTCCCAAGGGGTGATTAGGTTCAACTCCACTCTTTCTTTTACCGCCGCTGGCGGTATTCCGATGTCCACCAATTGTAGCCGGCCGACAAATTCCCGCCCGGGGTAAAAAACCTGCGCCACTTTCGGATAGGCAAAAGTAACCGTCCGGACGGCAGAAAAAACATCCCGCATCGGCCGTTCCTCATCGGCATCAAACCCGGAGGGCACATCCACCGCAAGTACGGGAAGCTTCTGCTGGTTCACTACGGAGACCAGTTCGGCTACCTTCTCCGGCAGCGTTCCGGTGAAGCCGGTGCCAAAAAGGGCGTCGATTATCAAATCCGGCCCGAACTGCAAAACCGGCTTTGCGCTTCCGTCCCACTCCACCAGCGGGCCGCGATATTTTTTCAGGTTGGCCAGGCCGGCCCCTTCTAACTCTTTCCTTTTTGCCAAAAGAAAAACTTTGACCTTCGCTTTTTGACTAAGCAGTTCTCGCGCGGCAACCAGGCCGTCCCCGCCGTTGTTCCCCTTGCCGGACAAAACCGCAATCTTTTTCCCGGCGATTTTGCCCAAAAAATCCACCGCCGAGGCGGCCACCCCCCCACCCGCCTTTTCCATCAAATCACCCACCGGAATTTTTAGTTTTTCAATTGCCTCCCGGTCGATGGCCGCCATCTGGCGAAGGGTGGGAAGAAGCATGGCTTTATTGGGGGACTTTCCGGGTCAAAAGCCGTTCGATTTCGGTTTTTATCTTAACGAGTTCTTCTTCGGCCCGCTCTTTATAGTCGTTTCCCGAAGAGGCGTACAGAACCGAGCGGGAAAGATTCACCAAAGTCGGGATTTTTCCCCCGCCGGTGCCGTAGTGAACGGTATCCCAAAGGCTCCCCCCCTGGGCGCCGACACCGGGGATTAAAAAGGGAAGTTCGGGAGCGGCCTGACGAGCGGCCGCCAGGGGCTGGGGATGGGTGGCCCCCACCACCAGGCCGATGTTGCGGTGCTGATTCCATTCGTTCGCCTTGCGCGCCACCCGCAAATAGAGCGGGTCGGCCAAAGGAAAAAGCTGAAAGCTGGAAGCCCCCGGATTGGAAGTCAAACAAAGAAGATAGACCCCCTTTTCCGGATTTTCCATAAAGGGAACCAGCGAATCGGCCCCCAGATACGGGTTAACCGTCACGGCATCCCCCCCCAGCTCTTCAAACATCGCCTTGGCATACAGTCGGGCCGAGTTGCCGATATCCCCCCGCTTGCCGTCCAGAATGATGATTTTCTCCTTCGGAATCGCCTCGCAGGTTTTTTTCAAAATCTCCCAGCCGACGCTGCCCAAAGCCTCGTAAAAAGCTAAATTCGGCTTGAAGGCGGCCACATGGGCCGAGGCGGCCTCTATCATTTCCAGATTGAAATTTAAAATGGAATCCGGAGACTTGGCCAACGGCGCCGGCAGTTTCTCCAGTTCCGTATCCAGCCCCAAACAGAGAAAACCGTAGCGCGAGACGCCGGCTTTAAGTTTGGACTCGAAGCTCATCCAGTTTGGGCCGCTTTGGGGAGGAATCTATTTCTTCCGCCGGGGTGCGCAGACTTCCAACCAGTTGCCCGACAGAGGGAATGTTTTTTTCTTTCAAAAAGTCTTCAATCCCCTCCACCGCCCGGGGGGCCGCCAACGGGTCTGTGAAGTTGGCCGTGCCAATTTGCACGAGGGTGGCGCCGCCCAGCATAAACTCCAGCGCGTCGGCGGCATTGCAGATGCCGCCAATAGCCATTATCGGGATTTTGACTTGACGCGCGACTTTATAAACCATGGCCAACGCCACCGGCTTGACGGCCGGTCCCGAAAGCCCGCCGGTGACATTGGACAAAATCGGCCGCCGGGTTTTCAAATCGACCGCCATCCCCACCAGAGTGTTGATGAGTGAAACCCCTTCCATCCCCGCCTCTTCCGCCGCCCGCGCAACGGCGCCGATGTCGGCTGTATTGGGAGAGAGCTTGGCCACGAGCGGCAAGCGGGTGGCCTTGCGTACGGCGGAAAGAACCCGAAAGGCCGGCTGGGGAGTGGCGGAAAATTCCAGCCCCCCCTCCTTCACGTTCGGGCAGGAGATGTTCACCTCGAGGGCATCGATTCCTTCCACGTCCGAGAGTCTTTGGGCGAGTTCAACGAACTCTTCAACCGTCGAACCGGCGATGTTCACCACCAGCCGGGTTCCGAGCGTTCGCAAGAAAGGCATCTTCTTCGACAAAAACTTTTCAATTCCCGGATTGGCCAGCCCGATGGCGTTCAGCATCCCCCCTTTGGTCTCGTAGGTGCGGGGAAAGGGGTGCCCCGGCCGCGGTTTTTTCGTAATCGACTTGGTGACGATGCCCCCCAGCTTTGAAAGCGGATAGAACTTCGCCATCTCCTCGCCGTAGTTGAACGTGCCGGAGGCGACCAGCACGGGATTGGCAAATTCCAACCCCGCAAAATTAATTTTCAAATCCGGTTTCACTTTTAATGGTGGGCTACGCCGGGCCATCGGACTCCCACACGACTCGGTGCCCGTTAAAAACCGGCCCGTCGACGCAGGCCCGCTGGAAGATAAAGCCGTCCGGGGTTTTTGGAAACTCGGACGCTGTTTTCTCGTCCGGTACGGATTTGACGGCGCAGCCGATGCAGATGCCCCAGCCGCAGGCCATCGCCGTCTCGAGCGAAACTTCGATGGGCAAATCAAATTTTCCGGCGAGTTCCACCGTTTTTGCCATCATCGGGTCCGGCCCGCAGGACAGCAGTCGCAGAACCTGTCCGCTGCGGTTTTTTTCCAACCATTTCTCCAGCAAATCGGTCACCCGGCCTTCATAACCGTACGAGCCATCGTCGGTGGCAATCTGTAAATTGACCGTCTGTGGCATGAGCCTTTTCAAAGCCAGGGCTTCCGCCTTTGTGCGCGTGCCCAAAAATAGGTACGTCTCTTTGCGCCGCTCGGCCGCCAAGACCTGCTGATAAAAATAAAGCGGAGCCAGGCCGACTCCGCCGGCAACCAGCAAGGCGGTCTCTTTCTTTTTTGCCTGTCCGAACCGGTTTCCCAGGGGGCCGGCCATTTTCAACCGGTCGCCGGCCTTTTTCTCCCGCAACCGCGTGGTGCCAAAGCCATAACTCTTGCCCAAAATGGCGAGCTTTCCGCGCTTCGGCTCGGTGTAAAAAACCGAAAAGGCCCGGCGCAAAAACGGGTCGGTTCCAGGTTCCACCTTGAGCATTACAAATTCCCCGGGCTCGCATTTTTTAGCCAGTCCCGGCGCTTCAAATTCAAGGAAAAACATTCGCCCGGGCAGTTTTTGAGCTTTTGTTACGGCCACTTCGTAATCTTTAAGCATGCTGATAATCTATGATAG
This sequence comes from Candidatus Zixiibacteriota bacterium, assembly GCA_022614805.1. Taxonomy (GTDB): domain Bacteria; phylum Zixibacteria; class MSB-5A5; order DSPP01; family DSPP01; genus DSPP01. Next base: position 7,104 of record JAKEHY010000011.1, on the reverse strand, counting down.
AAATAAACCCCATTCAAAGCAAGCGGAAAAACCTTACTGCGGCTCGACCACCGGCACGGCTTCCGCCCCAAGGGGAGAAACGGAGAGCAAATCCGCCCCCTCCTTTTTGCGGACGGCCAGATAGGCCAGAACCTGGGTGGCAAAGACCACCGAAAGCCCGTAGGCCAGTGAAAACAGGAGCAGAACAAAAAACCAAAGCCCCAAAAGCAGCGAGGAGAATTGGCCGATTCGGTCCAGTTCCGGCGCCCCTTCCGATACCGGCAGGTGGATGACCGCATCTCCCCAGGAGAAAAGTGAAGTGGCAAAAATCACCACCGGGGCATCCGGCCGGAAATATCCCAGGGCCGTTTCCAAAAGATAGTCCCAGCGGTAACCGACAACAGCCGAGGCGAGAAAGTCAAAAAGCCCGACCGAAAGCAAAAAGAAATAGGCCAGAGCCAGGCTCGCCAGCTTGGCCAGCCCCAGGCCGATGCCGTTATAGCCCGCAAACCGCCAGGGCTGCCGCCAGATGGAGTTGAAAAGGTTGAAGACCACCTCGAAGGTATCCCCCGGTTCGACGGCCGCGATGGTCGGGCCGAAGAAAATTCCCACCGTCAAAACGACCCATACGAAAACCAAAACACCCGCAAAAATCATAAGAGGAAAAAGAAAGAAAATCGAAAGCCCCAGCTCGCCCAAGCCCGGGATTTTCCCCAGGAGGACGGGCACCGCCAGCATCACCAAAACCAGAAGCGAAAAAAGAAAGATGAAAAAAGGGGGCAAATAAAGCTTGCGTTTGTGTTCGAAAAGATACCCAACGGCATCCCGCGCGGAGAAGAAGGGATTCCCGTGGAGTTCCTCGAAGTTCAGCTTGGCGGAAACGAAACTGGAGGTGAGGTAACAGAAACCGAGCCAGGCAAAAAGCGCAATGGCCAAAAGTCCCCCCCAAAGCCCCCCCTCCTCGAGGTCGAAGTACGGGAAAATCGAATAATCGTTCCAGGTCTCGCCCGGCGACTGGCCCTGCATCCACTGGTTCAAATAGGCCAAAAGGAGGTATCCGGCATAGCCGGCCAAAAGCCCCCCGAAGGCGACCCGTATTTTCTTTCCGGAAAGGGCGAATCGAGGGGCAAAGAAAATATCCTTGTAATCGTAGGTCAACTTCCGCACGCGTGCGCAAAGGAAATCCCACTGGCAGGGTTTGTCAAGGGCGGGCTATTCCGCTCTTTCTTTTTTAACGCCTACTCCTCAAACCTCTTGATAGTCAAGATCGGGTCGGCCCGAATGCGTGTGAACGCAATTGAACCGTTTTGGCCTCCGTCCACCGACAAGGGAAATGGGGAAAAGAATTTTGTTTTGATATTACTAAAAGCCGCCTCCTACTACATGGTCTTTTTGTTTAGCCGGGTCTTCCAAAATAAAAATCCCGCCCAAAGGCGGGATTTATCCTCAAACTAAAAAGCGGCTTCGACAAGCGAAGACGGCAAGGTGACAGCTTACGTGAGCGGTTCTCTTTTACTCAAAAACCAGATGCCCGCTCCCGCAAGGGCGCAAAAAAGCAGGGTCAGCCCGGTCCAGCCGAAGGAGGGGGCATTGGCTAAAGGGTCCTCCACGGTTACGGTGCCGGCCATCCCGAATCCTCCCGGCCCTCCGTGGAAAACGCAGTAGTACCGGTAAGACCCCGGCTGATTGAAAGTGAACTGAAAAGAGTCGTTGGTGGAAAGAGCGCCGGAATTCCAGGTTCCGGCATCAGCGGTACTCGTGTGAACGAGAAAACCCAGATTCGTCCATCGCACGGTAGTCCCCTTCTGGATGGTCAAATCCTTCGGGGCAAAAAAGCTGTCTCCCACCTCCACATCGACTGTCTGTCCCCACAGAAGGGAAGGCAGAAGGACGAACCCCAAAAAATTGAAAAACAGTTTCTTCAAAAACATACCACTACCTCCTTCTGTTTTTGGCCCGGAAAAAACCGGACCGCCGTTTGCGCCCATGACGCCGCAGTGGGGAACTACAGCCGTCTATGTTAACTGATAGAATTACGGAACTAAACGCCAAGATGTTGGCGTTCGGCGCAAATTTTTATGCCTTCCAGGGTGCCCGGGAAATCGCCCCCGGCCTTTTATCCGCTACGCAATCATAAGAGCGGGACAAGGAGGGGGGATATTTTCGATATCGGGACTAACGCCCATGCCAATCTTTCAAAGTAAAAACCCCATCTCCTTTTAGACCCTTTTGTTCAGCAGGGGAAGGGTGCTTCGTTGAATGTCGCCGCAATTAGCGCTACGATATCTGCGCCGGAGAGGTTCCCCGTGCAGTTTACGTCCGCGTAGCAGAGGTTGCAGTCGCCGCCGACCGTTCCGGTTCCATTCTGGTTGAACGTGCAATTTATCAGCAACACAATATCGGCGCCACTCAAACCCCCCGAACCATTCAGGTCTCCCTTGGCCACTGTGCAGACGGTCACTATACCCGACTGGCCTACCCCCCCGGGGAGTCCATGAAAAGTGCAAAAGTAACGGAAAACTCCGAGCTGATTGAAAGCAAACTGAAAGGTTTGGCCGTTGGACAGGGTGCCGGAATTCCAGCTTCCATCGTCGGCCGTGGTGGTGTGGAGTAAAGCGCCCATATGGGTCCAACGTACGGTAGTCCCCGGTTGAACGGTCAAATTTTTCGGCGAAAAAAAGGTGTCTCCGATCTCCACGTCCACCACCTGCCCCCAAGTTATGGAAGGAAAGAAGGAAAAAACCAAAAGGAACTGAAGTAGATTTTTCAGACGCACCAGCAACCTCCTTCTCTTTTCGCCCCCGGACCAAACCGAGACCGTCGCCCGCATTAAAAACGCCGTCGTGGAAAACCACGGTCGTCTATGTTAACTGTTTGTTTTACGTGTGGGAAGGTCAAAACGTTGGCAAATCCTCAAAATTTTTTTCCCCTTCGCTATACCAAAGCTGAAAACTTTGAGACTTTTATCCTGCGCGAACTAATAACAACGGCGCAAAAGAGGCAACGGTTACGGCAACCGAAGAAATGGCCATGCCAACTTTTTCAAATAAAAATCCCGCCCTTTTGGGACGGGATTTTTCTACAATGCCAACCCGAGCGGTACGCTCACGCCCGGGGGTACTAAGGCTTTACTTTTTGCCTTTCTTTTTGGCCTTCTTGGTCTTTTTCATCTTCTTCATCGAGGGAATCACCTCCTTAATTTAGGGGGTTAAAGGGTGACCGAAGGGAACTCCAGTAAACGGCCCGAACTGACCCATTCGTGGAGCCCCGTTTTAGGTTTGCCCGCTCCATCTGGTGATATTAAAATAGGTTAGCAAGTAGTTGTCAATTATTTTTTTGTAAGCGACAGGCTAAGTTTTTCAAAGGGGAATTACACAACACCAAAAAATCTTGGCATTTCAAAGAAACCGACCGGCAGTTTTTCGCCGCCCGTGTAATTTACAAACAGTCAATGAATTATAGCAGGACACTGCCGCAACCAGCCTGAACAACTTGACGTCATCGTCTAATATCCCCCAATTTTCGAGCGAGCGGCGATTCGGCGAGCTTTGACAACAAGGCTCTGCAAAGCCCGGAACATCTGATTCTAACCCGTTTAATCCAAAAAAGTTAGACCTGGTTTTTGAGACCCCAAATCGCCCCATGGCAAGGCGAATTCCATCTTTTGGCACGTTCTTTGATTAATAATGGTTCGAGAGTGAGAGGATAACAACTCTACCTCCTTTTCAACGTCTTACGCCTCCTCCCCGCTCGGTGCGTGGCGACACCGGGCGGGGTTCTTCTTTTTGGCGGCGGCTTTCCATTCAATCCGTCGTTGACCCCACCCTTAATCCCTCCCCTCAAGGGGAGGGAAAAGGATGAAGATTTTAAAGTATATTTTTAAGATATGGACCGGCCAGCCTAAAAAGTTGACAACCGGGTTTTGTAATCTATATTGTTTGAAAATCCCTTCCCCGGTAACTCAACGGTAGAGTGAGCGGCTGTTAACCGCTAGGTTGTAGGTTCGAATCCTACCCGGGGAGCCAATTTTATGCAATTTCTGACCTTGGGAAAGAGTGAAAAGCACAGAAGTTGCCGGCTTGTGTTTTTCCGCTTCCACCGGTATTTTTCGATGAGAATGCGAAACGTCGGGCGAAAAGAGGTGAACACGGCCAAGCGGACTTCCTTCCGGATTTTTTCGGTTAGCTTCTTTTTTGCTTTCGCCCTTGCCCCTACTGGAAAATCGGATACTTTAATTTCAAAGCTTTCTGTATGGAAATATTATGCGGATGCGCAATACCCGGACGTATCGTGGAATCAGTCGGGCTATGATGATGTCGGCTGGCCTTCCGGCCCGGGGGTATTGGGATTCGGCGAAACCTACATTGCCACAACGATTCCTTTCGGGCCGGATGCGAACAACAAGTACATAACGACTTTATTCCGACATTCATTTCAGTTGAATTCCGATCCGGCGGAAATAACCCAACTTACGCTTTCGACCAATTACGACGACGGCTTTGTGGCCTATCTGAACGGGGTGGAAGTGGCCCGCCGCGCAATGCCGGGCGGAGCGGTCGTGCATTCCACCCTGGCCGCTTCCCACGAAGGCGGAGTTTATGAGACGATCGATATTTCCAACTCTATCGGCGATTTGGTTCAGGGGACAAATCTTTTGTCGGTGGAGGTGCATCAAACGGCTCCGACAAGTACCGACTTGGTGTGGGATACGGAGTTGGTGTCGAGTTCTTCGCAGGTGGAATTTCTCTGGTCGGGAGGAGTGACTCCCAATTCAGCTGTAGTAAAAGCGAAACTAACGCAGGACGGCAGCATCGCTCGCCTTGCCGCAAGCCAGATGCCGGACCTCTCTTCCCCCATCTATTCCAATTGGGACACGGCGGTAACGACGGAAAACAATCGGGTAGTCCGGTTCGAAGTGAGCGGGCTTGCTCCCCGCCAAAGGTATTACTACGCTCTGGAAGTCGGCGGCGTTTTGGACACGGATAAAATCGGACAATTTCAGACCTTCCCGCAGGATACCGCCACGTTCACGTTTGCCTTCGGCTCCTGCGCTTTGACCGGCTCCAACCACGCCGTATTCGAGACCATCCGCTCGCTGGACCCGCTTTTCTTTTTTCACTTGGGCGACTTTCACTATCAGAACATCGGAGTCAACGCCCCGAATCTTTTCCGGCAGGCGTATGAGACGGTTCTGGCCTCCCCCAATCAATTGAGACTGTTTCAAGAAGTAGCCATCGCTTACATCTGGGACGACCACGATTACGGCCCCAACAATTCCGACTCCACGGCGCCAGGACGTCAGGCCGCGCGGCTGACCTACCAAGAATATGTGCCGCATTATCCTTTGGCCGCCGGCTCGGGGAATATCCCGATTTACTTTACGTTCGATGTGGGGCGGGTGCATTTCATCGTTTGCGATTCCCGCTCCGCGCGCAGCCCGGAAACAGCAATCGACGATGCTTCCAAAACGATGCTGGGCACCATGCAGAAAGCCTGGTTCAAGCAGGAACTCCTGAACGCTAAATCAAATTATCCTCTAATCGTGTGGGTAAATACGCTTCCCTGGATAGGTTCCCCCGGCGGCGGGGATGGCTGGTTTGAGTATACCAACGAGCGCCGGGAGTTGGCCGACTTTATCAAAATAAACGGCATTAAAAATCTCTGTATGATATCCGGCGATGCCCATATGCTGGCGATTGATGACGGCACCAACAGCGGCTATGCCACCAGCGGTGGAGCCGGATTTCCAGTGATGCACGGGGCGGCCCTGGACCAGAGCGGTTCGCTGAAAGGGGGCCCTTACAGCCACGGGGCTTTTCCGGGCGGGGGGCAGTTCGCTTTGACGACCGTTACCGATTTCGGGGACAGCGTTCGGGTGCAATGGAGCGGAAGAAACTATTTGAACCAGGAACGGGTGGGCTACAGCTTCACGGTCTGCACCCCGCAACATATAGGAGATTTGAATCGGGATGGAAGTTTCACTGCAAGCGACGTTGTTTTGCTGGTGGACTGTATTTTTTCAGGGACTGAAAACTGCAACTTTTGTTTTTCCGACGTGAATTGCGATGGCCGCCTATCCGGCTCCGATGTGGTCTCGGAACTCTATCGGGTTTTCCAAGGACCCAACGGCCCTTTCTGGTGCGGCATTTAGCCGCATGGGAAAACCTAATCCATTACCTGCCGGTCGGCAAAAGCGCGCAAAAGGGTGCCCTGGTCAACAAATTCCAAATCCCCCCCGACCGGAACGCCCCGGGCGATGCGGGTGACGCGAACGTTCAACGCTTTCAGTTCTCGGGCAAGATAAGTCGCCGTCGCTTCCCCTTCGGTGGAAGGGTTGGTGGCCAGAATTACTTCTTTAATCCCCTCTTTGGCCCGGGCAAGCAATTCCTTGACGCGAAGTTCCCCTGGGCCAACCCCGTCGAGTGGAGCAAGCACGCCCCCTAAAACGTGATACCGGCCGCGGTATTCGCCGCTGCGCTCGATAACCGCCAAATCGGCCGGCTCTTCTACCACGCAGATAATTGAAGTATCCCGTTTTGCATCCGAACAAATCGGGCAGGGGTCTGTGTGGCTGAAGTTGAAACAAACCGAACAGGCCCGAATTTTTCCTTTCAAATCCAAAAGTGCCTCGGCCAAAAACTGCACCCGTTCGGCATCCGCTTTCAAAAGATGAAAGGCCAGCCGGGCCGCCGTTTTTTTGCCGATGCCGGGGAGCCGGGAAAATTCTTCTATCAACCGGTCAACCGGCGAACCGTTAGAATTCACAATTAAAGTATAACACTCCGCCTAAAGAGGAGCAAGTTTGCCCTTCAATGGGAGCCGGTCTTGAAATTTTTCCGTTTCCAAAAGTCCTGCCAAGATGTTAGATTACAGCCGGATGATAGGGCAGACCGTTTCGCATTATAAAATCATAGAGAAATTGGGCGAAGGGGGAATGGGGGTGGTTTATCGCGCCCACGACACCAAGCTGGAGCGGGATGTGGCCTTAAAGTTTCTGCCCCCTTATCTGGCTTCTGAACCGGGACAGAAGGAACGCTTTTTCCAGGAGGCCCGGGCGGCTTCGGTTTTGAACCACCCCAACATCACCACCATTCACGAAATTGACGAGCATTACGAGCAAATCTT
>JAKEHY010000010.1 GCA_022614805.1 Candidatus Zixiibacteriota bacterium | reverse complement strand
GCCCGCCTTTGCTTTCGCATCCGTAGGGGCGAACGGTGTTCGCCCGTCCCTCTCTACTCCGTGGAGAGGGACCACAGGGTGAGGTGTCTTCGCCCTTCCCCCTCGTGGTGAGCGTAGCCGAATCCATTCCCGCATCGGGCTTGTCCCGAGTGAAATCGAGGGAAAGGGGCCAGGGGTTAGGTTGTTTTCCGTAGGGGCGAACGGCGTTCGTCCGCCTTGCATTCTACCCGCCCAACCAATATATTTCGGCATATGACTGCCAACCAAAACGAGGCCACGATGGACAAAACCATTTGGGATTTGAAAAAGGGCGACCGCCTGAAAGTCGAAGACGGCCACCTTTGCGAAGTCGTCACCCCCACCGAGGACGGCAAGGGCTTGGTTGTTAAATACCTCGCTGGCGATTTAAAAGGTCAGGAAGATTTTGTTTTTGAAGAAGAAATAGATTTCCAAAATTCGTCCAACTAATTAAATAGATTCTTCGTTCTTACTCCCAGCACCTTGGCAATCTTCAGAATACTGCCATTTGGATTTTTGCTTAGCTCATGCTCCCAAATTCGAACCACTCCCCACCCCTGTTGACGCAATGTCTTGTTGACAACTTTGTCCCTTTTCTTATTTGACTCCAATTTTTTCTTCCAAAACTTCCGATTACTGGCCGGCTGGCTTGAATGTTTGGGGCATCCATGCCAAAAACATCCATCCACAAAAACTGCAACTCTGTTTTTCGGAAAAGCAAAATCGGGCTTGCCGACCTGCGGATAATTTCTACGCCATCCGGAAACTTTGTATTTGCGTAACAGCTTTAAGAGCGCAATTTCCGTTTCCTTGTTCCCGCTTCCCCGAACACGGGACATAATTTCGGAGCGCTTTCTGACAGAAAAAACATCACTCATGATTCTTGATATGCTGATAAAAGTATTTAGCTTGCCTCTGAGCCATAAGAGGCGGAAACGCTTCGCCAATCATCGAGCAAATTGCGTTTCTGCCAAGTTCGGTTGGAAAATTATACGATTTGGGGAAACTTTGCAGTAAGGCGGCCTCGTAAGGGCTAATTACCCTGTTTTGTTTCGGATGGAGAAATCGTCCCTTTGACGGATTTGAGCAAAATCGAGTTAAAGTAGGAGCAACATCGTCCCATTTCATTCTACCATAGATATCCTTAAATCCATTAAACTGATCCTTTGTATGACAGGCCAACTGATTCTCTAATCCCAAATCTATACGACTTCCCCCGTTTTTGGGTACTTTTGCAATTCTTTGAGTCACTTCTTTGGAGTGTTTCGGCAAAAGCTTATGCAATGGTTTCCTGCTCTTTGAAGGCACAGGCAGTTCTCGAATGGCATCTGCCACTGTTTTCCTTTGATAAACAACGTTCGGAATATCGACTGGCCCCAAGAGCGATGCCATAAGCAAAAGCCGTTTTCGTCTCTGTGGAACCCCATAGTCCGAAGCATTCACGATTTTGTAATCGAGCTTGTAGCCAAGCTCTTTAAGAGATTTTTTGAAAACATTAAACCGCCAATGCCTTAACAGACCAGGAACATTTTCTAACATTACTGTTTTAGGTTTGGTTTCCTCAACAAGCCGTAGAAAATCGACAATAAGCCGATTGCGGGAATCAAATGCACGTTTGTTTTTATTTTTAGTCCGCAAACGTGAAAACCCTTGACAAGGTGGACATCCGGCGAGAAGATCGACTCCACCTTTATTAATGCATAGTTTTTTCAAAATATCCCTACCTTTAACTTTTCTGATATCGGTAAACATTTTTACCCGTCGATGATTTAATCTAAAAACCGAAGAAGCCGCCGGGTCTATTTCCACCGCAGCTCGTACTTTGAACCCCGCTTTTGTTAAGCCGAGAGTCAGCCCGCCGCAACCGCTGAACAAATCAACTGCGATAAACCGTTTTCTCATCTTAATTCACAGTTTCATAGACAACTTTACAATGCAAATGCAAAAGCGTAGCGCCCATCAGGAAACCTGATCTGCGGCCACCATGCGGCATTATTTTGCCGATTTACACTTGTTCTAAAAAAGTATAGCGCAATTTTGTCAAGCGGCACATTCGTATATTCGCCACCGGATAAAAGACCGGCAGTCTCCCGGCGCTTTGCCTCAAGATGGCGATCACGATCTACCCACACGTAACCGGTTTTATGCCCTTGGAGCTTTGCGAATTGCGCAAGCGATTCCGCAACCGCCATTGGATTCCATATATGCTCAGATTGTGATTGGTCAGGCTTCGTCAAACTGATAAGTTCTTGCATATCTTCAATTGATATTTCCGCGTAATCCTTGTCTTTCACCTTGGCCAACTTCTTATCAATTTTTTCCGTTGACGCCTTAACAGATTCATCGCGCATGATTTGCGCAGGGTTATAGTTGCTGCCGCCTGAATAAACCCCGATTGCGCCCGGTGCAAGGACATTTCCCCGGGTGGGGCTGAGTGTACTCTCTACATAAACACCACGGAATTCTTCTGAGGGATTTTTAGCAATTAAATCACGGAGTCCACGCTCCATTTTATTGATCGCCTGAAAAACGAGATGAAGCTCACGAGGCAGGAACAATCGAAGGAGACCAATATCCTTTCTGCGGTAACCGTACATCCGGGCATGTTGGAGTACCGTATCGGCCTGCGGCCTCTTCGGATTTCGACCGTAATAGCTGACGAGCAGATTTTTAATGGTGACCCCTCGGCCAAGTTTATTACCGCCTACAAAAAGATTGTAAGGAGACTTGACTGCCACGTCCTCGTCGGTCTCTCCATTGACCAGCTTGATGGTGATACCCGGTGAGTAGAACTCGATGGCTTCTATAAGCCTATCAAAATTAGTGCCCCTTACTCCTTCGTGAGTCGATGCTAAATCGTCATAGGCTTCCTTAAGTCTCACAAGAACTGTCGGGTTTTTTGATTTCAGCTCATTTGTCAGATCAGTTTTGTACTTTCGCATAAGATCGACGATATGCTTATGATCAGCGGTGCGGGTACTGACATGACAAAGAAAAGCACAATTCTGGTCGGCTTCTTGTGTACGCTTGAATGTGGCCCCAATCATAAAGGTATCCAATGCTTCAAGTAAGGATCTGGGGATCTCAAGTGTCGGCGTTGGCTGAGGGCCCGCGGTCATGGTGATGATATCCTCCAAATCAAATTCTCTGACAAGATTTGATTCATCTCCGAAAAAGTCATCCCCTCCTACATAAGCCGAACCGGGGTGGCTCAGAACGGTGAATTTGGGTCTAAAATCGTGTCCCGGAGTTTGTAGAAACAAAGCTTGTGGAGTTGCCGTAACTTGCAAATAAGTGTTTTTTTCAAAAAAGCCGCGTAATTCAATGATTCTGTTGTTGATTGCGCTTCTCGTTCCGTCTGCTCGAGCCGTCTTCGTATTTAGGCTGGCCTGATCTGCTTCATCATCGATGATTAGGCAACTAAGCCCCCTTACTCTTCCCTTCTTGAAGTTTTCAATTAGGGTATTCAACACGCTTCCGTTCTTGGTCGCGACAATGGCGCAAGTTCCGCCCTTGATACGTCCGAGGAACTCGTCGACATCTTTAAACTCCTTTTTGCCTATAATGTCGATTCCGGGGAACGCTTCGCGAGCCCGCCCAAGGGTCTGTTCATAAAGCGGATCGTTATCAGATGTTAAGATTATGATGGTTCGATAACCTTCATCGGCGCCGATGGCACCGGTGACCGTCAAAACCCCCGTCTTGCCACTCTGAATCAATCCATAAATGAGACCGTTGGTTTCTTCGGTGCCCCCGCTTAAAGGGTTGACCCAGTTACTGGCAACCTCGTCGGCTGTCTCGCTTATGTCTTTAACTTCTTCTGCGTTGCCAATCTGTTTCTGGAGAAGACCCAAAGTCTGGTCTCGGTGCCTCATCACACTTTTTTTACTTCAGCATACTTAAGAATTCTTTGCCAATTTGATGGTGCCACCTTCCCGTTTAACATTCCGTCCGGACCGTTCACCTCGTAATGCTCGCCATGTCCGCGATAGCAGGAAATGTGGACAGCAGAATTCCTCGGAGTTGCGATGTCTCGGTACTCATCATAAGTAAATGCAGCTACTCCATCGCCTCCACAAACAAGCCCGATCACGATCTCGGATTCGGAAGCTTTAGCCTGCAAGAGCATCTGTTCATCAGACGTAAACGTGAAACCCCAGGGACTCCTGCCCCTAGTACAATATTTCAGACAGACCAGCAATCTATTATTGACAAGAAAAAATGGGGGGTCGTATCGCAGGCTCACGATTTCACCGCTTCGAGCCAAGAGATGAAGCGCTGCGCCCTCATAAAATTCCTGCTTCTTGATTGCCATCTTAATCGAAATATAGCAAATTTCACTAACCCCCGTCAACAGCAACACCCATTACGATTAGTAAAATTCACCCCAACTTCGGACTGAACGCCGCTCCCTTTCTGTCCCCTCCTTACGAAGGAGGGGATTAAGGGGAGGTTTCCTTCCCCCTTCCCGTGTCGGGAAGGGGGTCAGGGGGTTAGGTTTTCTCTTCCGCTTTTTCCCGTCCAAAAACCCCTTAAAAAATGCCCGGCGCAAGCTCCTGCCAGGCAAGAAATTCAACCCGATGACCGAAAAATAATTGGTCACATTTCGCAATCCGCTCCCGGACAAGGCGTTCAAGGATGTGTATTAAATTGCACTTCCACCTAAAATCGCAAGCATTTTCCAACAGTTTTTGTTTCGCGATTTTTCAAAAAAAACTACAATTTCACCCCTCTTTCCCCGCCGTTTTTGCCAAAACCGCAAGGCTGCAGGCGGTGTTTTTGTACAAATTCACCTCCCCTTCAGAGTGAAATCTGTCAGGGAAAAGTCGCCCATTCCATTCCCCCCGCATATTCGCAGCCCAATTCCTCCATTTCGTCAAAATCGCCACAACTTCCCCACCGTTTTTGTCGAAGACCCTGTCGAAGATCCCGAGTGAAACCGAGGGAAGCGCAGCCGAAGGGAGCATAGCCGAAGGGCCGAACCACCAATCCTCAATTTCTTCACTCGCCTTTCAAGCGCAAATATGACGGAAGTGAATTAAGGCAAAACTTTTTAATACACGAACCGAAGCCCAAACAGGCCGGGTGGCCGCAAAATAGATTAAATTTTCGCTTGATTGAAGGGGATTTTAAGTTAGCTTTAGACTGTATGCGTTCGGAGCGCTACACCGAGACCTGGAACCGGCCCTCCTGGCCGATTTACGGCGGCATCCCCCCCGCCGTCCGCAACCTTTTAATCGCCAACGGGATCGTTTTTCTCCTCCAGCTGATAATCCGCTCCGACTGGCTGGTTTACTACTTCGGCCTGACCCCCACGCTCGTTCATCAGAAATTTTATCTCTGGCAATTGGGAACCTATATGTTCCTGCACGGCGATTTCCTTCACATTCTTTTCAATATGTTCACCCTCTGGATGTTCGGGCAGGATTTGGAAAGGGACTGGGGCAGCCGCTATTTCTACAAGTTCTACTTCATCTGCGGCATCGGGGCCGGGTTTTTCACCCTCGCTTTGACCTGGAATTCCGCCGCCGCCACCATCGGCGCCTCCGGGGCGCTTTTCGGCATCCTGGCGGCCTTCGGGCTTCTGTATCCCAACCGCATCATCTACCTCTGGTTTTTAGTCCCGGTCAAAGCCAGGTACCTGGTGCTCTTTTTCGGTTTCCTGGCGCTTTTGGCCTCCTTCCAGCACACCTCCGACGGCATCGGCCACGTCACCCATCTGGGGGGGCTTCTGGTCGGCTGGGTCTATATCAAGCGGGGACGCTCCTTAAAGTGGATTACAGATTTCGGCCGGAGCCTCCGATATAAATTAAAGGAGCGGAAATATTACCGGGAAGAGGCCCAAAAAAGGGCCCTTTTGGCTTCCGCCGACGAGGTTTTGGACCGTATCAAGGAAGTGGGGGGATACGATAAGCTTTCACGCCGGGACAAAAAGATTTTGGAAAAAGCCAGCGAACTTCTGGGAAAACGGGAAGACTGAAAGCCTTGCGGCCTTGAGGGAGGGGAATGTCTAAGGTTTTAGTGGCCGATGATTCCGCCACCATCCGGGGTGTGGCGGAGTCGCTCCTGCGCCATAACGGCTACGAAGTGATTTCCACCTCGGACGGCGGCAAGGCTTTGGCGATGGCCAAAAGCCAGCATCCCGACCTGATTTTTTTGGACCACGCAATGCCCGGCAAGGATGGGCTCTCCGTCTGCCGCGAGCTGAAAGCCGACCCCGCCCTGAAAAACATACCGGTCATTATGCTTTTGAGCTCCAGCGAAGCCCGCGATGCGGAAAAGTTTCTGGGGGCGGGCGCCTCCGACTACCTGCAAAAGCCGTTCGTCCCCAAAGACTTCATCGAAAAAGCCCAAAGATTTCTCTCCCCTTTTTCCAAAGGCCCGATAGCCTCCCACGATACCGGCAAAACCCCCGCTTCGTCTCTTCTGGAAGAGGCGCTCGCCTCCGCCGCGCCGGAGGAAAGTTTGGATATGGACACGCTTTTGGGGGCCGCATCCGCCAAACAGTTGGAAGAGGATACCGGCAAAATCCCCACCGTTTCACCCCAAAAACCGCCTCCGCCCGGCGAAGGTGACCCCTGGGGGGAGGCTAATCCGGACGAAATGACCATCAAGCTGTACTCTCACGAAGAGAAAACCAAACCGAAGCCGCACGAACGCCACCGGAAAACCGCTCCGAGCAAGCCTGCCGCCGGCCGGTCGAAGTCAGACACGGGCAAGCTCAAATTGGAAAAGGATGACCTGGTTTTGGCCTCCAACCCCTTCGGCCTGGGAGAGGAGGATTTGGATGTGGCTCTGGGAATGGGTTCCTCCAAAGACGAGCCGCACGATTACGACTGGTTTTTGAAGGAAATGCAGAAAGAGGCCGAGGCTCCTTCCACCCCCTCCTCCAAGCCGGCGACTCCGCCCCCCTCCCGAAGGAAGGAAGATACCTCCGAAGAGTTGAAATTGAAAGTGGAGGAGTTGGGAACCTCCCGGCTGGGATATGACCGTTTCATCAACGAGTTCAAAAAAGAGATGATGAAGCTGGAGACGCCGGAGGAAAAACCGGTCTATGGCGAAACCAAGATTGACCCGCAGGCGGTGGTGGAAGCCCAGCAAAAAGTCAAAACCGACAAGGTCAAAATAGTTCAGGCGACGGAGATTTCCGGTTCTCCGCCAAAGCCCGAGCCGACCGCTTCCCCCCCCCTCGTCGACCCGGAGGAATTGGTAAACCAGGTGGTTTTAGCCGTTGCCCGCGAAGTGGCCCAGCGCCTTACCTCCCAGGTGGACAAAGAGGAAATCCTCCGGCTTTTGCAGGCAAAGCTGGGCAAGCTGGGCAAGTAGTTTTTTCTACAAACCGCTCTTTAGCTCTTTCCCCAATTGCAAGATTAACCGCGACTTGAACTTCTCTATCTGTTTCGGGAAACAGTTTGCCGCTACTTATTGTAATAAAAGGGGTCTGATTTGACTTTATTATGAGTGGATGGCAAGAGGCGACAAAGAAAAGTTGAAGGCGGAACGGTTTCTTGGTTTGCTTAAACCGATTGAGCGCGAGTTGGAGGTGTATGGCCGCCGTCTGACGTTTCATTCGGAGGATGCGCTCGATGCCATTCAAAACGCCGTTTTGCGCGCTTACCGGGCCTTCGACCGCTATCACGAGGATGCCAGCTTCCGCGCTTGGATGTTCAGAATTTTGACCAACGAAATTTTTGCCTTAAATCGAAAACGGGGTCGCATCGCTAAATTTGAGGTGGCCGTCGATATGGAAAACTGGCAGGCCATCGTCGAGCGGGCTCACTCCGAGGAATATCCGTATACCGCGGCCTCGATGGAAGATTTCTCCAAAATACTTGACGAGGATTTGATCAAAGCCTTGGAAGCCCTAAATGAGGTCGAAAAGTCGGTGCTTTTGATGAAGGCGGTCGGCGGCCTGCGCTATCGCGAAATCGCCGAGTCTTTGGAGATTCCCTTGGGAAGTGTTATGGGGTACCTCTTTCGCGCTCGGCAAAAAATGCGCAACGCTCTTTTGCGTTCGCAAAGGAGATTGGAAGGATGAATTGTTTGGAAGCCCGGAAACGGATGCAGCTTTATCTCGATTCCGAGTTGGAGGCCGAAACCAGTTTCGAAATTGAAAAGCATCTTGAAACTTGTTCCGAGTGCGCCGCGATGTTCAAATCCGAACAGGGGTTTCACCAGCGGGTCTCCGGGTTTCTTTCAAAAGGGGAGAGAACCCCCTCCCTCTGGGAATCGGTGGAGTCCAAGTTAATGCCGGGGCGCTTCCGGGTGGGCCTCAAATCTATCTGGCCGGTTGCGGCGGCCGTGCTGGTCGTTTTTCTGGCAGTCCTCTGGTTCCAGCCAAAAACGGAGACGATGGAACTGGCAGCTGCCGCAGAAGAGAGCCATCGAGCTTACGTCCACCGGGTTATCGGGCCGGATTTCGACGGCCCGGTGCCGGAAAAGACAGCCCGGGCACTTGAAGGGAAGCTCGACACCGCCGCCTTTTACTGCCAGCCCTCTGCCGCTGGCTTCGTATCCCGGGGGAAACGGGTGTGTCATATTGACGATGTGCCCGCTGCGGTTATTCTCGGACACTGTGAGGGAGTCCCTGTCAGCGTGATGGTTTTCGAAAGGAATGCATTGGAACGCTTTCCAAAAACGAAGCGGTACGTGGGGTCGGGCGAGTCGGTGGTTTGCAGCCGCGCCGGCAGCTACCAGCTGGCCGTTCGCATTGTGGGAAAGCATCTGGTTTGCGTGATTGCCGACCTTTCAAGGAGAAGGGTGGAGGAATTGGCCCTATCAGTTAACGACCGTACGTGATGGTTGGGCCTCGAAATCGGCTGGCCGGACGGGGCAAAAGGATTTTTGGCGTTTTGAAGAGATACTCAAGGAAGCAATGGAAGAAAGCGGGCTTTTTCGTTTTATCGACCATCCTCCTGCTTTTAGTCGGCGGTGTTTTCCTTCTCAAACGGAATGGGGTAAGCCAGGAGCGCGGCATAGCCGAAGGAGGACGTAAACCTATACCCCCGGCAGAAGTTTTGGAGAAGCTCCCCGCCGATGGCGGCCCGGCGTACAATCGGCTCGTATTCGAAAAAAGTCCCTACCTCTTGCAGCACGCCGGTAATCCGGTGGACTGGTATCCCTGGGGAGAAGAAGCGTTCGCAAAAGCCCGAAAGGAGGACAAACCAATCTTTCTTTCCATCGGTTATTCCACCTGCCACTGGTGTCACGTAATGGAAAAAGAATCGTTCGAGGATGAAGAAGTAGCCAAGCTTTTGAACAGGGATTTTGTTTCCATAAAGGTGGACCGGGAGGAACGGCCGGACGTGGACAATATCTATATGACTGCCTCGCAGGTTTTGACCCGCGGCGGCGGCTGGCCCTTGACCATTGTAATGACCCCGGACAAAAAGCCCTTTTTTGCCGCCACCTATATCCCCAAAGAACCCCGTTTTGGGCGTCCGGGAATGGTGGAGGTGATACCGGGGTTGGCGGAGGCCTGGAAGACCCGCCGGGGCGAAATTTTCCAGGTTGCGGAGCGGGTCATCTCCGCTTTACAGGACGTTTCTACGGCCCGGCCGGGTGATGAATTGAACCGCTCGACTTTGGACGAGGCCTACAAACGGTTTGAATCGATTTTTGATTCCGGAAACGCCGGCTTCGGCTCCGCTCCCAAATTTCCCACTCCGCATCAGTATTCGTTTTTGCTGCGTTATTATTCTCGCACTGGCAATCAAAAGGCTTTGGAAATGACCGAAAAAAGTTTGGCGGCGATGCGCCGGGGCGGCATTTGCGACCAGGTCGGTTTCGGCTTCCACCGCTATTCCACCGACCCGCGCTGGTTTTTGCCTCATTTCGAAAAGATGCTCTATGACCAGGCCCTTTTGGCCCTCGCCTACCTCGAAACTTATCAGGCCACCGGCAAGGAAGAATACGCCCGCACGGCGAAAGAGATTTTTACCTATGTCTTGCGGGATATGACCTCCCCCGAAGGTGGCTTCCATTCCGCCGAAGATGCCGACAGCGAGGGGGAAGAGGGGAAATTCTACCTCTGGACGGCCGAGGAGCTAAAAGGAACGCTGGGCCCGGACGAGGCCGCGTTCATAATGAAAATTTTCAACGCCGCTCCGGAAGGAAATTTCCGTGAGCGAGAAACCGGCCGGCAGGCGAACATTCTTCATCTAACCAAGCCCTGGGGCCAGCTGGCTCGGGAGTTTCAAGACCTCGGCGTTTCCTCCGAACAATCGTTGCAAAACCGCTGGGAAGCGGCCCGGCAGAAACTTCTTGAAGTCCGGCAAAAACGCATTCGCCCGCACAAAGACGACAAAATCCTGACCGACTGGAACGGCTTGATGATTGCCGCTCTGGCGCGCGGGGCCGTGGTTTTGAACGAGCCGCAATATGCCCAAGCGGCCGGCCGGGCCGCCGATTTTGTGCTCAAAACCCTTCGAGATGATGGTCGGGGAAGGCTTTTGAAACGGTACCGCGACGGCCAGGCAGCCCTGGACGGGCAGCTCGACGACTATGCTTTTATGGTGTGGGGTTTAATTGAACTCTACGAGGCCACCTTTGAAGTTCGCCACCTCGAAGAAGCCCTGAAGCTTAACGAGGCGATGCTGGCGCACTTCTGGGATAAGCGGAACGGCGGCTTTTACTTCCAACCCGATGACGGGGAAAAACAGATTGTCCGCACGCGAGAAGGGGCCGACGGCGCGCTCCCTTCCGGCAATTCAGTGGCGGCTTTTAACCTTTTGCGGCTGGCCCGAATGACGGGACAGACGGAATTGGAAGAGTTGGCTTCCAAGTTGATGAAAAGCTTTGCCGGCGACGTGGCCCGCTCTCCGGCAAACTTTACCCTGTTTTTAACCGCGCTGGATTTCGCTCTGGGACCCTCCTTTGAAGTGGTGATTGCCGGGCGTTCGGACGGACAGGACACCAGGCAGATGCTGGCGGCTTTGAGAAAGCCGTTTCTGCCCAACAAGGTCGTGCTCTTCCGGCCCGAAGGTGCCGAAGAGCCGCCCATAGCAAAACTGGCGGATTTTGTGCGCAGCCAGAGCGCCCTCGGAGGGAAAGCGACCGCTTATGTCTGCCAGAATTTTGTCTGCAGCCGCCCGACCGCGCAGGTGGCCCAGATGCTTGCCCTGCTTAAGGAACGCCGGCCCGTTCAAAACCAGAGTGAAAAGAAATGAACCGGTTGACCTCCACCTGCGATTTTTTCCAACTCCGGGAACATAGCCGTAGCCTGGGAAGGTTTACGGTTGTATAAAGTGGGAAAGACAAAGACGGCCCAGGCCGTTTGCAGATGACTGAACCACAAGAAAAGCGATGGAACGGAGCGTTTCCCCCTCCCGCTTCGTCCCCAAGTCTAAAATCGGAGGGAAAATCGGGCTTTGGCCCGGAAGGAGGAACCGTATGAATCGTCTCAAAACCTTGGGCCTTGGGGTCTTGGCCGCGGCCGTCGGGCTATTTCTGCTGTCCGGTGGAAATGTGCTGGCCCAGGAGCATCCCACCGAGCATCCCAAGGCCAAGCCGGAAGCCAAAAAAACCGAAGCGGCCTTGTCGACGGCGGATTTGTCCAAAGCCATAAAAGAGTATGTGGCCAAGGATGCCAAATTAAAGGGGGGATATTATCTCGTTTACGACCCGGTTTCCAAAAAGACCTTGGAGATGACGCTGGACAAAGTCCACGAAGACCGGCTTGCCAAGGTGGCCGACGGCGTTTACTTTGCCTGCGTCGATTGTAAGGCGACTGACGGAAAGGTTTACGACGTCGACATCTTTATGAAGGGTGACAAGTCCAAGCTGGAGATAAACGAGGTCTCCGTCCACAAAGTCGATGGAACTGCGCGCTACGGATGGGTGGAAGAAGGGGGCGTTTGGAATAAAAAGCCGGCGGGCGAGTCCAAATAGCCGGTTTGACGGAAGAAATAAAAGGGGCGCCTTTTTTGGCGAGCAGCGTATGAGGAAAGGTAGGTTTATACTTTTTTTCGGGCTTGGTCCGGCCGCCTTGGCAGCCGGCTGCCTTTCCACGGCCAAGCAGGTAGACCCAAAAGCGAGCCGGGAATTGCATCTTTCCTACGCTTTTACGGCAAAAATACCGTCCGGGTCGGGGAAGGTGGACATCTGGATTCCACTTCCCCGCTCGGATGGAAATCAAAAGCTGAAAAGTTTTAAAGTCGCCAGCCCGCTGGCATATTC
>JAKEHY010000009.1 GCA_022614805.1 Candidatus Zixiibacteriota bacterium | reverse complement strand
GCCTGAATCCTCCATTGTTTTTTCCAAACCGGATTCGAAATGAAAAACTGGCAACGGGACACCGTCGGCATCGAGGTTTTCTCGGGGGGCGCCCGTTTTGTCCGGCTTTCTGCCCGACCGGGAAAGTTGGAACTGGTCGATTTTGGCGAGAAGCTTCACGAGCGGGGGTTTTCGGCCTACGACCGAATCGCCGACGGTTTTGGCCGGGTTTTGGCAGGGGCGCGGGTTAAAATTTCTTTCTTGGGGCAGGGTTCGCAAACTTACCGTTTGAACCTGCCGCCCGAACTTTTGTCGGCCGGACCGGAGTTTTTGAAGTGGGAGTTGGGACAAAAGCTTCCGTCAAAAAAGGAAGAATTTGAGTTTATCGTGCATACGGTGGGACAAAAATCCTTTTTGGGAACGGCCTTGCGCCGGAAATTATTGGAGCAAATTGCCGGTCCGTTCGTCAAAAAGGGTTCCTCCGACCTCTCCTTCACCAACGCCGCTTTTGCCCTGGCCGCTTTGTTTTTTGCTTCGGGTTTTCCAACAGAGGGGCCGGTGGCCCTTCTTAACTTGGGAGAGGATTTTGCAACCGCGGTGGTTTTGGATAAGGGGGAGGTGACGCACGTTTCCGAAATAACGGCGCCGCCGGGCTATCTGGAAAAAGCAGAGGGGGAATTGGCGCCAACGCGGGGGCTTTTGCGCCAGGCGCTTTTGGAACGATTCGGCATTGAGCTTTCCACCCTTTTGCATCTTTTGGGGTTCCGGGCCGTAGAGGCTGGAAAAATTGATGCCGTTTACCTCTGCGGGCCGGGCACCGCCCTCGACCCCCTGGCGGCAGCCCTTGGGGAGGTGAGCGGGGTCCGGGTTGGGCGTTTGGCAACCCCGTTAATTCATTTTCCTTCGGAAGAACCGGCGGAACGCTGGGCGGTTCCCGTGGGACTGGCCCTTTCCGGATTGTCCGAGCGAAGCGAGCCCGTGGCTGCCGCCGAGCTGTTGTCCGTTTAGCCTTACCTCTTATGACCCTGCGCGTTGGCTCCGGGAAATTCAAGGGGAGAAGGCTTTCGGTTCCGCGAGGACCCCGGCGTTTTTCCTCCGGCCGCACCAAAAAGGGGCTTTTTGATTTCCTGTCCCCTTATCTTGAAGACGCCCTTGTGCTGGACCTGTTTGCAGGGACGGGGGGGTTGGGGGTCGAAGCTCTTTCCCGCGGCGCCCGTTTTTGCCTGTTTGTGGAAATCGATGCAAAAGCGGTTGCGGCTTTGAAAGAAAACCTCTCCCAACTCTTTCCGCCCGAACAGTACGAAGTACGAAAAGAGAATTTCCGCGAGGCGCTGGAGCATCTTTTTAAAACCGGGCGGAAGTTCGACCTGATTCTGGCCGATCCCCCCTACCGGCAGGAGTTTTTGGACGAACTTTCGTCGGTTTGGCGGCAATACTCCATTTTGCAGGTCTCCGGAATTTTGGCTCTTGAACATTCCAAACGGACGAACTTTTCGGAGCCGGAAAACCTCGAGCTTTTCAAGGCCCGTCGTTACGGCGATACGATAATTTCCTACTTCCGGCCGAAGCGATGAAAAAAGCGTTGTACCCGGGAACTTTTGACCCCATCACCAACGGGCACTTAGACCTTATCGAGCGGGCCCTGGCGCTTTTTGACGGCCTTATCGTTGCGGTGGCGGAAAACCCGCAAAAAAAACCGCTCTTCACCTTGGCCGAGCGGACCGAGCTTTTGAAAAAGGTCTTAACCCTTTATCAACAAGTGGAGATAATCAGTTTCAGCGGGCTGACGGCGCAGCTCGCCAAGGAGAAAGGAGTCACCGCCATCATCCGGGGGTTGCGGGCCGTTTCCGATTTTGAGTATGAGTTTCAAATCGCCCTGATGAACAGGCGGTTGGCGCCCGAAGTGGAAACGGTTTTCTTGATGCCTTCCGAAAAATATACCTATCTTAGTTCCACCGTCATCAAGGATGTTTTTTCCCATAAAGGGGATATTTCCGGGCTGGTGCCTCCGGCGGTTCTGGATGCGCTTAAGAACAAGTTTGGCAACAAGTAATGGGCCTTTTTCGGTCGATTTTTGGCTAAAACGGCGAAAATTCGCCGCCGGCGGGTCTTAAAAACCCTAATGTGTCTCGCCAACCCATTGTTTTGCAATAACTTGAAATTCGGCTCGCCTAATAAAAAACTGGCACGTGAATTGACTTAATTAAAATGGCCCAAAAGGTGGAAAAAATGGTCCGAATTTGGCGTTTGGTTGTTACTCCACCGTGGGACGGCTACCTTAATATGGCGACTGATGAGATGTTGTTTGAAGAAGTTAAAGAAAGAAAGCGGCCCCCGACCTTGCGGTTCTATCGCTGGGCAGGGGATTGGGTTTCGTACGGCTATTTTCAGACCCCTCAAAAGGCTTTGAATCTGGAGGCGGCGGAAGAATTGGGCGTGCAATACGTGCGCCGTCAGACGGGGGGAAGAGCCGTCGTTCATTCCGAGGACTTGACCTATTCGTTAGTCGCCGGGGACGCCCAACGTCAGGGACTGGGGTCTTCCTTGAAAGAAACCTACCGGCAGATCGCCCGCGCCTTGACCTCCGGTTTTATGCGGCTCGGTTTGCCGGTAGACTCTTTTCCCGGAGCGAATGAAACCGGCCGGCAGCGGCAGGACGGGCCCGCTCCCTGTTTTCTCACCTTGTCCGACCATGAGATTTCGGTCGGCGGCAAAAAACTGGTCGGCAGCGCCCAGTTCCGGCAGGGACAGGCCTTTTTGCAGCACGGGTCGGTTCCTCTCTCCGTCTACAATCGGAAGCTGGCTCAACAGGTTTTAACAAAAATGAAGGGAAACGGCGGGGCCGGCTCCGACTATGCGCCGGACTTTGGTTCCCGCTATGCCGTTCTTGAGGAAGCGGCGGGGAGAAAAATTCCGGTTAAAAAATTGACCGACGCATTGCGGGACGGATTCGAGCGTACGTTTGGAGTCACATTCGAGCCGGAAGAATTTTCCAGCGGTCAGAAACAGATAATTGAAAGGCGGGCGGAAAAATACGCTTCCGAGGATTGGAAGGAAAGGAAGAGAACGGTTGCCGCAGCCGTTTAACGGGAGTCAACCCGGAGGCAGGCTGGAAAAATTTCTTGACAAGAAAATGACAAATCACTTATCATACGTCAAATTATGGGCAGCGGTTGCAAGGGAGTTTGCCGGTAGGAAGGTAGTCCGTTTCGGTCTCCGCCATTTTGGGAGGTTCGGTATGAGTAAAAGGTCACGGTTTCTTTTAGTCTTGGCTGCGATGGGGGGGGTGCTTCTTTTGACCGCCGTTCCTGCTTTTGCCGCCAACGGCCAGGTGGCGGGCTCGGTAATCGATAAAAGTATCAAAGAACCCATTATCGGAGCCCGGGTGAGATTGCTACTGGAGGATGGAGTAACATCTGCAAAGCTTGGTGCCATTTCGGACCTTAAGGGAAATTTTCTTATAAACAATGTTCCCCCGGGTAAATATGTTGTTGAGGTCAGCTACGGGTCAACCTACACTAAACAAGTGTTTAAAGACGTCAAGGTTGAAACGGACCGAAAATATGAGATAGGCATTGCCCAGTTAGCTCCAACCGCGATCCAAGGCGACACAGTGGAAGTCATTGCCGGAAGAAAAGCTGAAATCCGTAAAGAGGTGGCCACCAGCCAGGTGAAGGTGGCGGCGGAGGAAATCGAAAAGCTGCCGATTCGGAACGTCACCGATTTGTTAAAGCTGCAGGTCGGCGTCACTTTCAAAGATGACCAGATTCACATCCGCGGCGGGCGACACGACGAAACCGTTTTCATCATCGACGGGGTGCAAGTGCGCAACATTTTAACCGGTTCCTCCGACCGGGGGCAGGTGCAGTCCTCCAATATGGGGGTCTCCACCGCCGGCATTCAGGAATTCACGCTCATTAAAGGTGGCTTTGACGCCCAGTATGGAAACGCCACTTCCGGGGTTGTCTCCATCTCCACCAAGGAGGGCTCCACCGACCGGACCCGCTTCCACGTGGAATATTTCACCGACCGGTTCGGCTCCCCCACCTTGAACAAGTATTCTTTCAATTCCGATCAGGTGCAGTTCAACCTGTCCGGGCCGGAACCATTTTTGAACTGGGTTTTTCCCAAGTTTTTGAAGTGGAACACGGAAGGAAAAGTGGCCTATTTCGCCTCCGTGGCGATGGATAAGACCGATACCCACCTTTCCTACAACAAGCTGGCTTCTCCGACCACGCAGAAACAGTTCGCCACCACCAGCATCCTCGGAATCACCATACCGGACCGCAGCCAGAACACCTACAACACCCAGTTGAAGTTTACCATTCGTCCCTCCGGTCTTTTGAAGCTGAACGCGGACTGGAAGGGGGAGTATTTGCGCTATAATCTGGTGGGGCGAAATTTGCAGTGGGGCTACCGGTATAGCCCCGCCACGGCCCAGGTGATTAACGACCAAACCAATACCTTCAGCGTTTCCGCCGAGCATACCTTAAGCAAGAACACGTTTTACCGGGCCCAGATATCGCATTATGCCAAACGCTTTGTGGAACGGCCGGGAGACCCGGACAATCCGGGGCAGGGCCGGAATCCGGATTTGTTCAACTTTGACGACCAAAGCGAAATCTTTCAGGACGGCACGCCGGACCTAAACTATGTTCATCCAGACTTGGTGGATGACCTGGACCTATCCGTTTTTGAACGAGAGCATAGAAACGGCCGCTGGGATGAAGGGGAGCCGTTTATAGATATTGACCGGGAGGACACCACCAATTCAGGGGCGCCGATTTACACTCCGCCGGACCCTTCCAGCGGTTTTGCCGGCGATGCCTTCGAGGATGTGAACGGCAACGGCGTGTATGACCCGCCTGAAGCTTTTACGGACACCAACGACAACGGGCGCTTCGATTATGAGCGGCGGGACGTGACCGGTGTGGACAACCCGGAGCCGTTCCAGGACGGGGATTTGATTTTGGGGGAACCCTTCATCGATATGGACAAAGACGGTCGGTACAACCCGGCCGTGGACCGGTTCATCACCTGCATTTGCCCGGAAAACCAGGACTTGAACTTCAATTCCCAGTTCGACGGGGCCGGTAGCACGTATTCCACGGGCATCCCGTACCGGGACTTAAACGGCAACGGCGTGTACGACCCGCCCGACGGCGCGGTGCGCCAGCCGGGGGAGCCGTTCATCGACGCGAACGGCAACGGCGTGTACGATTACGGAAACGATGGCTTTGTCGACCCCAACACCTATCTTTATACCGACCCCATCACCGGCAATGTCATTACCGCCTACCAGCGCCACGGGGTGGACCAAACCACTTTCAAGTTTGACCTCAATTCCCAGGTCTCCAGCCATTACCTTTCCACCGGCCTGCAGCTGGATTTGACCAAGCTGACGATGAACGACATTCGCGGGCCCCAGTTCCACTACACCGGCACGCCCGATTTTCAGGATTTTCCGGATCGCGGCATAACCCGTGATTTCTACGTAAAACGGCCCCTCTTGGGAGACATCTATGTGGGGGACCGGGTGGAATACGGCCAGCTTATTGCGAATCTCTCTCTGCGCTACGACTTTTTCTTTCAGTCGACCGGCCTGAACACCGTCCGGGCGGTGGAGATATTGGGGGACAAGGTGCCCGACCCGGTCAAAAACAAGTTTTCCCCCCGTATGGGTTTTTCCTACCCCATCAGCGAGCGGGCCAAACTTTTCTTCAACTACGGCCATTACTACCAGCTGCCCAACCTGAATCAGTTCTACCGCCGGTCCAACAACGTCACCTCCGGGTTTGGAACGGTGGGGAATTTCAACCTGGACTACACCAAGAAAATCAAGTACGAGTTCGGCAGCGAGGTTTTGCTTTCCAGCAACTACCGCGCCGTTCTGACCGGGTTCTACAACGACGATTTCGGGCTCATCAACTCCCTGGTCAATCGCTACGGCAGCTATAGCCGGGACGAATACGTCAACACGGACTACGGCCGCACCCGGGGGGTGGAGGCCGAAATATCCAAGGTGGGAGGGGGGTATATCCAGGGGTATTTGGATTACCAGTATTCCATCGCCCTGGGAAAAAGCTCCTCGGAGACCTCCAACTTTCTGGACCGCCTTCAGGGGCGCGAAATTTCCATCCAGGAGTTTCCCCTCGATTGGGACCAGCGTCACCAGGTGACCATGAACGTCAACATCAACGTTCCCAACGGCGACCATCCCCAGCTTTTCGGCTTGAGGATGCCGGACAACTGGAATCTGAACGTCATCTGGCAGTATGGCTCCGGTTTTCCCTTCACCCCCAGCGCCAGCTACCCCGGTCTGCCGTCCCAACGCACCGACGCCTCCCGCAAAAATTCGCTGCGCCTGCCGGCCAACAGCCGGGTCGATGTCCGTTTCCAGAAGGCGTTCAGGGTTTGGAGGCAGGATTATACCTGCCAGCTTTGGATAAACAATCTTTTTGACCGGAAAAACGTCGCCGACGTATGGTCCAACACCGGCCGCCCGTACACCAATTTGTCGTTCGAAGACCCCGTAACCCGCGATTTTACGGCCTTCACGGGGACCCCTTTTATGGACGACCCGCGCAATTACGAGACCGGCCGGAACATTAAAATGGGCCTGTCGGTGGATTTCTAAATGCGACTTTCGAGGAGTAAAGGAATGGGAAGAACAAAAAAGCTCTGCATTTTGGGGCTGGTGGGAATGTCAAGTGCCTTCGTTTCGTCCGGCTCGGCCCGGATGCTCAAAGACGTAAATACCCAGGCTTCATCCCTCCCCCCGGCTTACAAAATTACGGCCGGGTGTCTTCCCGACAAGGACAATTGCGTCCATAAGGTGGGCCGGCTTTGGTTTACCGTCACCAACTACGGATTTTTCGGCAATCAAGGCAGCCCCCTGGGGCTGCTGGACTGTCTCACCGGCGAGCGTTCCTCTTCGGCGGAATTTCCGGGGGGGTCGCGGGTGGAATATCTCTTTCAAGGGGCCCTCTGGATAGGGGCGGTAGTAGGGGGAGACACGCTGCTCTCCTTGGGAACGGACGGCTGGCTTTTTGATTCGGATAGAGGGGAGCTGCACGCTGACTGCGAAGGAGTGGGGGATATCATCAAAAGGTCCAAAAACCCCGCCAGCCCATATTATGACCCGAACGCCGTCTCCGATATGGACTTTACAGCCGTGATGTACGATACCCTGACCGACCCGGCTTTTGTGCATACCCCCGACCCCAACGACGGGCGTCCCTTCAAGCCGCTGGGACTGAAAATCGTTCAGAAAAGCTACTCCTGGTCGGCCGGTTGGGGTCAGGACTGGGTTATGTTGGATTACAGCATAGTCAATATCGGCCGTCGGCCGTTGACGAGCGTTTACCTGGGAGTTTTTGCGGACCCCGATGTGGGGCATGAAAACGCGGTGAACCCCGCCCAGGATGACCTTTCCGGTTTTAAGGCTTGGGTCCCCAACGAGACTAACCCCCGTTGCAACGATACGATAAACCTGGCTCACGTCTACGACCAGGATGGCGACCCCAGCGTCGGCACCTATCGGAATACCAGCGCCAGCGCTGTGACCGGAATCCGGGTGGTGCGGGCGCCCCTCCCCTTGAGCCAGATCAAGACCTCCTTCAACTGGTGGACGCCGAACGGCAACGTAACTTTGGACTGGGGCCCCCAAAAGGCTCCGGGGCGCAAGAACCTTTCGGGTGGTTTGGGCCAGCCGGAAGGGGATGCAATGAAATACGCTCAACTCTCCAACGAAGAGCTGGATTTTCCCCAAGTGTACAGCGCTTTGAACCAGAGCACGGTCGACTACGGCTTTGGCAACGGCTGGCTTCCCCCCTTGGTCGGGGGGGGTACCGATCGTTCCCTTGACATCGCCAACGGCTTTGACACCCGCTATACCGTCTCTTTCGGGCCGTTCAGCTTGAGCCCCTTGGCGGACGACCCGTCCGATACCCTGCGCGTTACGCTGGGGTATATTGCCGGGCAGGGTTTTCACAAAGACCCCGACAACTATAATGCCCTGGCTCGGGCGCCGGAGTATTTTCGCGACCCGGTCCGGCTGGAGACCTACCTGAACAAGCTGGACTTCGGGCCCGTCGCCACCAACGCCCGCTGGGTGCAGCGGGTCTTTGACAACGAAACCATAGTCGAGACGGTTTTCTGCGGGGTTACTCCCCCGGCCGCACCGGATTCGGTCGAGCGGCGATTCGGGGACGGAATTCCGGACTTCAAGGGGCCGTTGCCCCCGCCGGTTCCGCAGATGCAGTTTGAAACCAGACTGGGAGAAGTGTTGGTGCGCTGGTTTGGCAAAAACACCGAAAACGTCACGGACGAGTTCAGCGACCAAAAGGATTTTGAAGGCTACCGGGTCTGGCTGTCCGGCGACGGGACTAATTTCACCAACGTCGGTTCCTTTGACAAGGTGGATTGGAAGGTGTGGTTTCTGAACACGGCCAAAGTGGCTCCCGGAGCCCCCGCGAACACGCCGGGGGTTTGGGAACCGACGTCGATGCCTCCTTTAACTTGGGACGAGATTCAGCGGCTGTATGCAGTAAAAAGGGTGTGGTTTGATAATAATGGTGGCCGGCATGTATCCGGGTGGGATACCTGTAGCAATTACATCGACCCGATAGGGGATACTGTTATTATTGGACGGCCGATCGACCCAAATAAGTTCTATGCGGCCACTGGCATCAGCTTTAACTCGCTCCCTTGTCCAGACCTCACCTACTGTAACCCTTGTACCGACAAGACGGCCATTCGTGTGCGGTTCTGCAACACCTGCAACAACGGCAATCCTCTGGATACGATTTTCTACTTTGTCCCCCAGGATTTCAATCTGGGCTTGAGCCAGGCGCGGCTGTATCCTTCCGTTACCGACCCCGCCAACGACAGCGCCTATTGGTATCAGTACAAAATATCCGGGCTGTTCCCCTCGGAGCCGACGTACGTGGCCATCTGCCCCTTTGACTTCGGGTTTTTGAACGCCTCCGGCCGGCTGGACCCGCTCGAGGTGACTCCCAGCTCCGCCAAGCAGGCGGTTTTTGCGCTGCCGGATGAGCCGACCCGGGCGGGGGAAGGGCATAAAATTTCGGTCTTTCCAAATCCGTACCGGATTGACAACGATTACAGCCATTACGAAAACCCGCAGGGGATAACCGTGGGGTTTGAGCAGGAACTGCATAGAAAGCTCAATTTCATCAACCTGCCGGCCCGGTGCGTCATTCGCATCTACACCCTGGACGGGGATTTGGTGGAGGAAATTCGCCACGATAAAGACCCCCTCGCTTCCGACGCCGGTTACGAGTCTTGGAATTTACTCTCCCGGAATGCCCAGGCCATCACGGCCGGATTGTACCTCTATACGGTGCAGTCCGAACTGGGGGTTTGGACGGAGGAGGGCCTTAAAAATACTTATGTGGGCAAAATCGTGATTATAAAATGAACGCCCGGGAAAGCGAGTTGATGAGCGTATGAAAAAAATGGCGGTTGGCGCGGTCGGCGGGCTTCTTTTCTGGGCCGGCTCGGCCTGGGGTCAAGCAAAGGTCGGCACGGCCGGATTGCAGTTTCTCGAAATCGGCGTGTCGGCCCGGGCCACCGCGATGGGGGGGGCGTTTGCCGCCTTGGCCAGCGATGCCTTTGCGGTTTACTACAATGCCGCCGGTCTGGCGGCGGTCGGCCGGAAGCAGGCGGCGCTTTCCCACATCGATTACCCGGCCGGAATTCATTACGAATTCGCCGCAATGGCTCTGCCGGTGCGGAAACTGGGCGGCGTGATGGCGATTTCCTTATACGATTTCCAAAGCGGCGACATACCGGTTACCACCTATAACTTTCCATCCGGCACCGGGGAGACCACCAAAGCCCAGGATTTGGCCGTCGCCGTGACCTTCGCCCGCTATCTCACCGACCACTTTTCCTTCGGCATCACCGGCAAGTTCATTCAGGAGAGCCTGGCCGACCGGGAAGCCTCCGGTTGGGCCGCCGACGTCGGCACCCTGTACGAAACCGGCTTCCGGAATTTCCGCATTGCGATGCGCATTTCCAATTTCGGCCCCAATTTCACCTTCGGCCCGTCCGGGGAGAATTTCAAGGACTTTCCGCTGCCGATTGATTTTCATTTTGGCACGGCCATCGACGTGGTGCAAAATTCGCACCACCGCACCACCCTCGCTTTTGAAGGGAGCCACCCGGCGGACAACCTCGAAAAATTTAACGGCGGCCTGGAGTACTGGTATTCCGAGAAGCTGGCCTTGCGTCTGGGTGTTTACTACCGCCAGGACACGGACGCCCAGGAACAGCTGGTGGAGGATTCCCGCAAATTCACCGTGGGGACGGGATTGGCCGCCGGCGCCGGTTTCAAGTTTCCGGTACAGCGTTTCAATTTGACCGCCGACTATGCCTACCAGCAGGCCCACGACCTGGGAAGCTTTCACCGCTGGTCGGTGTTGGTTTCATTCTGACGGATTAAATTTGTCAAAGGAGATGCGGCAAAGGATGAAAATCAGGCATTTTGGCATCGCGTTGGTGTATGCGGCCATCGGGGTGATTTTAATCGGGAGCGGTTGCACGGTAAAGAAGAAAGGCGTCGCGCACGAGAACGCCCCCCCCAAGGCGTTTTTCTCCACGGTTCCCATCGCCAGCACCGTATTCACCAAGCCCGATCAGCTTTTCTGGTATGCCACCGACCGGGACGGCTACGTCATCGAATTCCAGTATGCCCTCATCCCGGAATCCTTAATCGGTGTCGGCTTTACCAAACTTCCCGAATTCCAGCGCGACTCTGTGGTTCTGGATTTTCTGCGCCGAAATGCGCCCAACAGCAGCAACATTTGGGAGGTCTTCAAAGACACGCTTCGCCGGGATACGCTGCGGTTCGAATGGGTGTCGGTGGATAACGTGAACCGCAACGGCCAGACCGATACGGTGGAACTCCCCTCCGCCAGCCGCAATGCGGCCGACACGGCCACGCGGCCTACGGAGGTCTTTGTGCGTGCGCGGGACGACCGCGGCGCACTTTCCACTGACCCCTTGGCCAAAATCCTGGCTTCTATCTTTGTACCAACGATAACGCAAAGTGAGCGTGACAGCCTTTTCAGATTAAATTCCCCCATTGCCTGGCGGAACTTCGGGCGCAAAAACCGGCCGCCGAGCACATATTTCCGCAATATCAGCGTCTGCAACCGCTTTCCGATTGCTCAAGTTTCCGAGCCCCCTATTCTTTACTCCTTGGACGGGCCCACCTATAACTCGGATCCCACTTTGCGGGTGGGGTATTGCGGCATAACCATCAATTACGAGGGGGCGGACTCCCTCGACTACCCGAACCAGGAACAGCCTCCTTTTGAATATTTTTGGGAGCTTTTTGGACCCTTCCGCAGTGCTGATTCAGCCAACTTTTTGGACAGCAATCGGCTATGGGCCAGCACCGCGTATCCCTTGCGCTGGCCGGGCCCCGGCTCGGGTCAGAGCCCGAAGAAGCGGGTCTTTACCTCGGCCAAATCGTTTACCTTTTACGGACTCACGGGGTATAGTGACGACCCGTCAAAGCGGTATAGTGACACGTCCAGCATCAGACCTGGCTACTATCGTTTCCGGGTGCGGGCCAAAGACGACGCCGAAGTGATAGATTCGTTTGGGGCCACGGTCACCTTCGGGGTCGTGCGTCCTCGTTTCGACCGCGATGTTCTTTTAATCACCAAACTGACCTTCAGCGGCGGGCCGACCCTCAAGAAAAATGGACAGCCGGATGGCTCCATTCCTTTTTTGGACGTGGATTCCACCGGTGCAAAAGAGGCGGGGCTTATAGAGGTCCAAAACTACTACCTTCGGCTGATTCGCAACGCCGGCTACGGCAGCGTGATTGACTCCGCCCAAGATGTGAAGGTGTTTGACTACAGAGAATCCATTCCGGAGTCGCTTCTGGCGCGATACAAGCTGGTCATTTTCCACAAGGAGAAAATGTTTCACAGCGATGCTCCCACCACCATGCAGGCTTCGTTGAAGGCCTATATGGATGCGGGGGGAAGTGTTTGGGGGCTGGGGCGGGACGATTTGTCCGATGCGTTTCCCATCTATAACGTGCCGGCGCCCGTGGAACTCCCTTTCAACCAGACCCAGCCGAACACCGGCGTTGGATACTTTTACTTCGGGGCGAGGGAAGTGTTCACCCACGCCCATGTAAATATCTTGGCCAATGACAGCGTGACTCTCGAAGAGTTCGCGGGCGCCGACCCCGGCGTTAGCGTCGTTGACGAGGGATTCCCGCGCCTGGATGTCGACGACAGCGTGCTTGGGCGTTTCACGGTGGTGGCCGTGCGCCGGGATACCACCCCCTACCGCCAGGTGCCGGCCGTTAACTATTTTGTGCGTGAAGGAGCCCGAAGCGAAGAAGTCTATAAGTTTCGCTCGCCGGTTGGCGTTGCCGACACCTCCCACCTGAACGGCAAAGGGGTGGCCCTGCGCTCGGACCGGGGAATTTTCAAGTCGGCCTATTTTGGTTTCTCGCTTTTCGGAATCAAAGAAGCGCAGGCGACCTGCGCGATGAGCCGGATGCTGAAGTGGTTTCTGGGATACGAACCGCCCGGCGGCCCGCCCCCCTGCTGTCCCGGCCCCTGTCCCTAAATTTTTAAAACTCCGCCGCGGCGGGGTTTTTTATTGGCCGGATTTCAGCAAATTTTCCAGAATCGACAGCCTTTCTCTCGCCGGGGAGAAGTTGGGATTCAGCTCCAGCGATTTTTTGAAGGCGGCGCGTGCCTCGGGCAGGCGGTTCAGTTCCATTAGCGTCAGGCCGTAGTTAAAATGCAGGGCGAAATTTTCGGATTTGTGGGGCAGCGCCCGCTCGAAGTATGGAAGCGCCTCCCCCGGGCGGCCCAGATACAGGAGGGCCGTGCCCAAATCGGCGGCGGCGTCGGCATTGGCCCGGTTTTCCGCCAGCGCCTGCTGGAAATACTCCATCGCCGGTCTGAAGTTCCCCTGCTCCCCGCGGCTGCGGCCCAGAAGGTAAAAGATGCGGGATTTCAGTTCGGCAGTATTTTCGCCGAACTCGCGCGAGGCGACAAAAAACGGCTGGGGGTCGTAGGAGGGCTGATAGTCCTCGAGACTGTCCAAAAGCCCCAGCAAAATCGGCTCGGCTTGGGGAAAGCGTTTGGCCTCCACCAGAAACGAGGCCTTCAAGAAGAGCCCCAAAAGAAAACGGGGAGAGTTTTTTTCCCCTTTTTCGAGAACCGCCATGGCGCTTTCCGGCTGCCCGAGCGCCCGGTAGGCCAAGGCCCAATTCAGGTACGCATCCTGGAAGTACGGTTTCGCCCGGACGGATTTTTCGGCCCAATAGACGGCCAGCCGGGGGAATCCGCGCAGCCTTTGGATAAGGGAGAGGTTGGCCGGCGCTTTTTCCGATTGCGGGTCGGCTTCCAGTTCTTTTTTAAATTCCTCCTCGGCCGTTTTTAAGTCGCCCATCTTTAATGCCGCCACCCCCAAATTCAAATGGGCGAATTTGAACCGGGGGTCGGCCTGCAACGTTTGATGAAAAAGCTGCCGGGCTTCGGCATAATTCCCCTGCTCCAAAAACACATTGCCCAGTTGGAAAAACCCGGCCGGGTTGGGAGTTTTGGCGAAACCGGAGAGATTGGAGTTGACCAGGAAGGAAAAGATGGCCAGGACCGCGACGTAGGGGAGCGGATTTTTCTTTTCACGGAAGTGTTTCCACAACTCAAAGACGGCGTAAACGGAGAAAAGCGTCAGAAACGGCAGAACCGGCAGGCGGAAGCGGGCATTGACGAAAAAGGGGATGACGGAAGCGGAATAAATGAGAACAAAAACAGACAAAAGCCGGGCCTTCCGGTTCACGAACGAGAAAACCGCGCCCAAAAGCCCCAGCGGGCCGATGAACCAGAAGCCAACGGGTAAGAAGCGTAAAAGAGGGGCATACCCCATTTCCGGAATGGTGCCCGGATTGTTAGCAATCTCGAAACGGGTGAAAAACAGATACGTTTTCCTGGCCAAAAGTTTGAAGGCATCCGCCGGGCGGCTTTTCCAGAATTCCAGCCCCTTTTTATACCAGAAGTCGGAAAGTTCGGCGGAGGAAAGTTCCCGGCCGGTTTCTTCCTTCGCCAGCGACCGGATATCGGCCAGCTCCCAGTTCGTCGCCGGCCGCCCCGGCATCATGGAAGTGAATCCGTTGGCTTCCGGATTGTTTCCGATGTAAAAGTTGATTCCACCCTGCGACGCGATGAGGACCAACGGCTTTTCCGCGCGGTGGTTGTGAAGGGCCGCCGGCAAAATGGGCAGGGCCGTTCCCAGAAGAAAAAGGGCCGCAAATTTGAGCTGTCCTTTGAAACGTTCCCGTTGGCGAAAGGAAAACCAAGTCCAGAAAAGAACGGCCGGAATGAAAATCAGAATGTTCGGCCGGGTGATGGCGGAAAGCCCCAGCCAGAGCCCGGCGAGGAGCCAGTTGACCGGGTTTGGATTTTCCTTGGCTTTATAAAGAAATATGAAAATCAGCACATCGAGCGGAATTAGAAGAAAATCAAGCAGCAGTTCCCCTTCGAAATAGATGGCGCTCGCATAGGCCGCAAAAACGAATCCGGTGACGACCCCTGTTTTTTTACCGAACAACCGCGTGGTCAAAAGTGCCAGCAAAACTATTCCGATGGAACCGATGAGATGTTGCACGATTCGAGGGGCGTAGTAGTTATGCCCGAAAATATAATAAACCAACCCCAACAGGTAGGGGTAAAGGGGGGCGCGGAAAAATGCTTGGGGTTGGGTCAGCTTTCCGTGGGCAACCGCCTGCGCCCATTCATCGTGGTAGCGGGCATCGACGGTCGGGTATTTGAAGGTGGGGTAGTCGTGAATCTCCGCCAGATAGATAAGGCGGAGCGACAAGGCGAAAAAAAAGAGGGTTAAAAACCACTTTTTGGAAATTCGGCCGTCGATTGAAGCGGCCGGGACGGACGGGTTTTTCATCCACCTGTAATCAACATCCTTCGGCAAGGAGGGTCAAGCCGATTGGGGTCTCAATTCGGCCGACGGTTGGAAAGTCAAAAGAATCGATTCTATTTGACAATATCCGTTTTTCCTGCGTAAATTATAAAAACGGAGCGCGGGATAGCAGGCGGCCACGCTCTGGCTGGGTGGCCGTTTCGCCCCAACCCCCACTTGGGGCAGGCGGGTTTGATTTGTTTTAAGTTCTGTCGAGGAAGAGGCAGGTTTGGCCGTGTTTCATACGAAAAGGCAAATTCTTGGTTTGGTTTTATTTTTCCTTCTTTTGCCGCCCGCTTTGGGCCGAATGATAGCTATTGATACCGCCCGCCCGGCCCTTTCCGGGCTGCCCAAAATCACGGCTTTTCCCAGCTTGGAGCAGTGCACTCACAAAACCGGACGCCTCTGGCTGACCGTTTCAAACTGGGGTATTCTCGGCAATCAACGAAACATTTTTTTTCGGGACTGCCTTACGGGCGGTTTCTCCTCTTCGGCGGAGTTTCCGGGAGGTTCGGGGCTGGAGTATCTTTTTCAAGGAGCTGTATGGGTGGGAGGAATCGTTGGGGAGGATACACTGGTTTCCACCGGCAGCGACGGCTGGGTGGGAATTCGGGAGCTCTTTCCGGAGGCAGGCGGAGCCGGCACTATCATCAAACGCTCGGCCCGGCCAAGCAGTCCGTATTACAACCCGGCGGCCGTATCGGACTTGGACTTGATTTCGGTTTTTTACGATACCCTCACAGACCCCCGGCTGGTTATCACTCCCGACCCGGAGACCGGAGAGCTCTTTCATCCCATAGGTCTGAAAGTCGAGCAGCGGAGCTATTCCTGGTCGGCCGATTTTGCGAAGGATTGGGTCTTGCTGGATTACACAATAACCAACCTTGGCCCGGAGCCGATACGGCAGGCTTATTTTGGCATTTTGCTGGACCCGGACATCGGCAGCGTCAATGCCAGTCAATTGACTCATACGGACGATTACAGCGCATTCAAGCCGGGGGCTTTTTTGAAAATCGCCGATGGAGCCGCCAATTTTCCAGGGATTAACCCAAGCCTTTTGATTTGCCGGGATACCTTGAATCTGGCCTACGCCTATGACAACGACGGCGACCCGGAAGATAACGGGGAGTATGGGATGCGAAGCCCCACGGGGGTCATCGGCCTGCGGGTCTTGCGGGCGGGAGAAGCTCTCAAATTTGATGGTACTCTTGGCAACAAGAACATCTCCTTCAACTGGTGGGTGCCGGACAGCAACCGGGTTCTGGACTGGGGGCCGCAGCAAATCCCCGGTCGGAAGAATACCCTTGGACAGTTTGGCCAGCCGATAGGGGATAAGATGAAGTATTTTTATCTTTCCAACCGGGAACTCGACTACGACCAGATTTATTCCGCCCTTGACCGGAATCTCCCCTTTCAGGAAATTTGGCGCCCGCCCCTCTTCCCGGCGGAGGGCGCCATCCGCCTCGCCGGCGGCGCCGATTCCCGTTTTTTGTTATCGGCCGGGCCGTTCGACTTGGAAGTGGGGGAAAGCGTGCCTCTGACCTTTGCCCTTCTGGCGGGGGAGAAGCTTCACACCGACGCGGCCAACTATGCTTCCAATTTTCAGTTTCCATCCACCGACTTTTTGGACACCACCCGCATCCTGGCCTACCAGAACCGTCTTAACCTTGGGGCTTTAATCGCCAACGCCCGGATGGCCAAAAACGTCTTTGACAACGAGAATATCCTTTCAACTGTTATCTGTCAAGCCGATGGCCACGTGCCAACCCAAGACATCCGTCTTATAGGGGACGGCATCCCCGACTTCAAAGGGCCGGTTCCCCCGCCATTTCCGAAAGTGGAATTTTCCACCGCCGAAGGGGAGGTGACCATCCGCTGGTTCGGACGGGAGACCGAGGATACCATCGACCCCTTTACCGGTTTCCGGGACTTCGAGGGCTACACCGTGCAGATGTCCACCGACGGCATCAACTATACCATCATCGGTTACTTCGATAAGGTGAACTGGCGGCTGCATTACCTGAACCCGGATGTCAACGGGAACGGCTACACGGACCCGAATGACGAAGGCAATTACGATGATGACACGCTCGACACCCGCTGGGAGCCGGCCCTGGGGCTGCCTTTGGCATATGGAGAGATTCAGAATAGGTTTGCTGTGAATTGGGATACCTGTTTGAACAAACCGGGGAACATCACCAAGCCGATTAACCCGGATAAGTACAATGCCCCAATTTTGGCGATACGATTGAGGTTGGCAACTATCCGTCCCCTGCCGGAAAGGCCCCGTCCCAATCCCTGGTGCAACCCGGACTCGACCAAAACAGCCGTCCGGGTCCGTTTTTGCGATTCCTGCGGCACTACCGGACAGCTTAATATCATACCAGTGGATACCTTCTTTTATTTTATCCGGGAAGGATATAATGCCGGTTTGAGCAAAGCTCGGATGTACCCTTCGGTCACCGACCTGAACAACGACAGCGCCTACTGGTACCAGATGAAATTGACCGGGCTTTTTCCCTCCCAGCCGCTCTTTCTGGCGGTCGTTCCTTTCGACAATGGATTCGCCAGTTACTACAATACGATAGCGCCGCAGGCGCCGCCCCCTTCGGCCGTGGCCCAGTTGGTTTATCCGGTGGCCACGGATTCGGCCCGAAAGGCGGGGGAGTTGAAGATTTCGGTTTATCCCAATCCCTACCGGATAGACGAGGACTACAGCCACTTTGAGAAGAACCAGCCGGCCAGTGGCCGCCCCCAAAGCAGCAAACGGATAAACTTCATCAACCTGCCTCCCAAATGTACGATTCGGATTTACACTCTGGATGGAGATTTGGTGCAGCAGATAAACCACGAGAAAGAGCCGACGGCAACGGACTCGGGGTATGAGTTTTGGGACCTTTTAAGCCGGAATGCGCAGCCAGTGGCGGCGGGGTTATACCTGTTTGTGGTGGAATCCTCCGAGGGGCGGCACATCGGCAAAATCGTGATCATTCAGTAAGGCTAAACGATGGTCGAGATTCTGCCGCCGTCCACCGGCAGGGCGGCGCCGGTGATGTAGCTCGCTTTTTCCGAGGCCAGAAATACGACCGCAGCGGCAATTTCCTCCGGCCGGGCCGTCCGCCCCAGGGGAATCCCGGCCTCCCAGCTTTTGATAATCTCCTCCGGAGTATTTCCCGTCTGGGCCGCCGTTTTTTCCGCCAGCTCCTTTTGACGGTCGGTCAAAGTGTAGCCCGGCAGGACGGTATTGACGGTGATATTGTATTTTCCCAAATCGATGGACAGCACTTTGGCGTATCCCAGAAGTCCGGCGCGATAGGTGGAAGAGGAGGCCAAAGAAGGAATGGACTCTTTGGCCGCCACCGAAGAGATGAGAATTATCCGGCCCCAGTTGGATTTTTGCATCGGCGGCGCCACAAGGCGGGTCAGTTTCATCACCGACCGGAGAACCAAATCGTGCGCCTGCTGCCAGTCTTCCGGTGAAAGCCCGTCCCAGCTCCCGACCGGGGGGCCGCCGGTGTTGGTCACCAAAATCTGCGCCGGGCCGCAGGTTTTTTCCGATTCCTTCACCCATTTTTCGATTTCATTTTCTTTGGTCAGGTCGCACTCGAAAGAAACGGGGCGGCGGCCGGTTTTTTGGTGCAACGTTTCAACCGCTTGGGCCAGCTTTTCCGGATTATGCGAGGAGATGGAGACTCTGGCTCCCTCGACCAAAAAAAGTTCGGCGGCCGCCCGCCCGATGCCGGAGCTGGCGGCCGCCACCAGAACGGTTTTATCTTTCAGATTTAAATCCATTGCGACAATAAAGGTCCGTCTGGGAAGAAAGCGTCCGCTCTTAACTGCCGCTTGGCGCCGGCAGTTGGATGGAAAGCCGATAGCTTCCCAAAATTATGGCTCCCAACCCAATCCAGGCGGTCACCAAAAGCACCAACATCCCAAAGTAGGGAACTTCTTCCAAAAGCTGGATCAAAAGCACTCCAACGGTCATCGATGCGTAAAGCGAAAACGGTTTATCTTTTCTGAACAGCCGCAAGACCCCGTCCCCCAGCGGCAGGCCCGTGAAATTGCAGGCCAAAACCAATGCCACCAGGTAAAAAGCGGTCAGAACCAAAGTAATTGGGAGCCCTATTATGATGACGGCGAAAAGCAAGGCCATTACCGGAATCACGACGAAGCTCAAAAGGCCGACGCCCAATGTTTTCAGGAAGGAAACGGCAACCGTTTCTTTGAGCACATTCATCTGTTTTCGGAACAGCGCAATCAAAAGAAAGCCGGTAACGAGCTCGCTCGTGCGCCACACCACCCACCAAATCCAGCCCGAGACCCCTTTCCCCTCCTTTTTCTTTGGGAGGGTATGGAGGGTCTGGCCGGTGACCACCGCCCCCGGTTCGATTTTCGCCTCCTTTTTGCTGGTGTAAGTAAAGTCCCCTTCAATCCGGGCGGTGGAGGCAAGCGTTATTTTGTCGGCTTTGATTTTGGCCCCTTTCCCGACTTTGCCGCTGATTACCACTTCCCCTCCGTAGAAGACCAGACTGCCGTTTATGTTTCCACCCACCATCAAATTGCCGCTGAAAACGTGCGCGTCCTTTTCCACCACGCCCCCCTCCGGCAACCGGGCCGTTCCGCAAAAGACGGCCAGGTTGCGTCCCACTCTGTTTTCAATAGTCAAATCGGAACAGAAGGCCCGCACGGACCCGCCCACCGGACCCTTGAGGGAGAGATGCTGGCCGCCGGCCAAAACATTCCCATCCACCGGTCCAGACAGCATCAGGCCGCTGCCCGCAAACAAAAGGTCGCCCGTTATGTGGCCGGAAAGGGAGGCTTCTTTGACGGCCAAAACGAGGTCGTCATCCACCAGGCTGTCCGCCTTCAACGAAAAATGTTCGCTTCCCACCAGCCGGGTGGCGTGGCCGGGAAGGGAAAAAACAAAAACTGCGGACAGGGCCAGAAAAACTGCGTATTTTCCTTTCATCGAACCTCCTTGATTTTCTTTCAGCCGGAATATACACAGCGGCCGCAAGAAGTCACCTATCTTTACGTGCCGCTTTTGGTTAGGTTTCCTGAATAGGGCCCAAACGGCCGGACTAAAATGAGAAACTTTTCACAAGAGATTAGAGTATTTTAAAAATTTGCCGTTTGGGTACAAAAATTCTTGACAAAGTTCGCAGTTATTGCGTAACATATGTGCACGCCCGGCTCCCCCAACCAATGTCGCCGCCGGGCTGGCCGCTGGTGTCTGCCCATAGACCCTGTGTGGACGCAGAGGGAGGAGATATGAAAATGATGCGGTGGTTTCTCGGAATAATCATTTTATTGGGTGTAGTGTTTTTTCTTTTGGGTACGGAGCCGACCCGTGCGGCCACGGCTTCCCCCACTCCAACTGGCGACGAACATCCCTGGGATAAGGTAAAGGGTGCTTACCGCGTCGAGGTTGTGCTTGTCACGGATGAATACATGTTGTTGGCCGTCTGGTATACCAAGGACCAAGTTTATCCCGTTCTTATCTGGGTCAAGTACCAATCGCAGCAGGCGGTCGCAACCCTTAAAAGCGGACCAAGCAGCAAGAAGTCGTTCACTTCTTTTTTCTGAGCCTATGAAGCTGGCCGAAACGCAGGAGAGCTGGCAAAGCTTTGCCCAGACGCGGCGCCTTCTGGAGGAAGGAAGGGTAGCCGAGGCCCGGGAGTTCCTTGCCGCCCGGGAGACCCGGCCGCCGACGTTTTTTTCTCCGGAGGAAGTGGCGGAAACCTCCCTTTTGTGGGCTTGGATATTATACCGGGAAAACAACTACGCCGAAGCAATAGCCAAGGCCCGGCAGGCCTACGGCGGTTACCGGCTGACCGCCAACCATGCGGAGGCGGGCGAATCGCTTTACCTCTTGGGGCTCTTGTTTGCCTTAACGGGAGAGTTGCGCGAGGCGGAAAAATTACTTTTGGATGCTTTGGCCAATTATCGGCGCGCCTCCGACCTAAAAGGAACGGCCCAAACCTACAGCGAATTGGCCCGGCTGGCCTTTATCCGTTCCGATTTGAAAACGGCCGAGGAGTACCTGCTGGAGAGCCTGGATGCGGCCCGCAATGCCTCCGACGGGGTCGGGGAAGGGAGGGCTTGGGGGAATCTGGGCCGGGTTCAATTTCTTTCCGGCCGTTGGGAGGAGGCCGAAAAATCTTTGCGACTGGCCCTTCTGGTAAACCGGGTGGTGGAGGCCCCCGCCAGCCTGGCGCGCAACCACCTGTCCTTGGCCTACCTTTACGCTCTCACCGGGCGCCGGTCCGAAATGGAGCCGGAGTTTACAGAGGCAAAAAGGCTCATTCAGGCCGAACGGCTGTTGCGGGAAGAAACAATTTATCACGAGTATCGGGGGGAGGCTTTTTTCTGGCAGAAGGAGTGGGTCCAGGCCGAGGGGGAGTACACCCGCGCTCTGGAAATCAGCCGGCGGCTGGCGCCCCAATCGGGCCTGGTGACGCAGGTGCAAAGGCGCTGGGCGGAGTTGCTTTTGGCCCAGGGCCGGCCGGGAGCGGCCATTTCCCGCGCCGAAGAGGCGCTTGCGCTGGCGCAGGTGCTTTCGGAAAAAGAGGAAATTTTGGCTTCCCTGCGGGTTTTGGCGCAGGCCTGGTTTGAAACCGGCCAAACGGAGAAGGCTCAATCCCTCCTCGAGGAGGCGCTCTCCTTTCTGCCATCCGTAACTTTGCCGATCGAGGAGGCCCGCTTGAAGATTCTCGCGCTGGTTCTGTCCCCCGCCGGAGACGAGGGCCGCTGCCAGAAATTTTTGAACGAGGTGACCGGCCTGCTCGCGCGGCTGAAAAAGGCCCCCGTCTTTCGCGAACCCTGTTTTTGGGCTGCCGAGAAGCTGTTGGGCGGCGGCCGGCTCGGGCCGCTGGAGCCGCTTTTGGAAATTTTGGAGAATCATAAAGAGGTTTTAGCTTTTTCAGAAGAAGACCTGGCCCGTTTGCGAGCCCTTTCCGCTCAACTCTCCGAACGGAAAGTTTCCCTCGCCTACTCGCCGGAAAACCGCTACGCTTTGTTTCTGAATTTGAGCCGGGCGGAATCGCCGGAAGCCAAACTTTCGCTTCTGGTCGGTGAAGTGCAGGCGGAAGGGGCGGCCTTGTACGGTCTTGCGAATGGATTGCAGCAGTTGGTTACCCAGGCCGGCGAGTTGCCGGAAACGATTCCCGGCCCCGGTGACGGGGATGCCACCGGCGCCCGGTTGGAGGTGCTGGAAAAAGATAGGATGCTTTCGGTTTTGAGTCTTCCTTTGATGGTGGAAGGGGAGATCGCCGGAATGCTTTATTTATCCAAACAGGCCCGGCCGTTTTTCCAGGAGGAGTTGAACCTGGCCACCGCGGCCGCATCTCATTTTGCCCTGGAGCTTTCGCATCTCTCCAAAAAGAATCTGGCCCGGGAGAACGAACGGCTTCTGGCCACGCTGGAAGAGAAATGCGCCTTTCCCAACATCATTACCCGTTCGCCTCTTTTACTTTCGACCATCGAAGCGGCGGCCCGCGTGAAGGACTCCGACCTGTCCATTCTGCTTTTAGGTGAAACCGGCGTGGGGAAGGACTTGTTGGCCAAGACCATTCATTTCCAGTCCAACCGCCGGGAACAGAGATTCGTGTCGGTCAACTGCGCGGCCCTGCCGGAGACTTTGCTCGAGTCCGAGCTCTTCGGCCACCGCCGGGGGGCTTTTACCGGGGCCGACCGGGATAAGCCGGGCCTTTTTGAGGAGGCGGACGGCGGCACTTTTTTCCTCGACGAGGTTACGGAGATACCGCTTTCCGTACAGGCGAAGCTTTTGCGCGTTTTGGAAGAAAAAGAGGTGGTCCGTCTCGGGGAAACCCGACCGCGCCGGGTGAACGTCCGCTTGATTTCCGCGGGCAACAAGGACTTGAAGGGCTTGACCGAGAAAGGACTCTTCCGCCAGGACCTGTTCTACCGGCTTTCCGTCTTTGCTTTGAAGCTGCCGTCGCTTCGGGAACGGAAGGAGGATGTGCCCCTCTTGTTGGAGCATTTTGCCGCCAAATATGCCGGCGGCAAGAAGCTCTGCTTTAATCCGGCCGCCTTCGAGCTTTTGTGCGCCCATGACTGGCCCGGCAACGTGCGGGAGCTGGAGAACGAGGTGCGCAAGCTGGCGGTTTTGGCGGACGAGTCCGGGGTGGTTGCCCCCGAGCTGCTTTCCGCCAAGTTTTTCGGGCCGGATGAAAAATTGCCCGGCGGCCATCCGCGCGCCTTTTCCCTCTATGAATTCCTGGCCGAAGCGGAGAAAAAGCATATACAACGGGCCTTGGTCGAAACAGGGGGGGTGAAGAAGCGGGCCGCCGAACTCTTAAAAATTCCGGAATCAACCCTTCGCCTGAAGCTCAAGGAATACGGCCTTCAGCCGCCGACCGGGCAGTAGTCTTCCTCAATTTCCTTCAACTTGACTTTTCCTCCAGGGGTTTGGATATTTCTTTTTCCCCGTTTTGGGGCCATTAACGATGATCGCCGGTGTCCGCTTAAAAGAGCTTAGGGTAATTCCCGATGAACGGGGACGATTGATGGAAATCCTGCGCTCGGATGAAGACATTTTCATAAAATTCGGCCAGCTCTATATGACCTGCGTTTACCCCGGCGTAGTAAAGGGCTGGCACTACCACCACAAGCAAATCGACAACTTTGCCGTGGTGAGGGGGATGGCCAAAATCGTGCTGTACGACCCGCGCGAGGGTTCGGCCACCAAGGGGGAGGTGAACGAATTTTTTCTGGGGGAGCATAACCCCAAGCTTCTGCAAATTCCGCCTCTGGTTTATCACGGCTTCAAGGGGATTTCTACCGAAGAGACGATTATCATCAACTGCCCCACGGAATTGTACGACTACAAAAGTCCGGACGAGTACCGGGTAGACCCGCATCAAAACGATATCCCGTACAAGTGGGACCGAAAGGACGGATGAGGGTTCTGGTGACGGGCGGGGCCGGCTTCATCGGCTCCAACTTCATCCGCCATCTTTTGTCCGACCGGCCGGAATGCGAAATCATAAACTTCGACAAGCTGACCTACGCCGGTAATCTGGAAAACCTGACCGACGTCGAAGACAACCCGCGTTACCACTTTGTGCGGGGGGATGTGGCCATGCGGGCAGAGCTGGAGCCGGTTTTCAAGGAAAAAATCTGGGGCATCGTTCATTTTGCGGCTGAATCGCACGTGGACCGAAGCCTTTATTCCCCGTTGACCTTCGTCGAAACCAACGTTTTCGGCACCGGAAATTTGCTGGATTTGGCCCTTCGCCATAAGGTCGAACGGTTCGTGCATATCTCCACCGACGAAGTGTACGGCAGCACCTCCTCGGGGAAGTTCACGGAAGCTTCGCGGCTCAATCCGACTTCTCCATATTCCGCGTCCAAAGCCTCCTCCGATTTGCTGGCCCTGGCCTATTTTAAGTCCTTCGCACTGCCCCTTGTAGTTGACCGCTGCACCAACAACTTCGGGCCATACCAGTTTCCGGAAAAGCTGATTCCGCTGTTCGTCACCAACGCTTTGGAGGATAAACCCCTGCCCGTTTATGGCGACGGACTCTACGTCCGGGACTGGCTGTTTGTTGCCGACCATTGCCGGGCCATTGAAAAAATGCTTTTCGAGGGCAGGCCGGGAGAAATTTATAACGTCGGCGGCAGCAACGAACTAACCAACTTGGACATCACCCGCCGGATTCTGGCGCGCTTGAGAAAACCGGAATCCTTGATCACCCATGTGGCCGACCGCCCCGGCCATGACCGGCGCTATGCGTTGGACGCCTCCAAACTGGAACGGGAACTTGGCTGGAAGTCGCGGCGCTCGCTTGAAGAGGCCTTGGATTTGACCATCGACTGGTACGTCAACAACCGCTCCTGGTGGCAGAAGGTCAAGTCGGGGGAATATCAGCA
This sequence comes from Candidatus Zixiibacteriota bacterium, assembly GCA_022614805.1. Classification (GTDB taxonomy): domain Bacteria; phylum Zixibacteria; class MSB-5A5; order DSPP01; family DSPP01; genus DSPP01. The sequence goes on along the minus strand of JAKEHY010000009.1, from coordinate 51,636 downwards.
GTACTACCAAAAGAATTACGGGGTCCGGCTCGGCTCGGCCAAAGACGCGGTATAACTTTATTTGCCGGCGGAAAAAAACGGGAACGGATTTTTCGCTCCCGCTTCTTGTTTTTAAGCCTTTCCCCTTGATGCCGCGCCCGTTTTAGTGTTCGAACCCTTTCAAAAAAGCGATCGGCAGGCGTTCAGGCCTAACCTGCCTGTAAATCCCATCTTTTTTGCCGATAAGAAGTTAAGGGGGATAGGTACATCCAGATGGAAAGCAAAAAGCGCATCGGCGAGCTGCTTTTGGAGAAAAAGCTGGTTACCCAAAAGCAGCTGGATGAAGCTTTAAAAATCCAGAAAAAGACCGGCGAGCGGGTGGGGGACATCCTCATCCGCCAGGGGGTTATCACCGAAGAGGACTTCCTCTCGATAATTTCGGAAAAACTCTCCATCCCCAAAGTCAACGTCGACAACCTGGTCATCGCCCCCGAGGTTATCCGGCGGGTTCCGGTGGAACTGGCCAAAAAACACCGGCTTATTCCCATCCTGCAACTGGGGGGCGCGCTCACGGTCGCCATGGTTGACCCCTTGGATTTGATTGCGGTCGAGGAGCTAAAATACCACACCGGGCTGGAAATCAACCGGGTCATCGCGGCGCCTTCGCAGGTTCAGAAAGCAATTTCGGACTATTACACCGTGCAGGATTCGGTGGCAGAGGTGGTCCGGGAAATGGGGCTGCCGACGGAAGAGTTCGGCAAGGAACTGGCGGAAGTTTCCCGAAAGGCGGGAGAAATTGCCGGAGCGGCCGACGACGCCCCCATCATCCGCTTGGTCAATTTGCTTTTGACGCAGGGGATTCGGGATACGGCCTCCGATATTCACATCGAACCGGAAGAAGCCCACTTGCGGGTGCGCTTCCGGATTCACGGCCTTATGCGCGAGGCGGCCAACCCCCCCAGGGAGCTGGCCCCGGCCATCGTTTCCCGCATCAAAATTATGGCCAATATGGATGTCTCCGAAAAACGGCTTCCCCAGGACGGGCGCTTCACCTACCGGGTGGAGAAGCACGAAGTCGATTTCCGCGTTTCCACCCTCCCCACCATATTCGGCGAAAAGGTGGTGCTTAGAATTTTGGACAAATCCAGCCTGGCCATCCATCTGGATAAAATCGGGTTGCCCGCAGCCCTGCTTTCCCGCTTGCGCCAGGGGATGAAAAAACCGGAAGGGTTCATTCTGGTCACCGGCCCGACCGGCAGCGGCAAGACCTCCACCCTCTATGGGATGCTGCGGGAGCTGAACTCCGTCGAAAAAAACATCATCACCGTGGAAGACCCGGTGGAATACCACATTCCCTTTATCTCCCAGGTGCAAACCAACGAAAAGGCCGGGCTTTTTTTCGCCAACGCCCTGCGCTCGATTTTGCGGCAGGACCCGGATATCATAATGGTCGGAGAAATCCGCGACCGGGAAACGGCCGAAATCGCCGTCCGCTCGGCTTTGACCGGGCATCTCGTGTTGTCCACCCTGCACGCCAACGACGCCCCCTCCACGACGGCCCGTCTTTTGGATATGGGAGTGGAGGCGTACCTTTTGGCCGCTTCCCTGATCTCGGTGGTGGCCCAGCGGCTGGTGCGGCGCATCTGTCCGGCTTGCAAGGAAAAAGTGACGGTGCCGGAGTCCCTCAAGAAGGAGCTCTGGATAGACGACCCGAACGCCGTTTTCCACCGGGGCGCCGGCTGCCGGGAATGCAAGCAGAGCGGCTTTTCCGGCCGGCTCGGTCTTTTTGAAATGCTCGTGGTGACCGATTCGATTCGAGAGTTGATAGCCGGCCGCTCTTCCACGGCCGCCATTTTGGCCGAAGCCCGCAAACAGGGAATGAAGCTTTTGCGGCAGGACGGGGCGGAAAAGATTTTGGCCGGGTTGACCACCGTGGAGGAGGTTTTGCGGGTCACCTCCGCCGGGGATTTTGCCGATATACCGAAAGGGGAATTGATTCCCGCCTAAGCGGAGAGCGGGAATTTAGACATGGCCTCAAACGGTTCGGCGCTGAACGAAACGAAGATGAGAAGGAGTCAAAAAAAGCAAGGACTTGATAGGGGGTTTGCTTAAACGTAAGTGAGACGATTGCTATATGTTACCGGAATTTAACTACCGCGCCGTGGACCGGACGGGTATTGCCTTGTCCGGCACGATGCAGGCCGAAACCGCTTCGGAAGTTTCCCTGCGGCTGGACCGTATGGGGTATATCCCCCTTGTGGTGGAACGCAAAACTGAAGGCATTCTGCAAGCCTTCCGGTGGGGCGGCCGCCGGGTGCCGCTTTCCGAGCTGGTTGTTTTCACCCGCCAGCTTTCCACCCTCTATCGGGCCGGTATTCCCATTCTCCGTGCCCTGGCTGTGTTGTCTGCCCAGGCCGACCATCCCCAACTCCGCTCCGCCATCGAACAAATACGCTCCGATTTGGAGTCGGGAGTCACTCTGGCGGACGCTTTTTTGCGTCAGGAAAAAGTCTTCGGGAAACTGTTTGTCTCCTCCGTCAAAACCGGCGAAGCGACCGGGCATTTCGACCAGGTGCTGGACCGGCTGGCCGAATTTATGGAACGGGAGATGAAAACCAAAGAGGATTTAAAAGACGCTTTGCGCTATCCCGCCTTGGTAGTCATCGCCCTGGCGGCCGCCTTCGTGATTCTGGTGGCCTTCGTTTTTCCCAAATTCGCCTTTCTTTTTTCCCGCTTCAATACGGAATTGCCGCTGCCGACCCGAATTTTAATGGGAACCAGCGTACTTATTCGCAGCTATTGGTATTATCTCCTCCCGGCTTTGTTTTTTGCCGCTTACTTTTTCAAACGCTGGTTGGCCACCGACCGAGGGGAAGTTTGGCTTGACGAGTTTAAGCTGAAGCTGCCGATTTTGGGGACAATTTTTCTAAGAGTGGCGATGAGCCGTTTTTCCCATATGCTCTCGGTGTTGGTCAAAAGCGGCCTGCCGATTATCCAGTCCCTGCAGGTGGTGCGGGGGGCCATCGGCAACCGAATCGTGGCGGAGGAGATAGAGCGGCTGGAGGCCGGCATGGTGGAAGGGAAGGAGCCGAAAGAGGTGCTGGAGCGCTCGCCGGTTTTCCCGCCTTTGGCCGTGCAGATGTTTTCCGTCGGCAGCGAGTCCGGCGCTTTGGACCGGATGCTTTCCGAGATGGCCTTTCACTACGACCAGGAAGTGGCGTACGCCACCCGGCGGCTTTCCAAATTAGTGGAGCCGGCTTTAACCGTGGTCTTGGGGGCGACTGTTTTGTTCTTCGCCCTTTCCGTTTTTTTGCCGATGTGGAATTTATTGAACGTGTTTAAAAAGTAAAACCGAAACCCAAAAGGAGGGAGTATGTTTCTCAAAACAAAGAATCAATCGGGCTTCACCCTGATTGAACTGGTCATCATCATCGTCGTCCTGGGCATCCTGGCGGCGGTGGCGATACCCCGTTATATGGACATCTCCGCGCAGGCCAAACTGTCCGCCTGCAAGGGAGCTTTGGGCGGGCTGCGCTCGGGTGTTTCCATTTTCTACGCCAACCGGGCGGTGACCACCGGCACGGCCACCTGGCCCACCTTGGCCGAGCTCGGCACGCCGGGCGTGGTAATGGAGCAAGCCATTCCGGCGAATCCGTACCAACTGCCGACCAGCGCTCCGGATTCAATCGTCACCGGCGTGACCAAGGGCGTCATCGTCGGCACCCGCGGCGGCTGGGCCTATTTGGCTGCCACCGGAGAAATCTGGCCGAATACCAACACGGCCGGCGAAAACAACCTCTAATGGTTGTTGGAATTCTGTTGTTTCATCCCGCCATAGGCCGGCGGGATGGTTGGTGCGTATGAAATCGAAAGCCGGATTTACGCTGGTGGAGCTGGTTTTAATCATCGTCGTTTTGGGGATAGTGGCCGCGGTCGCAATTCCCAAAATAGGCGACGTCATCTCCGGTTCGAAAACAAGCGCCACCAAGGAGGAAATGCTGCGGCTGAAGGGAGGGATTATGGGAAATCCGTCCGTCAGTTCCAGCGGACGTTTTTCCGACCGGGGCTACCGGGGAGACGTGGGGAGCTTTCCGCCAAGTTTAACCGGTTTGGTGGTCAGACCAGGCGGCGTTGCGGTCTGGAATCCATACACCCGGCTGGGTTGGCACGGGCCGTATATTGATTCCACGGGCGGGGATTATCTGAATGATGCTTGGGGGGTCAACTATGTTTATGATTCCACGGCGCGGACTATAACCTCCACCGGTTCGGGGACGAACATCGTCATCAGTTTTTGAAAAGAAAGTGAAACAGTTGAGAAAAAGTTCGGAAAAAGGGTTTACCTTGATAGAAGTTCTTCTGGTGGTTATCGTCATTGGCATTCTCGGAGCGATTGCCTTTAAGTCGATGGATGTCGCCCTGGACAACAGCCGCTGGGATGCCACCACACAGGAGATGGAAAAACTTTCCTGGGCGATTGCCGGCAATCCCGATTTGTTCGCCAACGGGGTTCGTTCCGACTTCGGCTACGTCGGCGACGTCGGCTCCTTGCCGACCAATTTGGACGGGCTGGTCGCCAATCCGGGCGGTTATGCCACTTGGAGAGGGCCGTACATTCAGAACGATTTTACCCAGAATCCAAACGATTACAAAACGGACGGGTGGGGCAATCTTTACACGTATGCCGGCGGGGTTGCTATCACATCGAGCGGTTCGGGCGGCAACCCAATAACCAAGCAATATGCCAATGCCGCCGCCGATTTGACCTCCAACACCGTGCAGGGGGTGGTCACGGATGGGCAGGGGAACGCTCCCGGAAGCTCCGCCGCCAACGTCAGCATTCGCATCACCTATCCCAACGGCACGGGGGGAACGACCACCGCCGTCACCAATCCCAACGCCTCCGGGAATTATGCTTTTTCCGGTCTGATTCCCCAGGGGGTGCGAACGCTGGCCGCCGTTTATGCTCCCACCAACGATACCCTGGTACGCACGGCTGTTGTTTTGCCCCGTTCCACTACCATTTTGGATTTCAAATTCAGGGGCAGCTTGTGGGGAAGCGGCGGCTCGGGCGGGTCGCTTAGCTACGTTTCCGGCACGGCATCGCTCACCGGGGGGGGCCAGCAGCTCGATTTCGACGTGCGCAATTCCGGCTCCTCCAGCGTCAACGTTACCAGCGTCAAGCTGACGTACAGCCATACGCCCGCTTCGTACTACGAACTGGTTCGCTGGGGGGGAACGACGGTGGCCAACCAGTCCAACCCGCGCTTCGGCTCCACCCAGACTGTCAGCTTCAGTTCGTCCCAAACCATCGCCGCAGGCGCCACCGTAACCATCGAGGTGCAAAATTTTCGCGAGTGCCAGACCGGCGGCTGCCCTGGCGCCAATATGGCCGGCACAACTTTCACGGTTGAATTTTCCGACGGGTCGATTATAACCTTTTCCGTCTAATTCGCTTGGCAGGGGGAGATTTGAAATTTCCGGGGATTAAAAAAGAGAGCAAACAGGAAACTCGGCCAGGTCTTTTGCGTTCCAAACCGGTGAAGGGAGGTTCTGAAGACCGGCTGTCCGGCTTGACTGCCAGTTTGGGCCGCCAAGTTTGGCGGTGGAAAAGCTGGTGGCGCTACGAGCCGGAGGTTTTTTTCGGGTTCGATTTAGTGTCCGACCAGCTCCGCTGGGTGCGGCTGGCCAAAAAACCCCGAGCCAGCGTTCGTCTGGGGTGGAAATGGGAGCTCGCCGATTTTGGCATTCACGACCTGGCTCCCACGCCCGATTTCGACGAGGCGGACAAGGAGCGGGCTTTAATAGAATACCTGCAGGAATTGGTGCCGCCCGGCCGCTACCCCCGGGCCCGGTTTTACCTTTCCATCCAGGGACCGGGCGTGCTTTTTCGCCGTTTCACCATTCCGGCTTTGAAGAAAAAATCGGAAGAGAAGCAGGCCGTCTTGTGGGAGGCCCGCAAACAAACCCCCTTTCCTATCGAAAACGCCTATTGGACCTACCGGACGGTCCAAAAAGAAGGGGAAAGCTACAAAAAAACGGAGGTGATTTTTGTAGCCATTGTACGCTCCCTTTTGGACCGTCAGGTCGCTTTGTTCCTGCAGGCCGGCGTACCGCTTTCCGGGGTCACGCTGGGAGGGTTCGGTTTTGCCGACGTCTTGCCGGTAATTCCCCACGAGGAAACGGATGCGGTTGGAGTTTTGGAAATTTCTCCCAAAAGTTCCTATTTCACCCTCTACGGAAAGAATGGAATGGAATTTTTCCGTGAATTTTCCTCCATTGGTCTGAAGCCGTCCGATTTGGAGGCGGGGGCTTTGGTTCAGTTTTTGGAGCCCTTGACGGCGGAAGTGCTTTCCTCCCTTGATTTCTATCAGGCCCAGGTTTCCGGCCGCAAGGTCGCGCGATTGTATTTGACCGGACTGCCGGCTGGTGACGTCACCATTACGGCCCACTTCGAGAACATTTTGGGCATCAAAGTTTCCATTTTGTCACAGTCCCGCGAGCTTTTCTACGCGGTCGACAACGCCGCCGAATTTGCCGAACTGTACCCCTTTTTCGCCAAGGCCCTGGGGACCGCTTTGGGGCGCGACAAAAGCCCCTATTTGCTGCCCGAAGCGGTTGAAAAATCCTTCCGGCTTCAGCACCAAAATCGTCTTGTTTTCCGGTTCTCCCTCCCGGTTTTGGCTGTGGCGGTTCTTTTTCAAGGATTTCAATTGTACCGGCTGCACGCTGCGGAAGCGCTGGTCGGAGGGCTTGAAAAGGAACTGGCCCGGTTGCAGGCCGTGCCCGGCTTCTCCCAGGCCGCCTTTTTGGAACAAAAAATCCTCTCCACGCAAAACTTCCTTTCCCAGTTCGTCCGCCATCCGGCCGTTTTCCCCTGGCATATGAAGGAGCTGTCCAACCTCACTCCGCCGGAAATCGAGCTGGCGCGGGTGACCCTTTTGCCGCTGATGCTCGATTCCCTTTCCGCCCGCCAAAAGCACGGGGTGTTCGAGAAACTGGAAATTTCCGGAACGGCTGCCGCCCCGTATGAACGGACGGATGCCGTCGTGGTCGAATTCATCCGCCGGCTGGAGCATTCCCCCTTTTTCGGGAGGGTGAAAGTCGTTTCCAAATCGGAGGAGAAATTCGGCAGCCAGAAAACGGTCGGTTTTGCCCTTGAGGTGGCCTTGCGATGAAGTTCAACCATCCCTTCTACCGGATTTTGCTTTTGGTTCTGCTCTTGGGAACCGGGGCCGTTTTTGGGTACTTTCCAATCAAGGAGAAACAGGTACAGCTGGCCGGGAAGCAGGCGGAACTGGAGAACCGGCTGGCCCGGCTTCGCAAGCTGGCTCCCCAGATTCCTTTCTGGCAGATGCGCCGGACGGAACTGGAAAAGTCAGTCGCCCGACTGGTGGAGAGTCTCTATACGCCGAGCGAAGCGCAGAATTTTTTGGGGGATTTGATGGCGCTGTCGCAAAAAGAGGGGCTTTTGGTGCTGGATGCCCGGCCCACTTTCTTTGAACTGCTTTCGTCCGTCCGGGATATGGACTCCACCCGGCCCAATCTCATCCGCCCGGTATCCTTTTCCTTGAAACTGGAGGGAGCCTACAGCACGATTTCCGATCTGGCGCAAAAAATTGAAACGCTCCCGGCCTTTCGCGGATTATTTCTTACGGAAGCGGTGCGCGGCTCTCGAAGCGGCCGGGTGGAGGCGACTTTGGTCTTTTATGCGTATCTGATTATCAATCCGAATGCGGAGGGGTAATGGACGAGGCCAGACGCAGGCGGGTTTTGTACTGGGTTTTGGTTTTTGCCATCCTTTTCGGGTTTTTAAACCTGAAATCGATTATGTCGATTGGCAAAAAGAGAACCATCGCCGATCTGGATCCGAGTTTGGCGTCAACTCCTGTCGCCGCCGGGGCTCCGGCAGCACCCGATTCGTTCGCCTACGAGCACCTGACTCCGGAAAAGCAGGCCCGGCTGACTTTGGGCTTTGGACGCAACCCGTTTTACCGCGGACAAGAAAAAGCGCCGGTTTCCGCCGGGCCGACCCGCCCGGAGTTTTCGGTTTCGGCCATTTCGTTGCGGGGAAGCTCTGCTTTTGCCGTAATCAACGGCCGGGTGGTTCAGGTCGGGGACTGGCTCGAAGGTTTTAGGGTGCATGCGATAACCGAAGGCCGGGTGGTTTTAAGCCGGGATGGAACTCTCTGGAATTATCCGCTTAAGGGGGGATTAAAATGAAAAGACTGGGTTTGCTTATAATTTTCGGGCTGTTTGCGACGGCGGCGGGGGCGCAGGAAAAGCCGCTGACCGTCATCACCGAGGATTCCAAAATCACCTTGGAAATGGAGGCCGCCCCCATCGGGGCCGTATTGAAACTTTTGGCGGCGCAAAACAATTTGAACATTGTTTCCGGTCAAGAAGTGCGCGGCACGGTATCGCTCCGCTTGCGCCAGGTCAGCCTGGACGAGGCGCTCTCCTCCATTTTGCTGGCCAACGGTTACACTTACAGCCGACAGGGGAACGTCATCGTGGTTTTGTCCCAGGAGAAGGACTACCCCCAGCAGCTGGAGACGCGGGTCTTCGAGTTGGATTATGTGTCCGCCGACTATGTGATGGCCGGCTTGAAAAACGTTTTGTCCCCCAAAGGGAAAATGGATGTTTTCAGCAAGGAGGTGCGCCGGCTGGAGGTGGCCAAACAGGCTCCCGCCACCATCCTGGTGGTCACCGACTTCGGCTACAACCTCCCCCGCATCGAAAAAATCGTGGCGGCCCTGGACAAACCGGCCCGGCAGGTTTCCATCGAAGTCAAGATGGTGGAAACCTCCCTGGACAAAAATTCCGACTTGGGCCTGGAATGGCCGGAAGCGATTGGCGCTTCTTTGGGAGAGGCCGAACCGGTAAGCACGAGCAGCACCGGCACCACCACCGCCGCCAGCAAGGCGTTGGTTTTTCCCATCCAGGGCCGCCCCAAATACGGCCGCCTCTCGGTGGAGCAGGTGGACTGGTTTTTGAACTATCTGGTCACCCAGACCAACAGCAAGCTTTTGAGCAGCCCCAAAGTCACGACCTTGGACAATCAGGCGGCCAAAATAACGGTTGCCACCACCATTCCGCTGCAGACCTTGAACCGTTTCAGCGAGGGGGCCGTCGTCCAGGACATCGTTTCCTTCCAGGACAAGGAATTCGGCATCATTTTGGACGTCATCCCGCGCATCAACGACGATTCCACCGTGACCCTGCGGGTGGTGCCGACGGTGGAGGATATCATCAGCTTCACCGGCCCGGCCAACAACCAGCGCCCGATTACCTCCAAGCGTTCGGTGGAAACGCAAATCCGGATGAAAGACGGCGAAACGATGGTCATCGGCGGGTTGATTAAGGACAACGAAGTCAAAACCGTCCGCAAAGTCTGGCTTTTGGGGGATATCCCGTTGCTCGGTCATCTTTTCCGCTCCACCTCCAAGCAGAAAAACCAGAGCGACCTTTTGATAATGATTACTCCCCGCATCGTTAGATAATCCTCGTATTTGTGGCGCAGGATAAATTTCCGCTCCGGCGGGATGAATCGTGCGTTTTTTTGCGAAAGGCCGCAGGTTAGATAGAACTTAACCCGCGCCACAACCCCTTTGTTATCTCGGAGTCCTTTCAGCGATTGCCCCGAAATTCCTTCGGATCGTCGGAACGGCCGCCAAATCGCTTGGAAAAACTGCGCTAAAAACCTATTTTACCGTCGTGAACATGGCCCTGCGTTTGTTAATTCTGTCGGCTGTCATTTTCGCAGCCTGCGGCAAGAAAAAGCCGGATGCGGCCCAGCAGGTGCGGGCTTTTTTGGCCGACTGGGAAAGGGCCGTCGACGCCAAAAACCCGGCCGTCCTGGATTCGCTTTTGACGACAGTTGAAAACACCACCCCCATCGACCCGCAAAAATTTTTGGCGGAGATTTACAATTCAACCGGCGTAACGCGCGTGGATTTGGTCGGACGGCAGCTGGACATAGGGGAAAGACAGGCCGCCGTTACCGGACGGCTGGTCCGTTCCGGGGTTTCCGACAGTCTGGCAACTTTGAATTTGACCTTGCTCCGAACCAAGAGGGGTTGGAAGCTGGCGGCTTACCGGTTTGCCCCTTTTGCGCCGGTGAAAAAAGACACGGCCAATACGGAGACCGTGCTTTAATGAATAACACCAACGGAAAAAAGGCCTACGTCAAGAAAATGTTCTCGGAGCTGGCGCCCGATTACGACCGGCTGAATCGAATCATTTCCTTCAACTCCGACCGGCGTTGGCGGCGGAGGACCGTTCAAGCTCTTTTCGGCCGGAAAATCGTTCTGGACCTGTGCGCCGGGACGGGGGATATGGCCAAGGCTTTGCTTTCCGATTCAAGATTTCAGGGGATGGTCGTGCTTTCTGATTTTGCTTTGCCGATGCTCAAATTGGCGCTCAAGAAGCTGAAGAAATTTCAAGGCCGGGTATTTTTGATTTGTGCCGACGCCGAAAAACTGCCCTTCAAACTCGAAGTCTTCGATGGAGCAATGTTGGGATTTTCCCTGCGCAACCTCGAGAATCTGAATGCCTTTGCCCGCGAGGTAAGCCGGGTTTTACAACCGGGCGGTGCGGGGGTCTTTCTCGAAATCGCCCACCCCTCCAACGGGCTCTGGGGAAAACTTTTCTATGCCTATTTTTATCAACTGATGCCCAGGATGGCGGGAATTTTCACCCGGCACAGCCAGGCCTACCGGTATTTGCCGGAGTCGCTGAAAATTTTTCCGCCGCAAAAGGAGGTTGCAGCGCTGTTTGCACGCGAAGGCTTCTGCGAGTCCCGCTACGAAAACCTCTGGGGCGGGATGGCGGCCATATATAATGTGAAAAAATGATGGAGCGGCTGCCTCTTTGCCAGTTCGGGATTAAATAAGGGAGAGATATGGAATTCATCATAGCGTTCGCAATCGGCGCCCTCGTTGGCGGGGCGGCGGTTCTGGCAGTCGGATGGATTAAGAAACGGGAGGCCCAAGCGGTTGCCCGGGAACTGTTGGCCCAGACGCAGGCGGAAAAGCTGACGGACCTGAACGCCATAATTGACAACCTCAAGGTTTCCTTCGACGCCTTGTCGTTAAACGCCCTTTCCCGCAACACCGATCAGTTTATGAAGCTGGCCCAGCAGACCCTCTCCGGCCAGGCCCAGGCCGGAGGAAAAGAGCTCGAAGGAAAAAAACAACTCATCGACCAAACGCTGGAGGGGATGAAAAGCGAGCTTGAGCGGGTGAAAGACTGCATCCAGGCGTACGAAAAAGACCGGGAAAACAAGTTCGGAGAGCTCGCCGCCCAGTTGAAAGCCGCGGCCGAAAACAACCGCCGGCTGCAGGAAACGGCCGACCAGTTGAAGCTGGTTTTGGCCAACTCCAAAACCCGCGGTCAGTGGGGGGAACGGATGGCGGAGGATGTGCTCCGGCTGGCCGGGTTTTTGGAGGGGATCAACTATCGCAAACAACGCACGCTGGAAGGCAGCGCCAACCGTCCGGACTATACTTTTCTTATGCCCCGGGATTTAAAATTGAATATGGATGTCAAATTTCCATTCACCAATTACCTCCGCTACCTGGAAGCGGGCAGCGAGCCGGAAAAGGAGAGCTGCAAGACCGCTTTTTTCAATGATGTGCGGGAGCGTATTCGGGAGGTGACCACCCGCGATTACATCAACCCGGAGGCGCAGACCGTGGACTGCGTCCTGGTTTTTATCCCCAACGAACAGCTGTTCGGTTTCATTCTCGAAAACCAGCCCGATTTTATCGACGACGCCCTGCGGAGCAAAGTCATTCCGTGCTCACCCTTGACCCTTTACGCCATCCTTCTGGTCATCCGCCAGGGAATCGACAATTTTCAGCTGGAGCAGAGCGCGGCCCGAATGCTTTCGCTTATGGGGGGTTTTAACAAGCAGTGGACGGCCTTTGTGTCGGCGTTCGAAAAAATGGGAAAAAGGATAGAAGAGGCCCAAAGAGAGTTTAATTCTTTGGCGGCCACCCGCCGGATGCAGTTGGAACGTCCGCTCGCCCAGATTGAGGAGTTGCGCCGCCAGAAGGGCATCGCCATTGACGAATGGGCGTCCGGTCCGGGGACCGAACCGGGTAATCCGGCTGAAAATAATTAGGCTCATCCGGCTGCGTCATAACAAATCCCGAAAAACGAAAGAGAAAGGCGGTACAGGCGGGGCGGTCTCAAGCCGTCTTTCTTCCGTTGTTTGCTTTTTCATTCTTTCCGCAATTTTTCGTTTCAATCGATTTTCGCAGACGGCATTTTCCCTGGTTGACTCGAGCCGTGCCGGCTCGGGCAGGCAATGCCGCGCGTCGAAACCCGACCGTTAAGGCCGGAACCCAACCGGGCGGCTTCGTTCCAAATCATTTGTTTCAAAGAACTTTCCGGCCGAATGCAATCAAGCTTTGGCGGGATTTTCCGATAAAAGAAACGGGGCAAAAAAGCTTTTTGACGAGGGGGATATGCCGTCTATTCTGGTCATTGATGATAAAGAAAGCATGCGGGGGATGCTGGCCGAAACGCTGGCCGGCGAGGGGTATGATGTGGACACGGCCGCCGATGCGAAAAGCGGCATCAGCCGCGCCCGGGAAAAAAAGTTTGACGTGGTTTTGACGGACATGCGGCTTCCGGAGATGGACGGCATCGCCGTTTTATCCCAGCTGAAGGAGACCGATCCGGACCTGGCGGTCATCGTGATGACCGCCTTTGGCACCATTGAAACCGCCGTGGAGGCGATGAAGTTGGGCGCCGTCGATTTCATCGCCAAGCCGTTCGACACCGACCGGCTGGCGGTCATCATCAAAAAGGCTTTGGAAAACCGCCGCCTGGTTGCCGAAAACGCCCTCCTGCGGGAGGAGTTGGACCAGAGCCTGGGCTTTTCCGAAATCGTCGGCCGCTCGGAAAAGATGCTGGAGGTCTCCCGGCTGATTCAAAAAGTGGCCCATTCCGACACCACCGTTCTCTTGTTGGGGGAATCCGGCACCGGAAAAGAGCTGTTTGCCCGCGCCATCCACAACCTTTCCCCCCGCAAAAATCGTCCCTTTGTGGCCATCAACTGCGCCGCCATCCCGTCCGAGTTGTTGGAAAACGAGCTGTTCGGCTCCGAACGGGGGGCCTTCACCGGGGCGTACGCGCGCAAGATGGGGAAGTTTGAAATCGCCGAAGGGGGGACGATTTTTCTGGACGAAGTGGGGGATATGTCGCCGGCCTTGCAGGCCAAACTTTTGCGCGTCCTCCAGGAAAAAACCTTTGAGCGTCTCGGCGGAACGAAATTGATTTCCGTGGACGTGCGCGTCATCGCCGCCTCCAACGTCGATTTGAAAGAGGCCATCGACAAGAAAACTTTTCGGGAGGATTTGTATTACCGGCTTTCGGTTTTTCCGATTAAAATCCCCCCCCTGCGGGAACGGCGGGAGGACATTCCCAACCTGGCCAGCCATTTCATCCGCAAGTTCTGTTTGGAAATGAAAAAGCCGGTCAAGTCGCTTTCCCACGACTCCTTGAACAACCTGGACCGCTACCATTGGCCCGGGAACGTGCGGGAACTGGAAAACACCATCGAGCGGGCCATCATTTTGTGCGAGGGAAAGAAAATCACGCCGGAGCATCTGGCCATCCGCATTCCCACCACGGCGGAAATCCGCCTGCGGGAAGGGGCCGGGCTTAAGGAGGTGAGCCAGTTCGCCCAGATGGAAGCGGAACGGGGAATGATTGTGCGCGTGCTTGTGCAAACCCGCGGCAACAAGCGCAAGGCGGCCGAAATTCTGAAAATCGATTACACCACCCTCTTTGAAAAGATCAAAAAATACAACCTGCAGGATGAGATTTAGGCACCCGTGCGAGGTGGGGGGGGGGCGGCGAGAAGCCGCCTTTTTCGTATGGGCGCATTCCCATACCCCCTTGGGAGGGGGCGAAATTTTTGGCCCGATTTTTGAAGGGGCAGGAAAAGCCCCAATTGCTCTTCCGTAACCGCTTATCCTTCCGGTACTTCCTGCCGAGAAAATAGAGGAGGGCTTGGCAGCCGCTTTGCAATCGATTACAGCAGGCCGGTTAGGTTCAAAGGGGCCTTTCGGTTCTAAAGAAAAAGAGAGGAAAGGACATGAAAATACGAAAAAACGACAAGGGGTTTACGCTTATAGAAGTGATGATTTCAATGGTCATTCTGGCGGTCGGCATTTTGGGGCTGGCCCCGTTGATGGTCATGTCCATTTACTCCAACACCTATTCCCAGGACTTGACCCGGGCCACCGCCGTGGCCCAGGACCGGATTGAGCAGTTAAAGCCCCTGCCCAATACTTTTTTTGCCGCGATGCCCTACACGGAAACGACCAACGGCATCGACGGCATCTATGACCGGACCGTGCGGGTGGATGACACCTCCACGGATGGTTCCGTCCCGGTCGGCGTGTATCGCATTAAGGTCACCATTTCCTGGACGGACAAAAAGGGGATGGCGCGCTCGGTCGATTACTACACCTACAAGACGATTTAGGACGTGAAGATGTATGTTGAAAAAATTCGGCCTGGCCGCGCTGTTGGCGCTCGTCGCCGGTTTTGTTCAGCCGCCAGCCGGGCTGCAAAAATCCTTTCCGCCGGCTGCGGGGCTCTCGGAAAGCCGCGAAACCCGGCTGGAGCAGCAGAAGTCCAGGTGGGCGCCGAACGGGATGAAGGTTTTAATCATCCACGGCAAAAGACGCTGGGTTCAAAAAGGGGAAATAAATCCGATATTAAAGGGGGAGCTATGAAAAACTGGAAAAAGCAGACCGGCGTCACGATGATGGAACTGGTGATCGTGGCCGTGATCATCGGCGTGATGGCGGCTTTGGCCGTGCCGAGTTTTTTGAACTTCGCCTCCAAGATGGAAGCGAAAAGCAAAGCCCGCAACGTCGTCTCGACTTTGCGGCAGGCCCGCTCCAAGGCGATTTCCGAACGGGTGCAGTACGGGGTTTTTTTTGATGCCGCCAACCGGCGCTACCTTTTTTTCAAGGACAAGGCGAACCCCGGCAACTACCAGTTTGAGGTGGGGGATTCGATCGTGGGCCGGGATACCTTGACGGCCAAGGTGAACTACGGCGGCAATACTTTTACCAATTCCACGGTGGTTTTCAAAACCGACGGCAGCGCTTCCTCTTCGGGAAATTTGCAGATTCTGCCGGCCTCCGGCGGTTTCACCTACACCATCGATGTCCTGGCCTCCACCGGCCGGGTGAAGCTTACGGACTAACCGGCTGGCCAAAAGGGGGTTAATATTTTTGGGGGGGAGTCGATAATAAAAGTGTGGTCCTTTCCCGATACGTCGGGAAAGACAGGGGGAAAACGATGAACCTATTGCGCAAACCGAAAATCACCACCGGACTGGACATCGGGGCCAGCTCCATCAAGATGGTTCAGCTCGAAAAGAAATCGGACGGCTATATTTTGCGCGGCCTGGGGGTCAAGGAAGTTCCGGCGGAAGCCTTGGTGGCCGACGAAATCAAGGACCGGGACACGTTGATTTTCAACATCCAGAGCCTGGTGGACCAGGTGAACCCAAAAACCAAGGATGTGGTCATCTCCATTTCCGGCCACGGGGTGATCACGGATAAAATCTCCATCGACAAGAAATCCGGAAGCGAGGCCGAGCAGGCGATTTTGTTCGAGGCCGAGCAGCGCAGCCCCTTCGACGTGGAAGACGTGACCTTGGATTACCACATTATAAGTACGAGCGAAGAGACCGGCAAAATGGACGTACTGTTGGTGGCGGCCCGGCAGGAGTTTTTGAAGAACTACCTGGATTTGTTGAACGACACCGGCCTGCGCCCGGTCATCATCGACACGGATGCCTTCGCCGTTTTGAACGCCTATGAAATCAATTACGACATCGACCCGAACCGGGTTTTGGCTTTGGTCAACATCGGTTTCGACACGACCAACGTCGTTTTCGTCAAAGACAAGCTGTACCATTCCACGCGCGACGTGGCCGCCGGCACCCGCTTGATTTACGACACCATCCAGAAGGAATTCCGCCTGAACCACGAACTGGCCACCAAGGCGATGCGGGGGGAACTGGAAACGAGCCTGGACCAGGATATGCTCAAGGCGACCGTCGTTTCCGCCTCGGAAGAGCTGTTTTCCGGCATTGAGGTGGCCTTCTCCTACTTCAAGTCCTCGGCCCGGGCGGAGCAGGTCGATTGGATTTTTCTGTCCGGCGGGGGGGCCTTGGTGCCGTTTTTGCCGGAGTTTATGCAGGCCAAGCTTTCCATTCCCGTGGACATCGTCAATCCCCTGCGCAACATCGATTACGACCCGGACGAATACCGGCAGCTGGAGCTGGAACGGATTGCCCCGCTTCTGACCGTACCAATTGGACTGGCGGCCAGGAAGGTGAAGTGAAATGATAGAAATAAATCTGCTTCCCAAAGAATTGCAGCGCCGCACCGGCCGGATTGCCCTCCCCAAGGGGGCCACGTACCTCCTGGCGGGAATAGCCGGACTGGCGGCCGTTTTGGCCGGCCTCACGGTGATGCAAAAGATGCGCATCGCCAACATCCAGAAAAAAATCGCCGAAGCCAGGGCCCGCGAAGCCAAAATGCAGAAGGATATCCAGCTGGTGGATGCTTTGACCGCGTTGAAGGGGAAAATTCTGGAGCGGATGGAGGCCATTGAGGGGCTGGACCGGAACCGTTCCGCCTATGTGCGCTTCCTGGAAGACCTGTCCGGGCGGGTCCCGGAATACCTCTGGCTGTCCAACTTTCGGGAAGGAACGAGCGGAGCCGCCGCCGCAGCCTCGGCACCGCCGCGGGGCGGAACCACAGCTGGCGGCCCGGCCCAGCCGGCGGCTTCCAGCGGCGCCAAAACGGTGATTGAAGGGTTCTCCTATTCCTTGAACAGTCTGGCAACCTTTATGATCCAGATGAAAAAATCGCCGTTCATCCAAAACATCGAGCTCTCGTTCGCCAAAGAGCAAAAGATGGAGAATTCGCGGCTGTACAATTTTCAGTTGACCTGTGATTTGACGATGGTGCCGGAAGAGGCCCCGACCGAAACCGAGGGGCAGAAACCGATTCGCCTGGGGGACGCCCAGCAGCCGTAGGAGGGCCGCCATGGATTTGAAGGACCCGAAAAATCAGCGCTACATCCTGGTGGGGCTTGTGGCCTTTCTGGGGGTGTATTTCTGGTACACCCGGGTTTTTTCCAGTTTCAATTCCAAGCTTTCGCAGACCCAGAGCGAGTACGAGCGAATTCTCTCCAATCTGAAAAACGTGGAGATGAAGGCCAAAACCTCCGAGGCCTTGAAAAAGGAGTATCAGGAATTGTTCAAGAAATACCAGGCCATCGAGCTCTTGTTGCCGAACGAAAAGCAGGTTCCGGCCCTTCTGTCCCAGTTGCACGTGGCCGGAATATCCAACCAGGTGGCGGTCTCCGAAATTGTTCCGAAAGGGACGTTCCCGCAAACCTTTTACGAGTCGGCCGAGTTCGACCTGTCCGTTACCGGCAGCTTTCATTCCGTCGGTTCTTTTCTGGCCTCCATCGCCAACTTTCCGTTCATCGTGAACATTGCCTCCCTGCAGGTGGCCGGCAGCCAGAATCCGGGAGGGGACGCCAAAAAGGAAACGGTGACCGTCAATTTAAAACTGACCACCTATTACGTGAAGGAATCGGAAAAACTTCAACCCATTGCCCTGGACTCGATATGAAGAAAACCGCCTACCTCTTGCTTGCAATCGCTCTTTTCGCCGGAAGGGCTCTGGCCGCCGGCCGGCTCTCCTCCGTTTCCGTTTCCGAAAACGGGGCGGTTATGCTGACCACCGGCAGCCCCAACGAGTTTAAATCTTCCTGGGCGGGGGAAGCCGGCCATTTTAAGATGATTATAGAGTTGCCCGGCGTGACGGTGGATAAAACTGCCCAGGTTTTGGGAAACCTGGCCGCCAACCGGGGCATCAAGAGCGTGCGATTTTCCCAATTCCAGACCGATCCGCCAATAGCCCGGGTGGTGATTGAGACCCCCGAACGGCTCTCCTACAGTTGGAGCACCAAGCCGGATGGGGTGGAACTCCATTTTATGCTCCCGTCGCCGCTGCCAGCCGCTTCGGGTGCGGGTCCAACGACTACAACTGGTTTTGCCGTTCCTTCAACTCCCAAGGGGACAAATGGTTCCATTCCTAAATCGGCCGATACGGCTGCCAGGCCGAGTGGCGCTGGCGCCAGCCCAGCGCCCGTCGGGACGACCGAAAAAAAGCCGTTGGCCGCCGGTGCGACTGCTCCCGCCACAGCGGCTCCCGATAAAAGTACTGTAAGGGTTGCGGCTCCTGTTGCCAGGCAGCAAAAAGACAGCGCTGTTCCAACAGTGGAAACTCCCGGTCAGGTCGAGACGAGGGGAACAACGACGCCCGCCAAGAGTATGCCTCCTGCGGGGCCTTCTCCGGCCCCAGCCAGCGGGGGGACGGGTATCGTGATTAAGCCTTCTTCTCCGATTCCTGGTAAACCGGCCGCAACTGCGGGGGCTTCAACTCCGGCTGAAAAATCAAGGGTGACAGCCGGCCCGGTTCCTTCGTCTACTGCCACCGCGCCTTCACAAACGCCTTCGACCGCCAAGACGGCCACCGTAGTTCCGGCCTCACCCAAGCCTTCTTCCACGGCGGCCACGCCAAGCGTGAGCGGCCCGCCGCCGGCTCCATCGGCCACCACCGGCACAGCCAAACCGTCAGCCGTCTCCCAGTCGGCCAAAACGACGGCTGGCAAACCATCAACGGGCGCGGCACCAGCCGGCAGCCCGGCTGTTTCTTCCAAACCGGGAACGCCCGGCAGCTCCGATACGGTTGACCAGGAAAAGTTTCGGGAACAGTTGAAAAAGGCTTTAGGCAAGCTGGGAGCACCGGACCAACCGACGGGTTCTAAGCCAGCCGAGATCGGACAGAAAACTGCCGCTCCGGCCGGGAAATTGGGCCAGTCAAGTTTTCAAGAGCGGTTAAAAAAAGCGCTGGACCCGGCCCGCAGTTTGACCGATACCGGCGAAGTGGCCGACATAGACGAAATTGATACCGACCTGCCGGCTATGGATGAAGAGGAAGAAGAGCCGTACGACACGGCCTTCGCTTTCCCGGGAGCTACCTTTATGCAGGTTTCCCCCTCGCGCAAGGTGATTCGCTACCATTCCGAGGGACGGCGGGACCCGTTCTCCCCCTTGACCGGCCGGGACCGTTACGCCTCCGGCAAAAAACGCCGGGCCGTGCCGGCCGCCGAGCAGTTGCGGCTGGTGGGAATTATGCGCTCGCTGGCGGGGAACAAGGCGGTCTTTGAGGACGGCGAAGGGAACGGCTATATCCTCGGGCCGGGGGAACGGGTGCGCAACGGATATATGGTTTCCATTTCGGAAAACAAAGTTTTGTTCCAGGTCACGGAATACGGCTGGACCAAGACCGTGGCGATGGAGTTCGCAGCTATTGAATAGAAAATAGAAAAAAGAGAGGTGGCTGATGAATACGCGTGCTGTTCTCAATAAAAGGGTGCTCCTTCTGGGTGCCTTTCTTCTCTTGGTGCTTTCGGCCGGGCCGGCGAGGCCGCAGGGGGAAAACCAGAAGATGCGTTCTTTGGTTTTCCAGAACGCCGACGTCCGCTCGGTCTTCTCCATGCTGGCCGACCGCGGGAAAATCAACATCGTGGTCAGCCCTTTGGTGACCGGTCAGGTAACCATTTCGCTTACTGACGTGACCTGGGAGCAGGCTTTGGACATCATCACCAAGACCTATTCTTTGATGGCCGTCGAAGAGCGGGGCTACATTCGCATCGTTCCAATGAAGGAATATCTGACCGAGCAGGCAGAAAATGCGAAGCGCATCGCCGAGCATAAACTTCTGACCCCTTTGGAGGTCCGCATCATTCCGGTTTACAACGCCTCCGCCACCGATATGCAGAAAGCGGTCAAATCGATGCTGTCCGAACGGGGTAAAGTCGAAATTGACCAGCGCACCAACTCGCTTATCGTCAGCGAGCTCCCCAAAAACATCGACCGGGTGGAGGAGTTTGTGCACAAGCTGGATTTGGAGACCAAGCAGATTAAAATCTCCACCCAACTGGTTGAAATCGAGGACCGCTATCTATTTGAGTTGGGCATCAATTGGAGCGCTACTTGGCAAGATAATTCGGCGGGAGCCGACCTGGAAGAGGCCATCATTCAGCAGAACGCGAACCAGACTTCCTCGCCGATTGCGGACGTGCAGTTAAAAACCTCCAGCGTGGCTTGGCCGGATGTGCAGGCCCGCATCACGGCTTTGGCGACGGACGGAAAGATTAAAATCGTTTCCCATCCGGAGATTACCACCGTGGACAACAAGGAGGCGATCGTTCAAGTGGGGCAGAAAATCCCCATCAAGCAATTCGATGCCTCCGGCAATACGGTCATTACCTTCTACGACGTGGGAACCGTTTTGAAGGTTATCCCCCACGTGACCGAGCATAACAAAATTTTGTTGCAGCTTCGGCCGGAAAAAAGCTCCTACCAGTTCGACCCGAACGGGGTCATCATCAACACCTCCAACGCCGTCACCAATGTGGTGGTGGAAAACGGACAAACCGCAGTCATCGGCGGGTTGACCACCAAGGACGAGCGTAAGACCAACACCGGCATACCGATTTTGAAGGATATCCCGCTGCTCGGCTATCTGTTCCGCTACACCCGCAAGGAAACGGTGGACAAGGACCTGGTCATTTTCGTGACCCCGACCATCGTGGACACGGAGACCATGCAGGCCAAGCCGACCGGCATGCTGCCGGACACCTCCGAAAGGAAAAATTAACCGTTATCCAGCCGCCTCAAGGCCCCGCGCAAGCGGGGCTTTTTTTGGATTTTCAAACCGGCTCGTGGCCATCCGTTCAATTCTTTTGCGTTCAGGCCGATAAATGAATGTGGGGTCTTTTGACCGGAACGTCGGAAAAGCAGGGGCGCCTTCACGTGCGGCCGCGAGGATGAAATGACCTTAAAGCAGATGCTAACCGAGCTTTTGACCCGCAAGGGGTCGGATTTGCACGTCCGGGTCGGCATCCGGCCGACCGTCCGGGTGGACGGGCGGCTTTTGCCCCTGGAGAGCGAGCCCGTTAATCAGGAAGCGGTTGACCAGATGATCGAGCAAATCCTGACCGAAAAGCAGAAAGAAAAGTTTGCCGCCAAGCACGAAATGGACCTGGCCTTGACGGTGGCCAAAATGGGGCGTTTCCGCATCAACATCTACCGCCAGCGCTCCACCTCGGGCATCGCCATCCGCGTGGTCAATGCCGTCATTCCCTCTTTTGAAGAGCTGAACCTGCCGGAAACCATCAAGAAACTGTGCGACAGCCGGCGCGGAATCATTTTGGTCACCGGCACCACCGGCTCCGGAAAGTCCACCTCGCTGGCGGCCATGATTGAAGAAATCAACTCCACCCGCAGCGAAAACATTTTGACCATCGAAGATCCCATCGAGTACATCTACCGGGACAAAAAATCGATTATCTCCCAGCGGGAAGTGGGGGGGGACACGGAGACTTTCGCCTCCGCCTTAAAGCACGCTTTCCGTCAGGACCCCAACGTGATTCTCATCGGTGAGATTCGGGACATCGATACGATGTCGATTGCCCTGACGGCGGCCGACACCGGGCATCTGGTTTTGACCACCCTGCATACTTTGAACGCCATCGAGACCATCTCGCGCATCATCTCCTTTTTCCCGCCCCACCAGCACCAGCAAATCCGGCTTTTGCTGGCGGGCACGCTGAAGGCGGTGATTTCCCAGCGCCTCCTGCCTCGTTCCGATGGGCCGGGCCGGGTGCCGGCCATTGAAATCCTGATTAATACGGGCTCCATTCGGGAAGCGGTTATCGATCCCACCAAGAGCAGCGCCATTATGGAACTCATCCAGTCCGGCGGCGTGCAGTACGGCATGCAGAGCTTCGACCAGTCGATTATGAAGCTCTATCGGGCCGGCGTCATTTCGTACGAGGAGGCGCTCGCTCAAGCCTCCAACCCGGACGATTTCGACCTGCGTCTGCGGGGCATCACCGGCGCCGCCGAACGGGGCTGGGAGGAATTTTCCGAGCCGAAGGGGGTTTAGTCCTTTAGGAGTAGAGGGGGGTCTAGGCGGGCGCAAGCCCGCCTTATTTTTGACCCCTTGTTTGCTACGCTCTTACCGGGGCGGAAGAATAAAAAAGACTCCGCTCCCCGATTTCAAAATCTGGACGCCCTATACGTTACGGACAGGGGAGGGGCGTTTCCGCAAAAAAGGTGCCGAGCAGCAAAACCACGTCTGACGCCGTCAATTCTCCGTCACAATTAAGATCGGTTAATTCCAGACGGCAGTCGCCGAGCCCCTGGCTAAAGCAGTTTATCTCCAGTATGATGTCTTCCGCCGTTAAAAAACAATCATGGTTTAAGTCTCCACGTTTTAACGCACACCCCCTGTTGGCCCGGTTCATTAATACGGAGACCGTGCTGCCGGAGTAGTTGGCCACGACAACGTCTTGGTCTCCGTCCTGGTCCAAGTCCGCGGCGGACAGCGAAGTCGGCGTAACTCCAGTTCCGTAATCCTGGCGCTCGGTAAAGCCCCCCTGGCCGGCGTTCAAAAGTACGGAAACAGAACTGCTGCGCGAATTCGCAACCGCGAGGTCCGCATCGGCATCTCCGTCCAAATCGGAGGCAACAACGGAAACGGGATAAATGCCCGCCCGGTAACTCTCTCCGGGGGAAAAGGTGCCATCCCCTTTGTTTTTCAAGACCGAGACGCCGCCGACGGGCATTCCCGGCCCGGGTGCAATCACTATCGCCAAGTCCGGGGCCTTATCCCCATCCAAATCGGAGGCATAGACAGAAAGCGGACCGGTTTGCACATCGTATACGGCTGCATCCCCAAAGGTTCCCGTCCCCGTGTTTTGAAGGATGGAAAGGGTGGCGGAATTCCGGTTCGCCACGGCCAAATCAACGTCTTTGTCCCCGTCAAGGTCGGCGGCCAGAAGGTCGACCGGAGCCTCCCCGACGGTATAACCAACGGGGTCGGCAAAATTTCCGAAGCCGACGTTTAGCAGCACCAAAACGGTGTTCAGACTGTCATCCGCAACCGCCAGGTCGAAATCTCCGTCCCGGTCCAGGTCGGAGGAGGCCAGCGCGCAAGGGTGGACCCCTAATTTGAGTTCAACTCGGGCGGCGAAGCCCCCATCCCCGTTGTTCTTAATAATGGAAAGACTTTTCTCTTCCGGGTTTGTCGTTACCAGGTCCAAATGCAAGTCCTGATCCAGGTCAGACGCCAGGATGGTTGTCGGAAGGGTTCCGGCAGCGTAGTCGGCCCGAGTATCGAAGTTCCCTTCTCCTCGGTTTCTCCACACCGACACGGTGTTGCCACCGCTGTTTAAGGCAACCAGGTCTCGCTTGGTGTCTCCGTCCAAATCTGCGACCAGCACCCCAACCAGACCGGCTCCCGCCGGATGGGAGGTTTCCCGTGCAAAGCTTCCGTCTCCGTTGTTTTTCATAACGGCCACGCTGTGGCTCCAGTAATTGGCGGCGGCCATATCCCGGTCGCCGTCCCCGTCCAGGTCGGCACAGAAAACCGACATCGGAACCAAACCCACCTCATAATCCGCTTTCGAAGCAAATGTTCCATTCCCCGTGTTTAAGAGAACGGAAAGGCTGTGCCCGTGCAGGTTGGCAACCGCCAGGTCTTGGTCGCCGTCGCCGTCGAGGTCGGCGGCAAAAACCGAGCTCGGGTCTCTGCCGGCCGGATAGTCGGCCTCGTCGATAAAGATTCCGAGGCCGTTATTTTTCAGCACCGTGACGGTGCTGTCGTATGAATTCGCAACGGCCAAGTCCAAATCGCCGTCGGCATCCAGGTCGGAGGCGAAAACCGTGCCGGAGCCCAGCGTGCTGGTTCCGTAGCTGGCGCCGGGGGTAAAGGTGCCGTCTCCTGCATTTAATGCGACAGTAACTTTGTGGGCCCCTCTTTCGTTGGACAAGACAATATCGCCATAGCTGTTTCCATCCAAATCCGCAACAAAAATTGCGACGGGTGGAGCGGTGGCCGCATAGGTAGTTATGGTATCGAAACTTCCCCCTCCATTATTTTTCAAAATGTGAAACCGACTGTTTCCATAGTCGCTTACGGCCAAATCGGAGTCCCCGTCGCCGTCCAAATCCGAGGCGGAAATCGAGGGGTAGTACCCGATTTCCAAAAAGTAGCCGGTTTTGTCCCCAAAGGACCCGGTTCCGTCGTTGGTCATAGTATAGAGATACCCATCTTCGGCGGCTACGGCCAGGTCCAAATCCCCGTCTCCGTTCAAATCGCTGGGGACGACGGAGGTGGGATGGCCTCCCACCACGTAGTCCGAGCGGGAGGCAAAACTTCCATCCCCATTGTTCTTTAATACCGATACCGTGCTGTCTTGCAGAAACCAATGGTGGCCCCGGTTGGTGGTCACCAAATCCAAATCCCCATCTCCATCGACGTCGGCGGCGGTTACCGCAAGGGGAAGATTCCCCACGTCATAGCTTATCCAGGTATTGAAGAGGGGTTCAAAGGCATATAGAGAGACGGGCAGGAGTGCCAGCAGCATTGTTGAAAAAACTCGTCTTCGCGTCAAGAAGGCATCCTCCAGTTTTCGGCCCCAAAAATTTGGTTGCTTCTAATGAAAGCCTCCGCCGTGATTTGTCAAGAAAAAAGTATGCGAATGGTCGGGCTGAAAATTTAGCTTCAAATTTCTTACAATGACAATAAACCGTTCTCCTCGGGCAAGGCGGGGAAGAATTTACCGAACCAAAAGGAACTTAATCAGGGCGCGTTAAAAAATCCGGGCGGGGACTTGTAAAAGTCCCCGCCCGTTTTTTGGCGCACCTGTTCTATTTGACCACCATCATTTTCTTAACGGCAATCTCCTCATCGGCTTTGAGCTTATAGAAGTATACCCCGCTGGCCAGTTTGTCCGCCGTGAAGCTGATTTGGTAATTACCGGCCGGCTGGCGTGCGTTCACCAAGCTGGCCACCTCCTGGCCCAGTAGATTGTACAACTTAAGCTGCACTTGGCTTTCGGCGGGCAGCGCGTAACGAATAACCGTCTTGGCGTTGAAGGGATTGGGGTAGTTCTGCGAAAGCGAAAAAACGAGCGGCCTTTGGGCGTCGATGTCCGCGTCACCGATTGCTTTCGGAGATGTCCCCGCCTGTTCGGTTGTAATCAAATAGAGTGTATATGGGCTAAGCGCGGCTTTTTTATTTAATACCTGGAAGGAGTAGGGGCCGAGAGCCGAAGGGGTAAAGCGTACCACTTCGGTGGGGCCCGCCGTGCTTGACTGGCTCACCAAGTTGCCGGACGGATCCAACAATAACAGGTCCAAGTCCGAACCCTCTGGGACTTCCAGAACCCCGCTAAGTCCAGTGGTCGCCGCCGTGGCCGTCAAGGATTGAGCGACCAAACCAACCGGGTCTATTGTTCCCTCGGTTAAAGTTGAGATTTCGATGGAGGTTGCCGTTCCTATGACTTCCCCTCCAGTGACCACGAAGCCATCCACGTAGATCATGTCTTTTAGAGCATCCTCGGGTTCCGGTTTGTCGTTTAACACCTCCAGTCGGAAAGTGTGTTCGCCTGGCGCGGTGGCGAAACTTACGAACTCCCCAAAGGTGAGATCCTTCTTCCCAGAGTTATCAGGATTTGCTGGGTCAGATGGAGCACGGTAGAAGTCCACTTTGCCGTGGGAGACTCCATCGATTAAGACCTCGGCGTTTCCACCCCGTGGTCCGCGAGCAATCTGCATATCCACGGCCGTGCCGGAGAATTTAAATTCGAGGAAGGCGCCCGAGTTGGCTTTCTTGGCTCCGACGTTCCGGCAGTAGTGCTGATTGGTGGCCCGCTCGTCGTTGACGTGGTGCCATCCCCTTTTTTGCTGATGCCGGGATGTTCGCACTCCGCTTTAGTCACAGGGGGTTTTATTATCAACGGCTGTTTGGTCGATTTGGTAAAGAAGGTAATGGCACCTGTGAAACGAGGGTTTTTGCATCCCCGCGGGGCTTCGGTGGTGTCAAAGAAAAAGGTGCCCGTATACGCTATGTTGGCAAATCCCTGATTGTCCACGGTCAGAGAGGAGTATTCAGCCAGCTCACGGGTACCCGACGGACAGCCGGTTCCGCGCCCGCAGATTTGTCCGGTATGTATGACACCCCCGCACTGTTTGCTGGCAATATCAAGAAAGATATTGGGTGTTTCCGCCAGCGCGTTTTCAACCTGTGCGTAGATGATTTTCCAGGGGACTTGCTGTTGTTCAAAGCAGGGACAGTCGGGATCCCCAGGAACGTCGCTGCCATACCACATGCACGCCACTTTTCCCGGGTCGCCGCCCCGAACCCAGGGGAACATCGTGGTCCGGGTGAACTCGAAACCGGAAACGCCCGGTGCGTTCAGGGGCACTGGCTTGGTCCAGTTTGCGGGCTTGGTAGCATCCAAGCCGGCCGGGCAGCTCATCAGATAAACATTTTGGCGGTCGCCAAAGGCTATGTGGAGGTTGTCCCCCTTGTCCACCGTGATAATCGGAAAGGTGTTGTTGGTGGTCAAATTTCCGGTGCCGGTGAAAACGGCCCCTACATCAAAACAGGTGGGACAGGTGGTAACTTCGTTCGGCGGCGCGGGCAGGTCGCAGGCACCGGCGGTGCCGAATTTGGGGCAGCGGTAAACGTACAGGGTGCGGCCGTCCAGGCTGGCAAACGAGCCGTGGATGACCCCGTCGCTGGTGATAGCGATGTTACCGGCCACCTCTTCCTGCACACCCGTCGCCGGGTCTTGCACAAAAGCCCCTTTGGTGAAAAGAGCGCCATCGTCAGCCCGTTGCAAATAGACCGAGTGCTGGCCCTCAACCAACTGGGCCAGCCGACGCGAGCTCTGATAAAGGGTTTTTTCCCCTCTCGCCACGTTCCACTGCCGGTCCAAGGCTGCCACGGTAAACGGATTGGGAACCCAGTTTTCTCCGCGGTCTGTCGAGGTAGCGAGGGTGGCCGAGCCCAGCCAAAGACTGGTGATAAAAATGCGGCCGGTCGACTGTATTCCGGGCACTCCCGAAACGGGCGGGACGACGAAAAATGGGTCGCCCAGAGCCAAATCAACGTCCCCTCCTCCCACCCCCCCTTCAAAGTCAGCCCCGGCTGGATTGGGATTTTGCGTTCCATCCGGTTGGCCGAGGTACTGGATGCTGGCTCCCGCGTTGTCAGAACGCCAGAAGTCAACACCCCCCGGCACACCACGAATGGCGCTTATGTAGATAGTCCCGAAACGGTCAATCTCGATCTCGGGTTCCACATCCTGGTCGATAAAGACCAGACTGCGCTGCTGTTCGGGAAGTCCTGTCTCGGGAGTAAACATAAAGTCGAACAGCTGGTAGTTGGCCGTTCGCAGCGCCGTCGGTGGCTCTGGTGCCGCCGTGAAGAGGTTTGCGTTGGCGCTGTAAGATTCTCCTACAACTGCAAAAACCAGCACTTCCACACGATACGTTCCGGCGGCGGCGGTGAATGTAACTTCCTCAAAATTGGTAAAACCTTGAGCGGAGGCTGGTGCCACCAGACATCCACAGTCGTCGTAGACGCGCAAGTCAAAATCATTAGTAGGAGAAATCCAGTCCATTCGGACCGTTACTTTATGTATGCTGGGGTCGGAGCCGCTTACGGTCAAAAAGAAATTATCGCATTCGGAGTTGGAACAATCCGCCCCTGTGGGGTCTGTGGTGGCGCTGGTGAACGGGCCACCGCTCCAACTGGTTGTAGGGCTGGCGGGGGAAACCGAGCCGGACGGAGGGGTGGCCGTTTGGCCTATTTGTGGCGATACCATACCGACCGTCATGCCAAATAGCATAAACCCTCTTTTTATGCTGTTCATACTTTACCTCCTTTGCACAGAGGACTTAAACTGGTTTGACTGGCAATGCTTTTCGAGCGACACCGGATTCGTCCGGCAGCTTCAGGCGCTGGTAATCCTCCTTTCCAAACTATAAATACTTAGGTGGTCGAGCTTTCCCCTCCACTGGAAAACTCCACACCACCCTCCTTACTCATTCAAAAACAATACTTATACGAGAGTTGGGGGGAGTTTTGTTTGTGCAAATTAACGGCTCTACAGGCACATTGCCGTTTTACCCTTACAACCCATTGATGCAAAACAACTTATACGACAGGCAACTTGTGATAGGGAAACTGGATTGACGAGCTAATCGGTCAAGTTTAAGGAAGGCACCGGGGTTTTCTAACTGCTTGACTGGGCAGGTCGACTGAAAAATTTTTGGTCAGCCTCAAAAATTGGCGAAAATCGGGCAATTGTGTTATTTTGCATCGGATGTTCAAGAAAATCCTCATCGCCAACCGGGGGGAAATAGCGCTTAGAATCATCCGAGCCTGCCGGGAGTTGGGCATCAAGTCCGTGGCGGTCTTTTCCGAAGCGGACAAAGATTCGCTGGCCGTGCGCTTCGCGGACGAGTCGCTTTGTATCGGCCCCCCCAAGGCCGCAGAAAGCTATCTCGACCCCAAGCGCATCATTGCCGCCGCCGAGTTGACCAACGCCGATGCCATCCATCCCGGTTACGGCTTTCTGGCGGAAAACGCCGATTTTGCCGAAATCTGCGAGTCCTGCAACATCCAGTTCATTGGCCCCACAGCCCAGCAAATCCGGCAAATGGGGGACAAAATTTTCGCCAAAAAAATAATGGCGGAAGCGGGGTTGCCCATCATTTCCGGTTCGGAGGGGGAAGTGGCGGACTTGTCGAAAGCGATGGGTCTGGCCAAAAGTTTTGGCTTTCCGGTCATCGTAAAAGCGGCGGCCGGCGGCGGGGGGCGGGGGATGCGGCTGGCACGGGATGAAAAAGAACTGGAAGCGGTCTGGGATATGGCCAAAGCGGAAGCAAAAGCGGCCTTCGGCAACGATGCTCTGTATCTCGAAAAATTCGTCGAGAACCCGCGCCACGTGGAGGTGCAGGTTTTGGCCGACCATCTGGGGAATATCGTCCATTTGGGGGAACGGGACTGCACGGTGCAGCGCCGCCATCAAAAATTGATAGAAGAAGCCCCGTGTCCCTTCTTGGATGACGAAACCCGGAAAAAGCTGTGCGAATCGGCGGTTTTGGGGGCCTGGAAAATCGGCTACCGTTCGGCCGGGACGTTGGAATTTCTTTTCGATAAAAACAAGAACTTCTACTTTATGGAAATGAACACCCGCATTCAGGTGGAACACCCGGTCACCGAGGAAGTGGTGGATTTGGATTTGGTCAAGGAACAGATTCTAATCGCCGCCGGAGAAGAACTCTCCATCAAGCAGGCCGATGTGGAACTTCGGGGGCATTCCATCGAGTGCCGGATTAACGCCGAAGACCCGGAAAGGGATTTTGCCCCCTCCCCGGGGAAAATAACCTACTTTCACGTACCCGGCGGGCACGGCATCCGCGTGGATACCCATGCGTTCGCCCTCTATGACGTGCCGCCGCACTACGATTCGATGATTGCCAAGCTGATCGGCTTCGGCCGAACGCGGGAACAGGCCATCGGGAAACTGTTGCGCGCGCTGGACGAATTCGTAATCGAAGGAATAGCCACCACCATTCCGTTCCATAAAAAAGTTCTGGCCCATCCGGATTTTGTCAGCTTGAATTACGACACATCTTTCGTGGAGAAAATGCTGGGCGAGGAAAAAAAAACGAAGGAGAAACCGGCGGAACCGGTGGAAGCGGGGCGTAGTTCATAGGGCGAAGGTCGTAGGGCGGGAAAAAGAAATGTTTTTGGGTAGCGGAGGTCTTCTGACCTCCATTTTGGTGGAGGGTTCAACATATTGAAACCCTGCAATTTTTGGATTTTTCGTAGGGGCTGAATATACTTGTTCCGAGCAGGGCCGAGGGATTCAGCCCGCTTCAACCAGCGTAGCGGAGGCCTTTAGACCTCCATTCTGGAGGGTTCAATATATTGAACCCCTACACCTTTTGGATTTTTCGTAGGGGCTGAATATATTCAGCCCGTTTTGTTAGAATAGAAATCTCAAAATTGTAATCGGAGGAAACGTGGAAATAAAACCAGATTTGAAGTACACCAAAGAGCACGAATGGATTAAACTGGATGGCGACACCGCCACGGTCGGCATCACCGACTTTGCCCAGGGGGAATTGGGGGACATCGTTTTCGTCGAGCTGCCCAAAGCCGGCACCGCCGTGGCCCAGATGAAGCCGTTCGGCACCATTGAGGCGGTAAAGGCGGTCTCCGAACTTTTCTCGCCGATTTCCGGAGAGATAGTGGCGGCCAATTCCGCTTTGGAATCGGACGCCACGGTCATCAACAAAGACCCGTATGGCGAAGGGTGGCTCATAAAAATAAAAGTGAAGAATCCAAAGGAACTGGATTCGCTTTTGACGGCGGAGAAATATAAGGAGATGGTGACAGCATAACGATTTATTCATTGAGTCATTGAATCATTGATTCGTTAAAAAAACTAAAGCCCCGTTTTCGCGAGACCATTTTCTTTGCACCTGCATCAAGTCCGGGTTAACAACGCGTCTGGGGCCGTTTTTACACCGGCGGTTGACTTTGCCATCCAAAAAAGATAAGTTCGGAACGCTATGAGCTACGTGCCGAATACGGATGCCGACCGGAAAAAAATGCTGGCCGCCATCGGCGTTTCCCGCTTCGAAGACCTTTTGGATGCCGTCCCGAATGAAATCCGGTTAAAAGAACCGCTCAAAATTCCGCCGCCGGCCTCCGAATTAGAGCTCTTCGCCGATTTGCGCAAGCTTTCCCGTCAGAATATCCCCGTTTCTGTCGCCAATTCCTTTCTCGGAGGGGGGTTTTACGACCATTTCACCCCGGCGGCAGCCGATTTCATCATCCGCCGGCCGGAGTTTTTGACCTCCTACACCCCGTATCAAGCGGAAGTTTCGCAGGGGACGCTGCAGGTCATCTACGAATTTCAGTCCCTCATCTCTGCCCTGACCAAAATGGAGGCGGCCAACGCCTCGATGTACGACGGCGCTTCTGCGGTGGCCGAGGCGGCCCTGATGACGGCGCATATCACCGAACGCAAAGAGGTTTTGGTGACGGAAGGGCTGAATCCGAACTACCTGAAGGTTCTCAAAACCTACGGCACCGGCGGAGCGTATCAGCTTCGTTCGTTGCCGCTCGGACCTTCGGGACAAGTAGAGCCGGAGGCGCTCAAGAAAAATATCTCCAATAAAACCGCCGCTTTGGTTTTGCAAACGCCCAACTTTTTCGGCTGCCTCGAGGAGGCGAAGGAACTGGAATCGATTGTTCACGCCGTCGGCGCCAAATTGGTCGCCGTTTTTGACCCCATCTCGCTCGGAATGGTTTCTCCCCCCGGCGAATACAACGCCGATATCGCCGTGGCGGAGGGGCAATCTTTGGGCGTTCCGATTTCCTACGGCGGGCCGGCGGTGGGGCTTTTTGCCGCCAAAAAGGAACTGGTGCGCCGGATGCCGGGTCGGATTGCGGCCCGGACGACAGACGTTACCGGTAAAATCGGTTACGTTTTGACCTTGCAGACGCGGGAGCAGCATATCCGCCGGGAAAAGGCGACCTCCAACATCTGCACCAACCAGGGTTTGATGGCAACGCTTTCGACCGTATTTATGTCCCTGGTCGGCAAGGAGGGGCTTTTGCAGATGGCCCGGCTTTCCTACGCCAAAGCCCATTACACGGCCGCGCTGCTGGAGGCAAAGGGATTCAGGCGGGTCTATGCGGCCCCGTTTTTTAAAGAGTTTGCCCTCGAGCTGCCCGTGCCCGCTTCGAGGGTCGCCTCCCGCTTGCGAAAAACGAACATCGTTCCCGGTATCGATTTGGGAAAATACGACCGGAAAAGGAAAAACCAGCTTTTGATTGCGGTGACGGAAAAGAAGCTGCGGGCGGACATTGAAGCTCTGGCGGAGGGGATGAGTTTTTTTCGCCCCAAGGCCGGTAGCGGAATAGCGCCGGAGAGGAAACTGGAAACGGCAGGACTGGTATGAATCCGGTGGTCGAGCCGACCATTTTTGAGCTTTCTTCTCCCGGACGCAAAGGCGTTCCTTTGCCCCAAACCGACGTTCCCGAGCCGGAGGCGCTCTCCCAAGAATTCCGTCGTCGGAGTGAACTCGCGTGGCCGGAGGCGGCGGAAATCGACGTGATGCGCCATTTCGTGCGCCTCTCGGTTTTGAACCACCACATCGAAAAAGGAATTTATCCCCTCGGTTCCTGCACGATGAAGTACAATCCAAAAGTCAATGAGCAGGCGGCCCGCCTGCCCGGATTTGCCGAACTGCATCCTGAAACTGCTGAAGCGGACGCCCAAGGGGCCTTGAAGCTGATGTATGAACTGGCCGGCTTTCTGGCTGAAATCGGCGGGGTGGGGGCCGTCACCCTCCAGCCCTCCGCCGGCGCCCAGGGGGAACTGGCCGGTCTTCTTTTGATGAAGGCCCATCACAGCGAGCGGAAGGATAAAAAACGCAATCAAATCATCATCCCGGACAGCGCCCACGGCACCAATCCGGCTTCGGTGGCGACCGCCGGCTGGGAAACCGTGCAGATTGCCTCCGGCGCGGACGGCCGGGTCAGCCTGAAAAAGCTGCAAGAAGCCCTAACCGGGCGCACCGCCGGAATGATGCTGACCAATCCGAACACGCTCGGGCTTTTCGAAAAGGATATTCTGGAAATCTGCCGTCTGGTGCACGAAGCCGGCGGGCTGATGTATATGGACGGAGCCAACCTGAACGCCCTGATGGGCATCGTCAAGCCGGGGGATTTGGGCTTCGACATCGTGCACTTCAACCTGCACAAGACTTTTTCGACTCCCCACGGCGGCGGCGGGCCGGGGGCCGGGGCGGTCGGCGTCAAAAAATTCCTCGAGCCCTATCTGCCCAATCCGCGGGTGGAACGAATCGAAAAAAAGGGTAAAGATTGGTATCGGTTCACGGAAAACAAAAAATCAATCGGCAAGGTGCATTCCGCTTTCGGCAACTTCGGCGTTTTAGTGCGGGCCTATACCTACATCCGCACGCTGGGGACGGAGGGACTCTCCGAAGTTTCCGAAAACGCCATCCTCAACGCCAACTATCTTCTCGCGCGGGTTAAAGATTCTTACGAAGTGCCGTATCCCGGTTTCTGCCAGCACGAGTTTGTGCTTTCCGGCAACCGGCAGAAAGCGCAGGGGGTGCGGACGATGGACATTGCCAAGCGGCTGTTGGACTTCGGCGTGCACGCCCCGACCGCCTATTTTCCGCTCATCGTTCCGGAGGCCTTGATGATTGAACCGACCGAAACGGAAAGCAGGGAAAGTCTGGATTATCTGGCGGATGCTTTTATCCAGATAGCCAGGGAAGTCGAAACCGACCCGGAAAAGGTGAAAAAAGCTCCGCATACCACGCCGGTGGGGCGGCTGGACGAAGCCAAAGCGGCCCGTGATTTGGACATCGCTTTTCACAAATAGCCTGAAGTCCCTGTTTGAGAAACCCTCAAAAAATGTTAAACCTTTTGCACGGGCCAAGCGTAGTAGAAGGGGTATGGGAGGGACTAAGATGAGAAAAATTGCGTTTTTTTTTGTTTTTTTATTTGCTGGCATCAACACCGCTTTTGCCCAGCGGATTCCGCTGGAAGTTTCCTTCGGCGTCGGCGGTTATTTTCCCGAGGATGGCCGCTATTCCCACTTCTTTGAACACAATCCGGCGAATTTTTCCGGACAGGTAACCTACAAATGGTCGGTTTTGGATTTTAAGGCTGGTTTTGAGAGCATGCGCAAACGAACGGATAAGCAGGAAAAATTCTTTGACTTTGACATTATTCCCGATTTCGGCACCTTGGATACCATCAGAATAATCCATACGGCGACAGATGTAAAATCGTATGTGCGCGCCTCCGGTTTTCGACTGGGTGTGGCTTTTCATCCCTTCCGGGAGGCCGCTTTTTCCCCTTTTGTCGGTTTTGGAGGCAGCTTTGGTTCTTCGAAGGGACACGGCGATTCGCTGGCCGTGGTTATCGATACCATTCTTGATTATACGCAGCGAGATACAATTACGGGGGAGCCCGATACTACGGTGCGGGATATTTCGCCTCCTCCCAGTCAGGTTGCGGAGTTCTCCAAAAACTTTTCCGGTTTTTACCTTGAAGCTGGTGCTCAGGCCCGTCTTCCATACAATTTCTTTTTCGTCTTCGAGGCCATCCGGGACTTCCGTTCGAATAACAAGGCTGGCGTCATAGGCCCGGTCAAGGGGGGCGGAACGTTAATCGGAATGCGGCTGGGATATCGATTCTGAATTTGTCTGAAATTGAAAAGCCTCGCCCGATTTTGGGCGAGGTTTTTTTGTAACTTGAACGGTAAGTATGGATAATCTGACCCACACGCTGTTCGGGGCGGCGGTGGGGCGGCTTTTCGAGGATAAGCTTCCCCGCCGGGTCGCATTCTGGACGGCTGCGGCTTCTTCCAACTTCCCGGACTTGGATTTCGTTTACCGCCTCGACAGCGCAGCGAAATATTTCGACCTCCACCGGGGTTTTTCCCACTCGGTAGTTGGCTTGTCCCTGGAAGCTGTTTTGGTCGCCGGAGTCATCTATCTATTCGTCCGGCAGAAGTTCAAGTGGATTTTTCTGGTCGCCCTGATGGGCTCCTTTGGCCATACGCTTCTGGATTTACTCAATCCCTATCCCACCTGCGCCCTTTTGCCCTTCACCGATAGAAAATTCGCCTGGGATTTGGTTTTCATCGTGGACCCGTTTATCTGGCTGGTTTTGATAACCGCCTTGATTTGGGGGCGCGTTAAGTTCGATTTTAGAAAGGGGGCGGCCCTGACGGCGCTTTTTGTTTTTTCCGGATACGTGACCTTGCGCCTGTTCGCGCACGAAGGGGCGGCCCAAAAACTTCTGGCCCGGCCGCCTGTCGAAACCGGGGAAAAAGTCCGCGACTGGGGCGTTTATCCGCGGCCCTTGGAGTTCTGGCAGTGGCGCTACGTTTTGGAAACCGACAACAATTTCTACCGGGGGGAGGTCTCGCTTTTTGCAGACACACCCCTTCCGGCTGCCCGGTATGCCAAAATCGGGGAAAACGACTATGTGGCGGCCGCCAAAGAAAGCTACCTCTCCCGGGTTTTTCTGCGCTTCGCCCGCTTTCCCTACCTTTCGCTCGACCATCGGGGTGAGGATATTCTGGTGCGCTGGGATGATTTGCGCTATGCGGCGCCGGGAGAGGAGAATTTCTTTAATGCCCTGGTTCTGGTCTCGCCGGAAAAGAAGATTGTAGAACTGGGAGCGCCGCCGGTCTTGGTCAAAAGGGTTTGGCAACGGGTGATGGGAAAATGGGGTTCGAAAACGTAAAAATGTTTTTGGCTGCGTCGGGAATGATTCTTGGTACAACTATACGGAGGGATGGCTGCAAAAAAATAAGGCCGTCCGCTTGAGGCGGACGGCCTTCCCCCTCTGCGATGAGGTTTAACGGCCGGTGTTGAAAAAGAAATTCATGCCGCCGTTGAAAACGAAGTAGTTGGTAGCCGGGTCGGAAAAAGCGTTGTGATAGGTCATTCCGACGTTGAAACCGACGGTGGGGGTGAGCGCCATCATCATACCGCCGCCCAGGTTGAAACCGAGGTTGGTTTCGCCGGAGCCGGAGCCGGTCGCCGCATCAATTTCCTGCTGGGTGGCGACGGTGCCTTCTGCCGAACTCTTGGTGTTGTAGATACCCAGCCCGCCGGATACGTAGGGAGAAATCTTGGGCGAGCTGGTGGGAAACAGGTGCCGGGCGTAACCGGAAAACTGCATCGTGCGGAATTTCCAGCTCGAAATAGTCGAGCCGGCAGGCAGGGTCGCTTCCGCGGCCGTTTTGCTGTCGTCCGAAGCGCCGGTCTGGGCCCAGGCTGTGGAAACGCCTATGGTCCAGTCGCTTCTAAGGTAATACTCGGCCGCTCCCTGAAAGCGGAAACCGCTGCCGGAAATGTCGCCGTAGTCGCCGGTAGGCACCACAAAACCAAGCTTCGGCATAATGGCAATCCAGCCCTTATGCTGGGCCAAACCGGAAACCGGGGTGCGGCTGGCTCTCGGCTTGGGGCTTTGCTTGCGCGGCGCCGCTTGGGCCGCCAAAGCCCCGAAAAGCATAAATACAGCGGCTAATACGACTAACTTCTTCATTGCTCCTCCTTCTTTCTGGGCGTATGTAAGCCCCCGAAATATGTATCGGCAACCCGGGGGGGTTCTTTAGGCCAAAAAAGAAGGCCGCCCGGAAAGGCGGCCTCGGCTTAGTTTAGCCGTGGCAACGGGTTACAGCATCATCCCGAAGTTGAAAGTCAGTCCGGCTGAAATGCCGAACGCAGACACGTTGTCCACCGGTTTAGCATAAAGGAAATTGGCTTCCAACGGAATCGAGAGAAGTTTACTTACTTGAATGTCAATGCCGCAGTTGGCTCCGAAGCCAACATCGGTTTCATTGCCGCTCACCTTGGTGTTGCCTTGAACGAGTTCCACTTCTTCGTTCACAAAATAAATATTACCCTGCAGGAATAGTTTTATTTTTCCTTGCGGCGCGATGACCCGGACCCCCGGCCCGAAATAGGTGTTGGTCAGATTTACGTCCACTCCGTTAACTGTTTGGGTGCTAAAAGTGGCCCGGGAATCCACCGCAAGGTCGAGATTAGGATTGACGGAGTAACGATACGTGACAGCGGCATGGGCGGAGTTGGACCAGTCCAAACCGGATGAGTCGTCCTTTACGTCATCGCTCAGCAACTTTGCATACCCAATTACCAGCCCGATGTGATGCCGGTTGTTCCAGGTTACGCTCCCTTCCTGCGCCGCGGCCGGAAGCGTTGCGAAGCAAAGAATGGCGAGCAGCAAAAGCAATAACTTTTTGGCCATTGGGCCTCCCTTCTTTCGTAAGAGAAAGAGGCATAGAGCTGGGGCTTTGTCAAGGCCGACTTTTGCGACAGTAAAAAGGCCGCCCCGCAGGGGCGGCCTTGGGTTGAGACCGGAAAGCTTACGGCCAAAGGCCGAGGCCCAAGCCGAAGGTAAAAGTGGCGAAATTGTCGATTCCTTCCGGCTGGTCGTCAAAAAGCTGGTGGAACTGGAAGCCGGCGTACATATTGGTGCGGCGTCCCAAGTAAGCGTTCAGGCCCAGCCCCACGTTGCTGCCCGCCGTGCTGGTGGTGCGGCGTTCGGAGAATTCAAAAAGAGGTCCGCCAGTGGTAAAGCCGCTGACCCTGCGTTGGGTCCAGTAGGCCCCCATTCCGGCCTCCAAATACGGGCTTACGCCCGTACCGGTGGGGATATTGAAGCGGCCGTTGATTCCCAGTCGGTAACTGCGATAGTTGAAGCTCTGAATTTGAACGGGCTGCCCTATTCCTTCTGGTATCGGTCGCTCCAAACGGTTTTCTTCTCTTTGAACCATAAAGTCCTTGGCGTCCGCTTCCCCGAACCCGAAATCGAAGCCGATGGAGGCGTCGCGCGTGGGATAGAAATCCAAAGCCGCTCCCCAGCGGATGCCGACATCGGCGATGTCTCCGAACTCGTTGGTCGGCACAAACGCCCCCAGGTGGGTGGCGACGGATACTTTCCCTTCCGGATTTCCGTACGCGCCCCCCCTCCGGATGCGGGCATTGACGGCGGTCGCCGCCGCAAGAATCAAAAACGCCCCCAGCGTGAAAACTGCAATCCGTTTGGTCATAACTTTACCTCCTTTTGTTTACTTATACACCCGTAAAGATAATAGGTTGTGAGGGAGAAGGGGATTTTTTTGGGCATCAGAAGATTTGTTTGAATCACTTTTTCGGGAAAACGGGTCAAAGAAAAACGTAAGCCCGGCCTGGGCGGATAAAAGCTTCCGGGGTTGGGTGTCGTAAGCGGCGGTGAAATTGAGATGCGTATTGGATTTCAAATGGATGAGGGCCCCGCCTCCGAACTTGGCGCCGATTCTTTCTCCTTCTTCCGCCGCTTCGCTTGGACCGGTCGCCGCGATTTCCTCTCCGTTCAAGCGGGTGACCTTGGTCAGCGACATCCCGGCCACGCCGAAAATGTTTACGGCTGAACCGAGTGGGACGGTCGGCCGCGCAAAAATGGTCGTTTGAAAAAGCCGGTCGGAGCGGCGGTAGCCGGAGCCGCTGACTGAGCCGACTCCCAGAGTAACCGGGCCGCCAAAGCTGCCTTTGGGAGAAAACTGAAATTGGATGCCGAAGCTTACCGGATTCAAGGGATAATACTCCAGCCCACCGCTTACCACGAACGCCATACTTTTAAAAAAGCGGTCTTCCAAATTGCCAAAACCGCCCCCCTGCATTGAAAGGGCAAAGTTCCCTTTCTG
Organism: Candidatus Zixiibacteriota bacterium; assembly: GCA_022614805.1. GTDB lineage: Bacteria > Zixibacteria > MSB-5A5 > DSPP01 > DSPP01 > DSPP01. The sequence continues at coordinate 13,389 of JAKEHY010000009.1, read as the reverse complement.
CCCTTGCCCGAATGCCGGGAATTGGCTGATAATGGCAACGAAAGCCACAAGCGCCAAGAGCCGCCGCATCAAACCTCCACACTTTCTACGCCCGAAAAAGAAAGATGATGGCAGGGAATTTGTCAGCGCACCCGGGCGGGGATGATAACCATCGTTTTCCCCACCCACTGCAGCCGCCGTTGGATGGCGTAAGCGGTTTCGTTGTGTAGAAAGCGGTGGTACCATCTTTCCTGCTGGAAAATCACCTTGGTGGCGAAGTAGGTCACCTGCTGGAAGGTTTGGGCGATTTCCAAACAAAGCTTTTCCGCCTCTTCAATCACGTCCGTGCCGATGGCCATGCGGTAGGTCGCCGGTATGCCCAACTTCTTCGACAGCTCGACATACTTCAAAAGGGACGCTTCCGTCTCCTTTTGCAAGGCTTCGACCGCTTCGCTTCCCTTAAAAGAGCCGGAGTCGATGACCCCGACCGAAAGGAAAACCAGGTTTTTGAAGTGGCCGGGAAAGGTTTTGAATATGTTCAAAACGGTGTGGATGCCAACGGGGCCGTAGGAGGCCACGAGAACGACCGCGGTCGGCTTTTTGGGAGTGAGCGGTGGGGAGGGGATGTCGGGCTGGGAGGGGATTTCCTCCAGACTGGCATACAGCTTGGCCAAAGCGGCGGCCGACTTCCGGTAGTGGCGGCGGATAAAGAAGGTGAGGACGATTACGCAACCGGTTGCCAAAAGGGTGAGCCAGCCTCCCTGCCCGAACTTTTCAATGGAGGTGATGGTCAAAATGGTGAGACACAGAATTAACCCGATTAGAAAAAGGGAGAGCCGCCGTTTTCCGGATTTCCCTTCCCGTATCCTTTGCAACGAGAGTCGGCTCATACCGAGCATTGAAAGAGAAAAAGTCAAAAACACGTTTATGCTGTACATAACCACCAAATGGCGGACGTCCCCCCGTGTATAGAGCAGGGCCGCCAGCGATGCAATCCCCATCAGGAGTATGCCGTTTTGAACCGTCAGCCGGTCGGAGAGGGCGGCAAAGCGGTGGGGCATCCAGGAATCCACCCCCATGTTGGCCAAAACCCGTGGGCCGCCGAAAAACCCTGCTTGGGCGGCCACCACCAGAAGGGTCGAGGTTGAAAAGAGGGTCAGCATCAAGAATACGGCGCCACCCGGGATTCCCCGGACCAATTCCCCGAAAAAAACGGCGTTTAGCGTTTTCCCTTCCACCGGCTCGACGTTCCAGAGCAGGTAATTGACCAAAAGGCCCGTGGCGGTGAAGGCCAGGGAAGCCCCCATATAGTTCATCGTTTTTTTGGCCGTTTCCACTCTCGGTTCGCGCATCAGGGGAAGCCCGTTGGAAACCGCTTCGATACCGGTATAGGTTCCGCCGCCGAGTGAATAGGCGTGCGCCAAGAGTAAAAGCATTCCCCCCATACCAAGGGCTTGCGCTCCCTGTTGGAACCCGGAACTGACCTGCCGGGCGGTCTGGGGCAATTCCGGCGAGTGAGCCGCTATCCCGCCGATGATTCCGACTATGTGGGTGAGCACAAAAATCAGAAAAACGGGTGTCAAGGGAATCACCGATTCCCGCACGCCGCGCAGATTGAGGGTGGTCATAAGCACGACAAGAAATATCTCGAATGGAAGCTTGGCGTAATGCCACGAGTAGGGAAGAAAGCTGAACAAGGCATCTCCGGCGGCCGCGAGCGAGATGGTAATCGTCAAGATGTAGTCCACCAACAGGGCACACCCGGAAACCACCCCCAGTTTCTCTCCCAGAAGTTTGGTCGCAACCACGTACCCGCCGCCACCAGCGGGAAATTCCTCGATGATCCGTTTGTAGGCAGCGGATATGATTAGGACGGTCGCGGCCATAAGGGCGGCAAGAATTACGGCCAGATAGCGGTGCTCCCCAAGCGTGCGGAAGGCCTCCTCCGGGCCATAGGCGGAAGAGGAAAGCCCGTCGGCGCCAAACCCCACCCAGGCCAAAAAGGCCACCAGCGACAGGCGGTGGAAGATGGCTTTGTCCGTAAGCCGGCGCGGCCCGCCTAAAAGGAAGCGTTTAAACCGCTGGCCAAAAGGGGGCTTTTCCCCTCCCGTGCCAGACGGGTCGATTTCCATAAGGGGGGGATGGTAGGGAGCGGAGGGTGGTTTGTCAAGGGGTGGATGGCTTGCTTTTGGCCGGGCGGGAGCTAACTTATTGGTATGAAAATTCTTGCCCTCGATTCCTCCGGACCGGTCGTAACTTTGGGAATTGCGGAGGGCCGAAAGGTTTTGGCAGAAAGCCAGTTTGCCGCCGGGGGTAAAACGGTGGGGCTTCTGGCGCCCGAAATAGAGAAACTCTTATCGGAAACCGGCGTTCGCCCGGTCGAGTTGGAAGGATTTGCCCTCGGAGCCGGGCCGGGAAGCTTTACCGGGCTGAAAGTCGGTTTCGCCGCCATAATGGGGCTGGCCTTTAACGGCGAAAAGCCGATTTGGACTTTTCCTTCCTTGAAACTGACGGCCTTCGGCCTGGCCTTATCGGCGGAGTTCAAAAAAGGATTGACTCGCGCAAGCTTGGCAGAAAAACAACCCTCCTTTAGGCCCGATTCGGGCGGTTTGCATTTGGGTTTTGATAAGGGGTCGGACACCGCTTCGCAAGAAATGGCCGGGATGCGCACCATTTTGGTCTTGACGGGGGCGAAAAAAGGGTATCTTTATCGGGGTCTTTATGTCCGGACCGAAAACGGGATGGAGGAGTCCGAACCCTTGAAGGCGCAAAAAATCGAGGAACTCGTATGGCCCGATGAGCCAGCTTGGGTCACCGGCTCGGCTTTGGAGACCGAACGCTCGGAGGTGATGAGCCGGGTGCGCCCGGAGGACCGGGTGGCTTCAAAAGACTTCTGGCATCCGCCGGCCGGGCTTCTGGCGCAACTGGCGGCGACGGGAAATCTGGGGAGTCCGGTCGGAAAAGAAGGCCGTCTGGAACCGATTTTTTTGAAAAGCTTTGAAACCAAGTTCAAAGAGGTAAGTTGAAAAATGCCGCATTTGAAGGAGCCAAAGGTCAGCCGCAAAATAATCATCGAGCGGATGAGGCCGGAGGATTTGGACCAAATCCTTCAACTGGAAAAAACTTCTTTTACCGACCCCTGGCCCAGGAAAGGATTCGAAATCCAGCTGCGGGACGGCTCTTCGATTATGTTGGCGGCCCGGCTGGAGGCGGCCGCAGCCCTTGGCGGTGAAATCGTCGGCTACTTATGCGCTTATCATCTCCTCGAGGAGCTGCAACTGGCCAGCGTGGCGGTCAGGGAGGAGTTTCGTCGTCGGGGGGTTGCCCAAAAATTGATTGAGGAAATGATTCGACAGGGCCGAAGGCAGGGGGCCAGGGAGGTTTGGCTGGATGTGCGGGAGTCGAATAACGCCGCCCGGCGGTTGTATGAAAAGTTGGGCTTCCAAGAAGTATACCGCCGCAAAAACTACTACCGCCGGCCGAAGGAGGATGCCCTGGTTATGTTCCGCCCGGCGGACGAGGCGGCCCGGCCCTCGGTGGCCCACAACCTGGGGCGAGCGGTCGGAGGGTAGGATGGAGTGGTTCAAAAAAAACCGCGAGGGGGTTGCCGGCGGCGAGAAAAAAGAGATTCCCAAGGGACTCTGGACCAAATGCGAGTCCTGCGGGGAAATCATTTTCGTCCGCGAACTGGAAAAAAACCGGTGGGTCTGCCCCAAGTGCAACTATCATTTCCGCATCCGCTTCAGCGACTATCTCGAGCTTTTGACAGACCCGGACACGTGGAAGGAATACGACCGGAACATCACCTCCGCCGACCCTCTCCGTTTCAAGGACTCCAAGCGCTATCCCGACCGCATCCGCGAGGCGCGCAAGAAAACGAGTTTGACGGACGCCGTCGTCTGCGGCACGGGTAAAATCGGGGGGCGGGCGGTCTCGGTTGCGGTGATGGATTTTTCCTTCATCGGAGGCAGTATGGGTTCGGTGGTGGGGGAAAAAATCGCCCGCGCCATCGAGCGTGCGCTGGAACGCAAGATTCCTCTGATTATCGTTTCCTGCTCCGGCGGGGCGCGGATGCAGGAAGGGATTCTTTCCCTGATGCAAATGGCCAAAACCTCCGCGCTTCTGGCCCAGCTGCAAAAGAAAAATCTTCCTTTTATCAGCGTTTTGACCAACCCGACCACCGCCGGCGTGATGGCCTCCTACGCCTCGTTGGGGGACGTGATTATCGCCGAGCCGAAGGCGCTTCTGGGCTTTGCCGGGCCGCGGGTGATTGCCCAGACCATCGGCCAGGAGCTGCCGCCCGGTTTCCAGAGTTCGGAGTTTTTCCTGGAACACGGCTTCGTGGATATGATTTGCGAAAGGAAGGAACTGCGTCGGACGATTAACCTGCTTCTGGAGTATTTCAGCGGGAACGGAAGTCCCCGGGCGTGAATTTTTGAGCTCTGAACCTTCTGTGAAATCGGAAACGTCATCTTCAAGCGCGATACAATACCTTTACGACTTGGAGCTTTTCGGCGTCAAGCTGGGGCTGGAAAATATCCGCACCCTTTGCCTTTTTCTCGGCAATCCCCAGAGCCGGTACCCGGTCGTCCACATCGCTGGCACCAACGGAAAGGGCTCGACGGCGGCCATACTGGAGTCGATTCTCCTAGCCTCCGGCTGCCGCGTGGGGCTGTACACCTCCCCCCATCTGGTTCGGTTCAACGAACGGGTGCGGGTGAACCGCCAGGAAGTTCCGGATGATTTTATAGAAGATTTCGTCGGCCGCCTTCGCCCCGAAATTGAAAGCCTCAAAGCCACCTTTTTTGAAGCGACAACGGCGTTGGCCTTTCAATATTTCGCCGAACAGAAAGTGGATATTGCCGTCGTCGAAACCGGCCTCGGTGGCCGGCTGGATGCCACCAACGTCGTTTGTCCGGTTCTCTCGGTGATAACCAACGTCGATAAAGACCATACCGACCGGCTGGGAAAAAGTTTGACCAAAATTGCAACCGAAAAAGCGGGGATTATAAAACCGGGAAGGCCGATGGTTGTGGGAAACTTGAAAAGCGGGGCCTTCCGGACGGTCGCCGAAACGGCCCAAAAGCTAAGCGCACCTCTGACGGTCGCTGCCGGGCCGGCGCCGGTCAAGCTTTTGAAAGCGAACTGGAGGGGAAACCGTTTCCACGTTTCCCAATCCTTCAGTCCGAGCGGAGAGCTTTTTCTGAATCTGGCCGGGCGTTACCAGGGGGAAAACCTGTCGGTGGCCTTGGCCGCTGTGGAGCATTTACGCCAGCGCGGTTTTTTCATACCGCCGGCGGCTTGCGAAGCGGGAACCCGCACGGTTTTATGGCCGGCCCGGCTGGAGATGATTTCGCAGGAACCGCCCGTGGTTTTGGACGTGGCCCACAACGCCGCAGCGGCCGCCCGGCTGGCCGGCTCGCTGCGCCGGCTGTGGCCGGGAAAGGCGGTTTTCGTTCTGGGCATCCTGGCCGACAAGGACTACCATCGGTTTTTGATGGCACTGAAACCTTTGGCCAAACGCTTTTATTTCGTCCGGCCGGATTCGAAAAGGGCCTTGGAACCGGGGATTTTGGCCGAGGCCGTTGGCGCCGCCGTACCCAACGAAGTTATTGAAGACCCGGCCGGGGCCCTTTGGAAGGCCTACGCCCTGCTTGGAGCGGACGAGCTTTTGGTCGTCACCGGTTCGCACTACGTGGCGGGAAAGGTGCTGGAAGCCTGGCAGCGCTCCGGCCGGGGGTATCCTTTGGTGCGGGAACCGGAAGGGGTTATTTTAGGTTGAACGAGCATAGAATGGAGGCTAGTGAATGAAACCGATAGAAGTTACCGATGCCAGTTTTGAAGCGGAAGTTTTGCAGGCCAGTCAGCCCGTCTTGGTCGATTTTTGGGCGGTCTGGTGCGGCCCCTGCCGGGCGGTGGCGCCGATAGTCGATGAAATCGCCAAAGAATACGACGGCAAGCTGAAAGTGGTTAAAGTGGACGTGGATGCCAACATCCAGACCGCTTCCCGCTATGATATCCGTTCCATCCCGACCTTGCTGATTTTTAAAGACGGCAAACTGGTGGAGACCGTGGTGGGCGCCGCCCCGAAAAAGAAGTTCGTCGAGAAATTAAGCCGGATTTTGGCTTAAAATCCCGTTTTCGGGAAATACCAGATAAAAGCTGCCATCGGGCTGTCCGGGGTTCCTTACCGGACAGCCCTTTCGCTTTTGGAAAAAGCCTTTAATTTCCGTCTGCTGAAAGAATATGGGTTGAAAACAAAGCCGAACTTCCGAACGGGGGAATCCGCCCCAACGCCTTTCTGGAAATACGCGCTGGCCGGTACTTTTTTCTTGGCTTTTGGCCTTCGTCTTGCGGTTTTCTTTCAGAGCCGGGATGTTCTACCGGTCGAAACTCCGGTATTGGATTCCCGGTATTACCTCGAAGCCGGTCGGGCGATTGCTTCCGGAGAAGGCCTCGGCACCCGCCCCTACTTTATGAGTCCGGGATACATCTGGTTTTCAGCTTTTTTCAACTGGGCTTTTGACCATCCCAACCGGGCGATAGTTCTTTTTCAAATTCTCCTCGATAGTCTGACCTGTGTCCTGACGGCTTTGTTGGCGGGGCGGCTCTTTGGCTATTTGGCCGGTCTGGTTGCGGGGGTTCTTTTGGCCGCAAGCGGCTATCAGATTCTTTCCGCCACCCGCATTCTCCCGGAAACGGCCGCCGCCTTTTTGATGCCCGTTTTGCTTTTTGCCTTCCTGCGCGGGCAGGAAAAGCCGGGCTTTAAACCCCTCTTTTTCGCCGGAGCCGTCCTTGGGCTTCTGGCGCTTCTTCGCAGCAACTCCCTTTTAATCCTCCCTTTTCTCGGTTTAGCCTTGTGGCTTTCAAGAGAAGAAGCGGGTTTCAAGTCGGTGGCCGTCCGTTTTTCATACGTTTTACTCGGAGCGGCCGTTGTGATTCTGCCCGTAACGCACCGCAACCTCACGGTCGGCAGGGATATGGTTCTTATCTCTTCCAGCGGGGGGGTGAATTTCTATCTCGGGAACGTGACCGAGGGAGACGGACGTTTCATATCGCTGAACCAGCTCCCCCTGGCGCCCGGCAGTTTTGATGACGACCCGACCGGAAACCGATTCGAAAAGTCAATCCAGGCCTATGCCGAAAGGGAGGAGGGAAGAGCCTTACGGCCGTCCCAAGTTTCTGCTTTTTGGACCGGCCTCGCCCTCCAAGAAATTGCTCAAGCCCCCCTTGCTTGGTTGAAGCTGTTTTTGCGAAAAATTTTCCTGTTCTTCAACGCCTTTGAAGTTCCGCAGGTGGACAATCTCTATTTTTTGTCCCGCTACCTTTCCATTTTGGACGGCCCGCTGGCCCATATCTCCCGGATTTTGTGGCCGCTTGGTCTTTTTGGTTTTCTCGTGCTTTTATTCTCGACCCGACGGCCGGTGGCTCTGCTTTCGGTTTTTATCGGGTACGCCCTTTCCGTCATTTTCTTCTTTGTAACCGCCCGCCACCGTTTACCGGTTGTCCCGCTGGCGGCCTCTTTCGCCGGTTTTGCCGTCGCGTATCTGTACGAGTTATTGCAACTCTGGAACATCCGCAGAATTTTGTTTGGCTTTACTCTTTTTGCGATTTGCGCGGTTTTCACGAACTTGAACCCTGCTTTTGGAGAGCGTTCAAATACGGCTGGCGAAGAGCAAAAGAAAAGCTTGTTCGGCGTTGGCGCAGAATATCTCGATTTCGCCAGCCAGCACAACAATACGGCCGCCTTGCTTTTGGAAGGGGGGGATATGCCGGGTGCCGAACGGGAGTCGCGGCAGGGTTTGGCCTTGAAACCGCAGCATTCCACGCTTCTTTTCAATCTTGCCCGCGCGCTCGATGGACAGGGAAGGCTGCCGGAAGCCCGAGCCGCTGCCGAGCAGAGTTTAAGAAACAGCCCCAACAATGCGGTTGTGGCCGCTTTTCTGGGGGACTTGTACTACAAGAGCGGCGATTTTGCCGGCGCCCGTCAGGTGTTGGAGGCCGCCCTTCGCCTCTCTCCCGCAAACGCCGGCGCCTGGAACACGCTCGGCCCGACCCTTTACCGACTCGGAGATTTGGAGGGAGCCCTCGCCGCGCTTGGGCGAGCCGAATCGCTGTCTCCCGGCTGGCTCGAGCCCCGCTACAACCGGGGAATTTTGCTCTCCCGGCTTGGGCGCCATACGGAAGCGGCGGCCCTTTTGGATTCTCTCGGCCGGAGCGCACCGGATAATCGCGACGTCGCCTTGGCTCGGGCGGAAGCTTTAATCGGGGCGAAACGGTTTGAAGAAGCGAAGCAACTGCTGGACGCCGGGCTGGAAAAAGCGCCTGAAAACGTTGGGGCTTTGCTACTGAAGGCGGAATTATTCCTGAAGCAAAGCCGGCCGAAAGAGGCCCGCCTGTCCGTTTTGCGGGCGCTGGCCGTCAACCCAAATAATTCCCGCGCCTTGGAACTTCTACAGGCCTGCGATAAAATGGAAAAAAGAGGCCGCCTTTCGCCGTGAGGGAAAAACTCCGTGAAATCGCAAGTGATTCAATTAAATTGAAACCCGGTATATGACAACCGTTATTTCCCCCGACGGCAAATGGAAAAACCCTTCCGATGAAGAGATAATCCACATTTATAAGACCGTCAAGCGCATCGCCGTTGCCGGGCTTTCCTCCGACCCCGCCCGCCCCAGCTTCGGCGTGGCCAAATTCCTTTTGTCGAAGGGATACGAAATCATCCCGGTCAATCCAAACGAAACGGAGGTGCTGGGCCAAAAAGCATATCCCGATTTGCGCGCAGTTTATGGTGAGCGTAGTCGAACCATTCCCGGCCCCATCGACCTGGTCGATTGCTTCCGCCGGTCGGAGGTGGTCGGCGAAACGATTGACGAAGGGCTTGCGCTCGGCATCAAAAACTTCTGGCTGCAGGAAGGGGTGTGGGACGAACCCCGTGGTTTCCTTATCCGCCAGCAAGGCGGCTTTATCGTTATGAACCTCTGCATCGCCAAAACCCACGCCCGCTTGATGGGGCAGGTTTAAAGACAAATTCTTTCCATATTTATTAACTGCTCCCGATTGTCATTCCGAGCGTAGCGAGGAATCTGGGTAGCGGGGGGTGGTTTTGCGTAGCGGCTTGTCCCGATCGGCTTGCTCCGAGCGAAGCCGAAGAGAGCCGAGGGAAGGTCTTCAGACCTCCACGTAGGGGCACGGCATGCCGTGCCCCTTCAACTTGCTTTCCGGCGCAAAATTTCAGTTGTTAACCGTCTAAAAGGAGAACGGAATGGCCCACAAAAAACTCTTAATGCAGCCCAGAAAGAAAATCGCCCTCGTCGCCCACGACAACAGAAAAGAGCATCTTTTGGAATGGGCCCGCTTCAACAAGGGACTTCTTTCCCATCACCAGCTATACGCCACCGGCACCACCGGCAAGCTTATCGAAGACGAGCTCGGCCTCAAAGTCGTCAAACTGAAAAGCGGCCCGCTGGGCGGCGACCAGCAGGTGGGGGCCAAAATTGCCGACGGCGAAATCGATTTTCTCATCTTCTTTTGGGACCCCTTGGAGCCGCACCCCCACGACCCGGACGTAAAGGCGCTTTTGCGCATCGCCGTGGTCTGGAACATCCCGGTCGCCTGCGACCGTTCCACCGCCGATTTTATGATTTCCTCCCCTTTGATGTCCGTCGAATACGAGCGCTTATTGCCGGATTATGAGGGATATTTGGGACGGATGAAAACTTGATTCAGTCTAGACTGCTTAGGGAGATTTTTTTCCTTTCATAATATTAAAGCTTTCTAACAATCTTTGGAGCTTTCCTTTTGAATCATCCGTCAATTCATCTAAAGGATGGGCATGGTTAGTAGCTGAATCGAAAATTCTTAAAGGGTTATTTGCAAAATTAACTATTGAAACTTCCATTAAAAGTTTCAATAGGTCAGTGCTTACACCCGCCGCTTCTCGTTTATATCCTTCAAAAGCCATCGCTGAAGCGTATTTAAAGGAATAGTCCTCCCATAACATAGCAGAGTAACCATATTGTTTTGCGCTTAGCCATGAGAACCAAACCAGAGGAGCAAATAGCGGTAGGCGCGCGAGAATTTTCAGCCAATCAAATTCACCCTGGTCTAAAAGTAATGGGAGGACTATCTTATAAGCCAACCATGTCATAAAGCCTATTCCGACAAAGAAGGAAACTCCCCATAAAACCATAGGAAGGACTAATTCCTTTTTTCGCATATGAAAAGAGCCAGCCATTCCGAGTCGATTCGCGTCTTCTATCGTTTCTTGAATTTTTTTCTGCTGGTTTTCTAAGGTTTTTGTTATCTCTTCTGTTTTGGTGGCCTCCGTCTCGATTTTCTCATAAAGAGCCTTATATTGTTTGTTCAATTGTTGGATTTCACTGCTGGCGGTTGAAATTTGTTCCAAATTTTTCTCTGCCGTTGTTTGAACACCCTTAATTTGCGCCTCCATCGTTGATATGGCTGATGTGGCGGTGGTAACTCTACCTTGGGCTTCAAGGACCGACTTTTCAAGAGTAGATATATTATTTGCGGATGTATCAGCTTGACCTTTTAGAGCTGTCAGTTCCTTGTTAATCTTATTTAAATCTTCGAGCGCAGGTTTTGCTACATCTATTTGGTTCTTTAGCTTCAATAATTCCTGCTCGGCGTTGTATAAACCGTCTGAAGAAAACTGCCCAGCGGTTCTTAGGGTGACCAGAAGGCTTTGCAGATTGCTTAGAAAGTTATTAGCCTCTTGTTCTGGGTTCGGCTGAATTAGGCGTGTGACAATAAAGTTATTAATGGGTTGTAAGTAAACTTCGGCATGGCGAAGTGCCAGTGCTACAGGTGCCTGCCAGCTGATATCATTAAGTTTCAAGATTAACTGTGAGCATTCGTCAAATATATACCCGACTTTTTCCTTCGAAATCCCAGGCATCCCCCAATCGGATAAATCAGAGGGAACAAATTCAGAACTGAGCCAACCCTTTTTCAGGTCCGCCAACTGCTCAGTTAGAGTAATTGTGTTTCTGGTTTCAGTAGCTATATCCGCCATACTTACCTCCCTTAAACTTCATCTGTACTTCTCCTGCCCAAAAGATAGCAAGTTATAGGGAATAAAGCAAACCGGAGATTCTATTTTTGGCAAGTTCGTTATTCAGAACAAAACAACAGCTCTTAATCCTTCGGCGGACTCGCCATTCCGGTTGCGGCCCGAAGCCCCTCGGCGATTTCGGGGATGATGCCCTTCCGGGCGTAAACCGGGCGGACCATCTGCCGCCAGGAGGGAAGATGGCGGGCAAAAAGCAAGGCGCCTAAAATACAGCAAAGTCCGCCGACGAGCAGCGTAAGCGGGGCGCCGATTATTCCGGCCGCGCTCCCCGCCAGCAAACTGCCAAAAGGCATCATCCCCATAAAGGCGGTGGCGTACAAGCTAATCACCCGCCCCCGCTTGTCGTCATCCGCCAGCGTCTGCAAAACGGTGTTGCTGGAAGCCATCTGCACCATCATCCCAAAGCCGGTCAGGGCCATTGCAAAAAGCGAAAGCCACAGAACCCGTGAAAAAGAAAAGATGAGAAGCCCCGCGCCAAAAAGCCCGGCGGATGCGGCGATTATCTTTCCCAACCCCCGCACGTTTTTGCGCGAAGCCAAAAAGAGCGCCCCGGTCAAAGCCCCCAGCCCTACGCCGCTCATCAAAAACCCCTGCGTGTGTGAGCCGCCCTGCAAAACGTCGCGGGCGAAAACCGGCATCAGAGTGGAATAGCCAATCCCCGTCACGCTGGCCAAAGCCACCAAAAGCAGAATGGAACGAATCGGCGTAAACGTAAAGGCATAACGGATTCCCTCCTTCAACCCGCGCAGGGGATTCGGCTGCTGCTTTTCGATTTTTTGAGGTTTGATTTTCATTGCCAAAAGAGCGGCTAAAACCGCGAGAAAGCTCAAGCCGTTCAGAAGAAAGCAGACCCCCTCGCCGGCGACGGCTATGACCACCCCGGCAATGGCCGGCCCCGCCAGCCGGGCGGCGTTGAACATCGAGGAATTGAGCGCAATGGCATTCCCCAAGTCCTGCCGGTTCTCAATCATATCCAATAAAAACGACTGGCGCGTGGGAATGTCGAAGGCGTTTACAGAGCCGATGAAAATCCCCAATGCGATGATGTGCCAGACCTGGATGGTTCCGGTCAAAACGAGCGCCGCAAGGGTCAAAGCCTGCAGCATCGATAGGGCTTGCGTGACAATCAGAACCCGATGGCGATTGGCCCGGTCGGCCAAAACACCGCCGAAGGGCGTCAAAACAAAAGTCGGAATCTGGTTGGAAAATCCGACCACGCCCAACATAAAGGCGGAGTCGGTCAGCCGATAGACCAACCAGGTCATCGCCACCTGCTGCATCCAGGTGCCGATTAGGGAAATCCCCTGTCCCGCGAAAAACAGCCGGTAGTTGCGGTAGGAGAGCCCCCGCAGCAAAAACTTGGCGCTGGAGGTGAAATTTGACAATCTTTCGCTTGGTTTCATCCGTTTTTTGCGAGCCCGTTCCCCATCAATTTTTTATGATACTTTTCTTGTCGCTGGAAATCAAGAATCGGAGCCGGTCAGCTTGACAAAGCATTTCCCAGCCGGTAACTTCGGCACTTCCTGAACGAGGCAGGGAGCGGCTCTTCCTGCTTTTAGAAGGTTCACGGTCAAAATATGAAAGCCACGGTCGTCTGGAAAGAAAAAATCGCCTTTGACGGCAAAAGCGAGTCCGGCCATACCATCCCGATGGATACCGCCGTGGATAAGGGAGGCGACAACTCCGGTCCCAGCCCGATGGAGCTTTTGCTGCTCTCCCTGGGGGGCTGCACGGCAATGGACGTGGTCGTTTTCCTAAAAAAGCGCCGGGTGGAGCCGGAGGGGGTGGAAGTCGAAATCGAAGCCGAACGGGCCAAAGAACACCCCCAGGTTTTCATCAAAGCCACCATTCTCTACAAATTCAAAGGGGAAGGAATAAAGGAAAGCGACGTCAAGTGGGCCGTGGAGCTTTCCCAGAACAAGTACTGTTCGGTCACGGCGATGTTTTCCAAAACCGCCAAAATCGACTTCCGCTGGAAAATAAACTGATCGGTTCTTAGCGAGGTTCCCAACAACGTGCGTAGCAGCTTGCTTGCTCCGAGCAACGCCGAGGAGTCCCGAAGCTTGCCTGCCCTGAGCGTAGTCGAAGGGTCGAGGGAAGCCGAGGAGAGCCGTAGGGGCGAGGTCACCTCGCCCGGGCGGCCGGGCGGCCTAACCCCCAATCCCTAATCGCTGTCTCTCGTGTCCCCTCCTTACGAAGGAGGGGATTAAGGGGAGGTTAAACAACCCGCCCGCCTTTGCTTTCGCATCCGTAGGGGCGAACGGTGTTCGCCCGTCCCTCTCTACTCCGTGGAGAGGGACCACAGGGTGAGGTGT
>JAKEHY010000008.1 GCA_022614805.1 Candidatus Zixiibacteriota bacterium | reverse complement strand
CGCACAGCGCGCTGGGGATGAAGTCTCCCACGCAGTTCTATGCCGATTGGTTGTCAAAAATCAAGAGAATGCCTGTCCAAAATTAGGTGGGGCAGTACAGATCTCTACCATGACTCTATCGAAGAATCAAATTGTGCTATTGAACTAATAACGAAACAAGGTGACGTCCATGAAACCCACCAAGCTAATATTTATAATTTAAGGGGCTACACATACGCCAAACTAAAAAAATTCGCTGAAGCTAAAAGCGATTTTCAGAAATCGCTGCAACTAAATAATGAACATTTCAAAGCAAAAAGAAATTTACGGGAGATGAATAAAGTTCTCGAAGAACAGAAACTGCCTAACATTGTTAAGAAGATTTCTCACTATCTTTTTCTCGCCCTAGCTTCATTGTGCTTCGTAACACTTGCATTATTTTTCATGAAACTCGTGGATTCAGATTTCGACCTCGAAGAAATCGATACAAATCAGTTCGGCGTGGTTTTTGCCTTCTTATTTATCTTCGCAATTATTGCGGCTTTCTTACCGCAATTGAAAAAATTGAAAGTTGGACCAATTGAGCTAGAAAAGGAGGTTGCTTTAGACCCAACGGTTGTGGTCGACAAGGGTTTAGTCTCACCTCCTCTCGGATCTGGTCGCTTTTAGTTAAGTAATAAAAGCTACACTCGCCTCAATCGCTTGACCGCCGCCCGGTAATCCCGCTCGCCGAAGATGCCCTTGCCAGCGACCAAGACCTCACCGCCGGCACGGCTGATGCTGGCGGCGTTTCGCTTGGAGATACCGCCGTCCACTTCGATTAGGAATTTGGCCCCCAATCGCTTTTTCAAAGCGGTGGCTTCCTTGATTTTGGACATTACTTCGGCGATGAACTTTTGCCCGGCAAAGCCGGGGACGACCGACATAATCAAAAGCAGGTCAAAATGACCGATGAGCGAATCGACGACATCCAGAGGGGTGGAGGGGTTGATGGCCAGCCCCGCCTTGGCCCCCAGGCGGCGGATTTGGTCCAAAAGAGTGGGGGAAGGGCCGATGACTTCGTAATGGATGGAGATGACGTCCGCCCCGGATTTGCGGTATGCCTCCAGATATTTTTCCGGGTTGGAAATCATCAGATGCACGTCCAAGGTTTTCTTCCAGAGCTTGTTCAGGGCCGCCACAATCATCGGGCCGAAGGTGAGGTTGGGGACGAAATGCCCGTCCATCACGTCCACGTGCAGCCAGTCGGCCCCGGCGGCACTGACGCGGGAGATTTCTTTTTCCAGTTGATGAAAGCCGGCGGCGATGATGGAGGCGGAGATGAGGGGGGATTTGGCCATCCTCACTCCGAGCGAGCCACCAAAAGCTTTACCCTTTCCCCTCTGCGGGCCGCCATCCCGCCGGGCGGCTCCTGCTGCAAAACCGTGCCGGGGAGCACGAGTTCGTTATCTTCATATTCCAGCTTTCCCAGCTCCAAACCGGAGGCGGCGATGCGCTTTTTGGCTTCCTCCAGGCTGCGGCCGACCACGGAGGGCACCCAGGTGGAATCCGGTTCCACTCCGCCAGCGGCGATGGTCAATGTGACCCGGCTTTGGGGGGCCACGCCGGCCCCCGATTGGGGAAAGCTCCCCAAAACGGTTCCTTTTGCGACTCCGGCGGTGTCCACTTCCACGATTTCGCCGACGTAGAGGCCGTAGTCCAGAAGCAAAAGCTCCGCCTGCCGCCGCCCCATTCCCACCATGTTGGGAACGACCAACTTGGGGCTTCCTTTGGAGACCGAAACCCGTATCAAGCGCCCCTCCCGCACCCGCATTCCCGGCGGGGGAAGTTGAGTGATGATGGTGCCGACCGGATAGGCGCTGGAAAATTCTTCTCCCACCACGGCGACGCCCAAATCGACCGATTTCAAAATGGCGCCGGCCGAATCGACCGAAAGGCCGGTCACCGAAGGGACCAGCCGGTCGTCGTTGTGGCGCACCGCGAGGGGCATAAAAATCTTATCGAAGAGGACCATAGAAATCAAAAAGGCCATTCCCATCGCCAAAAGGAGAAAGAAAAATTTGCGCGCCCGGCTGGCCGCCTGCGGGTGGATGGTTAGGGTGGGTCTATCCACAGGCCGGAAAATACATCAGCGGTTTTTGGGAAGCAAAGGAATATCGCAATTGGCAAACGGATGGATACCAGCGGCTTGAGTTGTCTTCGACGGCGGGTGAAGTTTTAAATCTCAAATAACCTGGGCTTGGCGCAGTTTTTGGAAAAGCTTTTCGGCGATTTCTTCCGGCGTACCGGTTAGCATTTCCCCCTTGGGGCGGGGAGGCGGCGGGTAAAACTGTTCCACTTTGTAACCGAAACCGGAAGGATTTAAGGCCTGCGCATCCAGCTCCAAATCGGCGGCGCTCCAAGTGGTAACTTTGGCCGATTTGGCCCGCATTTTTCCCTTGAGGGAAGGGAGCCGGGGTTCGTTGATTTCCTTCACCACGCCGACCACCGCCGGAAGGGACGTTTCAACCACTTCATAGCCGTCGTCGGTCATCCGGAAAACCTTCGCCATTTTTGGCTGCAATTCCTCGAATTTTTTGACAAAAATGACCTGCGGAAGCTCGAGATTTTGTGCCAGCGCCGCCGGCACGGCGGAGCTGTCGTCATCCACCGCCTGCTTGCCGCACAGGACCAGATCGAATGCGCCGATTTTTTTGATTCCGGCCGCCAAAACGAGAGCCGTGCGCAGGGGGTCGGCGGTGAGAAAAAGGGGGTCGGAGAGCAAGTAGGCCTCGTCGGCACCGAGCGCCAAGGCCTCGCGCAGGCCGGCCTCCCCGGTGGGCCCCCCGGAGGAAATAACCGAGAGCTTGCCGGAGGTTTTCTCTTTAATTCTAACCCCTTCTTCGATGGCATATACGTCGAAGGGATTTACCATTCCTCCCCCGGGCGGCGGGAGAACGCCCGAGCCGTCGGGGGCCACTTTTATCCCGGCAATCTCCGGAACCTGCTTGCAGCAAACGACGATGTGCAAAAATTCTCCTTAGTGCTCAACCGGACGGGGCAATTTGTCCTCTTTTTGGCGCAAGGCCATCAAGGCCAGCCGGGCCGCTTTTTGCTCCGCCTCCTTTTTGGAGGGGCCGGCGCCGACCGCCAGCCGGGTGCCCAAAACGATCACCGCCATCGTGAAACTTTTGCTATGGTCTGGCCCTTCTTCGGTGTCCAGCACGTAACGGGGCGCACCCATCCCCCTCCCTTGCAGGTATTCGAGCAGTTCCCCCTTGTAGTTATAATGGGCCCGGTCGGAAACCAGCTCGCTCATCCGGGAAAGCACCTGGGTTTCAATCATCTCGGTGGCGGCTTCCAAACCGCCGTCCAGATAAACGGCCCCCAAAAGCGCCTCGTAGGCGTCGGCGATGATGGAATGGCGGTGGCGTCCCCCCATCCGTTCCTCTTCGGGGGAAAGCTTGACGAACTTCCCCAACCCAATTTCCTTGGACACCCGCGACAGGGTCACCTTGTTTACCAGCGCAGCTTTAAGTTTGGAAAGTTCCCCTTCATCCTTGTCTGAAAAATGCTCGTATAAAAACCGGCTGGTGACCAGCCCCAAAACGGCGTCCCCCAAAAACTCCAGCCGCTCGTTGGCGGCCGAGCGGGAGAAGGTTTTCCCGGAAAGGCGCGCCGCCGAGCGATGGGTCAGGGCCTGCTCCAGAAGCCCCCGGTCGCGAAAACGATAGTCCAGCAGTTCGGAGAGTTCTTTTTCCTCGTAGGGATGGTCACCGAACAATCGGCGTAAAAGTGCGCGAAGCTGCGTTACCGCCCGGCGCGGCATACCTACCTTTGGCCATTAAAGCGGCCGACTAAAATGGAAACGTTGTGACCGCCGAAACCGAAGGAGTTGGATAGGGCGTAATCGATTTTTTTCTCGCGGGCGACCTTGGGGATGTAGTCCAGATCGCAGGCCGGGTCCGGCTCTTCGAGATTGATGGTGGGATGCAAAACGCCCGTATGAATGGAGAGGATGGAAACAATTAGTTCAGTGGCACCGGCCGCTCCCAACAAATGGCCGGTCATAGACTTGGTGGAGGAAATCGGCACCTGGTAGGCATACTCCCCGAAAACGGTCTTGGTCGCTTCCGTTTCGGCTATGTCCCCCTGGTCGGTGGACGTGCCGTGAGCGTTGATGTAGCCGATTTGTTCCGGTTCCAGTTTGGCAGAACGCAGTGCCTCCCGCATCGCCCGGGCCGCTCCCTCTCCTTTGGGGGCCGGCGCGGTCATATGGTAGGCATCCCCGGTCATCCCGAAACCGAGAAGCTCGGCGTAAATGCGGGCTCCCCGCTTCCTGGCATGCTCCAGTTCTTCCAAAATCAAAATTCCCCCCCCCTCTCCCATAACGAACCCGTCCCGATTTTTGTCGAAGGGGCGCGAGGCCCGCTCGGGCTCGTCGTTGCGGGTGGAAAGCGCCCGCGCCGAGCAGAAACCGGCCAGAGAGGTGGGGGTGATGGTCGCTTCGCAGCCGCCGGTGACCATCGCCTCCGCTTCCCCGCGCTGGATGATGTGAAAAGCGTCGCCGATGGCGTGCGCGGAGGAGGAGCACGCCGAAACGGTGGCGTAATTGGGACCCTTAAGCCCGTATCGTATCGACACCAGCCCCGGGCCCATATCGATAATCATCATCGGGATAAAGAAAGGAGATACCCGGCCCGGCCCGCCGGAAAGCAAGGCCTGATGCTGCCGCTCGAAGGTGTCGATGCCGCCGATGCCGGAGCCCAAAACGACTCCCACCCGCTCCGGGTTGATTTTAGAGACATCCAGACCGGCATCGGCCAGTGCCTGGCCGGTGGCCGCCAAGGCGTACTGCTCGAACAGGTCGGCCCGACGGGCGTCCTTTTTATCCAAAAACTTGGAGGGGTCAAACCCCTTCACTTCCCCGGCGATTTGGCAATCGTAATTGCCGGCGTCGAAGCGGGTGATTTTGGCGACCCCGGAGCGGCCGGCGACGAGACTATCCCAGAACTCTTTGACGCCATGACCGACGGGGGTCAAAACCCCCATTCCGGTCACCACCACGCGGTTCATTCCGTCTCTTCTTTTTCCATGTTTCTTTCGATGTATTCAATCGCCTCCCCCACGGTGGTTATTTTTTCGGCGTCCTCGTCCGGAATTTCCAAATCAAACTCCTCTTCCAGGGCCATCACCAGCTCCACCGTATCCAGCGAATCGGCGCCCAGGTCATCCACGAAGGATGCCTCGTGGGTTACCTGCTCGGGGTCGACCCCCAGTTGCTCGACGATGATTTCCCGTACTTTTTGCTCGATTTGCGATGCCATAGTCCTCCTCCTCATTACGGCCGCCCCGAGGCTCGGGGCCGGCCATCACATTAACAGTCCGCCGTCTATTTGCAACACCTGTCCGGTTATGTAACCGGCTTCATCGGAAACCAGAAAACCGACGGCCGCCGCCACATCTTCCGCCGTGCCGGCCCGTCCCAACGGGATGGCCGAAAGAAAAGCTTCCTTGGCCCGTTCCGGCAACTTCTCCGTCATTTCGGTCTGAATGTATCCGGGCGCCACGGCGTTGACGGTGATGTTCCGTCCCGCCAGCTCCTTGGCGCAGGCCTTGGTAAAACCGACCACGCCCGCTTTGGAAGCGGCGTAGTTCGCCTGCCCGGCGTTACCCATCAGCCCGACGACGGAACTGATGTTTACGATGCGCCCCCATCGCCTTTGGGCCATCACCCGGGCGGCCGCCTTGGTCGCCAGAAAAACCCCCTTCAAATTTACCGCCAGCACCTCGTCCCAGTCCGCTTCGCTCATCCGGAAAAGCAGGCCATCCTTGGTGATGCCGGCATTGTTGACCAAGACGTCAAGCGAGCCGAACGCCTCCACCGTTTTGTTAACGGTTTCCTCCACCGAGTCGGCCGACGAAACGTCGCCGGCCAGAGCCAGGGCTGAACAACCTTCGGATTTGAGTTCTTCCGCCACGGCACCGGCGGCGTCCGCCAGCAAATCGGAAATGACCACCGAAGCACCCCGCCCGGCCAGCCGATGGACAATGACACGGCCGATGCCTCGGGCCGCGCCGGTGACCAAAGCCACCTTTCCGGTCAAATCTTTTTGAATCGTTTTTTCCAAAACGTTGGTTTCCGTCTGCATTACTTCGCCGCCGCCGAGAAAATGGCAAAGTCCGTCGGCGTTTCGAAATTACGCGTCTGCGCCCGTTTCAAGGTTCTTTTGACCAGGCCGGACAGAACTTTGCCCGGTCCCACTTCCATAAATTCTTCCACCCCCAACTCGGAAAACCGTAAAAGGGTTTCCTCCCAGCGCACCGGGGAGGTAATTTGCTCTTTCAACAGCCTGCGAAACTCCTCCGGCCGGGTCTCCTCCCGGGCCGTGACGTTGGCCGCCACCGGGATTTGGGCGGGGGAAAAAGTAATCGAATCCAGAAAATCCGCAAGTTTCTTTTTTCCCGGCTCCATCAAAGGGGAATGGAAAGCGCCACCCACCGGCAACAACATTCCTTTTTTGCCGGAGGCTTTGGCCACCTCCACCGCACGCTCGACCGCCGGACGCTCTCCCGAAACGGCCACCTGCCCCGGAGCGTTGAAATTGGCCGGCACCACGACGCCGGACGCGGATGCCCGTCGGCAAATATCGTCCGCTTCAGCCGGCGTGACCCCGATTAAAGCCGCCATCGTTCCCGGGTTTTGCAAACAGGCCTCCTGCATAAAATGGGCCCGCGCCGCCACGGCCAAGAGGCCGTCTTTGAACTCCAAAACGCCGGCAGCCACCAAGGCGCTGTACTCCCCGAGCGAATGTCCGGCGGCATAGTCAAAGGTTTCATTTTGCCTTTGTAAAACCTCCCAGACGGCCAGGGAGGTGACAAAAACCGCCGGCTGGGTGAAAGCCGTCTCTACCAGTTTCTCCTCCGGCCCGTTGAAGCAAACGTCCGAAAGGGAATACCCCAATACCTCGTCCGCTTCCTCAAAAATTCTTCGCGCTTCCGGGAAAGAATCATACAGCTTCCTTCCCATTCCGACTTTTTGCGATCCCTGTCCGGGAAAAAGAACCGCCCGCCTCATAACCGCACCAGGACCGAACCCCAGGTAAAGCCGGCCCCAAAGGCCACCAGTAAAACCAAATCCCCGTCTTTTACTTTCCCCTCCCGCCGGGCTTCCCACAGGGCCAAAGGGACCGAAGCCGACGAGGTGTTTCCGTACCGGTCGATGTTGACATAAACCTTTTCCATCGGCAACCCCAGCCGCTTGGCCGTCGCTTCGATGATGCGGATGTTGGCCTGATGGGGAATTAGAAGCGTCAGTTCATCGGGTGAGCATCCAGCTTTTTCCAGGGCGAGGGTGGCCGCCTCCCCCATTTCCCGCACGGCTGACTTGAAAACCTCGTTGCCGGCCATCTTGATGTACTGTCCGCGCCGCTCGAAATTTGCCGGCGTAAGCGGGTCAACCGTCCCTCCCATCGGCACGTGCAACAGATTGGCCAGATTCCCGTCCGCCGCCAGGAAAGCGGATAAAATCCCCCGCTTTTCATCGGGCGGAGCCGCCTGTACGACCACGGCGCCGGCGGCATCGCCGAAAAGCACACAGGTGTTGCGGTCCTTGTAGTCGGTCAGTTTGGACAAGACCTCCACGCCGATGACCAAAATGTTTTCATACATCCCGGAGCGGATAAAAGCGTTGGCGGTCGCCAGACCATAAATGAATCCGGTGCAGCCCGCCACCACATCCATCGCCGCCGCCTTCGTGGCTCCAATTTTTTTCTGTAAAATGCAGGCGGAGGAGGGAACGATAAAATCCGGCGTGACCGTTCCCAAAAGAATCAAATCCAGTTCATCCGCCGAAAGTTCCGCTTCCCGCAGGGCCTGCCGGGAGGCTTCCAGAGCCAGGTCCGTTCCCACCATTCCGTCTTCCACCACGTGCCGTTCCCGGATACCGGTGCGGGTGACAATCCACTCGTCCGAAGTATCGACCATCTTCTCAAAATCGTAGTTGGTCAAAATCCGGGTGGGCGCGGCCGCGCCCACCCCGGTAAGGAGGGCCTTTTTCAGTCGATCTCCTTCCATCCCGCGAGCTTTTCCTGTATATGCTCGTTCACGCGGGCCCGAAACATCGTGGCGGCCAGCTTGATGCCGTTTTTAATGGCCCGCGAGGAGGAGCCGCCATGACAGATGACGGTTACGCCGTTGACCCCCAGAAGCGGCGCGCCGCCGTATTCAGCATAGTCCAAAGTCTTCTTCAAACGACGCAAAAAAGGGGCCAGAAGAAAAACGGCAAACCGGGAAAAAACGTTGGTGGAAATCTGGTGACGGATTTTTTTCGCCAAGAAGCCGTACAGCCCTTCCGCAAATTTCAAAATCACGTTGCCCGTAAAGCCGTCGGTGACGATAACCTGGCAGTCCCCGGCCATCACATCGCGCCCCTCCACGTTGCCGATGAAGTTAAGTCCGCTTTCGGATAAGAGCTTGTGGCCGGCCAAAACCAGCTCGTTCCCTTTGGTCGGCTCCTCGCCAATAGACAAAAGCCCGACAGCCGGATCCGGCTGCTTAAATACGTAGCTGTAGTAAATGGCGCCCATCAGCCCAAACTGCTCCAAATGAACCGGCTTGCATTCCGCATTGGCCCCCACATCCAAAAGCATGGCCGGCGACTTTACGGTGGGAAAAACGATGGCTATGGCGGGGCGGGAAACCCCCTCCAACCGCCCCAAAGTCAAAAGGGCGGAAGCCATAACGGCTCCCGTATTTCCGCCCGAAAGCCAGGCATCGGCCTGTCCCTCCCGCACCAATCGGGCGGCCACGGCAATGGAGGAATCTTTCTTCTTTACCGCCTCGCTGGGGGATTCACCCATTGCCACCACCTCGGAAGCGGGCGCGATTTCGAAATTCCCGTCAGCGGCACGATGGCGGGCCAACTCGGTTTCGATTTTTTTTCGGTCTCCGACCAGCGTCAGCCGGTACTCACGCCCGCGGTCCTCGGCCAAAAACTCCAAAGCTCCGGCTACCACGGGTCGGGGGCCGAAATCCGACCCCATAGCGTCGACCGCTATCCGGACCGGACCGGTTGCTTCATTCAAACCTTAAACTTCCTCCGGCTCGGCGACCGGCTTGCCGGCGTAATACCCGCAATGGGGACAAACATGGTGAGCCCGGTGTTTTTGATGGCACTGGCTGCATTCCACCAACGCCGGCAGGGCCAGTTTCCAGTGGGTGCGGCGTTTTTTGCCCCGCGTTTTGGAATGTCTTCGTTTAGGTAACGGCACAATATCCTCTCTTTCTTATACGTTCACGGACAGTTTCCCAATAGACCCGTTTTACTGTAACAGCCGCCGAAGCCCATCCCAGCGGGGGTCGTCCGCCTCCCGGCGACAGCTGCAAGGCCGGACGTTCAAATTCTGCCCGCATACCGGGCAAAGCCCCTTGCAGTCAAAGCGGCAGAGGGGCTTGGCCGGAAGGTTGAAAATAATCGCTTCCCGGATTCGGGCGGTAAAATCCAGCTCCTGGGTTTCCGGCAAAATCTCGAACTCTTCTCCCGACAGCTCCTCCTCCGGCGTCAACATCTCAACCCGCCGCACCACCCAACTTAAAGCCAGACGCAGGGGATGACGAGAGGGTTCCAGGCAACGGCTGCATTCCAAAATTAGCGGGGCAAACGCCTCGCCGGTTATGTGGTAATCCTTACCCACTACCTGCGTAGAGAGACGGACCCGGCCTTTTTGGTAAAAATCGGTCAAGAAAGCCCCCAAGTCAATCTCGCTGTATTCAAAGCTCCAGTACTGCTCTTCAATTTCCCGCCGCCCGGGAAAAAGTTCGATTTTCATAGGAAGGGTAAGCTATTCTCGAAGCCGATAAATGTCAAGCCATAATAAGAAGGCGGTCTTTTCGTTCAAAGAAAACGGGGGTTACGGAGCCGGACAGGGAACGGCGTTAAAAACAGACTGCACCAAGCAAACGATATCCGCCCCAGAGTAGGCCAAGTTTCCGTTCACGTCGGCGGCGGCCAAGGGCACGGGAGGAGCTACGTCGTTGAAAATAAAGTTGACCAGGGCAACCACATCGGCAGCCGAAAAAAGACCGTCTCCGTTCAGGTCGCCGCGAGGCAAAATGGAGATGTCGTCCACAAACCACCCATCCGCCACGCCGGAGGCGTCGCTTTTCAGGCGAAAGCGGATTCTAAAATCGGGGGACTGGACATACGTGCCCAAAGACACGATTCTCTCCGTCCAGGTGGAAAGGTTGCCCGTTCTCCTCGTTCCCGGCAGGGGGGTCCAGTTCAAACCGCCATCGGTGGAGGCCTCTACCCAAACCGAATCTCCCGCTGTGGCGAGCGCATGGCGCTCGAAATATCGCAGAAAGTAGTTGGTGGCGGGGTTGAAGTTCACCCCGCTTCGCATCTCCCAGCGCTCATCCGCGTTGTTGCGGTAGCTCCCGCGGGGGGAATCTCCGAAGGATAAATAGCCGGAATAGGACTGCCGCCCCGAAGGCCCCCAGGTTAAACTGGTGCCGGAAGTATTCCAATCGAAAGGTCCCAAATCGGCCTCGCTCTTGAACCAGGGGCGGGCGGGAAGGCGATACAGCCAGGCGGGAGCAAAAACAGGGTCTTTAACCACCCCGCCGTTGGCCGAGGCGTAAAAAACAATTTCCCGGTCTCCCGAACCGATGGTAAGGCTGGCGGTAAAGGTGTCGCCGGTCGCCGGGGTCAAAGGCACGGAAGAGAAGCCGGAACCGGAAATTTCCTTAAAAAATAGCTGGGGCGAGGTAACCGGAAAAGCCCGCGGATTATGCACCACAACCTTTACCGGATAAGAGGAAGTTCCGGGCGGTACGTTGACTACCGGACCTTCTCTGACAACTTCCAAAGTGATGGTACTGTCGGGCCGGAAAACGGCCGCTTTATACACATCGGGAACACCCCAGCCCCTCTGTATGTTTGGCGAACCTACGTTGCTGGCGGTCAGCATTAACGCCTCGCGGATTTGCCGGGGGGGCCAGTCCGGATGGACGGACATCAATACGGCGGAAGCGGAAGCGATTAAAGGGGTGGAAAATGAGGTGCCGTCGCCGCGTGCGTAACCCGATAAATTAAGTGGGTTGGCTAAATACGTTCTGACACCCTGCGCCACCACCTCTGGCTTGATCCGCTCGTCCGCTATCGGCCCTGTGGAGGAAAAGGAAGCCAGATTGCCATTGCTATCGATTGCTCCACAGGCCAGTACGTCGAACGCATCCGCCGGGGCCCATATTGAGCTGTCGGGAGGGCCATTGTTGCCAGCGGCGTTGCAGACCAGTATCCCTAAATCAGCGGCCGTGGAAGCGGCGGAAGAAACGATGGTTGTCATTCCGTCCAAATCGGCAAAAGAGTAATCGCAACCGCACGTGTCGTCAAAGTCGAGATAGGCCAAGGAACTGGATACCACATCGGCGCCGATGCTGTCGGCCCATTCCAGAGCCGCTACCCAGTTGTCTTCCTCCACCCGATTCTCGGCGGGGATGTACTCGGTTTTGGCCAGAATAAAGTTGGCTTTATAAGCGCCCCCCAGAAAACTTCCCGGTACCGTGCCGCCCACCACCGACCAGGTCGAGGTGCCGTGATTTCCCTGGGTGGGAGAATCGCCCGCTCCCGGGGCCGTATCAGAATCCTTCTGAATGAAATCATATTCCGCCAACACCTGATTGTTAGCGTATAGAGCGCTGAACACTGTATGGTTCTTTCGGTACCCATCGTCCAGCATCGCCACCAAAACGCTGTCCCCGCGGTACCCGAGGGTGTGCACGATGGGAATGTTAAGGGAATCGAGTTGTGTGATGGTTGGACCATACGAATCGGCATAAGTCGCCTCCAGCGGTTTCTGTAGGACCAATCCGGCTGGCTCGGACGGTTCCGGGTCGGGCCGGCGAATATATCTTGCCACCGGCCTAAAGCCGGCTACAAAAGGCAGCTGCTCAATGGCCGAGAGCATTTGGGGCGTAATCCAGACCGAAGCGGCATTCAGCCAGCGGCTGGTGTGCCAGACCCGGCCGCCTAAACGTTCAACGGCCCGCAAGTAAGCTGAAGAAACGGGCCTTTCAGCTTCGGTCGAGACGGAAACATTCCCCTTCCGGGCCGTCCGCGCAGTCGCTTTTTGAGAAATCGCCTGAAAAGTGCGGGGGGTTCCTTTATCCCGAAAGAAAATCCAGACTTTTATGCTGTCCCTGCTGGATTGGGAGAGCTGACCGGCTCCGAACAGCTTGGGACGGGGAACGGCAAAGGTAGTCGAGGTGGCAAGAGAAAAAAGAAGGAGTCCAATTAAACCCCGCATAACCGCTAAATTATACGACCATAAAGAAGAAAAGGCAACTAAAAAGAGGAGAGACCGGAATCGGAGCTTTTTTTCAGCTTAAACGCTTCCAGAAAGGAGGTGTCGAGCTTTTCCGACAGGGGGAAGTTCTTGACGGTGGGATGCAACGCCGCCTGTTCGGCGGCGCGGTTTTCCAAAACCGGCACCCAGTGGACGGAAAAACCGAGTTTTTTTTTGAAAGCCCGAATTCTTTCCAGAACGCCGGCCGGCCGGGATGGAACGCCGCCATCGGTCGAAAGGCCCCGGAGGGCCCGGCCGGAAAGATGGGTTGAAACGGCCGTCCGGCCGACCTGATAGACCACCGTAGCGGAATCCCCGAGAAACTCCAAATTTTGCCCCTTGAACACCCCGGCGTTGGCCTCTACAAACAAACAGAGGGATAAAAGGGCCTGATACTCGCATTCCGAGGAGGTCCCTCTGTGTGCCGAACGAAAAACAAAACCGATGTCCGGAACGGCAAAGGAGATTACCCCCGAGCCGGTTTCCTCCCGGTTTTCCCGCCGGCTGGTTCCATAAAAATATAATTTCACTTCGATTCATTCAAGCAAGCGTTATGCCTCCACCCCTGCCCGAAAGAACAAAAAGCAACCGCCTGTATGACAAGGGGTTGGCGAAGCGTTTTGCTATGCCATGAAACAGCCAACAGGTTCTGATACAGCATGAATTATAGATTAGGCAGGAGAATTCACTCCGGAAGAAAACGATCCTCTCTCGTGGAGGGGGATATCAGACCTCCAAGCTCTCTTTGAGCTTTTCCACTTCTTGTGATTTTGGGATGAGGTACTTTCCTTTCCCTTCGGCCACCTTCTCCCCCTTTTGGTTTTTGACCCACCCTTTGGTGGTGTAAATCCGGCCGTTTTCCACTTCAACGCAGCCGAAGAGGGAAAGCGGCTCCGAAATTTTTACCGGCTTTTTGTAGCGGACCAAAAGCTCCGCGGTGACGCAATAGACGTTTTTGACCAGTACCGCTTTTATCATAACCTCATCGAGAAGGGAAGCCAGAATACCGCCGTGTAGCAGACCCTTGTAGCCTTCTACCATTTCCTTTGGAACAAATTCCGCCGCTGCGCCGCCGTCCTTTTCGTAAAACCGTACAGCCAGCCCGATTGGGTTTTTATCCCCGCAGACAAAACAGCCGGAATATTTGACGATTTCCTTCAT
Organism: Candidatus Zixiibacteriota bacterium; assembly: GCA_022614805.1. Taxonomy (GTDB): domain Bacteria; phylum Zixibacteria; class MSB-5A5; order DSPP01; family DSPP01; genus DSPP01. The sequence goes on along the minus strand of JAKEHY010000008.1, from coordinate 59,573 downwards.
ACACCCAAATTCCCGAAATCGACAGAAAAAGTCAAACTCCCAAGGTCGGCCCAAGCATTGGGGGGAAGCCGGGTAATAAAAAAGCCCCGCTTGCGCGGGGCTTTTTCTAAAGCCGGACCGGCTACTTCAAGAGGGTCATTCGATTGACCCGCGAGAATTCGTCGGCTTTCAGCTTATAGAGATAAACGCCGGAAGAAACCCCCAGACCGTTGTGGTCCGTGCCGTCCCATTCTATTTTCTGATACCCGGCCGGCATCATTCCATTCACCAAAGTCTTCACTTTCTGACCGAGGATATTGTAGATATCCAAGGAGACTCTGGATTCCTTCGGCAGAGCGAAGGAGATGACGGTTTTGGCATTGAATGGATTCGGGTAGTTACCCCGCAAGGAATATTCCTTCGGCAGGGTTGCTCCACTCCCCGCCCTATCCAGCTTTATAGGTGTCGGGGTAAAGCCCGGCTTGAAGTCGATAACATCCCGGCCATTCTCCCCAACCACCCGGTTCTCAATAAGCGTCAGGGTGTGTGAGGGGGCCTTGGAATTGTCGAGATCCAGCGTAAATTCGGTCATCCGGTCATCCGTAACCGTGAAATGGAGGTAAGCAACCGGGCCGGAGCCGGGCTGCATATCTTCCTCCAAACTCATAGCGGAGGAGACCAGACCGATCAAGACCGTTTTGGCCTTATCGTTTATTTTGGAGAATTTGAACTGGAAATTGCCTACCCGGTTATCCGGGAATTCAAAGTCCACTTTCTCCAGAATGACGCCTTCGTCGGGATTCCCGTACTTCAAGGGGATATCGAGGGCCGTTACCGGCTCGTCGTTCTTTACGTTGATGGCCACCACGACCTTATTATCGGCCGGAAAACTGGGTTCACCAAAGTAAACCTTATCCGGGTTTCCTGGGTCGGGTCTTGAACCGGGAGCCATGGCCGCAAATACAAAAGCCGGCACTAAGAAGGCCACTAAGACGGCAAGCGTCAGTGTGCGCTTCATTATAAACCTCCCATCGTTTGGGTTAACATTTTTACAAACCTAACTTTTTTGACCCATCCCCTTTTTCGCAAAAGGTTGGTCCGGGCGTTCCTAACAACTTTTTTCCACCCCCATCCCATCATACCACCAGTTGGTAGTCGGTGTTCCTTCGGCTCAGTGTGGGGAACTCCGTTTCTACATCCATAAATACGCATCCAAATGCCATTTTGTCAAGGGTTTTTTTGCCCTCCCAAGCCTGAGGCTATCCCCCTGCCCCCAACCCAGTTTCGCTCCAAAACCCATGACCCAATCCCCCCACACACTCCAAAAGCCCCCCTTCTATCTATCGGCCTTTCGGAAGAGCTTTTTAGCTCTACACCAACCAAATTAACTTAGCCATCGTCTTTTTTTAGCCTCTTACTCGACCCTATACTCCTGTCCCCTAACCCAAGACATCCGAGCCACTTACGGCTACGGACATTCGTCGTTGGCATTATTGAATGCCATTTGAAGCAAAATCACAATATCACCTCCCGACAAATCGCCAGAACAATTCACATCGGCGGCACAAAGGAGGCAACTTTCGGTTTGTGAGAAACTACAATTAACTAATTTTATCACATCAGCAGCGCTTAGAGTACCATCCTGATTTACATCTCCCTTCACGCAGCAAACCGGCACATTTTGAGGCGGAACGGGTGAAGCCAGCCAACCCAAGGCCTTGGCCAAAAGAGCGATTCTATCGGAAGAGTTCCCTAACTGGCCCAGATCGAAGGCGAAGTAGACAACCGCATGTTTACCGCTGTCTGTAACTTTTGCGGCTGCTACTATTTTGCCGGCATCTGTTTTCAAGATGGGAAAAACACAAGAATCCAAACTTGCTGCATCTAAGCCAAGTTGCACCCCCGGAGGAGAAAGGTGAAGCGAATCAAGTTCGAAAAGAAAATGCTGGGGATAAGTGGAGTCCGGTACAATAAAGTTTGCCGATGGAGTAGGTGTTGGATCGATTGCAAATCCGAGCGAGTCGAAATACCGCTTAGCTTCCGGGTCACCTGCCACCCCAGGCCCAAATATTAAAAAGCCCATTCCTTCGTGCGCCAAGGATTTGTTAATAGCCTTTTGGCAGGCAGAGGGAAAAAGCGGGGGAGAAGCGCTTCCTGTGGCCCAGATAACATGGGGTTCGCCCGTGGTGGCGGAGGGAACATAAACAATAAATGTATCCTCGGGTAAACCGTTTCTCGTGGAGGTACTGGTGGCGTTAAGCTGCCTAGTCGACGGAACATCAGGAAATGAACCTGTATAAACAGGTCTTACTACGGCGTCTTCATAAACGAGGTGTATCCCTCTGAACTGAATTTGAATTTCTACGCTGTCTTTCGAAGTTTGGAACCGGCGGCGAGAATCGTCCAAGTTATTATCCGTCGGGTCCCATACATGGAGCCAAACCCAGTGTGTTCCGCTGGTCGTGTATTTAAGAGAAATTATTTGGCTATTTGAATCAGCATCATCGTTGCCGTTGTTAACGCAGTCTTTGTCAAGGTCATCAAGCCGATAATCCGAACATGAGGTAGAAGGATCATCGGCGGCGAAAAGATCCCAATAATAAGAAAGAGTTGAGAGGCTATCGTCAGGGTCGGATGTTCCAGAGGCATCCAGAGAAAACACTTCATTTAGTTGTCTGTCTATCGGAATCCCAGGGCCTGCATCCGCCACAGGTTTGTAATAACGAATTAAAAACTCGTCCCAATGATAGTCCCGAACAAAATCAAAGTCGGCAACCGGTTGAAAGGGATGATTTCGTGCGTCGCTGGAATCGCTCGTTGAGCAGGTGTCGCCTGCGTGCGGATAGCAAGCAGTTAAATCCGCGGCGTATATCCTGCGGCCTTGAGAAATACCTCCCTCTGTTTCCAAACCCGCCGAGTCAAAGGGATGGTCGCTGCGGGATGTGTAGGGTCGAAGTCTAAAACCCTTGGGGGCAATGGGAATGTCCCTTTGCCTCGCGGAAGGAAAATAAATTGACAGTCCTCCGGCGGGACCCACCCCGTAGTGGTATCCCCCCAGTTCCGTTCCGCCCCCCCCAAGGGCCGTGATTATGGGGCCTTCGGGTATCAGGAGGTTTTCTACTTCAATAGCTCCTTTGTTATGCTGGCCTTGAGTGCAGGTCGAGGGAATGAGTTCTTTCAAAGATTGGGCCAGCCGCTTCAAATCTACAAAGTCGGCCATTCCTTGAGCTTGTATGCCGTAATGGTCGGTGCTAATCCTCCGTAAAAAACTCCGTATTCTCAGCTGATAATTATCGGAAAAATTATCGGACCCACAGGCGTCCTTAACACCGGCTTCCGAATGGCGAGCCAGCGAATCCACCCAAGCCAAAAGGGGACCCAAACCGTCCAGGCGAATAGCCGTCCATACTGAAAAAGGATCTAATCGTAACCGTCTGTCTAAAATGCTGTCAACGGCAAAACCGGCCAAATCCGTTCTGGATATTGAAGGTTGGCTATTAAGCTTGCTCACCAAATGGGCATAATCAAAATCGGCCGGTCCGGTCATTTCCGGAGAAGCCACCATAAAGTGGGCAAAATTCTTTACCTGCGTGGCCACTTCCAACTGGCTCATAAAAGGAGCATCAAAGATAAGAAGGCCCAAACTGTCTGTTCCCAAACCCGCTCCCAGCGCGGATTTCAACTCGCCCATCTCTATTCGGTCTATACTGCTGGCATCGCCGCATAAACCCTGCCAACCAGCACCGTCTCCTTTAAGCACTAAGGCATAGTTGCTGGCGGGAAACAAACCTTTCGCCCACGTTATAAAACCGGCCAGCGAATCCGGGTCTCCGGTGTTAAAGCTTGAAGAAATAAAGCCCAGATTGCGTACCGTGTCAGATAGGTCACGCCGCAATACCCCCCTATAGGTTGCGCTTGGCCCCGCTGGTGAACCGACCTGCGGAGAGACACCCCAAGAGTCAAACAGTACAACCACATTTATGTTTTCCGGACTGGCGGGGAGTACTCTTTCGACTTGGTTCAAAAGGTCGTAGCACCACCGGCTTTGAGTGAAAATGCCACTGCCGTTATCCGCCGCGATATAAAACATAAGTGTCCACAGAGCATTCGAAGCTGCAGGAGTCTGGACATTGGAATTGTCAACAATCATTGGTAAAACATTGCTCCGTCCCAACGTTGGACCAGCCGCCGTTGTTCCTCCCACAAAAGCTATGTCTTGTGTCGTTCCTGTCGTATCATCCGTTCCTGCACCATTTCGCCCAACGCTTAAACCAATCCCGGAAGAAAAAAGAGGCCCCACCGTGCCCACTGGCATTACTCTCCTCACCGTATCTAGCTCAATTGAAAAGCGCGCGTGTTGCTCGGTAGGCGTCAGGGCCGCTGTGCCTTCCTCTCCTAATCTTAAATTTTCCACATTCCAGCCAACCACGTCGCGGTAGGTTCTACTGCCGGCAAGCTCCGGCAGCAAAAGCGCACAGGCATCTTTGCTGTCGTGAAAAACTCCGTGGGTAGTGCCCGTGTAAATATGGCCGACACCGTCCGTTAGGTCAAGGTCGGTGCCGGTGGTGCTGGTGTCAAAATGTACGACCAAATAACTGCCGGTGGGCATATCGACCGATGGTAGTTTAAAAGAATCGCGCTCTGAAGTACTGCGATAGCCATCTATTATAGACCAGTCTGCCAATGTTTGTATTTCCGCGGGATTATAAAGCTCCACCCATTCGTGGTCACGCGCAGGATCGGCAGAAGATGGGTCGGCGTTGAACATCACCTCGTTGACGACAACCTGCGGAGTCGCGCTAAAATTTCCGTGAGCACGGATGACAAAATTTCCCGGATTGGTCATAAAATCTTGGGTCCAAATTAATCTATTGGATGAATAGAAGCTATTCTCGTTAGGAGTCGTGTCGGTAAAAGCCCACCAACCCTCACCCCGCTGCTCGTTATCGGGTCCTCCGGGTACCGGCCCCAAGACAATCCAGAAAGGTTCATTTCCGAAGCTATGCTCGGAAATTAAGGGAACTCCCTGGAGCCGGTCCAAGGGGGCAACTATCTTTAGACTTTCCAAAACTCCGTTTTGAAAGTCCGGCAAACCTGAATTGGCATCGTGTCTGACGACATAGAAATAAGCGGTATCGTCCGTATTTAAGGAGGAATTATCGATTTTAAAGGCTAAATGAGTAAGGGTGAAACCGAAGCAAATACATTCATCGGAAGGGAGAACAAATTTCACCCCCACCCAATAGTTGCTAAAATTCTTAATAGACCTCCCAAATGGGGTGCTATCCGGGTCGTACGAGTCGTATTTTATGACTCCGGATGGCAATGCCGCCAAATCCTGCGGCAAAAAGCTTTCCTCTGCGAATCCCCCCCCAACGGAAAAAAAAACAAACCCCACGGTGAGCCAAAGCCACACCTGTTTCATAAAGCCTCCCCTTAAGAAATATGTGAAGTTTTAAAAACTCGCTTTAAGCCTCCAAAAGCTCCTCTCCGAAACTGTAGTAGCAAACCAAATTTAGCGGGGAAGTACTTTAGTGTCAAGGGAAATCTTGCTTCCAAACGGATTCTGATAGGGGGAAGGTGAAATTTGTTAATTATTTCTCTAACAACCACTTACATTCCAAATCCGGGCAGGCCGGGGATTTTCAACCCGCCGGTCAAAGCCATCATCTTTTCCTGCGCCAAGGCGGCCGCTTTTTCGCGGGCTTGGGCCAAAGCGGCCAAGATTAAGTCCTGCAACATCTCCACTTCCTCCGGGTTAACCACTTCCCGTTCAATTTTGAGCTCCACGATTTCCTGTTTGCCGTTGGCGATCACCCGAACCATTCCTCCCCCGGCCGTGCCTTCCACCCGGGTCTGGGCAAGTTCGGCCTGAATTTGCTCCAATTTTTGCTGAAACTGCTGGGCCTGCTTAAAGATGTCACCAAAACCTTTCATCGAATCTCCATAGAAAACCCCATCGAAATTGAAAGAAAATCAGTTGGCCCCGGACGTATTCGGCTTTCTTTCTATCGCTTCCAATTGCAGCTTATCCCAAATCTCCTTCCAGTCGGGGTGTTTTTCCAGCCAGTCAGCGACTGAAATGCGGGCGGAAGCGGCTGCCGGAGCAACGGGTGCGGCGGCCGGCCCATTGGCAACGAATTCGATTTTCAAGACAACCCTCCGCCCCAAAACATCCGACAACACTTCGTCCAGAATCTTCCGGCCGTTGCCAACCCCGCCGAATTTCTTTTTTACTATTGCTTCGTAAGACCGGCCGAACGGTAAAATCAATTCATCCTTTTCGGAGAAGTACGGTTGTGATTGTTCCAAGAAGATAACGTCACCCGGGTTTTCCTTGCGCATCCGGTCCAAAACCTGCCTCCAAACCGTGCCTTCCACCGCCTTGCCGGGCGGGGTAAAAACCGCCGGAGGCGCGGTTTTCGGGGAAGGTTCGCCACTTCCAAAACTTTGCGGACCCCGTGAAACCGAGGGTCTGCCGCCGGAGCCGGATGCGCGGACAGAAGATTCGGCCGATGCCCCTCCGGCCGTGGGAAACGACCCGGGTGGGTTGCCCGAAAAACTCCTCTTTGGTGCCGAACCGGACGAAGACAAACCGCCGCCTTCTTCCAAGTTTTCCAGAACCTCTTTCAACTCAACGGTCGAATCCAGCCAGGCCAGTTTGACCAGCTCCGCTTCCACCAGAATCTTGGGGTCGGCCAAGCGGCTCAAATTCAGCTTCAAATCGGAAACCGCCTTCATCATTCGCAGAACATCCCCTTCGGCAAACTGCCTGGCCCGCCCGGCGTACTCCTGCCGTTCCGTTTCCGAAAACGGCAAAAGCTCTTCCGAATGCTCTTTCAAGCGGGCCACCAACAAATTGCGCAGATGGTAAAGCAACTGGTCCAAAAAATCCTCGACGTCCGCCCCCTTTTCCATTACTCGGTCAAAAACCGAAAGGGTCCGGGCGGCATCCTTTTGGGCAAGGGCGTCGGTTAATTCAAAAAAAACCTCCAATCCCAAAAGACCCAGGGCCTGCTCGACTTTCTCTTTGGTTATCCTTCCCCCGGAAAGAGTCCAGACCTGGTCCAAAAGCGAAAGCCCGTCCCGCAGGGAGCCGTCCGCCTTGCGGACGAGGATGGCCAGGGCCTCCGGCTCCACTTCAATGCCCTCCTTAGCACAGATATTTTGCAAGGTGGAGGTGAGGGCGGGCGGCGGGATGCGGCGGAAATCGAAACGCTGGCAGCGGGAAAGGATGGTGGCGGGGATTTTGGAGACTTCGGTGGTGGCCAAAACGAAAACGGCGTGGGGGGGCGGCTCTTCCAACGTTTTCAAAAGGGCATTGAAGGCCGCCCCCGAAAGCATATGCACCTCGTCGATGATGTAAATCCGGCGCCCGCCGGCGGTGGCATAGCGGACGTTTTCGTTCAACTCGCGCACGTCATCGACCGAGTTGTGGGAGGCGCCGTCGATTTCGATGACGTCCAAACTGACCCCGGCGGTTATGTCCCGGCAGCGGGGGCAGACGTTGCAGGGTTTGGCGGTCGGCCCCTTTTCGCAGTTTAAGGCCTTGGCTAAAATGCGGGCGACGGTGGTCTTTCCCGAACCGCGCGGCCCGGTGAACAAATAGGCGTGGGAGACTTTTCCTCTTTCGATGGCGTTTTTTAGGGTGGAAACAACCAAATCCTGCGCCACCACCTCGTCAAAGGCAGCCGGGCGGTACTTTCGCGCTAAAACCAGATAGGACATTCAAGGCCTTTCAGCGGCATAACCGACTTCCGGTTCGGGCACCAAACCTGGACCCGTCTTTAACCAATCTCCAATCTCCAGTCTCTAATCTCTGTATTTAAAAGGCCAGGCTACCCGGCGGCACCAAAAGTCGTTATCTACCGTTGCTGCCTTCCGGCCCTGGCGGGGTTTGACACTCCTTCTGTGCGCCGGACCTGGCCGAAAGGAAGATAGCCGGAAAGCGGAAAGTTCGCAACAAACAAAAAGCCGCCCTTGCGAGCGGCTTTTCTGACTAAGTGAATTTCTATTTCACCAGCTGCATCTTCTTCGTTTCCACATAACTTCCCGCTCGGATTTTGTAGAGATAAATTCCGACCGCAAGGACGGCAATGGTTCTTTCAAACTAACTTAAGTTTGCCAAATCGGTCTGTGAAGCAATACTACAAGGAAACGGTCTTTCCATAAATATCGCTTGCAACAGCCAAACTACATCCGCAGCACTAAACCGGCTGTCGCAATTAACGTCGCCTGCCTCCGCCGGAGCGGGAAAAGGTTCTTCCAGAAATACCTTATTTATTTCAAGCACGACATCAGCGCTGGTAAAATTCCCGTCCCAGTTCACGTCCCCCAGTGTCGGCGGCGCATATAGCAGGACACCTCCTGCATCATCGACAGCCCACCCGATGTTTTCATTGAACATCTTGATTTTTTGAGCATCACCGCCTTCCTGAATCACCGTATCAACAAAACTTTTGCCGCTGTCAATGCTGTGGCCGATGGTTGAAACGAAGCCGCCAAAGAATGTTGTTCCAGCCATCCATCCTCTCGAATCGTCAATAAAATCCAATGCTTTTCTGATGGGCCCGCCGGCTTCCCCATACATAACTGCCCAAGTGACACCCCCATCCGTAGTACGATAAATTCTCTCTCCTGCCACCGCCGTCAAAAGCCAGCCGATATTGCCGTCAATGAAGTCAATATCTTTGACGTAACCACCCGTATCGGCCAGATTCAAACTCTGCATCACCCAATTTCTCCCCCCATCCGAACTGTGAAAAATTCGGGGGTATTCATTGCCGGTGAACTTTGACCCTGCCACCCATCCTCTCAAACTGTCCACAAACTGAATTTGAAAGGGGATAAAGGAACTTTCTCCCACGAAATGAGGGGTCCAACTTAAACCTCCGTTTGTAGTACGATATATTGTATCTCCATCGGCGGCCGCCCAGCCGTTAAGGGTATCTACGAAACTGGCCGCACGTATTGGTTGTATCGTAGGTGGAAAGTTGACCTGATTCCAAGTACTGCCGCCATCAACCGTTCTATAGACAACCGAAACATAGCAACAAAAAGCCCCCAAACCCCAGCCGTGCAAAGAGTCAACAAATCTGACTATATCGAACCCCACACTTGGCGAATTGAATTGAATGCTCCAACTTAATCCCCCATCCGTGGAACGTAAAACGCGTCCGCTTCCCGTCACCCAGACGTGCAAGGAGTCCGGGGCGGAAATGGATTTCATAAAGTATTGCGTGCCGCTGTCCACCCGCCGCCAGGCGGATTTGGAAAAAGCGACCCCGGAAAGAAGTAATATTACGCCTAAGGTGATGGCTGTCGCAGATTTCTTTACCGACATTGAAGATATCTCCTTGCGATTGGTAAGGTAGAGCAAAAAATTAAGAAATCAAGCTCTTTTCGAAATTTGATTACCACCCCGACAAAAAACTTGGCGGCTTCGTCTTTTTTCGATATTATAGCCGGCTATGGCAGCGTTGAAACCGAAACTGCTTTTGTGGGGCAACCCCGCCGCCGGGAGCGGCAAGGTCAAAGACTTGCTCCCGGTCTTGACAAGGACTTTGAGCGAAAACTTTGAAGTGGGAAGTTACCTTTGCCCCAATTTAGAGGATTTCAACCGCTGGTGGAAAAGCGCCGAGCTGCGCTGGAGCCGGGTTTTGGTGGTCGGCGGCGACGGCGCCTTTGCCAAAGTCGCCCCGTACTTTTTGGGGAAAAACATCCCGGTCAATCTGTATCCCGCCGGCGCCGGAAACGACATTTGTCATCTTTCCCGTTTTCCGACCAACCCCAAAAGGTTCACTTTTGAATACCTGCGCGCCCGGGAAAAAAAATTGGACGTGGGAACCGCCAACGGCCATTACTTTTTTAATTCTTTCGGTGTAGGTTTCGATGCCCAGGTGGCCGCCGCCAGCGGCACGTTCAAAAACTGGCCGGGCAAGCTGCGCTACGTCCGGGCCCTCCTATCCCAGACCAAAAATTTAACCCCTTTCGACCTCGAACTGAAATTCGAATCCCTTGCCCGCACGGTCAAAGCCACTTCTCTGTCGGTCGGCAACGGCCCCCGGGTGGGAGGGGGATTTTTCCTGACGCCGGACGCCGTCCCGGATGACGGCATTTTGGACCTTTGTTTGGTGGAGGCGGTGAGCAAAAGGCAAATCCTTTGGAACTTTCCCCGGCTTTTCAAAGGCCGCCATACCCGGCTGGAGTTCACCAAAATCTACCGGGCCAAAAACATCGCCATCAACGCCCCGGCCGGAACGCCCGTGCACATTGACGGCGACCCCGTGCAAATCAGTTTCCCGATAACCATCGGTTTGGCCCCCCAAAAACTCACCTTTCTGGTGCGGCAATGAGAAGATTTTTATTGGGGTTGATTTTCGGACTGGCCGCGGACGCATCCGCTCAAGTTGCCGCACCGGATACGACCGGCGCCGATTCCCTGCAACCAAAACCGCCAACCGACACGGTTCTTGTTCAAGGGAGGGACACTTCCTCCCGGGGAGCCGACACACTCGCCCTTCCTTCGGCAACCGACACTTCCGGGAAAAAAACTTTGGTGCCGGAGAAAAAAACAAATTTCCCTTCCCCTTCCGGAGCGCTTTTGCGCTCTTTGGCCATCCCCGGTTGGGGACAGCTCTACAACAAAAAATATTTCAAGGCCGTAATCATCGCCGGGGGGCAGGGGACCTTGCTGGGAACGGCGGTTGTGGAGTGGAAGCGGGCTTCGGATGCCAAAGATGATTTGGACTTGGAGGGTTACCGGGTCCATACCAACAACCGTAATCTGTTTTTATGGCTCTATGCCGCCGCCACGGCGGTTTCGATGCTGGACGCCTATGTGGATGCCCACCTGTCGCAGGATACGGGGGAAGGGGTGCCAAAAATCGGAAACATTTTCTTTGAATCGGACGCGGAAAAAAAGAGTTTTCTGGTCAAAATAAAAGTCGATTTTTGATTGCTCCAAACACAACTTACACTGTTTCCAATCGAACCGCTCCAAAAATCCAACCAAAAACCAGAGATTGGCCATAAGATGTTGTGATACAACGGCTTAATATATAATCAAAGGGCCGGTCTCTGCTTCATTTCCCTTGCCAATCCCCTTGATTTTTATTAACTTGGAAAAGCGTGCGGAATGTACAGCGACGGCAAAAATTAACCTTTAGAAAGGCTGCCCAGCCGCCTGCCCCGCCTCTTGGGAAAAAGAAACTGCACGAACCAACCCCCTTGGGCTCTCTGGTTCAGGAACAGATTCAAAAATTGGGGCTGGAAAAAAAAATCAAGGAAAGTCAGGCCGTTTTAATTTACAAAGACGTCGTAGGAAGCCAGATTGCAGCGATATCGGAAGCGGTGGGCTTGCACGGAGGGAAACTCTTCGTCAAAGTCCACTCCCCCACCTGGAAGGAGGAACTGATGTTTGCCCGCCATTTAATTGCCGAAAAGATAAATAAGGAACTGGGTGCCGAAGTGGTAAAGCAGGTGTTTCTTTTATGACCCCCACCAGGGATGCGGAGCTTGAATTGACGGAAAAACCGGTCGCCGGCCATCATTACGACGCCACCACCATCGTTGTTTTAAAAGGGCTGGAGGCGGTGCGCAAGCGGCCGGCGATGTATATCGGGGACACGGGGCCGCGCGGGCTGCATCATCTGGTTTACGAGGTGGTGGACAACTCCGTGGACGAGGCCCTGGCCGGATTTTGCGACCATATTTCTGTCTCTCTGAACGACGACGGCTCGGTCACCGTGGAGGATAACGGCCGCGGCATTCCGGTCGACCTCCATCCCACCCAGAAAAAGCCGGCTTTGGAAGTGGTGATGACCACCCTGCATGCCGGCGGGAAGTTCGACCACCAGACCTACAAGGTTTCCGGCGGGCTGCACGGGGTGGGCGTATCGGTGGTCAATGCCCTTGCGGAATGGTGCGAGGTGGAGGTGGCCCGCGACGGGCAGGTGCATTACCAGAAATACGAGCGGGGAGAGCCGGTGGCGCCGGTGAAGGCCATCGGCAAACGCCAGAAACCCGGCACCAAGGTAACCTTCCGGCCGGACCCGGAGATTTTCCCGAAAATCGATTTCACCTTCGACATTTTGGCGGCCCGGATGCGGGAGCTGGCCTTTTTGAACCGCGGGCTGGAAATCGAAATCTCCGAAGAGAAAACCAAAAAGAGTCAGAGCTTCAAATACAAAGGCGGCGTTGCCTCGTTTGTGGAATACCTGAACGAAAACCGCGAGGCCGTGCATCCCAAGCCGATTTACGTCCACAAGGAAAAGGACGGTACCGACGTGGAGATTGCCATCCAGTACAACGACACCTACGTTGAAAACATCTTTACCTACGTCAACAACATCAATACGGTGGAAGGGGGCTCTCACCTGGTCGGGTTCAAAACGGCCTTGACCCGCACGATTAACAATTATGCCCAGAAAAACGGGTTGCTGAAAAACGGCGAGGTGGCGCTGCAGGGGGAGGACGTGCGCGAGGGGCTGACGGCGGTGATTTCGGTAAAAATCCCCGACCCGCAGTTCGAGGGGCAGACCAAAACCAAGCTGGGAAATTCCGAGACCAAAGGGATTGTTGAAACCATTTTTGGCGAGGAGGTGGGGGGATATTTTGAAGAAAATCCCTCCGTCGCCCGCAAGATTGTCGAGAAGTCCATCTCTGCGGCCAGAAGCCGGGAAGCAGCGCGCAAGGCGCGCGAGCTGACCCGCCGCAAGTCGGCTTTGGAAAACTCCGGCCTGCCCGGCAAGCTGGCGGATTGTTCCCTGACCGACCCGGAGCAAACCGAGATTTTCATCGTCGAGGGGGATTCCGCCGGAGGTTCCGCCAAACAGGGACGCGACCGGCGCTTTCAGGCGATTTTGCCCTTGCGGGGGAAAATTTTGAACGTGGAGAAGGCCCGGCTGGACAAGATTTTGTCCAACGAGGAAATCCGCACTTTAATCACCGCCTTGGGGACCGGCATCGGGGCGGATGAATTCGACGCTGCCAAGGCCCGCTACGGCAAGATTATCATAATGACCGATGCCGACGTGGACGGCTCCCACATCCGCACGCTGATTTTGACCTTCCTTTTCCGCTATATGCGGGCTTTGATTGAGCTGGGGAAGGTTTACATTGCCCAGCCGCCACTTTTCCGGTTGAAAAAAGGAAGTCAGGAAATTTACGTTTATTCCGACGAGGAGCGGGACCGGACTTTGGAGCGGATGGGAAAAACCGGCGTTGGCATCCAGCGCTACAAGGGATTAGGCGAAATGAACCCCGAACAGCTTTGGAAAACCACGATGGACCCGGAGACCCGGACGTTGTTGCAGGTGACTTTGGAGGATGCGGCCGCCGCCGACCATATCTTTTCGACTTTGATGGGGGACCAGGTGGAACCCCGCCGCAAGTTCATCGAAGAAAACGCCAAGTATGTGAGGAATTTGGATATTTAAATTTTACAAAATACCTTAAAAGGAGAATCCATATGCGATTGGTTGCCTCCGTCATTTTTTTAAGTTTTCTTACCCCCCTCCATAATCTGCTTTGCCAAGAAAAAGATGAAAATTCGAATATTAAAGTGCAAGTCGAGGTAAGCGGAGAGTTCGATGCCGACGCAAGAGACCGCGCTCAAAGCTACATTTCAAGGCACCTACGAAAAATTGGAGATGTAATTGTCACAGACATTAGTCCTGAATGGAAATTGTCAGTAATGGTAGTTCCGGCAAAGGTTGAAGAAACAAAATCTCTCGGATACGCTATTTCAGCCACTGCACTAAGGGTTATCGACCAGTTAGAAGTTTTGCGGATTGCAATCAGAGTAAAAAAACAACAACTAATGGCATCCTGCAATTGGGATAGCTTACAGACCCATTGTGATAAATCAATTGATGAAATATTCGAACCCAAAGAAACAGGCTCGTCGGTTCTAATAGAACGATTTAAAGACCAATGGCTATCAATAGGTTCGGATATAGAGAGGCAATGTGAAAATATTGTCATAAACTTTGATAATAAAGTTTTAAAGGAAGAAAGAAAAAATAGACAAATTTTCAGGCAATGGGATAAAACAAAAGTACGCACCAAGGAAAAATAGGAAGTCGAAAAGAGATACGCTGTTCTAAATTGGCTGCGCTTGGATATTTAAAATTGATTTGCTGCGTGTTCCGTGGATAATCAAGCTCAAAAAGAAAAGGTCTTTCAAGAATTTATCCGGCATCTGAGACTGGCTACAACAAAAATAGGGGCTCATTATTTTAGGATACACGTTGCAGGCTCCGAAAAACAAATTTTCCGAGAAAGGGTCTACTGCTACGAACTTTATCATCAGCTTCGTGAAGCTCTAACCGATGAGTTTTCTTTTGAATTAGATGGAGAACTTGATAAACGTGGACATGAGATAATTAAGGGAGATAGAAAACCGGATTTCGTTGTTCACAAGTCTGGATGTATGGCTCAAAACTTAGCAATAATTGAGGTAAAACCCGCCGATGTTGAACTTAAAGAATTGGGGGAGGATCTAAAAAAACTGAAGGGATTTGTTGAAAATGCGAATTACTATCGCGGGGTTATGCTTATCTACGGTAATAATAATGAAGAAACTTTGCGGGTAGAAATTCTGAAAACTTCAAAAGATATATTAAAAAACTATGAAGATAAAATCCTGGTAATGTGGCATAATAAGCCCTTAGAAGAACTAAAAGAAATACCGCTGATTGCTGGTTAGAACAAACTGTAGTTATCCTTTCGGACTTACAAAACAACCCCTCGATAAATCCAATCTGGTAGGCCAGAAAAAGGCCAAAGCAGACACTGGCCACTCCGGCGGTGGTGAGGGCGGCCTTTCAGCCGCCATTTTTCTTCCTACCCGCTCGAGGGTGTCACTTCAGTTCAACCTCGGTTGACTGAAGATGCGTCTTGCGGTCCAGATAGGGAACACCCAACTGGTCGAACATAAAGGCAAAAACATCCGCACTCCGCGAAATCTTTTCCGAAAGGGAACTGCCGATACCGTGGCCGGAGCGGGAAGTCCAGAGCAGAATCGGATGTTTGGAGCCGGTGGCCGCCTGTAAGCGGGCCGCCATCTTGCGGGAATTGGCCGGGTTCACCCGTCCGTCGTTCTCGCCGGTCAAAAGAAAAACCGCCGGATAGGCCGTTTTGTCCTTTACGTGGTGGTAGGGGGAATAGGCATAGAGCGCTTTGAACTGTTCAGGGTCTTTGACCGTGCCGAACTCGGTGACGTTGAAGGCCCCGTTGGGGTCCAGCTCCACCCGCAGCATATCGTAAACCCCCACGTGGGAGACCACGGCGGCAAAAAGGTCCGGATGCTGGGTCAGCGCGGCTCCCATCAAAAGCCCGCCGTTGCTCCCCCCTTCGATGACCAGTTTGGCAGGATTGGTATAGCCGGCTTTTATTAAATACTGGGCGCAGGCGGCAAAATCGTCAAAGACGTTCTGCTTTTTGGTCAAATTTCCGGCTTTATGCCACGCTTCCCCATATTCGCCTCCCCCGCGCAGGTTGGCAATCACCCAAACTCCTCCCTGCTCCAGCCAGACCCGCCGCGCGTTGCTAAAGTTCGGGCGCAGGCTGATGCCGTAGCCGCCGTAGCCGGTCAACAAAGTCGGATTTTTGCCGTTCAGCTTGGTTCCTTTCAAACGGATGATGTTTACCGGAACTTTGGCGCCGTCTTTGGAAGTGGCGAACTCCCGCACCACTTCGCAGTCCGAAAAATCGGCTGGCGAGGTTTCAAAAAGCGCGGTGCGCCGGGCCACTGCCGTGGGAGGGTTGAACTGGTACCAGGCCGTCGGGGTGAGATAGGTGGAACTGGAAATCAAAACTTCGTCCCCTCCCATCCGCAGAACCTGGCCGACTGAAGAAACCGGCGCAAGTTCCACCGGAGACAAAAGCTTGCCCTCATGGTCGAAAACCCGTATCTCTGAAGGCCCGCCCACCTGGTCAATCACGTACAGCCGGTTGGCGGTGGGAACGAAGTGCTCGATGACCAATTCCGCATCTTCCGCTATGAAAACGGAGGCCTTTTCCAAAACCGGATTTTCCAGAGGCAGGCGCAAAATCTTGCCGCGGGGGGAATCTTTCAAAGAAAGCATAGACAGAGCGCCGTCCGGTCCCAGGCTGGCCCGGGTAATCCAGTCGGCAAATCGGGTAATTTCGGTCCATTTGCCGGAAGGGTCCAAAAGATAGTGGGCGTACTCCCCGCCATCCCCGTTTGACACGGTGACCAAGAGGTAGCCCCCGTCGTCCGTGGTTTCCAGCTGAATTTCGGCGATGCGCGGAAACTCTTTGCCGATGACGTAAACGTCCTCGCCAGCCGGGGTGCCCAGCTTGTGAAACCACACCTGCTGATAGAAATTTATATCTTCCTTGGAACGTTCGCTTCCTTGGGGGTAGCGGGTATAATAAAAGCCGCTGCCGTCCGGATTCCAAGCCACGTCTCCACCCGCGGTGGGATAATTGACCCGCGGGATGATGTCCGAAAGCTCCTTGCCGGAGGAAACTTCGTACACGTGAACGGTGCCGTCCTCGCTCCCCCCTTCCGAAAGCGACACGGCCACCAGCTTGCCGTCGAGGGATGGGGAGTAAAAGTCAATCGCCGTGGTTCCCTTGGGATTCAAGGTATTCGGGTTCACCACCACCTGCTCGGAGGCCGGGTCATCGGCCGACGCCAGCGTGACCAGAAAGGGCTGCTCTTTGGGGGGCTGAAATTTCAGGGCAAAAAGCGTTCCCCGGCGGTACTGCAGGCCAAAATAGCTGGCGGACTGGGCGCCGTAGATGCCTTTCAAACGTTTTTGAATCTGCTCCCGTCCGGGCAGCTTGTCCAGGAAAGCCCGGGTGAGCTGGTTTTGCGCTTCGCTCCAATTGCGCACCTCCGGATTTTTGTAATCCTCCAGCCAGCGATAATCCTCGGCAACCAAAACACCTTGATAGGTATCCGTGACCGGTTTTTTGGGGGTTGCCGGAGCCGGCGGCGCCTCCGTCGAACGGCCCAATGAAACCCAAAAAACGACTTGGCTGAAAACAAGTGCCGCTAAAACCCCAAAACGATGGGGTCCAAACTGGTTTATGGAAACCTCCGCTTCCCTGTGCGTTGCGCGCTTGACCTTCATAGCCTCCTCCTTATCTCGCTCTGTTTTTTTCCAAGTTCCGCTCGAGGGCCACCCCTCATTTGGTCCCTCCCCCTTCGCTTTGAAATCCCTTCCATTGTATCTGAATATGGCGAAAAAACGCATTTTTTCAAAACCGCATACCCGCCGGGCGAACCAGTGTCAAACACAGGAAAAGAAAATAGTAAATTACAGCAAAACTTTCACGAATATTTTTCGGTATCTTAGCAGCGCAGGAGCCTACCTTCTCTTTAACACGAACCAGTCTCCAAATTTCTCAACTTGCTGGTAATTCACTTTTATGAATTCATCCAAGAGCCGCACCGGCACCGGTTCGTTGGTCACCCCGCGGATGGGAATCCGGGATAGTATCACGATATAGCGGACGTGATTTCTCTGCAGGTCGTCGATGATGGCGGCTTGGACTTCCCGGGAAGTGGCCGAGCCGGGGGAAAGCTCGTGGTAACGGGTGGCGCAATTCCTTTCGGAAAGGAAGTAGAAAATAACGTCGCTGTTGTATATCTGGTCGTGCCGGTGGCTTCCCACAAAGATGCGTTCCCAGGGGAAAGTGACGCTCTGAACGTAATGGACGGTTTGGGCTTGAAAGGGATTTACCCCGACGAGGCCGGCCCGCCTAAGATTGTGAACGTAAAGGAGATGCCGGTAGCGCTCGTCAACCCCCGGTTTTTGCAGCTCTTGTAGGGGATGAGGGAAGAGAAGAAGAGCGGCCGCCAGCCCCACGCCGAAAACCAACCCCCTGCGAAACAACCGCAGTTCCAAAATCTTTGCAACCAAAGCGGGAAAAAGCAGGCCGGCCGCAACAAAGGAGGGAAACAGGTGCGGCAGGTCGGAGCGGACCCGGACGTTATTGAACGACAAAATGCCAAAAACCAAAAATACTCCCACTCCCCACTCCCAAGCCGCATCCCCGTCGCCGCCTCCCTTTGGGTGAGGCTTTCGACGGTTCCCGAAAAGAAGGAAAAAGAAAACGGCGGCGAACGTCAGCGGAACGACATAAAAAGCCCAACGGTGCGAGAGGTCCGTGAAGGCGCGGAAAAAAGAGAGTTCCCCCCGGAAAATCCGAGCCGGGTCAGGCAGGGGGGCGGGATACGGGAGGTCCCGCACGAGCGGAAAAATTGTTGCCGGAAAGGTCACCAAGTCGTACCAGAGGTCTTTCACGGGCACGGCGCTCAAAAAAAAGGCCAGCGGAAAAAAAAGAACGGCCCCAAAACCCAGAAGATAGGGCCAAAGAGAGGCGATCAGGACGCTGGCCCAGTTGGAAGAGACCTTTCCTCCACGCGTTAGCTTCCGGTGCCAAAAGGGGAAAAAAAGGATTGCCGAAATTTCCGATAAAAAAGTGTAAAATCCGAAGTCGTGCCGGAAAAGGGTGGCGAGTCCGGCCAAGAGGCCCGAGATAAAAATCCATCTTTTCGGCTTTTCTTGCGCCGGCAGGCCGGAAACAGCCCATAAACTAACGAGGACAAAAAGAATCGCCGGAAAGGTGGAAGAAGCATGATAGCCGAAAAACTTGAGCCAGGCCGTGACGACCACCCAGAAAAGAAGCCCCCAACCCGGCGAGGCGAGCCGTAAAGCGATTAAATAGACCGTTCCTGAAACGAGTGCGCGAACGGCCGTATCATACAATCGCTCCGCCAAAAGAGACGAACCAAAAATCTTAAAAAGACCCGCCAAAACATAAAACTGTCCCGGGGCATAGATGGTCCAAAAGTCCCGATAGGGAACCTCTCCGTTCAATATTCTTTCCGCCCCGTAAACAGGGATCCCCTCGTCGTACACATCCACCACGCCGGTGATGCCGAAAAGAAAGTAGAGAAAAGAAACGGACAGAAGAAGCAAAAGACCGTGCCAGGAAGAGAAAAACCGGTAAAAAATCTTTTTGGCCGCTGTTTTCTCGTCCATCTGGCGGCTATCGACCGGGCTCGGCGGCCAGCAGTGGACTGAAAAAATCTCTTAATTGCTCCAGATACCTTTCTCGTCCCATAACCGCAAACAAATCGTTGTGCTGGGCCCCCGGAACGACCACCCGTTCTTTGGGCCCGGCCAAGGAACGGTATAGTCCCTCGGCCAGCTCCGGCGGGACAATATCGTCCGCTTCGCCATATACCACCAGCGCCGGACACCGAACTTTTCCCGCCTCCTCCGCCGGGTCCAAAATTCCACCCTCGTTCCGCCAGGTTCCAATTTGGATGGCCATCCACACGGGAAAATAAAGTAAAAACCTCGGCACGGAATAGCTTCTCCAAACGTAATGCACGGCCATCGGGAGGGGATCAGACCAGGGAGCATAAAGTAGAATCCGCTTTATCCCCGGCCGCCGGGCGGCAAGGCAGACCACATTTGAGGCCCCCATTGAATACCCCCAGACGCCGATTCGGCCGGTATCAATGCAGTAACGGCCAGCGATAGTGTCGAGCACTGCCGCAAAATCCCCTCGCTCGTACCAACCGTGACTCAAAAGCTCCCCCGCCGAGGCACCGTAGCCCCGCTGGTCTAAGAGAAGACAGTTGAAACCCATACGGCTGCAAAGCCGAACCTCGTCGTCAAAAGCGACCGGGTCGAGCCCCCCATTGCCGGCCAGAAACGCCACGGTCGGCTTTCCCGAGCTGGAATCCCGATACACCCACCAGGCGGAGAGCTGTATCGGATTCGGCCCGGCAGTAGATGATATCGTTAAAATATCAACCTGAAGGTTGTAAGCTCCCATCCAGACCTCTCGGACCTTGTTGGCTCCTGGCATCACCAGAGAAGGTACGCCCCCCGGAAGGGCCGGAGGTTTGAAAAGCAGGTTGGAAAAGGGGACCGCCAGCACCAGACTTAGCAAAAGATAAATTAAGACGGCCATCCAGACGATTTTGAAGAACCGCCAAACCCAAATCTTTTTAACTCTTTGTCCATCCATAAAGTTTGTCAGAAGGTATGGCCGTTTTGATGCTCGTCCAACCCCTTTTTTTATCGGCGCATATGCGCCCGGCTATTGACAAATCAAGGCTCGTTTCGGTATCTAACTTCGCTATGAAAACGGCGGTTCCGCTTGTGGACAAAACCGAGTTGGTTCGCAAAATCCCCTTTTTCGCCTCCCTTTCCGGCGCCGACGCCAAAAAAATCGCCGATTTGTTGGTGGAACGAACAGTCAAACGGGGAGAATATCTGTTTTGGGAGGGGGACCCGGCCGACTGGCTTTACGTCGTCAAAGAGGGAAAAATCAAACTGATAAAATCCGGCCCAAACGGCAAGGAAATGGTTTTGGAAATGGTGCCGCCCGGTCAGGTTTGCGGCACGGCGGTCATCTATTCACCAACCCATCTTTCCTCCGCCGTGGCGGAAAGTTCCACCACGGCCTTCGGCCTGCGCCGGAGCGAACTGGAAAAGTTCGTTTACGGCACGCCCCAGATGGCCAAGGCGGTCATCCAATATCTCGGCAGCCGCTTGAAATCGGCCCACGATACCATTACCGGTCTGGTCACCTCCAAAGTGGAAACCCGCATCGCCTCGGTCCTGGTGAAACTGGCCGAACATCACGGCAGCCAAACGCCCAAAGGGGTCCGCATCAATATCCCCTTGACCCGCAAGGACATTGGCGATGCGGTCGGCGCCACGGTGGAAACCACCATCCGGACGCTTTCCCGCTTTCAGAAGCAGAAAATTCTTGCCACCGAATCCAAACATATTTTTATTTTAGACCTGCCCCGTTTGACGAAATTAACGGAATAAACCCGCCGGTTTTTAATAGCGGAGGAGGGATTCGAACCCCCGACACGCGGATTATGATTCCGCTGCTCTAACCAACTGAGCTACTCCGCCAAATTTTATTCCGTTCCTCCATCCACTTCCTCACAGCCGGCATTTTCAAAGCCTTCTGGACGGAGAAAAAGTCAAACAATTTCAAAGATAACCAAAACGAAGTCAAGAATAAAGCAGACTACCGCGGGAGCTTTTCCACTTCTTTTATCAACTCGTCAACCAAAGGAACCGTTTCCAACTCGTGAACCTTGAAATAACGGATAATGCCCAGCTTGTCGATTATTACAATCGCCCTTTCCGAAAACCCGTCGGCACGGAGAAGCCCGTACTTTTGCGCCACCTCACCGTGCGGCCAGAAATCGGAAAGGAACGGATAGTTGGCAATCCCCAAATGCCGGGCCCAAGCTCGCTGGCTGGGAGAAGGGTCAACCGAAA
Organism: Candidatus Zixiibacteriota bacterium; assembly: GCA_022614805.1. GTDB lineage: Bacteria > Zixibacteria > MSB-5A5 > DSPP01 > DSPP01 > DSPP01. The sequence goes on along the minus strand of JAKEHY010000008.1, from coordinate 38,292 downwards.
TACCCAGGACCTGGGTAGTCAGCCCGTCAAACCGGGAAAGCCCGTCCCGGAAGGCGGACATCTCCGCCGTTCAAACCCCGGTCCAAGAGAGGGCGTAGAAGGCCAGAAGAACGTTTCGTTTTCCCCGATAATCGGAAAGCGAAATTTTCCCGCCGGCCGTCGCCGGGAGCGAAAAATCCGGCGCAGGGTCGCCAATTTTCAACGCCATATACTTTCTTTAGAAACAGGGTTTGATAGGGGGAAAGAGGCGTTCGCACCCCGTACCAGCTCATAACCGAAAACAGAAGCCATCGACACCCCCAACCACCCTTTTGCCTTTTCGAAGTCCACTTTCTCTTTCAACTCCAACTCCATATTGGTAACCGGGTCGGCCAGCCCGCAGGGGAGGATGAGGGAAAAATAGTCCAGCGAGGTTGCCACGTTTAACGCCAGCCCGTGAAAGGTAACCCAGTTGCGCACGGCCAACCCCATTGCGCAAATCTTTCGACCCTCCACCCAAACGCCCGTCTTTCCGGCAATTCGCTCCCCTTTAAGATGATATTTGGCCAGAAAATCGATGACTGCGTTTTCCAATTCGCGCAAAAAACGGTGCAAATCCCGCCCGCGCGCGGTCAAATCAGCTATTAAATACGCCACCAGTTGCCCCGGCCCGTGAAAGGTCACGTCCCCCCCGCGGGTGATATGAAAAAGTTCAACCCCCCGCCGGGCCAATTCTTCCTTGGAAGCCAAAAGATGCTCCGCTTTACCCCCCCGGCCAAAGGTGATTACGGGCGGATGTTCGACCAAAAACAACCGGTCACCGATTTTTCCTTCCAAGCGGAGCCGCACCGCTTCCTCTTGTCGGGCAAGGGCGGCTCCGTAGGCCAGATGCCCCCAATCAACAACTGTCAATTCGTCAGACATAAGACCATGTAAAAACTGTAGGGGTTGAATATACTTGTCCCGAGCGTAGTCGAGGGATTCAACTCCTACAAAATCAAACCAAATTAAACCCCTTAAACATTGGTCATCATCCATTCCCAGGGGTTTTCGAGGTAATTGATGAGCCGGCGCAAAAACTGAACCCCCACGTGCCCGTCCACGAGCCGGTGGTCGAGGGAGAGCGAGAAAGTCATCATATCCCGTATGACAATCTGGTCATTACGAACGACCGGCCGCTTTTGAATCATATGCACCCCCAGAATCGCCACTTCGGGATAGTTGATAATCGGCGCAGAAGCCAAAGCCCCGAACATCCCGGCGTTGGTGACGGTAAAGGTGCCCCCCTGAATATCATCCAAAGTCAGTTTGTCGGAATGCGCCTTTTTGGAAAGTTCGGCTATCGCCGCCGCCAATTGCAAAACATTTTTCGCATCGGCGTCCTTGATGACCGGCACGATTAAGCCGGAATCCCGCCCCACCGCCACGCCGATGTTGCAGTATTTCTTGTAAACGATTTTGTCCCCGGCAATGGAGGCGTTGACGACCGGAAATTCCTTCAAGGCGAAGCAGGCGGCCTTGATGATAAAGGGCAAATAGGTCAAACTGACGCCGTATTTTTCCTGAACTTGCGGCTTGAGACGGGCGCGCAGTTCCACCAGCGAGTTAAAATCGCACTCATCGAAAGTGGTGTAGTGCATCGCCGTCTGCTTGGAGCGAACCATATGGTCGCCGATAACCTTGCGCACCCCGGCATAGGGAACCACTTCTTCGCGCGGGCCGGATGGACGGGTGGAAGGCGCAGCCGGAATCGGCTGTTTTGGACCTGAAGGTGATGCCGGAGTCTTCGTTGGAGCCGAGGGGGCCATCGCCGGCGCCGCCTTGCCGGAAGCGACAAAGGCCTCCACATCTTCTTTGGTAATCCGTCCCCCGCCGCCGGTCCCTTTGATTTGGGTCAAATCGATTCCGTGTTCGCGGGCCAGCCGCCGCACCGCCGGGGAGGTCTTAACTCCTTTCAAATCCTCTTCCTCTACCGCAGGTACTACCGCCGGAGCAGAAGGCGAGGGGGAAACTGAACTGGAAGCACTGGAATGGACGGAGGACACGCCGCCGCCGTTTCCTTTCAAGTATTTTTCCGGAATCGGTTCGTTGGCGGATTCCAGCAAAACGCCGATTTCCGTCCCAATGGGTACTACCGTCCCTTCGCCGATTAAAATTTTGCCTAAAACGCCCGATTTGTGGGCCGGGATTTCGGCGTTAATCTTGTCGGTCATTATCTCCACCACCGGCTCATCTTTTTTGACCGGGTCGCCCTCTTTTTTCAGCCATTTGCCGATGGTCGCCTCGACCACGCTTTCTCCCATCTGCGGGATTACAATGTTGGTCGCCATTAAATTCCTTCCTTTCTACGCACGCTTAAACTTTGTCATCCAAAGATAAAGATTCGAACGGGCAAGGCAATAGTAAAAAGGCCGGGGATTCCCGGCCTTTCACGCGTGCGAAGGTCTAATCCACTACGGCCAAACAATCTTGTCGATGGCCAACTGGGTGAAATCCTGCCGGTGGCCCCGTTTGCGGCGGTATTTGGTGCGACGTTTGAACTTGAAAACGATGACTTTCGGGTCTTTCCCCACATCGGTGACTGTCGCTTTGACTTTAGCCCCCTCCACGTAAGGCCGCCCGACTACAACTCCCTTCTCGCCCGAAAGGAGCATCACCTTGTCTATTTCAATTGTATCCTGCGGGGCGGCTTCCAGCTTGGGGACTTTGATTTTTTCCCCTTCTTCCAGCCGGAACTGCAACCCGCCAATTTCCACTAATGCGTACACAAATCCTCCGTTTTGAAGCCCCTCAATCTATCCTTTATTTCCCCCTCTGTCAAGACTGGAAAATTAAAGGCTTGACGGGGGCCGTAAAACGCTTAACTTTGTTTCCAGAGGCGGTTGGTAGGGTTCGTTCGGATTCTCGCCAAAAAGGATGAAAGGACAGCTGTGATTATTCTTGGCCGCCTCGCCGGTAGTTTTTTCTTTCTTGCAACAATCCTCTTTTCCGCTTCCCCCGTCCTATCCCGTCCGAACTTCAACGTTGATTTGCTTTTCTTCCGGAACATTGCCAATACCCGCGGCTGCTGGGGCTACGTCGATTCCTTTGGAAACGAATATGCCCTAATCTGTGCATTTGACCATCTGGAGATTTGGGATGTCACCAACCCGGCCAATCCCCAACGGAAAAATCCCGTGCCGACCGCGGGAGACGGATTTCCAGCCGACTTAAAACAGGTCCGTCCGTATAAAAACTACGTCATAGCCGTAAACCAGAACGGGGGCGCTCGCCGGGCCGCCATGCAAATTATCGATGTCTCCAAGCCCGAATCAGCCAAAACCGTGGCCGTCTGGCCGGATACGACGCCCGTCGGCCGCACCCTTCCTAATGGCGCCCACACCATTCATATCGAAGGGGATTCCGCCTATTTGGGAATGAACGGCTGGGATAACGAATGGTACGTTATATCGCTGGTAGACCCGCTTTTGCCCGTAAAGGTGGGAGATTATTTGAGCACGTCTGGCTGCGGTGGGTCCACACCCCAATCCCACGACAGCTACGTTAAAAACGATACCGGCTACATTGCTTTCCTCGGGTTGGGGTTTTCCATCGTTGATTTGAGAGAACAACCAGTGCCTGTGAAAATAGCGGACGTCTGCTATCCGGGCGCTTTCACCCACAACTGCTGGCCGACCGAAGACCACCAATATCTTTTCACGACTGACGAAGAGCCTGGCGGCCACCTGCGGGTCTGGGATATCCGCAACCCCTCCAGCCCCGTGCAGGTTGCCGAATGGTCTCCGCCGGGTATCGCCTCCATCATCCACAACGTGCAGGTCAAAGGGGATTTTCTTTATGCTTCCTATTACGCCGATGGGGTCGTGATTTTGGACATCGAAGACCCGACCCAGCCGGTCGAGGTGGGCCACTACGATACCGCTCCTGATGCGCCCCCCAGCGGCAGTTACGCCGGCTGTTGGGACTTTTTTCCCTACTTTCCCTCGGGAACTTTGCTGGCTTCCAACGTTTCCGGCCCGGCCGGGATGTCGCTTCTGCGCTTCAATCAAACGAAGGCTGGCAAGCTCTCGGGAAAGGTGGTAAACTGGGAAACCGGCGACTCGCTGCCGGACGTCAACGTCCGTTTCGTCGGCCTCCCCCGTCAAACCAAAACCGATTCCTCCGGGAACTATGTCATTCGAACGGAAGGGGGAACCGTTCAATTGGAGTTTTCCCTGCCCAATTTCCGCCCGGAAACCGTAAGCGTAGCGGCGGTATTTAATGACACAACTGAAGTTGACACGGTGAAATTAATTCCAACTTCCTTCCTCCCTACCACTCCCCAAGGCTTTACGGCCATTCCCGCCGACGGCGGCAACATTCAGCTTTTCTGGCAGAGACCGCCCGACGCCGACTTGGTGTCCTTCCGCATTTACCGAACCCCGCTTACGGATACCATCACGTTTTCACTGTTCGATTCGGTGAGTGTGGCTGAAACCAGTTATACGGACCTCGGAGCAATAGCCGGGGAGCGGCACTTCTACCGGGTCGCCAGCGTCAATCCGTTGTTTGAAAGCTTCCTTTCCCCTGTTGTAAAATCGATGCGCTTTGTGTTTGGGCCAAAGCTGCTTTTGGTCAATCGCACCGGCCAGCCGGTTACGACGGTCTATCCCTTTTTCCGGGATACCATTCAAGACTTCTACTTTCGGGCCTTGCGCCGCTACGACTTCGATACGCTGAATCTGAAAGACGAATCATTCTCGCTTCCTACTGGAATCCCCCCAAACTTTATGGCGCAAAACCGGGCTGTTTTCGTTCATTCCGCCGAACTGCGCCCCTTCAACAGCAACGACAATCCGACTTTTCTTTCTTACTTCACGGACTTTTTCAAAGCCGGCGGAAAACTGGTGATGGATGGCCACTGGGTCAAGGGAACAAACACCTCTTCTTTCTTGAAATGTGCCCCAAGCGACCCCCCTTTTTTGGCAAGTTCGGAAATCTGGGACACTCTGCGCAGCGTATTTGGCTTCGACTGCATCTTTTTCCCGCGTTATTTGCCGTTCGACGACAGCTTGGTCAACCGCTCCTTTCTTTTTGCCCAACCCGAACAAGCCGGTTATCCGCTGCTGACGGCTGATTCCAGCCGTGCCGCCGCCGGGGTAAAAGCATTTATTTCCAATAACATCTCCTACGGCTACCCTACCGTTCCAGTTATCGGATACCTCGCCAATCGAAACCCGGCCGAAGATTTATACAGCTTCGGCTCCTTCTCCCCCGGAAACGACCCGAAAGAGGGACAAACGGTGGCCAAAAAACATCTTAACCCTGCCTCCGGCGGCGGCTTCGTCTGGTTCAACTTCCCCCTTTACTATATGCAGGAGGACTCCGCCAAGGTCGCCATCCGCCGGGCCTTGGCCGATTTGGGGGTGGCAGAAGACTTTCCGAAAGGAGACTTGGACCGGGATGGAATCCCTTGGGTGAAGGATGTCATTGTGCTTCTAAACTGGGTCTTTCTGGGGCAGCAATTCCCTTTCTTTGACGCCGACGAAGCCGACTTTAACTGTGACAGCCGAGCCTCCGCGGCCGACGTGGTGACCTTATTATACGCCATTTATCACGGTCAACCCCTTCCATGCGATTAACCGTTCCCAGGCGGGCGTGCCCATTTAAACCAAAACCACCATCTGACAGGTGCCATGCAATGCCAGCTCGAAAATCAAAATTTCTGCTTCTGACGTTTTTCCTCTTTTTAACGGCTTCGGACGTTTTGGCCCGCCCAAATTTCAACATCGGATTACTCTCGGATACGGCGATTTCCGGCACCCGTGGTTGCTGGGGATATGTGGATGCAAACGGAAATGAATACGCTTTAATTTGTGCCGGCAACCGACTCGAAATCTGGGACGTTACCGACCCCCGCAATCCGGTGCGCAAACCGAGCGTACTGGCCCGCGGCACCGACTTGAAGCAGGTTCGCCCTTATTCGCACTATGCGCTGGCTGTCAACCAAGGCGGTGTGGGCTTGCAAATAATCGATATGACCAATCCGGACAGCGCCTTTACCGTTTTGGAGTATGTGACCACGAGCAATCTGGGAGGCGCCCACACCGTTCATATCGACGGCCACTATGCCTATCTGGGGATGAACGGAAACTCTCCCTACAGTTGGCGCATCATTGACATTGCCGAGCCGCTCAATCCCATTCAAGTGGGAGAGTATATGACCTCCAGACCCAGTCAAAACTACTGGCAATCCCACGATAGCTACGTGAATGGGGACACGGCCTACATCGCCTTCTTGTCCAGCGGTTTTTCCATCGTGGATATTCGCGACAAAAGTCTCCCCATAAGAATTGCCGACATCCTCTATCCCAACGCCTTCACCCACAACTGCTGGATCAGCGAGGATGGAAAATATCTTTTCACGACCGACGAAATACCGGGCAGCGGCCACCTGCGCGTTTGGGACATCCACGACCCCGCCAATCCCTTGCAGGTGGCGGAATGGATGCCGCCCGGACGGCCTTCCATCATCCACAACGTACAAGTCAAAGGAAATTTCCTATATGTCGCTTACTATGCGGATGGTGTCGTTATTCTGGACATCGAAGATCCCGTTCAACCGGTGGAAGTAGGGCATTATGACACAAGCCCCAACGATAGTTCTATCGGCTACGCCGGCTGCTGGGATTTTTTCCCCTACTTCCCTTCCGGAAACCTTCTGGCCTCCAACTACTCCGGTCCGGCCGGAATGTCTCTTTTGCACTTCAACGGCGCCCGCGCCGGCCGGCTTATTGGGACGGTGACGGACTCTCTTTCCGGCCAACTACTCTCGGATGTCACCCTTCGCCTGCTCGGAACTTCCTTCCGGACCAAGACCGACCCGTCTGGAAATTTTTTACTCCACACCGATTCCGGGTCGTATGACCTGGAATTTTTCCTTCCCAGCTTCATTCCGGAAACCGTAAGCGTGGCGGCTGTCTTCAACGACACCATCGACCTGGGCACCATCCGGCTGAAGCCCACTTCTTTTCTGCCCGGCACGCCGCAGAACTTAAATGCCCGCCCGGACGGACTCGGCAACATCCATCTTTCCTGGCAGCACCCGCCAGACGCCAACCTCACCGGCTTCCGCGTGTACCGCACCTCCTTGACTGACACGGTCAACTTTTCGCTTATAGCTTCCGTGGGCCCCGACGAAAGTACTTATGTGGATCTCGGCTCCAATCCGGGGGAACGCTTTTCCTACCGTGTTGCGGCCGTAAATTCGCTGGGTTATTCCAGCCCTTTGTCTCCCGCGGTGAAAACGATGCGCATGGTTTTCGGCTCCAAAATCCTGCTGGTGGACCGGACTGCCTACTGCCTGCCCCACCTCAAAAATTTTTTTGCGGCCCAGGATTCGCTTTTGGCTTTCCACAGCCGGCTTTTGCGCCGCTGGGATTTCGATACGCTCGAACTGAACGACTGCGAGGTGCGATTTGCCGTCGGCCCGGCTTTTGTATCCCGCCATCCGGCCATCGTTTTGCACTCCTCCGAGCTTATCACCACCGCCCGGGACGACAACCCCTCTTTTTTATCCTTTTTTATCGATTACCTGAAAGCCGGGGGGAAGCTGGTGATGGAGGGACACTGGCCCCTTTTCAACGGCACGACCGACCACCTCTGCGCCTTCAATTCAACTTTTTTGCCCAACGCCACCACCGCTATTTGGGACAGCGTCCGCAGCGCTTTCGGTTTCGACTGTCTGACCTATCCCCGGATACTGTATCCCTATGACAGCAGCCTGGAGGCCCACAGCTTTCTTTCCGCCCGGTCTTTGAATTCCTCCTATCCCAATCTTTCTGCCGACTCCCTTCGGGTGGTCCGGTTTGCCTATACAACCGGCGGCCGCACCCAGTACCAGTACCCCACCGTTCCCAATGTGGGCTATTTGGACAACCGGAATTCCGCCGAAGACCTTTACGCTTTTGGCTCAATTTTAGGCAACTTTGACCCAAAAGATGGACAACCGGTGGCAAAAAAACATATCGACCCCAACGGCGGCGGCTTTGTCTGGTTTCACTTTCCGCTGTTTTTTATGCGGGAGGACTCCGCCAAAAAAGCCTTTCGCCAAGCGCTGACCGATTTGGGCGTTCTGGAGATAATTCCGGAGAGCTTCCCGAAAGGAGACCTGAACCATAACGGAAGCAGGGATTTTCCGGACATTGCCTACCTCATAAATTATATCTTTGTGGGAATCCCTTTCCCGGTCTTCGACGCCGCGGAGGCAGATTTGAACTGCGATGGGCGACCTTCGGGGGCCGATATAGTTTGGTTTTTGGCGAATTACTTTGACGACCGGCCGCTGCCGTGCAACTAAACAGGACTTGACAACCCAAAACCAGAAGGGCTAATTTAAGGACACGTACTCTCTCGGAGGCAAGGGAGGCAGGGCTCGCTCGGCGGGAAAGGAGAATTTTATGTTCTTCTATGAGAGGCTGCACAAGCGTTGGGCCGCAATTTTAAGCGCTTGTCTTCTTTCTTTTTCTCAAGCCCTTGCTGTCCCTTCTAAAAGGGACCCATCCCGAAGCCATTCATCTGCAATATCGTCATCGGGCGTTCCCATCACCAAACAAGGCACCCATCGCAACAATACATTCGGGCTTACTGTAACGAACTATGGGCTTCTCGGAAACCAAGGCAATCTATATCTCCGCGATTCCTTCGACAGCCTTCTTACGGTTTCTTTCGAATTTCCATTGAACTCAAAAATTGAATATCTATTTCAAGGCGCTTTCTGGGTGGGTGGTATTGTTGCGGGAGATACTTTGGTTTCCACAGGCACCGATGGCTGGCTTGGTCTTTACGAGATCAATCCTTCTTCAAACCCGGCTGAAATCACGGCTAAAAAAATCGGAGGCGGAGCACAGGAAATCATTTTCAACTATACCGATACTCTGACCGACCCGGCATTCGTTGACGGAGATCCGGACGATGCCCGCCTTCACCGACCGCTGAATTTTTCTTTTCTGCAGAAAAGCTTTGTCTTCCGCCCCGCCGCCGGAGCCGATTCTTTTGCAATCATTTACCTCCAAATGCAAAACATCGGTACGAATGCAATTGAAAGCCTTTACTTCGGGCTCTTTATGGATGCGGACGTCGGACACTTCAATACCTCAAGCTACTTCGTTGATGACTTGGCAGGTTTTGTAGATTCCAGCTTGATACCGGGCACCCCACTCCAAGGGGACATTGCTTTTGTCTGGGATAACGATGGTGACCCTTCGGCTGGCTCTTTTCGCTCCACCAGCGCTACTGCTGTGACCGGAGTCAAACTCATCGGCTCTTCTCAACCAGTCACAAAAAAGAGTTTCAACTGGTGGACGCCGAATGGGACAGTAGCACTGGATTGGGGGCCACAAAAAGCACCAGGACGCTTAAATCAATCCGGAGGCCGCGGTCAGCCAGAAGGGGACGCAATGAAGTATTATTACCTTTCCAACGGGGAAATCGACTACCCACAAGTAAGGAGCGTAATAAACCAGTCTTCCGAGGGCTGGCTGCCTCCACTTTCACCACAGTCTGCAGCCATTGATATAGCCAATGGCTTTGATGCCCGCTATCTTTTCTCGTATGGCTCATTTGACTTGCCGCCCGGCGATACTCTGGTTTTGGTCTTTGCCGCTGCACCGGGAATAAATTTACACATTAGCCCAGCCAATTTCGCTAACAATCTGGGCTTTACGTCTTCCAATTATCTCGATTCTGCAAGAATCAACCAGTACTTGCGCGGACTTCGCTTTGGCAGCTTAATTCATAATGTTCTGTTGGCTGAAAGCCTGTGGAATACCGGATTTCAAAATCTGGTGCTGGGCCCACCCGTTAACGTTCGATTCACCGAATTTGACAGTTCCACCCTCCGCCTCTTTTTTCCCCAACTCTCGGACCTGGAAAATGGCTTTAACATTTACCGCTCCACCGATTCCAACGGAACCTATGTTATAGTAAACGCAACTCCAGTCATAGACACTATCTATGATGATTCTCCGTTGGTAGAAAACCAAAATTATTGGTACAAATTTTCTACCGTATCTATCTCTGATATTGACGGACCCTTAGGCGGAAGAATTGGCCCGGCCATCCCCGGCCGTCCAAGAGCACCCACCAACCTGACCGACTGGTCGGACAAATTCGGCAATATTTATCTTTCCTGGAAACATCCGCTGGAAGGAGACCTTTTGCGTTTTAGAATTTACAGCGCTCCAATCCCTGGCCCCTTCGTCTTTTCGCTATTAGATTCTGTCAATACAAGCGATACCGTTTATGTAGATCCGGGTTTCATAGCCGGCCAGCGATTTTGGTATCTGGTAACGGCCGTGGATACCTTTGGCCTAGAAAGCTCATTTTCTGACACCGTTCGAGCCATGCGGTTTGTCTTCGGGAATAAAGCACTCTTGGTGGATCGTACCAGTTACATAATAATGCGATTTGGTTCAGAAGTTGCAGCCCGTGACTCCTTGCTCCGTTTTCACTCTCGGTTGCTGCGACGCTTTGATTTTGATATGCTGAATTTGAGCGAGGATTATTATTTCGGACTTAATGTCGACCCGGCCTTTGTTTCCCGCAATCCAGTTATTGTAGCACATTCCTCTGAATTAGTAACCCCTATTGCCGATAATCCCTCTTTTCTCTCGTTGTTTGTCGATTACTTGAAAGCGGGAGGAAAACTGATAATAGATGGTCACTGGGCACCCGTCAATGTGAATTCAAGTTTTTCCCTGTGTGATTACTCAAGCTTTTTGCTTGGCATCACACAGCCCATCTGGGATACGACGAGAAATGTATTTGGCTTTGATTGCCTTTTCTTTTCCCCGGTTTATCCTATCGACAGTTCCTTGCTTGCCAATAGCTTTCTATTTGCAGCACCCAACCAGCCTCCCTATCCAGTAATGTTTGCCGAATCGCTCAAAGTGAACCTTTTTGTACGGAGCATCCCTTCGGACCGGCACTACCAATATCCCACCGTGCCGAATATCAATTACCTGACTAACCGCTATCCTTTGGAAGACCTTTACACGTTCGGTTCAATTTTAGGCGGCTCCGACCCCAAGCACGGCCAAACGGTGGCCAAAAAGCATTTAGACCCAGCCACTGGCGGCGGTTTTGTATGGTTCAACTTCCCGCTGTATTATATGAACGAAGATTCCTCCAAAAAGGCTTTCCGTCAAGCGTTGACCGATTTGGGGGTTCAGGAAAATTTTCCCAAGGGGATTTAGACCGAGATGGTCTCCGCAGGGTTGAAGATGTAATTGAGCTTTTAAATTGGGTCTTTCTGGAGCGACAGTTTGAAATCTTCGACGCTTCCGAAGCTGATATGAACTGCGACGGACGACCTTCGGCAGCCGATATAGTTTGGTTTTTGGTGAATATCTTTGACGACCGGCCGCTGCCGTGTAACTAAACCGACTGCAAGACCTCAACCGGCTTGGCCGGGAAGTACTCCTGCAGGGAACGGACTTCCAGTTTCCCTCTTTTGAGCGACTGCACGGCGTTTACGGCCGCCTGGGCGCCGGCCAGGGTGGTAATCAGGGTGACGCCGTGCTCCACCGCCGCCCGGCGGATGGCCTGCGAGTCTTTTTGCGACGTTTCCCCTTCCGGCGTGTTGATGACCCAGGCGATTTCACCCGCCTTGATGGAATCGACGATATGCGGCCGCCCTTCGGAAACCTTTTTGACCGGCTTGACCGGAATGCCGGAGGCCGTCAGAGCTTTCGCCGTGCCGGAGGTGGCGCAAAGAGCAAACCCGAGCTCGACCAAATGCTTTGCCAGAAAAACGGAGGCCCGCTTATCCCGGTTGCGCACGGAAATGAAAATCTGCCCTTTGTAGGGCAATCCCCCGGCTAAACTTAACTGGCCTTTCAAGAAAGCAATCCCCAAATCCAAGTCCATCCCCATCACTTCCCCGGTCGATTTCATCTGCGGCCCAAAAGAAACCTCGGCTCCGGGAAAGCGGGAAAAAGGGAAAACCGGAAACTTGACGGCGTAATGCAGCTTCTGATAGCTGGCCGGTAAATCAAATTCCTTGAGCCGACGCCCAAGTCCGACCTTGGCGGCAAGCCTCGCCAATGGAACGCCGATGGCTTTGGAAACGAAAGGCACCGTGCGGCTGGAGCGGAGATTGGCTTCCAAAACGTAAATCGTGTCATCCTTGACCGCAAACTGAATGTTCAAATGCCCGACCACCTTCAACGCCCGGGCAATTTTGACGGCGTAATCTTCCACTTTTTTCAGAATCGAATCTGAAACCGAAAACGGCGGCAGAACGGCAATCGAATCGCCGGAATGAATGCCGGCCTCCTCGATATGCTCCATAATTCCGCCGATGAAAACCTCCCTGCCGTCCGAGACCAAATCCAAATCCAGTTCGATGGCATCCTCCAAAAACTTGTCGATTAAAACCGGCCGTTCCGGCGTCACTTCCAAGGCGCTCTGCAAATAATCCGCCAGCTCGCGCGAGGAGTAGGCCAGCTTCATTGCCTGTCCGCCCAACACATACGAAGGACGAGCCAAAACCGGATAGCCGAGTAAGGCCGCGGTTTTGATGGCCCGCGCAAAGGTTACCGCCGTGCCGCCCGGCGGCTGCGGAATCCCCAGTTCCGACAAAAGCCGGGCAAACCGCTTGCGGTCTTCGGCGATGTCTATGGCTTCGTAAGGTGTTCCCAGAATTTTCCAGCGGGACTTCGACAGTGCTTTGGCCAGCTTGAGCGGGGTCTGGCCGCCGAAGCCGACGAAAACCCCCAAGGGGCTTTCCCGTTCCAAAATGGCCCAGACGTTCTCGCGGGTTATCGGTTCAAAATACAACCGGTCGGCGGTGTCGTAATCGGTGGAAACCGTTTCCGGATTGGAGTTAATCATAACGGCATCGTAGCCCTCCTCCCGGATGGCCCAGACCGCATGCACGCAGGCGTAGTCGAACTCAATCCCCTGCCCGATGCGGTTCGGCCCGGAACCCAGAACAACGACCGATTTTTTCCCCGACCTTTTCACAGGGTCACCGACAAAATCGTACGTAGAATAAAAGTAGGGGGTGGCCGCCTCAAACTCCCCCGCACAGGTATCCACCGACTTGAAAACCGGGAGAACCGACCTTCTCTGCCGCAAGCGGGCAACACTTTCCTCTGACGTGTTCAGCAGTTTGGCCAAGTGCGGGTCAGTGAACCCCCACTCCTTGGCCATCCGCAAGAGTTCGTCGGGAAGTGCGTCAAAATTGTTTTTAGCAAAAAGCTCCGGCTCCTGGCGGGCGTGGGTTCTAATTTCAGCCTCGAGTCGGGCCAATTCTTCGATATGATGCAAAAACCAGGGGTCAATTTTGGTCAACTCGTACGCTTCATCGATGGAAAGACCCTGTTCAAAGCCGGCCTTGAGATAGAAAAACCGTTCCGGATGGGAACCCGCCAGCACCTGCCTGATTTTCTCAAGCGTAAACTTTTCTTTCTTATTCCAAACAAACCCGGCATAACCCGCTTCCGTGGAGAAAAATCCCTTTCCCAACGCTTCCTTGAAATTCCGCCCAAAGGCGAGGGCCTCTCCGACCGATTTCATCGACGTGGTCAGCTCCGGCGCGGCGTCCGGAAACTTCTCGAAATTAAAACGGGGAACCTTGACGACCACATAGTCGATGGCCGGCTCAAAAGAGGCCGGAGTTTTCTTTGTGATGTCGTTCGGCAGTTCGTCCAGCGTGTACCCGCAGGCCAGCTTGGCGGCGATTTTGGCGATGGGAAAACCGGTCGCTTTGGAGGCCAGAGCCGAGGAGCGGGAAACGCGCGGATTGGCTTCAATCGCCACCATCCGTCCGGAATGCCCGTCTACGGCAAACTGTATGTTTGACCCGCCCGTCTCCACCCCGATTTTGCGGATGATGGCCAAAGACCAGTCCCGCATTTTTTGATATTCCTTGTCGGTCAGGGTTTGAGCGGGGGCGACCGTAATCGAATCCCCCGTATGCACCCCCATCGGGTCCAGATTCTCGATGGAGCAGACGATGACCACGTTATCTTTTTTATCCCGCATCACCTCCAGTTCAAACTCCTTCCAGCCGATGACCGATTCCTCGATTAGAACGGAGTGCACTGGGGAAAGTTCCAGCCCAAGCGAAACGATGGCCTTCAGCTCTTCCGGATTGTAGACAATCCCACCGCCTGTGCCACCCAGAGTAAAGCTGGGGCGAAGAACCACCGGATAACCCAGTTTTTTGGCAATCCCCTGCGTCTCTTTCACCGAGGTGGCCAGCTCGCTTTTGGGCACATCCACTCCGATTTGGCGCATCGCCTCTTTGAAAAGCCTTCTATCCTCGGCGGTCTTTATCGCCTCCGGTTTGGCCCCAATCATCTCCACGCCGAAACGCTCCAGAACGCCGGAGTTAAAAAGCTCCATCGCCAAATTGAGGCCGGTCTGACCGCCCAAAGTTGGCAAAAGCGCATCCGGCCGTTCCTTCTCGATGATCTTGGCCACGACTTCGGTCACCAACGGCTCTACGTAAGTCGCGTCCGCCATTTCCGGGTCGGTCATAATCGTGGCCGGATTGGAGTTGACTAAAATCACCCGATACCCTTCCTCCCGCAAGGCCCGGCAGGCTTGCGTGCCGGAGTAGTCAAACTCGCAGGCCTGGCCGATGACAATCGGCCCGGAGCCGATTATGAGGATTGAGCTTATATCTGTTCGTTTTGGCATTTCAATATTCCCGCCACTTTCTCATTAAAACGATAAACTCATCGAACAAATAATCGGCGTCGTGCGGCCCGGGGGAGGCTTCCGGATGGTACTGCACCGAAAAGATGGGATAATCGGAGTGCCTTGTTCCCTCCACCGTCTGGTCGTTCAGATTGATGTGTGTGACCGCGAGCCCCGTGCTCTTAAGCGAGGCCGGGTCCACGGCAAAACCGTGATTTTGGGCCGTAATTTCAACTTTTCCGGAAATAAGATTTTTGACCGGATGGTTCCCCCCGTGATGGCCAAACTTCAGCTTGAAAGTTTTCGCCCCCAGCGCCAGCCCGAGAATCTGATGCCCCAAACAGATGCCAAAAATCGGCTTTAAACCGATTAGACGTTCAACGCTGTGAACGGCGTAGCGGCAGGCCGCCGGGTCGCCCGGGCCGTTGGACAAAAAAATCCCGTCCGGCCGGTAAGCCAGGACTTCTTCCGCGCTCGTTCCCGCCGGAACGACCCGCACCCGGCAGCCGACCGCCGCTAATTTTCTCAAAATGTTATGTTTAATTCCAAAGTCGAACGCTACCACTTTCCAAGGGCGGCCATTGGATTCGGCGAAAGTTTTCTCCTCCCAAAAGTAGGGCTTTTCGACCGAAACTTTCTTGGCCAAATCCTGCCCTTCCATTCCGGGCAGGCGGGCCGCTTTCTCTTTCAGCTCCTTGAGGCGGGAAACCTCCGGCGAAATAATCCCCATCGCCGCGCCGCGCTCGCGCAGGCTCAACGTCAACGCACGGGTGTCTACCCCCTCGATGCCGACCACTTGCTGTGCCTTTAAGAATTCATCCAGTGAAAACTCCGAGCGCCAGTTGGATGGAAAACGGCAGCCCTCCCGAATGATAAATCCCCGCACCCAGCTTTTACGCGATTCAAAATCCTGGGAGTTTAGGCCGTAATTGCCGACCAAGGGGTAGGTCATCGCCACCATCTGCCCCTCGTACGAGGGGTCGGTCAAAATTTCCTGGTACCCCATCATGGAGGTGTTGAAAACAACCTCGCCGAAAGCTTCCTGAATATGCCCGAAGAGACACCCGGAAAAAACTTCGCCGGAAGCCAAAACCAAAACCCCTTTGGTTTTCTCTTTCTTCCAAAAAGGGGCCTTCATTTTTCCAAAGTTTTAAGATAACCCAAAAGTGCCTGAAAGTCACCCGGTAATTCCGAAAAAAAATCTTTTTTTTCTTTCGTTACCGGATGCACAAAGGAAAGGTAAAAGGCGTGCAAGGCCTGGCGGTTTATCAACTCCAGCGCTTGGGCGGCCTGCTGACGATATTCCCCCTTTATTCCCGCTTGGGCTTTCTCCCGCCCCCCGTATTCCGGGTCGCCGAAGACCGGATGGCCCAAATGCGAAAGATGGGCCCGGATTTGATGGGTCCGGCCGGTGCGCAAGGCAACCCGTAAAAGCTGGGTAAAATCAAAATTTTCCAAAACCTCGTATTCGGTCAAAGCCGGCCGCGAATGCTCTTTGGTCACCACCACTTTCTTCCGGTCGGAAATCGAGCGCCCTAAGGGCAAATCGATGAGCCCTTTTTTTCCTTTCAGGTGTCCCCAGCAAACCGCTTTATACTGTCTTTTTATCGTTCGGTCTTTCAACTGTTTCTGCATTTGGGCGTGCGCGGTCATCGTTTTGGCCACCAGCAGAAGTCCGGAGGTATCCTTATCCAGCCGGTGCACCAACCCCAGCCGAAAATTCGCTTCGTCTGTTTTCTCCAGCCCGAAATGATACAAAAGAGCGTTGACCAGAGTCCCCGTCCAGTGGCCGACGGCCGGATGGGAAACCATCCCGGCCGGCTTTTCCAGAACCAGAAGCTCCTCATCCTCGTAATAAATGGTGAGTGGAAGTTTTTCCGCCGTAATCTCATACACCGGCCGGGGGGGAATCTCCACTTCGATTGAATCCCCGGCCTGAACCTTGTAGGAGGCTTTCTGAACTCTGCCGCCGACCGTAACTTTTCCTTCGTCAATTAAACGTTGCACGGCCGAGCGGGAGAGCACCTGCTCCAGTTCCAATGCCAGAAATTTATCTAAACGAAGATTCGCTTCTTTGGGGCCGACTTTAAAGCTTTGCATCGGCAACCGCTGCCGGTGAAGAAACTTCCTTTTTCGAGAAAACGGAGGATGCAAGAAGCAAAATTATCCCCATTGTTACCGCCGAGTCGGCGATGTTGAAAACCGGCCAGCGCTCCAGACCGGAAAAGTGCAAGGGGCCTAAATGGAAGGGGGGAATGTCAAGGAACTCAAAATCAAAAAAATCGGTGACCGAACCGTATAATGCCCGGTCGTACAGGTTGCCGAAGGCCCCTCCCAAAATCAAGGCCAGAGAGATTCGAGAAAGCCGGCCATCCTCCGGATGGCGCCAGAGATAGGCCAGAATGTAGCCGACCACGACCACCGAAGCCACAAAGTAAAACGTGCTCCCCCCCAACTGTATTCCGAAAGCCCCTCCCTTGTTTTCAACGTAGGTGAGCAGAAAGAAATTGCCTAAAACCGAAGCCGATTCCCCCAGCTCGAAGTTTTTTTTGACCAGCCATTTGGTCAGCCGGTCCAAAATCCAGATGGATAAAACGATGAAGAAATACGCTCGGTAGGACGCCAGGCGAGCGAATCCGGCCGCCATCTACATATTTTCTTTCAGCTTGGCCTGCTCTTCCTTTTCCTTGCAGGCGATGCACAAGCGGGCGTGCGGCACGGCCTCCAGCCGGGCGGCCGAAATCTCGTCGCCGCATTCCTGGCATTTTCCAAACGTTCCGTCCTTAATCCGGCGCAGGGCTTCGTCGATATGGTAGAGCAATCGCCCCGACTTCGAGGCCATCAAAAAGGCTTTTTCCCGTTCCATTGCGTCGGTCCCCTGGTCGGCCATATGGTAGGAATAGGAGGACAAATCGCCGGAGGAGTCTTTGATGGTCGTCTCCAAAGCCGCTTTTTTCAAAAGCCCCATCTCCTCCACCAGCTCGGCCCGTCTGGCCAAAAGCAGCTTCTCGTATTTTTCCAAATCCTTCTTTTTCATCCGTTTTCCTCTTTCTAAGAAATTTACGATGTCACGTTTTCAGCCATACCGACCCGGGCCACAGAAAGTTTCACTTTTTCTCCGTTCACATTCACTTCGGCGGATGCCTCCGCCTTCGACAACCGGTCGGCGATGCGCTCGGTGAGGGTTTCCTTTTGAATGTAGCTGCCGAACCGTTCGAGGGCCTTTGCCACCGCCGGCGTTCCGGCGACCGAAAGTTGGATGCGGTCGGTCACAAGAAACCCGGACTCCTTGCGCAAATTCTGGATTTTGTTCACCAACTCCCGTGCCAACCCCTCAAGTTTTAACTCTTCCGAAAGCCGGGTATCCAAGGCCACCGCATATCCGCCGGAAGTTTCCCCCACCAATCCTTCCGGGCTTTTTTCCACGATTTCAACTTCCCCCTGGGTGACCGTAACCACCTCACCGTCTATAACCAACTCCAGTTCCCCTTTTTGCTTCAAACGCAAAAGTTCAGCCGTTTCCAGGCTTTTGATTTTCTCGGCCGCCGTCCGGATTTTTTTACCCAGTTTCGGCCCCAAGGCCGAAAAGACCGGTTTGGCGGAGAGGGAAAATAACTTTTCCGAGGAGGAAAGGAAAGAGACTTTTTTGACGTTCAGTTCCTCGGCCATAATGGGGGCCAGTTCGACCAGCGCCACCTCCAACTGCCCGCCCGGGACGACGGCAAAAAGCTCCGGCAGGGGCTGGCGCACCTTGATTTTGCTCTTGTTGCGCGCCGCCCGTCCCAGAACCACGAGCTGAATCAAATCCCCCATCTTCCGCTCCAGGGCGGCGTCGATTTTCTTTTCATCGAATATCGGAAAAGCCGCCCAGTGGATGCTGTCCGTTTCGGTTTTGAACCTGGCCGTCAGCTCCTGATATAGCTTTTCTGAAATAAACGGCGCAATCGGCGCAGCCAGTTTGATCGCGGTGACCAGCGCTTGATGCAAAGTGGCATAGGCCGCCGCCTTGTCGGCGTCCCAACCGCCACGCCAGAAGCGTTTGCGGTTGCGCCGCACGTACCAGTTGGAAAGCTCTTCCACCGTAAAGCGTTCAATTTTGCGGGCTGCGTTGGTAATCTCGTACGTCTCATAGTCGGCGGTCGCTTCTTTGACCAGGGAATTAAGCCGTGAGATAATCCAGCGGTCCAATTCAGATGGGTTTTGCGGTCCGGACAGCTTTTCCGGCATCCAGCCGTCAATGTTGGCATAGAGAGCGAAAAAAGAATAGATGTTGCGCAGGGTGTCGAAAAAATTGCGGACGGTATCGACCACGCCGGCGACGTCAAAACGGGTCGGCAGCCAGGGAGCGGAGACCGAAATGAGATACCAGCGTAAGGGGTCGGCGCCATATTTATTGATGACCTCCCACGGGTCCACCACATTCCCTTTGTGCTTGGACATTTTTTGCCCTTGTTTGTCCAAAATGAACTCGGTTACCACCACGCTTTTGTAAGGAGTTCGGTCGAAGAGCAAGACCGAAATCGCCAGAAGGGAGTAAAACCAGCCGCGGGTCTGGTCCATCCCTTCAGAAATAAAATCAGCCGGGAAAAATTTTTCGAACTTTTCTTTATTCTCGAACGGATAATGCCACTGCGCCACCGGCATCGCCCCGGAGTCAAACCAGACGTCAATCACCTCCGGCGTCCGCCGCATCGGCTTTTTGCAATCCGCGCAGGGAAGAAGAACGGCATCCACATACGGCCGGTGCAGGTCCAGGTTTTCCAGTTTCTGGTCGGACAATTTCCGCAATTCGGAAAGCGACTCGACCGAAATCTCTTTCTTGCACCCGTGGCAAACCCAGATGTTCAAAGGTGTTCCCCAGTACCGTTCGCGCGAAAGCGCCCAGTCCACGTTCCCCACCAGCCATTCTCCAAACCGGCCGGAGCCGATTTCCGGCGGGTACCATTTCACGCTTCCGTTGGCGCGCAACAAATTTTCCCGGAACTGCGAGGTTTTGATATACCAGGATGGTCGGGCGTAATAGAGAAGGGGCGAATCGCACCGCCAGCAGAAAGGATAGGAGTGAGTGTATTTTTCCGGCTTGTACAAAAGCCCGTGCGTTTTCAAATTCTTGATGATATCCGGCTCGGCTTCCTTGACGAATTTCCCGGCAAAATCGCTGACGAAATCCTTGAAGTGCCCGGCGTCATCCACCGTGTGTACCTTTGGCAGTCCCAGTTTTTCGCCTAACGTATAATCATCCGCGCCGTACATCACCGCCGTATGCACCACGCCGGTCCCTTCTTCGGTGGTTACGAAATCGGCCGTGGCGACCAAAAACGCCGGTTTTCCTTCCGGATTGATATAGGCAAAAAGCGGCTCGTAAGTGAGACCGGCTAATTCTTTTCCCTTCTTGCGCTCAACGATTTCATATTCTCCTTTTAAAATTCCCAGCCGCGCTTCCGCCAGCCAATAAAACTCCGAGCCCTGCTTGACCTTGACGTAGTCGATACTCTCGCCGACCGCCAAAGCCACATTCCCCGGCAAAGTCCAGGGGGTGGTCGTCCAGGAAAGGATGAAAGTATCCTCCTGGCCCTTCAGACGAAATTTGACATAAATCGAGGTCTCGGTGACCTCTTCGTACCCCTGCGCCACCTCGTGCGAGGATAAACCCGTGCCGCAGCGCGGGCAGTAAGGAACCACTTTGAAGCCGCGGTAAATCAAACCTTTCTTGAAAAACTGCGTTAAAATCCACCAGACCGATTCGATATACTCGTTTTTGAAAGTGATATACGGGTTTTCCAAATCGAGCCAGTAACCAATCCGCTCGGTCAACTCGTCCCATTCCTTCTTGTAGCGAAAGACCGACTCGCGGCACTTGGCATTGAACTTCTCGATGCCGTATTCTTCGATTTTGGGCTTTGAGTTCAGCCCCAGCTCTTTCTCGACTTCCAACTCCACCGGCAGCCCGTGCGTATCCCAACCCGCCTTGCGCTCGACCCGGTACCCCTGCATCGTCTTGTAGCGGCAGACCAAGTCCTTGATGGTGCGGGAGATGACGTGGTGAATTCCCGGCCGCCCGTTGGCCGTCGGCGGCCCTTCGTAAAAAACAAACTCCGGCCTCCCGGCGCCAAGCTCCAGCGTTTTTTCAAAAACCTTGTTCTTCCGCCAGAACTCCAGAACCTCGGCTTCGATTTTCGGAAATGAAAACCCTTCTTTCAGTTCGTCAAACACCGTTAGAATTACTCTTCCCTTCCACTCAATTCCGTAAGTCCGCTATATCCCAAGTTGTCAACAATGCTTTGCAATTCATCACGGACAAATGAGTCGAAATTTTGCGATATGTGACCCTCTACAAAATTCTCGAACTCTTCTGATGACTTTATCCCGTCAAGTTTTTCAGAAATAGCATGCAGAAAGTCTAATTCCGCTTGTTTACAAGAAATTAAACCCTCAAGCTCTTCCCGAATTGCCTCTTTTCTTTCATGCCATTCGTCCATATTGCCTCCGCAAACTAATGGATGGTTTGAAGTGCATCAACAACCTTTATGGATTTGTGCAATTGTAGCAGAATAATAAATCTCGTTCCGTTCGGGGTTATGAAAAAGCTGCCTCCAATTCTTCCGACTAACCCCAGTTCCGCAGCATAGTTTGAATACATCCGCGCTGCGTCGGAGGCCGCCTTATGCGACCATTCAAAGTTTTTGCCGACGGTATCCCGGAAATAATTGACAACCAGCTTTTGAGAAACCGGATAAGTATTTTTTGATAATGTAAACACAACATCCACGATTGAGTAAATTCCAAAAATGGCAGGGCTTGCGAACGGATCTTTAATTATGAACTCTTGTAGAACTTTGGCCTGTTCATCTGAGATATTGTCATCATCGGCATCCTTATCGCGAAGACGAAAATAGCTTTGACCTAAATCGGTAAGCACAAACGTTCCGTCTTTGTATTCCTGTACCAATTTTAGTTCGTTTGCAAGGCGCAAATAACTTCCTACAGTGCTTCTGGAAAGTCTGGTGTGTTCTACGAGATAGGCAGTATGGCGAGGAGAGATTAACAAATATAAGAGTCGGTTTAATAATTTCAGATTCCATAAGCCATGATTGGAAGGTTTCAAAGTAATGAAATTCGCAAGTTCTCTCAAACGGGCAAAAAAGTGCATTAAAACCTTCTCTGGAAGATATCTTACAGGAATTACGCTTTCCTTTTCACAAGTAGATATGTTGCCTGAACTAAAGAAAGGGCACAAAAGGTAGGCTTCTATAGGGCCGTCTAACAACTTACCTTTTTTCTGGAGACCGATAAGCTCTTCTCTATAATTTATAGTTTGATTCAAAAATTGTGTTTGAAAATTTTCCACTTTTAATTCCAGCAAAACTAATTTTCTCCCTGACGCAAATAGTAAATCAAGCTTGTTTCCCGAAGGAAGGATTTTTTGTCGACTCAAAAGAGTTAATTCATCCCTGAAATCCAAAATTTCTCGGGCAATATCTGGGTAGATTGCCAAAACATCTTCAACCTGAGATTCACGAACGCTTAACTCACCCATTTGATACTAAACCTTTATCCTCTTTACCGTCTCGCTCATCAAAGCGGTCAGCAAGGGCTCGGTTTTGTTAGCGGTGTGGATGATTTCTTCCAGCGAGCAGGGCTTCAAGGCATCCGGCAGCCCCATATCGGTGATGATGGAAAAGCCCAGAACGCGCATTCCGCCGTGGCGGGCAACGATGACTTCCGGCACGGTGGACATCCCCACCACGTCGGCGCCGATGATGCGCAAGAAGCGATACTCCGCCGCCGTTTCCAGAGTCGGCCCGGTGACCGAAACGTAAACCCCCTTCCAGACCCGTAGTTTAAGATCCAGGGCCGCCTCTTCCGCCGTGGCAATCAAGGCCGGGTCGTAGCACTGGTACATATCCGGAAAACGCACGCCAAGCGAATCGTCATTCGGCCCGATAAGCGGATGGGCCCCCTGCATATTGATGTGGTCGCTGATGACCATTATGTCCCCGGCTCTGAATTGCGGATTCAACCCGCCGCAGGCGTTGGAAACGATGAGGATATTGGCGCCCAAGGCCTTCATCACCCGCACCGGAAAAGTCACCTCCTGCATCGAGTACCCTTCGTAAAAATGGAAACGTCCCTGCATTGCCACCACTTTTTTCCCTTCGAGTTCGCCGAAAATCAAACGCCCGGCATGGCTTTCCACGGTCGAAACCGGAAAGTGGGGGATGTTTTCGTAAGATACGGATTTCTCCGCCTTAATCTTTTCCGCCAGCCCCCCCAGCCCGGTGCCCAGAACGATGCCGATTTGCGGCGCCAGCTTGGTCTGGGTGCGAACGTAGCTTACTGCTTCATCAATGCGCGCTTTCAAATTATCCGCTGGTTTTTTGGTCAATCTATTCTCTTACTCTTCCAATCGTTGTTTCAATTCTTCAACCGGTTCCGCGGCCCGCAGCGCCTGCGCCTCGGCGGCGTCCGCCTTCTTCACAAAACGCAGATGTCTGGCTCCTTCCTGCGACTTTTCCATTTCTTCCAGCATCGCGCGGTGCGAATCTATCATCCCCCGAAACTGCATCACATAGTTCGAACGGAGTTGGTACAGTTCCACCAACTCCCGCTTTACGTTCCCCAAGCTCTCCTGCGTCTTGTGAATCAGCTCTTCTGCCTTCAACTGCGCCTCCCGCAAAAGCAGCTCCGCCTCCTTGACCGAATTCAAACGGGTATCTTCGGCCGTCTTCTGGGCGGCCATCAAAACCTCCTGCAAGGAGCCCTCCAGCCCGCGAAATTCCTCCAGCTCGGCCTCCAGGCGCGTTGTGCGGTTGCGCAGTTCCGCCAGTTCGCGGTCTTTTTCCTCCAACTCGTCGGACAGCGTTCTCAAAAACGAATCGACTTCGGCCCGGTCGTACCCCCGGAACCGTTTGGGGAACTCAATCGAGCGCAAATCCACCGCCGTTAAGGTCATATAGCCTCCTTCATCCCGAGGCTTGCCGAGGGATGAACCCTGAGCTTGCCGAAGGGTTTTCGATATTTTGAGTTCGCGGCCCAAAAATCGCCGTTCCCAGCCGAACCATCGTTGCCCCCTCCTCCACGGCCATGGGGTAATCGGCCGACATTCCCATCGAAAGATGGCGAAACAACAGGCCGAAAATTTTCTTTTGCTCAATTTCTTCAAAAAGCTGCCGCAACCGAGCGAAAGCCGCGCGCAGTTTTTTTTCTTCGTTCGCCAACGGCCCGACGGTCATCAAACCATCCACGGAAAGATTCTCCAGGCCGGCAATCTTTTCCGCTTCTTCAAGGGTTTTTTCCGGCGAAAGGCCGTATTTGGACGGCTCGCCGGAGGTGTTCACTTCCAACAAAACGGGCATTATACGGTTTTTAGCCTTGGCCGCTTTGGAAATTTCGGCTGCCAGCCCGAACGAATCGACCGAATCGATGGCGTCGAAATATTCGACCGCTTTTTTCACCTTGTTGCTTTGCAAATGCCCGACCATCCGCCAGCTGACTTTCTTCCCAATAGCTTCGATTTTCGGGAGGGCCTCTTGAACCCGGTTTTCGCCAAAGGAGGAAAGCCCGGCTTCGATGGCTTCCCGCATTTTTTCCATTCCCACGTTTTTGGTCACCGCGACGACCTGAACCCCTTGTTTCCGTCCCGATTTTTTTTGCGCTTCCAGAATGTTCCGGCAGACGGCATCCAGCGCCTCCGCCACGCTCGAAGCGAAATTCATTAGCCGAAAAGGATAGCCCCAAAAAACTCAAAAATCAACCCCTTTTTCCGAGCGAAAACAAAACTTGTTGCTTTTGGCCAAAACCGGCGTATCATTGAGGAAGGAGGCGAAAGGGAGAAGAGATGTACTGCCCGCGTTGCAAAACGGAATACCCGGAAGGCCGGGAGGAATGTCAGGAGTGCGGCGGCCTCTTGGAACTGCACCCGCCCAAAGAAGAAGAACTGCACGAGCAAAATTCAAACTACCGTTTCGTTCCCCTGCGCCAGAATTTAAGCCAGCTTTACGCCGAAATGTTGCGCGAAGCTTTGGACAACGAGGGCATTCCGGCTTTGGTGAAAACATCCGGCATCGGCGCGGCCTATTTCGCCTTCCAGTACGTCACCGCGCCCAACCCGGCCGCCCCAGCATCCGTTTTGGTGCCGGAAGACCGCTTGGCCGAAGCGGAAGGGATTGCCGAGCAGGTCATCCCGGAAACCAAGCTTTCCGGCGTGGAGTTTCCCGAAGAAGGGGAGTAGCAACCCAACCCGTTTCTCCGAGCTTCAACCTTTCCACTTCAAAGCCAGTTTTCTCCCCTTTTCAAACGCTTCGGTTAAAACCCTATTTTCTTTTCTGACCGAGCCGGCCGCAAACGTGTTGGGCGAATACAAAAGATGCCCTTCCGGATGAGTGCCCGCCCAGATGAAAAACCCCTTCACCACCCAGAGCGCCCCCTGAAACTTGGGGTCTTCGCCGCCGACCAAAATCACGAACCCGCCGCGGTTGCCCAGTTTCCTTTTTTTGAGATAAATCTCTCCGTCTTTCTTTTCCGCCATCGGCCGCACGCAGTTCATCCGGTCGATAAAAAGCTTCACCTGGGCCGAAACCGAGTCAAAGTAGATGGGCGAACCCACCGCCACGAGCCGGCTGGCCAGAAACTTTTCATAGATGGGGGTCATATCGTCGTCAAAAAAGCAAAGGTTCGGTTCCGGCGATTCTCCGCAGCTCTGGCAGGGCATAATTTTTTTCTTGTTCAAATCGACCCATTCGACCGCAAAACCGGCCGAGCCCGCCCCGCGGCAGAATTCCTTCAAAAGAATTTCCGTCGAAGACCCCGGCACCGGACTGCCGTTCAAGGCCAGCAGCAACGGTTTTTTCACAAAGGAAAAATACGTGAAGCTAAACGAAAAGGAAGGCCCAAATTTCGGTTCCTCTCATATGAAACGCAACAAGCAACGAGCGGAAAAGAGAGATTACGCGCTTCGCACGGAATGACAATCTGCGGCATTGTGTCGAATTAAGCGGGCAGGGGCGGTGCCGGTTTTTCTCCCCAGCGCACCACGGCCATCTCCAGCCCCAGAAGTCCAAGCACGGCGAAAACAAGAAGCTTCCACAATTCCCTGCCGGAGCGGCTCTGGCGAACGACCGGCTCGATTTGGTCCCCCAGCGGAATTTCAACAACTTTGAATCCCGGCAACGCTTTTTCCAATTGGCCGGCTTCGACCGGCGAAAAGGAGGAGCTTTTGGTATCCACGTTCACGGCTATAATCCCCACCAAAGACGTATCCTGGTACAGCCGATAGACGCCGGGCTGGGTCAGAACGCCCAGGTCCAGATACCCTTCCCGCCGGCCGGCAAGCCCAACGCCGCCGGCCGAGCCGTCCGGCCCCACCAGCCGGAGCGGAACTTTTTTGGGAAAATCCGGCGGCGAAAACGAAACCCTCCCCCCGGTCTTGAAATCCTCCACCGGAGCCGAAAAGCTGGCCAGATATTGCACCGTGCGGAAAAAAAAGGGCACGGCAAAAGCGTGGAAATACAAATCGGTGTTGGCGCGGTCAAATGAGGCCGTGGAAAATATCAACCGCCCGGCCTTTCCCCTCCTTTCGACCAGGGCCGCCCCGGCCTTTAAAAACCGCGCCGCCAGGACGGCCTCCGGGCCGGCCCGGCTTTTGTGATGGGAATAAAACTTCAAAAGAGGAACCCGATTTTCGCGAGCCAAAAAGGAAAAAATGGGATGGGCTCCCTCCGGCCAAAAAGAGAAAAATTCCGAAGGGCCCGAAGCGGTCAGTCCTTCCAGCCGCAGGCCGGCGGCCTCTTTGATAACATCGGGAGGATACTTCCGCAAATCTCCTTCCGGCGTCAAAAAAACTCCGCCGCCGCCGCCGACAAAGCGCAAAATCCGCTCCCACCATCCGTAGTCAAACGACGCCGGCAGGGCCACGAAGGCGGCGTCTATTTTCGACCAGTCCAGCCGCGAAAATTCGGAAAGCCGGGCCTTCTGGATTTCCAACCAGCTTCCCGATTTCTGCCCCGCCGCCAACACCAGCTCGGCCGCACTCCAGTAACTGGGGGAATCCGAAGCCAAAAGCAACCGCAGCTTCGGACGCAGGTAAAACGAAAAATAGAGGCGATTGTCCGCCGGCAAGTCGTCATCCGGCAACTCCAGATGCCCCCCGTGCCAGCCGGAGGCGAAAACCGGGGCCGCCAGCAAAACTTTTTTGCTTTTTCCGGCGGCCAAATCCACCGCTTGCTGGCTCACCTTCTTGCCGTCCAGGTACAGGGAAACCAGAACGCTGGCAGCAGTGGACTTTCTTTGATTGAAAACTTCCGCCTCCACCCGAATCGGCAGGCCAACGGCCAAAACCGGGTCGGCAAAACGAAAGGAGACCAGCGCCCGGTTGTCGCCGTCTTCCAGTTCCGGCGACAGCCAGAAAAGCGTGGCTTGAGTGGGGGAGACGCTTCGTCTTTCCATGGCCCGTTCAACCGACGAAAGCGAAAAACGGCCATCTGAAAAAAGGTAAATCTCGCGGTTGGGATTGTGCGAAACTGACAAAAGTTGATGCGCTTGTAAAAGGGCGGCCGGCTCGGAGGAAGCGATGGAGACCGCCTCTTTTTTAAAAACTTTTTCCTGCTCGACGGTCAAATCGTGGCTTAACCCGGATTGGTCCTCGGGAAGGGATGCAAACCGAACCAAAACCTCATCCCCGTTTCTAAAAAGCTCAAAAAGCTTTTCACCGCCTGCCCGGTACCGTTCCCAGACGACCCCGTCCTTGGTCAGCTGGCCGGCGCGGTAGCCGTCGTCGAAAACCAAAACGGCGGAAGTGCGCCCGCCGCCCGCGCGCCCCTCCGGATGCCAGGAGGGCCGGGCAAACGCCAGAACCGAAAACAAGAAAACCAGCGTGCGCACCAGAAGCAAAAGCCACTGCTTCAGCTGAATTTTTCGCAGGCGGGTTTTTTCCAGCCCTTTCAAGAAAACGAGGGAGGAAAAAAGGACGGTTTGCGAGCGGCGGCGGTTTAAAAAATGAATCAAAAAAGGAAGGGCGGAAAGGGGCAAAAAAAAGAGAAATAGGGGGTTCAGAAAGCTGAACACCGGCTAATTGACTCCGAGCCGGAACGGCTTGGTCAAATACGCCTGTGCCCGGCGGCGGTCCGGCGGGGCCGCCGCCTGCCGCAGCGCCGACCGATAGTACCCGACGGCTTTCTTACGCTGATTTATCAAGTCATACAAATTTCCCATTCGAATGAGGATTTTGGCCAGGTAATAGGGGCGGGTTTCCAGGTAGAGCGCAAATTGTAAATTGGCCTCCGCCGAATCGGAAAGGTTTTTATACAAAAAAAGCTCCCCCAGCCGCCAGTAGGAAGCCGGAACGCCGGGCGCATCGCTGCGGGCCCGGCGGTAGGCGCCCCAGGCGGCATTCAAAAGGTCGTTCCCTTTTTTGAAATCCCCCTTTACCCGCCAAGCGAGATACCCCAAATTCATATTCAATTCGGCCAAATCACCTGGATGGATTTTTTTCTTCAGGGCTAAAAGATAAAGGGATTCGGCCCGGGCAAAATCCCCCGCCTCGAAAAAGTAGGTTCCGAGGCGCACCAAGCCGTCGCTTACGGAGCTGTCCAGGGCCAATACCCGCCGAAAGTACCGGTCCGCCTTCAGCGTGTCCCCCAAAATCAAGGAAAAATTCGCCGCCGCATAGGGCCGCCGCCAGAAATTAGAATCGGCCCGGTAGGCTTTTTCGAAGTAGGCCCGCGCGCTGTCGTAGCGGCCGAGGTTGTAGAACTGGTTGGCTATGTCGGCAAAATCTTCGGGCAGTGGATTGGAGTCGAGCTCAAGAGCGGCGCGGTAATGGCGCAGGGCTTCCTCAAAACGAAAGTTCCAGAATTCCTCCTGGGCCAGCCGCCGCAAGGGTTCGGGCGCGGGCCGGAAGGCGGCCAGCTCCCGTTTCCATTCCGCTTCCAGCGAGTCAGCCGGTTTACCGTACAGGCCCTCCAAATCGGATTTAAGGGTCAAATCGGTGGCGCTCCGATACAGCTTTTCAAAAAGCCCGGCCCCGTATCTTTCAACCAAAAAACGGACGAAGGAAGCCGTTTCCGAAAGCCCCCGCTCGGGCGGCAGCCCTCGATACCGGTATGTGGACAAAAGCCGGGCCAGCGAATCCAGCTTCCCCTGCCGCCAGTACTCCCGGGCGAAAAAATGGGGATAGTCAAAATAGGCGGCGGCTCCCTCAACCAAGGGAGCGGGTGCATACCCCCAGCTTAGGTAAAAAAGCAAAAGGTTGGGCACCCAGGGGGAAAAAGAGTTGGCCTCCCGGCAGTAAACCGAAACCGCCCGCCGGCGCGAGGGCTCCAGGGAAAAAAAGAACCGGCCGTCCCAGACCCAGTCGGAAAACAAACAGGGGGCAAAGTAGTACTCCGGCCTTTGGGAAGTAGCCAGATTAAAGACCTTGGAAAGCGAATCGGTCATCTCCTCCACCCGGTCCCGCAGGAGATTCCAATGGTAATCCCCCCAAGTGTATTGAACAAAACCGAAGTCGTAGCGGGCCGCCCGGTCGCTGTGCCACTTGAAATCTTCAAAGGAACAGGTACCCTCCTTCCGGACCCGGCCTTGGAATTTTACGGCGGCTCGGTAGCGGTTTTTATTCTTCCCCGGAATATCCAAAATAGAAAGGATTTTTCCGCTGTCTAAAACGGCCCTTCCCGAGCGACTGGTCACCTCAGGCGGCAGGGTAACCAGCTGAAAATCAACGGCCGCTCCACTCCTTTCTTTTTGGGCCGTCAAATCCAGGGTGAAGTTGGCCAGAAAAACCCCGCGCATCTTCCCTTCTGGAATTTCGACCGTGCGGGCATCGGCCAGCCCCACTCGGCCGTCCCATTCTTCAAAAACGTCGATTTGGAAATTGTAAAAAACCGTCGGACGGGAGGGAGGTTCTTCAATGCTCTGGCCGCTGGCCGCCGAAAAACCAGCCAGGAGCAAAACCCCCGCAAAAACTTTCTTCATTTCTTGATTAACGACCGCAAAACCTTCAAATTCTCTTTGTCTTCGGCATAGTCCGGCCCTTTGGGCGTTTCCAGGATTTTGGGGATGCCGGCCAGCCGGGAATCGTTCAAAAAGAAGCCGAAAGCCTCTTTTCCCAATTCCCCCTTGCCGATATGCTCGTGCCGGTCCACCCGGCTGCCCAACCCCTTTTTGGAATCGTTGAAGTGAATGGCCGCCAGATGTTTTAACCCGACGATCCGGTCATATTCCGCCATCACGTTTTTATACCCTTCCGCCGTGCGGATGTCGTAACCGGCAGCGAACACGTGGCAGGTGTCCAGACAGACCGCCATCCGGTTTTGCTGTTTGACCTGCCCGATAATGTCCGCCAGATGCTCGAATTTATACCCTAAATGTGAGCCTTGCCCGGCGGTGGCTTCGAGGGCGATTTTAGTCCCCTTGTCTTCCAACTCGTCAAATACTTCGTTTATGGCCCGGGCGATGGTGGCCAGTCCCACCTTTTCCCCGGCACCCAGAGGAGAGCCCGGATGCATTACCAGATGGGGTATTTTCAAGGTTTGGCAGCGCTCCAGCTCAATTTTCAAGGCCTCGCGCGACTTGGCAAAAAGCGCCTTATCCTGCGAGGCGGCGTTGATTAAGTAGCTGTCGTGCGCCACCACCGGATGGATGCCGGTTTCTTTTTGCAGTTGATGGTATTTTTCCACCTCTTCATCGGAAAGCGGCTTGGCCCTCCACTGGTTGTTGCTTTTGACGAAGATTTGAATGGTGCTGCAGCCGACAGACTTCCCATGCAGGAACGCGTTGTAAACGCCCCCCGCGATGGACATATGCGCGCCTAAAAGCGGTTCGGCCATAACTGACGGAAAATAGGAGAAATCTAAATTATTTCAAGGGTGGACGGTCGCAGGAATGAATTTGGCCAAGTACCCGCATTCAAAAGGGACCGTTTTTCAGCTCGTCGGGAGTTTAGCCGTTTTCTCGATGGCCCCCCCCTCCTTCAAGACACGCAGGGCCTCGGTGACAGTGGGGGTGGAATCAATCGGCCAACTGTGGCGGACAACCCCTGCTTTGACCCAGAGCAAGGCCGGAATTTCGGGATGCAAGAGCAGGAATTTGCGTACCGGCACGAAGCCAACCGGGAAATCCAGCCTCATTTTGGCTTTTAACCAATCCAATTCTTCCGGCGTATTGGGGCATACCGCCACTAATTTCGGAGTGGCGTGGCTTTTGGCCAGTTCATTCAGCTTCGGCATGGCCGCCTGGCAGTGCTCACAGTCGGTTTCAATCAGGGCGAGGAAGTAATCCCCTTTGGCCAAATCGGCGTTCAAGCGGTCCGGTTTCAAATCTCCGACATAGGAGCCAACCCCTTCCTTGGCGAAAATTTTTGGCCTGCTTTCTGGAAAAAGGTAGGGCAGACCGATGCCGACCACAACAGCCGCCCCCATCAAAGCCGTTTTAAACCTTCCCGTGCCTCCTCCCGGCTGGGTGAAACGCCAGGCGACAACGGTGATGAAAAGCAAAACCATTTCCACAACAACCTCCACCGCCGGATGGAGCCGGACGAGTTTCCCGAAGCAGCCGCAATCTTCCGAAAGTCCTCCCATCAAATTCCAAGCCGTGACGGCCAGAAATACCATCATTACGATAAAAGTTGCCGGCAAAACCAGACGGGGCCAGATATTGAAAAGGAGGGCCGTGCCCAAAATGATTTCCAGAGCGATAAATCCGCGCGCCAGCCACAAAAGAGCCGGGTCGGAAAGTCCCAAGGGAAATGTCTTTAGGACGTAATA
Source organism: Candidatus Zixiibacteriota bacterium (assembly GCA_022614805.1). GTDB lineage: Bacteria > Zixibacteria > MSB-5A5 > DSPP01 > DSPP01 > DSPP01. The sequence continues at coordinate 6,868 of JAKEHY010000008.1, read as the reverse complement.
GAAAAAATTTAAATCCATCGCTTTGGCGACCCCGGCGAGGATAAAAACCAGCCCTATTATGATTCGTGCGAACTTGCCTATTCCTGTTCCGGGCATTTGGTGTAAACTATACAAAAGTCGCGTTTATTTGTCTATAAAAATCCCTTGGTTTTTATACCTCTTGTGAAGGAATTTGGTTCAGCATACCGCCCATCGATTGCAAGAAACCATGGACAAACTTCGTGGCGGATAAAAAACTTGTAATCCCGAATGCGGAAACCGATATTGGCCGGGTGAAGCTCAAAAAAATCGCTTTGATTCTCCGGCTGCACCAATTACCGGCCGGACTCGTCCCGGTTTCGGTAGGGCTGGCCTACGCCTATTGGGAAACCGGCACGTTTCATTTTGTATCCGCTTTAATAGTACTACTTCTAACCGCCCTGGCGCTGTTGGGGGCGGCCTATCTGGACGACTATTTCGACCACCGCTCCGGGGTGGACGCAAGAGTTGCAAATCGGACTTTGTTTTCCGGCGGGAGCGGGCTCTTACAAACGGGGGAGTGGAAGGCGCAAACGATGCTTTTTTTGGGAATTGCCGCGCTCGCAATAGCCCTTTTTTTAGCCATCCAGCTGACTGTGGTCAAGGCCGATTGGACCTTGGTGGGGGTATCTGCGTTCGGAATTCTATCCGTAATTTTTTACACGGTCCCTCCCCTCTCGGCGGCGTATCGGGGTTGGGGGGAGGTCTTGATTGCCATCAACTTCGGCCCAACGGCAGCCGAACTGGGATATGTGTCGCAGAGGGGAAATTTCAGCTTTCAATTGCTTTTGGTTTCACTGACCTTTTCCGGTTTGATTCTGGTGGTCCATTTGCTGCATGAAATGCTGGATTACGAGGCGGACCAAGCGTCAGGGAAGAAAGGATGGGTGCTGCTTTTGGGGCAAAAAAAAAGCAAAAAACTCGTTTCGCTGCTTTTGATTGTTCCTTATGGTCTGCTTTCTCTGTTGGTGCTGTTCGGCTTTCTGCCGTTTACCGCCCTCTTACCGTTGGGCACGGCGGCGTGGGGGATCGGATTGGTCAAAAGAATGGGAAAAGCCGAGAACCATGAAACCTTATTCACCATTCTTGCAGAAAGTTTTAAAATCTATGTCTTTTTCGGATTAGCGTTGACGGCTGGTCTGATTTTGGATTCATTTATGTGGTAGGGGCGGTTCGTGAACCGCCCTTACGCCCGACTATGCAATTATTAGGTCTGCACCATATCTCCCTTATCTGCTCCGATATGGAACGGACGGTGAAATTTTATACCGAGGTTTTGGGGCTTTCTTTGGTCGAGAAAACCGTCAACTTTGACAACCCCAAAATCAAGCATTTCTATTTCGGGGACGAAAAAGGAAGGCCGGGGACTTTGGTTACCTTTTTCGAGTATCCGACCCTCCCGCCGGGATATATGGGGGGCGGCTCGGTGGCGCATTTTGCCTTTGGCGTGGAAAATGAGGCCGAACTGTTGAAGTGGAAGGAAAAACTGGAGGTCGCCGGGCTGGAGGTGATGGGGCCGAAGGATAGAAAATATTTCAAGTCAATTTATTTCAAAGACCCCGACGGGGCGATTATTGAAATTGCAACAAAGGGCCCGGGCTTCGGCCGATAGAGCGGCACCCGCAACGGCCCCTATTTGGTGCGCAACATCCCTATCATTTTTCGGAATTCCTCGTCGTGCACCAAATTGTCCAAATCGGAATCGGAGCGGGCGGTTAAAATTAACCGGTCATCCTGCAGAAAAGCCTCTTTCAACTTCTTCTTGGCCTCTTCCAGCTGGCCGGCCATCGTCAGATAGCAGCCTAGCTGATACTTGTTATAGCCGGTGGCGGGGTCCAGCCGCACGGCCCGGCGGGCCTCTTCTATCATCTTTTCATAATCTTTTTCGTCCCGAAAAGTTTCCGCCTTCAAAATGGCGTTAAAGGCCAAAACTTTGTTCAGCAAACGGCGCAGTTCTTTGATGGGATTTCTGGAATCGTCCGTGCGAACGTCAATGTAACGGTCGTTAAAGCCGCCGTAACCGCCGCCGGCGCGGACGACCAAAAGGGCCGCCGATTGCATCCCCCGCGAATCGCCGCCGGCCCGCTGGCCGGCCTCCAGAGCCGCCATCAACCGTTCCGCCAATTTCCCGGGAGTTCCCTCAAAAGCCGCGGCCATCGAATCCACCACCGCTTGCCCTGCCAAAAGATTTCCCTGACAGGAATAATGCAAACCGGTTCTGCTCCCCTTCCAGTCGATGCAGGAATCGCCGGTGTGGACGGCGACCTGCCCCCGAGCGTCTATGACAGCCAGTTGGCGGACCGCAGGGCGGTCATCGGTTTTTAAGAGAGAATCAACCACCTGCCGGGGTGAAAACCCTCTTTCAAGCAAGGCAAGGCCCCGGGGGCCAAAGCTTGGATTCGTGGTAGCCTGTGTGGCAACAGCGCCGACGCCTGCTTTGGCATAGGGGACCCGGGCGCCGACGGCAAAAGCTTTTGACTGGACGGCCACTCCCAGGTCACCATTGGCTGGGTCATAGGCGACGATAGAAAAGGTGTTAAAAAGGTTCGCATCCGTTTTCGTACCCCCCCCAACGGCACGGATAGTGCCGCCCGCGAAAAAAAAGAGGGTCGGAAGTAAAAAGAAACGGAATTTCATTTCTTGCCCGCTTTTGCCTCTGCTTCCTCAACCATTTTGCTGAAACTTGCCGCCGGACGAATGTTGGAAAGGTCTCCGTCTTTTTTCGCCAAATCGGACATTTTGGGGTTGAGCTGGAGGGCCTTCTTCAAGGCGACCAAGGCATCCTCCTTTTTACCGGAAAGCGAGAGATAGCAGGCGTAGTCGTAATGGCAATCGGCATTGGTTGCGTCGGCCAAAACGGCCTGCTCGGCTTCTTTGACGGCGGCCTCCAGATTTTTATCCCGATAATACCGTCCGGCTATTTGCAGGTGCTTTATGCCTTGCTGGATATGCAGTAAGCGGCGCATTTCTTTGAACGGGTCCGGCGCGTCATCCACCCGCAAGTCGATGTACCGATCGGTATAGCCGGAGTACCCGCCCTGGTCTTTGACGACTAAAAGCGCCATCGACTGCATCCCGCGCGAATCCCCTCCCTGCCTTTGTCCGGCCTCCATCGCCGTTAAAAGTCGCTCGGCCAACTCACCCCTCGATGCTTCATAAGCGGCGGCCATTGCATCCACCACTGCCTGGCTGACCAGAATATTCCCCTGACAGGCATAATACTTCCCGGTTTTGCCTCCGGCCCAAGCCAGACAAGAATCGCCGGTGTAGGTGACGGCGTTTCCTTTGGCGTCGATGATGCCGGCCTGCCGCCGGGCGCGCATTTCATCCGAACGGGTCAAGCTGTCCATAACCTCCTGCGGGGAGATTCCTGCTTCCAGCATTTCCAACCCTCGCGGGCCGTAGGTGGTGTTGGCGTAGGATTGGGTCGCGACCGCGCCTACGCCCGCCTTGGCCCAGGGAACCACCGTGCCGACGGCGAAGAATTTGGACTGCACCGCCACTCCCAGTTCCCCGTTGACCGGGTCGTAAGCGACGATGGAAAAAGTGGCCACGGGCGGGGGGCTTTGCACCCTCGAGGCAAGCACAACCCCGCCCAACAATACATTCAAAATCAAGCCGAATCCGAGTATCTTGCGCATAAGTCCTCCTGTTTCTTACAAGAAATACATACAGATTGGTCAAAAAGCAAGTAGGAGTTTGACCGAAGCCACCTCAAAAAAAGCCCGCTTCTAACAAATCGAAGCGGGCTTGATGTTGACGGATATTGGAGCGCAATTCGGTCGACGGTACCGGCCGGAACTTCTTTAGTTCCCTCCCTGCCGGGGCAGAAGCGGGCATTCAAAGTACTGATTGGTGGACTCGAAATCGGCTACATCCAAATGCTCCACCCGGCAGGCGTTGGCATACTTGTTGGAGGGAACACCGGCTTTGAGAACGTTCATATGCCAGCGGCCGCCGTTGTAATCGGCATCGCCGGGTTTGGACTCCGAAATGAGCGGAACTCCGTTTTTGAAGCCGGACCCGCCGGCATACAGCTCGTCGAAGTTGCCAGCGGTAGGTTTGAAGTCAGTGCGGGTAACCACACCGTCAAAAAGCTCACAGTCCGCCCAGGTCTGCGGCCGTGGCTGCGGTCCTTGCGCCTTCAGAAAATGAGCGCCACCAGCCACCAGCAGCAAGGCTATCAAGGTTGCAGTTAGAGCAAGCTTCGGTTTACGCATACTCCCACTCCTTTCCCTAAAAGTTAACCTTTCGCCGGAGAATTGCCTCCGGCGGCTTCCTAAAAAGGAATACGAAAAAAATTGGAAATTGGATTTTGGAGATGGGCTAATTTTTTTCGGGAGGAACCGGACCCGTGAGGTACATCATTCCAGTCGGTGCGGCCTCTCCCCCTTCCGGCTCTATGGTTACCAGGAAGGAAGGCAGCCCGTCCGTCCCCGGCAAACGGTCGAGCTTTAAGGCGGCGCTGCCGTCGGGGGCCACGGTAAAAACGCCGGCGGAGGTCGGCTTTCCTTCCCGCATCACCCACAACTGGTACTGTTTCCCCTGTGGGGTTTGAGGGAGTCGATACATATAAACCACCGCCTTTCCCCTCTGCCGGTCCAGCACCACTTTGCCGAAGGCCTGCGGATTGGGGTCAACCCCTTTTAAGTCCACGAACTGCATTCCGGGGGAACGCAGAAGGGAACTCACATCCTCTGCTTCGGAGAGGCGCTGGCGCAGCTTCTGGTTTTCCTTATGCAGCAAAAATCCCCAGAAAAAAAGCGCCACGGCCGCTGCGGCAGATACGGACGTCGGCAGCCAGACCCGCCGGGGAAAACGATGGGAACTTTTGACGCTTTTTCGGGCTGCTTGCGCCAACAGGTTCTCCCGCAGTTGTGGAGAGGGGTCGGACTGGGGGAGGGATTGGGCAAGTTTCACACTAAGCTCATATAAGTCCTGCAATTCTGTCCGGCAATCCCTGCAAACGGTCTGCAGGTGGGCATCCACTTGCTTTTGTTCGTTTTCGTCGAGAGAGCCGAAAACATACCCCTCCAAAAGCGATCGAATTTGTTCGTGCGTCATCGGGCGATCAGCTCTTTCCCTCCATAAGTATACTACGAAGCTGCCCCAGGGCCTGGCGCAAGCGGGTCTTGACAGTTCCCACGGGGCAACCCAAACGCTCGGCGATTTCGGAATGGGAGTGTCCGGAAAAATAAGAAAGCTCGACTATCAGACGATACTCTTCGGAAAGGCGCTCCACGGCCGAAAAAAGGACCCGGTGTTCGGCCGTACCAATCGATTCCAACCGGTTGGACGCCACCTGACCTTCAAAGCCACCTTCGTCGTCGATTTCCAAAGCATCCAGCCCGGTTTCGCTTTTTTCCGACTTATAATGCTTAGAGCGTGTGCGGTCAATGGCCAACCGGCGGGCCACCGTCGTCAACCAGGCGAGCGGACTGCCGAGAGTGGAATCGAAGCTTCCAGCGCTGCGCCAAACTTTGAGAAAAACCTCTTGGGTCACTTCTTCGGCGTCCGGAACACGACCAACGATTCGCAAAATCAGGGAGTAAATCAGGCGGGAATGCCGGTCGTAGAAGGAGGCCAAGGCGGCTTGGTTTCCCTCCTTTATCAACTGCAGAAGGAGCCGGTCAATGGTTTGCTCCCGATTGTCACTCATCAAAATATGGTCTAAGGATTATAAAACCGGCAAACCAACCATGCTTTGCAATTTTTCAGCGGCATCATTTCAGTTCAACGCTTTGGGAGCTTAAAGGGTTCCCTTCAAAGAGCGGGAATGGAGATTAGAAAAAAAGAATGCGGTTTTACTCTTACGGAGAATAATAAGGATTAGTGCCGGAGGCGTGGTCGGTGACGTCTAAAATTTCGGCCACGGTGGGGACTTCGTGGCGGATGGCGGTCTCGATGCCGTAGCGCAAGGTGGCCATCGACATTGCGCAACCTTGACAGCCCCCTCCCATCTCCAGAAACACCCGGTCCTCCTTGACGTCAATTAACCGGACGTAACCGCCGTGGTTGGCGATGGCCGGGTTAATCAGAGCGTCGAAGACCTCTTGAATTTTGGTTTTGACGGCCTCATCCGGCAACTTCCGGGCGGCAAATTCATTCGAGACCGCAGGCTCCCCGGAGCGGATGTGAGCACGTAGGGCCTCCCCCGCTTTGGGAGCCAAAGTTTTCCATTCCTCCCTGCCGGACTGGGTGAGGATGATATCGTTTCCGGCAATCCGTACCGCTTCTATCCCTCCAATTGCGAACAGTTTTTCCGCCAGCGCCGAATCTGTGGCCTTTCCCCGGTCGTCAAAATAGGCCGACCCCTCGGCATAAACCGGCCGGTCAACTTCAAACCGGCAGACGTTTGGCTGGTAGGGGTCCGGATGCGCCGTGATTTTAATCTCCGAATCCATCCCAAATAATATACCCTTTCCGCAGGCAAAAACAATTGCTTGCTCCGAGCATAGCCGAGGAGTGCCCGACTTTCTGTCCCCCTGTGTTTAAGGGGGACGAGGCCCGTAGGGTCGGAGGGGGTGTCTTCGTAGGGGCGGGTTTATCCGGTCGTCCCCGACGACCCCAACCCGCCCGCCTTTGCGTTTCACATTCGTAGGGGCAGGTCTCGTGCCTGCCCGTTCTTGTCATTCGCATCCGTAGGGGCGAGGTCACCTCGCCCGGGTGGTGGGCGGCCTAATCACCAATCACCAATCTCTAATCCCTGCCTTTCATGTCCCCTCCTTACGAAGGAGGGGACTAAGGGAAGGTTAAACAACCCGCCCGCCTTTGCTTTCGCATCCGTAGGGGCGAACGGTGTTCGCCCGTCCCTCTCTACTCCGTGGAGAGGGACCACAGGGTGAGGTGT
>JAKEHY010000007.1 GCA_022614805.1 Candidatus Zixiibacteriota bacterium | reverse complement strand
ATAAGACCTTGCCTAAATTCGGCCGGGCAAAGCCGAGAGACCGCCGAGTTCCAGAAAGTCGCTTTTTCCCGATAATGGAGAGCGTATTTCCATCTTTTACCCATGTCTGGAAACAATACAGTGGGGGGGTTGGGTATCATAGGGCCGTTCAAAATTTTCTTGACAGCTCTTGCCGGGGGAGTAATTTATGAATGAAGGAGACAAGCGATGGCGGCGAACCCTATCCCCCACATAGGGCCGTCCGGCCGTGGGCTTTTACGGTGATTGCGGGTATGCGCGCCAAACGGTGGGATTTAAATCGGACAACTCTTCTCGCTTTTGCATTTCTGTTTAGTTCCATTGCTTCACCGCTTTTTGCCCGGATGATGGCCATCGACACGGCCCGGCCGGCGTTTTCCGAGCTGTCCAAAATCACGGCCCTCCCCAATTTGGAGCAATGCACCCACAAAACCGGGCGGCTGTGGCTGACGGTCTCGAACTGGGGCATTTTGGGGAATCAGCGCAACGTTTTTTTCCGGGACTGTCTCACGGGCGGTTTTTCCTCTTCGGCCGAGTTTCCGGGCGGGTCGGGGGTGGAATATCTTTTTCAGGGAGCGCTCTGGGTGGGGGGAATCGTCGGTAAAGAAAATGACACCTTGGTCTCTGTCGGCAGCGACGGCTGGGTGGGAATTCGGGAGCTTTATCCGGAAGCGGGGGCTTACGGCAGCATCCTCAAGCGCTCGGCCCGGCCGACCAGCCCCTATTACAACCCGGCCGCCGTTTCGGATTTGGACATTATTTCGGTCTTCTACGACACCCTTAAAGACCCCCGTCTGGTGACCTCGCCCGACCCGGAAACCGGAGATTTGTTTCACCCCTTGGGTTTGAAGATTGAACAGCGGAGTTATTCCTGGGCGGCGGATTTTGGCAAGGACTGGGTCTTGCTGGACTATACCCTGACCAACCTCGGGCCGGAGCCGATACGGCAGGCTTATTTTGGCATTTTGCTGGACCCGGACATCGGCAGTGTCGACGCCAACCGGCTGACTCACACCGACGATTACTCCGCTTTCAGGCCGGGGGCTTTCTTAAAAGTCGCCGACCCGGCCGCCAATGGGCCTGGAATCGACCCGTACTTTTTGATTTGCCGGGAGACTTTGAATTTGGCCTACGCCTACGACAATGACGGCGACCCGCAAGAGAACGGGGGGTACGGGGTGAGAAGCCCCACGGGGGGTATCGGCCTGCGGGTTTTGCGGGCCGGAGAGCTGCTGGGGGTGCACGGTACCCTTCCTGACCCCAACATTCACATTGCCTTCAACTGGTGGGTGCCGGACAGCAACGGGGTTTTGGACTGGGGGCCGCAGCATTTGCCGGGACGGCAAAATTCCTTCGCCCATTACGGCCAGCCGATGGGGGATAGAATGAAGTATTTCTATCTTTCCAACCGGGAGCAGGATTACGACCAGATTTTTTCCGCCAAGAATCAGAACCGACCGTTTGAGGAAATCTGGCGTCCGCCCTTGGTGCCGCAAGACGCGGCCATTGACCTGGCCGGCGGAGCCGATTCCCGCTTTCTTTTGTCCGTAGGGCCGTTCGATTTGGAGGTGGGGGAGAGCGTCCCTCTGACTTTCGTCCTGCTGGCGGGAGATAAGTTTCACGACGACCCGGCCAACTATGCTTTCAATTTTCAGAATCCTTCCACCGACTTTCTGGACAGCGTCCGCATCCTGGCCTATCAGAACCGTCTTAACCTCGGGGCTTTAATCGCCAACGCGCGGATGGCCAAAAACGTTTTTGACAACGAGAACGTTCTTGCAACGGTCATCTGCCAATTCGAGTCCCAATTTCCGACTTACGACATCCGTTTTATAGGGGACGGCATCCCCGACTTCAAGGGGCCGACTCCGCCGCCCTTTCCGAAGGTGGAATTTTCCACCGCCGAAGGGGAGGTCACGATTCGCTGGTTCGGACGGGAAACCGAAAATGCCATTGACCCCTTTACCGGCTTGAAAGACTTCGAGGGATATTCGGTGCAGATGTCCACCGACGGCTTCAACTACGCCGTCGTCGGCTACTTCGATAAAGTGAACTGGCGGGTGCATTATTTAAACCCGGACGTCAACGGAAACGGCTACACGGACCCGGATGACCCTTACAATAATTTTGATGACACCCTGGATACCCGCTGGGAGCCGGCCCGGCAGCGGCCTTTGACCTATGAGGAGATTCAGAATTTTTATGCCCTTCGCTGGGATACCTGTGTGAACAAGCCGGGCAACATTGTCAAACCGATTGACCCGCAAAAGTACAATGCTCCAATTTTTGTAATTAGAGTGACGAGGTACTCTTACCGTGACCTTCCCCTTGTTCCCCCCTACAATCCCTGGTGCAAGCCGGATACGAACAAAACAGCCGTGCGGGTCCGTTTTTGCGACTCTTGCGGCCGGTCCCCCTCCGGGCTTCCGGCACGGGTGGACACCGTTTTTTATTTTATCCCGGAAGGATATAACACCGGCTTGGAGAAGGCCCGGATGTTCCCCGCCGTCACCGACCCGGAAAACGACAGCGCCTACTGGTACCAGATGAAGCTGACCGGGCTTTTCCCCTCCCAGCCGCTCTTCTTGGCAGTCGTTCCCTTCGACAACGGAATGCTGACCTACTACCAGCACATCGAATCGCAGTCCCCGCCCACTTCGGCCATCGCCCGGCTGATTTATCCGGTGGCCACCGATTCGGCCAGAAAAGCGGGTGAGTTGAAAATCTCGGTTTATCCCAATCCCTACCGGATAGACGAGGACTACAGCCATTTTGAGAAGAACCAGCCGGCTTCCGGCCATCCCCAGAGCAGCAAAAAGATAAACTTCATCAACCTGCCTCCCAAATGCACGATTCGGATTTACACTTTGGATGGAGATTTGGTGCAGCAGGTAAACCACGACAAAGACCCGGCGGCCTCGGATTCGGGGTATGAATTCTGGGATTTGCTCACCCGCAATGCGCAGCTGGTGGTGGCGGGGTTGTACCTCTACGTGGTGGAGTCTTCCGAGGGGCGGAACGTCGGGAAGATTGTAATCATCCGGTAGTTGGGGCGTTTCTTTAGACTGGGAGAGGAGATGAGAAGGGAGGCTACTCCGCCAACCGGCGCAAAAACTTCGGCTTCAGATGCCAGACCAGCCGGGCGGAGTTTTGCGGCGGCAAGCCGTCCCAGTCAATCCGGCACAACCCCCCCTTGCGGAATTCGATGAAGTTCGGCCGGGCTTCCAAGAGCGCCGAAGCGAATTTTCCCAAATCCGGCTCGTGCCCGACGATTAGAACGTTTTTGGCGGTTTTGTATTTCGCCAGCTCTTCCATAAAATCCTCCGGCCGGGCGCCGGGGGAAAGTTTTTGGGCTATTTTTACTTTTTTCTCCGCTTTCAAAGCCTTGGCCGCAATTTGGGCGGTATGAAGAGCCCGTTTGAAGGGGCTGGTCAGAATGACGTCCGGCTTTTGAACGACTTTGGGCATTCCAAGGGCGGCTTCCTTCATTTTTTTTATTCCCGCCGGCGTCAAGGGCCGGTCGTCTTTGGGATAGCCGGGGGTTCCCCGGGGAACAGCGATGGCATGGCGCATGAGAAACAATCGCATGACTATTTTACAGATTCCCGAATTTTCCGCTCAAAGCCTTCCCGCTTCCAACGGTTCAGGGTCTTTTCAAATTCGCCAAACAGCCGCTCCCGTTCCGATTTCGTTTTTTGAATCAGGGTCCGCAGCGGCCGGGTGGGAAATTTTTCCTCTTTTCCGGCCGCCGTCCGGTTGAAGAAAAGAAGCTCGCTTAAATGCTCCCGGAAAATCGGCAACGCCACGTCGGCGTCGTGGATTTCCCCCATCCGTTCCACCAGCTCCTTGACTTCAACACAGCACTTTTCGAAGGCCGGGCCGAAAAGGGGCCGGAAGGTTTCCAAGACATAGCGCAGGGGCTTCCCCGCGATTCTCATTTTGTGCAGCCGGTCGGGCCTCGGGGGGCCGGCCAGCGCTTCTTGGCGGTGGGAGATGAATTCTTCAAACAAGAGCGGCACGACCGCGGCCGCTTGCTCGCGGAGGCTTTTTTTTATTTTCGGTCGCCAATTTGCCGGCATGGAAACTCACAGGGCTTTGTTCAGGAAATCCGAAAACTCCCGTTTACAGCCGTCCCGGTTCAGGGTTTTTAAGGTTTGGAGGAGGATTTTCCGGGCCTCCTTCCGGACCGCTTCCCGCCGGGCCAAAAGCAGCTGTACGCTCTTTTTTTCCGGCGGCGGAAACGCTTTGGCCTCCTTTTCCAATTCGGCGATGAAAACGTCCTCCTGGCGTACCCGCCCCAGGGCGCGGATGAGCTCCTTCAGCCGTTTCGCGTGGCCGTTGAATTTCTTTTTCGGAAAAACGGCCGCGAAGATTTTCAAGACGGCCGCGAGCCGCCGCCCGGACACCCGCATATCGTGCAGGGGGTTTGTCCGCTTCATCTCCACCGTTCCCCTTTCATAGGACCACATCTCCCGCCAGCGGACGGAGAGTATTTTCTTCAAACCCGCGTCCAGCCGCTCTTCGGGATTCAAGTTTCGAACTTTCCAGGCTTTGGCCATTGCTATTCCTTCTGCGGGATTCAAGATAACGATAGATGTTTGACGCCGGGGTGTCAAGAGCCGGCAGGAAGCAAAGCCTTCCACCGGCGCCAAGAATGAGACAATTCCAGTCCTTTTCCGCCGATTTTGGTTTGATTCGGCGGAAATTCGCCGCCCGGCCGAAAAAAAGCCGTTTCTTTCAACCGCTAAGGCGCTGGCTCGAAAAGGATTAGAGCCGGCCGAAGGTGAGGGCCGTCCGGCACGCTTTTTGTTTTCTTTCCTTATGGCAAAATGTATGCGGCCTCTTGGTGTTTCAAAAAAAGGGCTTCCAAACGGCTTGACAGCGGAGGGGAAAAACTGTTTAATTGGAGGTTTTGACGTTGGGAAGCGGGTCTTTTTGAACCGGAAAAATAAGGAGTTTTCTTCGATGTGTGGAAAGCGTTCGGCTCTTTTGGGTCTTTTTTTTATTCTCGTTTTTCCCGCACTTTCCTTTTCGGCGGCCGTGCCGCTTTTTGACAGCTGGCCCAACTATCTGTCCGACAAAAAGCCCACCGGCGTGCACTCCGCGGACATCGATGGGGACGGGGATTTGGACTTGGTGGTCTGTCACTTTCAGGGGGACACGGCGGGCGTTCCGACGGTTGTTGTCTTCAAAAACAACGGGGCCGGCACCTTTTCCCGCGACACCGCCCTGCACCTTGTCGGCTCGCCGGTGGCGGTGGTGGCCAAGGACGTGGAACGGGACGGGGACGTCGACATCGTCACCTGCAACGAGAATACCAACAATGTCACGATTTTCAAGAACAAGGGGTTCGGGCGGGGGTTTGAGGAGGGGTTGAGCTGCTTCGTGCAATTTACCCCGAAGGCGCTGGTGGTGGATTCGCTGAATTTCGACGTCGTCAACCCGGGGGAGCCGCAGTTGATGGACATTGCCACGGTCAACTTTACTTCCGGAACCGCTTCGATTCTGATTAATCACGGGGCGGCTGCCTTTCCGGTCGAATCGATAAAGTTCGTGGGGATACAGCCCCGCTCGATGGCGGCTTTTGATATGGACAACGACGGGGACCTGGATTTGGCCTTCTCCGTTTCCATTCTACGCCAGGCCACTCCCCAACCGGCGTTGGGGGGGAACGGGCTGGTGGTGATGCCAAACATCGCCGGCGTTTACGACGACAGCGCCCGGGTTTTCTTCAGAATCCCGATGGTCGGCACCCCCCTCTCGGACACCTTTTACAATCCTCAACAGGTGATAGCGGCCGATTTCAACGGAGACGGCTTTGCCGATTTGGCCCTGGCCGATTCCTCCGACCCGGGCGAGGCCAACCCGCGGCCGCTGGTCTGCATTTTCAGAAACCTCTGGCCCACCGTGCAAAGACTGAATGATTCCACTTTTGCCCCCCCGGACACCTTCCGGGTCGGAACCGGCTGCCGCTCCATTTTTGCCGCCGATTTGGACGGGGACGGCGATTTGGACATTGCCGCCGCCAATGCCCAATCCGGCTCGGTTTCGATTTTAAAGAACAACGGGAACGCCACGTTCGCCCCCAAAAAGGACTACCTCTCCCCCGCCACGCCTTACTGGATTGACGGCGGGGACTACGACCGGGACGGGGACATCGATTTGGTGGTGACCAGCATCAGCGGCCATTCGCTGGCGGTTTTGCGCAACGGCGGCGACGGGAGCTTTGAGGCCGGGAGGGAGTACTCCACCGGCAGCGGCAGCGGTCCCCGACACGTCGTGGCGGCGGACTTCGATGCCGACGGCGACGTCGATTTGGCGGTTGCGCTCCAAGGATCGCGGAACCAGATGTGCTTCTTCCGGAACAACGGGGACGGAACCTTTGCCCCGGCCGTCTTTTTTGGCGGGGGGAATTTCCGCAGTGTGGCAGTGGCGGACGTGGATGGCGACGGGGATTTCGATTTAGCCGCCGCCAATCAGGGCAGCCCAACATTGGGTGTGTCTGTTTTCAAAAACAGAGGAAACGCCGTATTAAATCCGCAGTTCGACCCGCAGGTGAATTACGCCGCCGGAAGAGGGTATTCCATCGTCGCGCGGGATTTCGACGGGGTCAACGGCATCGACTTGGCGGTGGCCAATGCCGATGCCAATCCACCCACTGTCACCATCTTAAAAAACGACAGCAGTGGAAATTTCACTGTAGCGCAGTCTTATCCCACCGGCCCCCTGCCCGAGTTTGTTACTTCGGCGGACGTGGACGGGGATGGAGATTGGGACCTGATTACCGCCGACAGGGGCACGACTCTTGGCGTTCCCGACTCGGTTTCGATTCTTTTCAACGACAGCACCGGAGCTTTCCCGACCAGGGTCTCTTATTGGGTGGGCAGCGCTCCGGTTTCGTTAGCCGCCGCCGATTTTAACGGGGACGGTCACGTTGATTTGGCCGCCACCCTCGAAGGGACACCCGTGGAACCGGACAATGCGGTTGCGGTGCTTTTTAACAATGGCGATGGAACGTTCGGCCCCGCCCAGCGCTACACTCCGGGAGCCGGAGCCGTGGCCCTCTTTGCCTCCGACATCGACCTGGACGGGGACCCGGACATCGTGACGGCGGCCAACGGCATCAACTCCATCTCCTTTCTGGAAAATCTGGGAAACGGCACTTTTGCCCCCTCCATAGAATACGGCGCCGGGCTTTTTCCCCTTTCCCTCACGGCGGCGGATTTGGATAACGACGGCGACCCGGATTTGGCGGTGGTCGACGCTGACTTCACCGGTAGGACGAGCACAACCAATGGCGCGCTTACCATCCTTGAAAATCAGACCATCTCCGACTGCTTTATGCGGGGAGACCTGAACGGGGACGGATTGCACACCGCCACGGACGTGGTTTTGGAAGTCAACTGCATCTTTGCGGGGGTAGGAGCCTGCCCCCTGTGTGTGACGGACACCAACTGCGATTCGGTCTTGAGCGGCGCAGACGTTGTTGCGCTTGTGGGGAAGGTGTTTGGGGGGGGGAACCTCTGTTCCCCGTAGTTGCACCGGCGCACTTGGCGTGCTGATTTGCGCCTGAAATAAAAAACCCCGCCTTCCGGCCGGAAGGCGGGGTTTTTCTGTTCTTCTTCGGCTATCTTTCTTCGCGAATAACCTGCATGCGGATTCTTGGAAAGAACCGGGTGCGATTTTCCATCTGCCAGTTGAAGTGGATGTTTTTCTCGATGCCGGGGTGGCCCGGGTCCCGGTTGGAGGAATCTTTTTCCGGTGTGTCGTGACGGAAGACAATCAGGGGGAACATTTCCGGGTCGTTATCCGGCCGTGGTTCGAGCGTAATCGAGAGCCGGCTTTTCAAAACACCTTGTACCATGGCAGTGTCGGCGAACTCGGCCGGGGGATTTTTACGGGGTATCAAATCTTCACCCGGGCAAGCGGGGAGGGAATCGGTTTGAAAGCAATAAGGGTTTTCCAAATCGGCGGAATCCCCCCGGACAAAATGCCCCAGGTTCACCCGCGTGCCGTTCCGTTCAATCCAGGCTTGAAACTGCCAGCCGGGCAAAAGCTCCCGCGCCAGCTTGGTCAAGACCGTATCCGAGCGGATGACTCTAATTCCCAATTCGTATTTACTGGTATCGATGACCCCAAACCAGACCCCCACATGCTCGTTTCGCAGGTGGATGGTATCGCTTTCTCTATAATAGAGATAGAGTGTGTCGGAGGGGGTGGCTATAACGTAGTTCGCATTGAAATCGGGGTGGCGGTAGTTGTAGGGATAGACCAAATCGAACTTGCCGGAGTCGTTGCTGTACCCGGCCAGAAAGGGAATGGCGGGGGTGGCGGTATCCGGGCCGGTTTCGCTGGCCGGTTCGAGGGAAAACAAAAATCCCATCATTTGAGTCAAATTCTCCTGCCGGCCGGGAAGATTTACGGTGTCCCCGCGCAGAAACTTCTGCACGGTTTCGAAGAGGGTGTCGGCCCGCATAAAGCCGGTCAGGTTGACGGTGAAAAGGTTGGAGCCGTCCGGGCTGGCCTGAAACGTGCGGCCAACATCGGTCCCGGTATTGAGGTCGGTGAACTTGTAGGGATAGCCAACCCAATTGAATTTGGCGTAGGGAAAGTATTTAATCGAGTAGCCGGGCCCCGACGGCTCAATGCGAAAAAGCCAGGCCTGATAAACGAGCCCGGCCGGCGGCTCGGGCAAGTCGACCGGGTCCAACTGCACCTTCGTGCCGAAACCCATTTCCCCGGCCGGCGCCGTCGTTTCCTTTTTGCCGCACTGGGCCAAAAAAAGCCCGGCGGCCGCAATCAACAAAAACTTGCCCAAAAAACGCATATTTTCCTTTCCACTCCACCTTCGCATTACGCCTGACCCCAAATAATGCACCAAAGCCCTCTTTCCGTCAAGTCCTTTTTTGAAACCGTTTTCTCGGAAAGCGGCCAAGGTTTCTCCGATTTTGGGGCGGAAGAGGGGGCTTTCTGTTCCAGCCCTGCGCCCGTATCAGTTTGAGAATAATCAACGTTCGAATAAATTATCATCAAATTGCGTGCCGGTTTATAGTTGTGTCGGGAGTTACCCTGGCCGAGCCCCGAGCTCATCTCGGGCAGGCTCCCAACAGGCGCGTCAGGAGTAACTCCTGACGCAACGGTACTTGGTGTCGGGGGGAAGAATTGGCTGGGAGACAGGGATTCGAACCCCGATTCTGTGGTCCAGAGCCACATGTCCTACCGTTGGACGATCTCCCAGTGGGGATTGCAAGTTAAAACCCGGCGAGAAGTTGTCAAGGTTCACCTCTCTTATTGTCATTCCGAACGAAGTGAGGAATCCGGATGGAGATGGAGGGGTTGCACCCACCACGCCGCCCAGATTCCTCGCCCCATGAAGGACGGGGCTCGGAATGACAGTAAGGGATATACGAGCGTCAGGAGCAACTCCTGACGCAACAAGATTCGGCGGAAAGTTGTCAAGCGGGGGAGGGATTTGTCAGGTTTTCGCCGCCGGCGTGCGGCTTTTGAGGTATTCCACGGCCCGCGAAAGGCGGGCCAAAACCCGCTTTCTTCCCAAAACCTCCACGAGGTCGAAGAGGGCCGGGCCCATCGTTTTTCCGGTTATCGCCAGGCGGATGGGATGAATGAAGGCGGCCGCTTTTTCCCCCTCTTTTTCCGCCAGCAGCCGCAGCGCCTCTTCGGTTTTCTCCTTCGAAAAAGGCTCGACCGCTTTCCAGGCTGCGGCCACCTTTTCGAGCCGGGAGGCGGTTTGGGGGTCGGCAAACTGCTTTTCGGCCCCTTTGGGGTCGTAGTCGAATTCCTCTTTGAAGAAATAATCCCCCATTTCGGCGAAATCGGACAAGAGCCGGCAGCGCTCCTTGAGCAGCGGAAGGACCCTCAAAAAATAATCCCGCTTGGACTTCTTCTCTTCCGGTTTTACGAGCGAAGCTTTCTCCAAAAAAGGGAAGGCCCGCGCCAGCAGTTCCTCATCCGGAAGCCTGCGAATGTATTCACCGTTCATCCATTCCAGTTTTTGAAGGTCGAAGACCGGATTGGCGGCGCCCACCCGCGCCAGCGAAAAAGCCTGTATGAGTTCCTCGCGCGACATAATTTCCCGCCCGTCCCCCGGCGACCAGCCCAGAAGGGCCAGAAAGTTCAGCATCGTCTCCGGCAAAAAGCCGGTGTCCCGATAGTCGGTTACCGCCACCGCGCCCTGCCGCTTGGAGACTTTCTTTTTGTCGGCCCCCAAAATCAAGGGGAGATGGGCGAATTCCGGCACGGGCAGATTCAAGGCCCGGTAGAGGAGAATCTGCTTGAAGGTGTTGGAGATGTGGTCGTTGCCGCGGATGACGTGGGAGATTTTCATATCGTAATCATCCACCACGGCGGCGAAGTTGTAGGTGGGGCGGCCGTCCGAGCGCAAACAGACCATATCCTCGATGTCGGCGTTTTCCCGCTCCAGTTCCCCGCCGACCAAATCGGTGAAGCCCGTTTTCCCCTCCGGCACTTTCAGCCGCAGGGCGGCCGGCTTTCCTGCTTTTTTGTTCGCCTCAATTTCCTCCTGTGAAAGCTTTAGACACTTGCGGTCGTATTTCCAGGCGATTTTTTGGGAGATGGCCGCCTTACGGCGTTCCTCCAACTCCTCCGGCGTGCAGAAACACCAATAGGAATGCCCACTTTCGGCCAGTTTTTTCCCCCATTCCTTGTACAACTCATTGCGCCTGGATTGAAATATCGGCCCTTCATCCCAGTTCAGGCCGAGCCACTTCATCCCATCCAGAATCACCTGCACCATCTCCTCCGAGCTGCGGGCGGTGTCGGTGTCCTCGATGCGCAGGATGAACTTTCCACCGTGGTGCCGGGCGAAAAGGAAATTGTAGACCGCCGTCCTCGCGGTGCCGACGTGCAGAAAGCCGGACGGGGAGGGGGCGATGCGGACGCGCACGGCGCTCATAGAGAGGGGAGTTCGACGCTTCCGGGGGGTGCCGAAGAGGGGGAAACCGGCGGACGAACTTCCTTCAGTTCCAGCTCGATGCCGCCGAAAAGTCCGCCCAAAAGATTATACAAAAGCCCGCCGATGAGCCAGGCGATGGTTTTGATTACGGCCACGGCAAACATCGTGATAAACGGGAATAAGAAAGCCAGCCCCTGCGGAATCGGGTTTTCCTCCATCCCCGGCAGCATGCTCCCCAGATAAATAAAAAAGCCGATGGGAATGCCGATTAAAAAACCCAGAATGGCGTTCAAAAAAAGGGCCATTTTGGCGAGCGAGGCCAAATCGATTCGTTTCAATTCCCATTTCATTTTTCCCTCCTTTTCAGTTGAACCGGCAGCAGAATTTCGGTTTTCGGGTCGGCGTTTTCAGTTGCCGGTTGGATTAAAACCTCCATTGCCGGCGGTTTGAAAAGATAGCGGCGCTGGCGGATGAAGCCCAACATCGCGGCATAACGCTCGTGATTCTGCCCCGGTGTGCCGTCAACAATCAGGCTGGCGGCTTTTCGTGCCGAAATGATTTTCTGGGTGTAGGGCTCGGTGTGCGGGGGGGGGTGGTTGGTAATCACCCCCGCCTCCCAGCGCAGCGATTCGGCCGGCGCCCGCGCCGGGTCGTCGTAAAAAACCGCCGCCAGCTGGCCCGGCATTCTCTTCTCCGCCATAAAGGCTATCAGTTCGTCGAATTCCCCGGCCACGCTGTCATACGGCCCGGCCCCCGGCTTGAAGATGAAAACCTGCGGGGGAATGCTTTTGAAAACCGGCTGGGTGAAAACAAATCCGGAATCGGTGACGGATGGGGCGGGAGCCATTTGCGCCAGTTGTTCGGGCAATTCATGAATTGCCCCCGCGACGGGAAACCATAAACATATCAAAGGAACAATCATCTTAACTCCCGAAGAACGTTTTCAGCAGATTTTCCAAATCCGCGCGGGTCTTGTCCCCTTTTTCGCCGAAGAGGATGCCCCGCTGGCCGTTTTTTTCGATTGGCTGCCCGTTTTCAAACAGCATCACCACCGGCACGCCGGGGAGGGCAAAACGGTTGCGGAAGTTTTCGTTCCCTCTGGTTCCGTCCACTTCGGCGTGGGCGAAAACCACCCCGGCGTATTCCGGCCGGGCGGCGGCTTCCCGGAAGTACGGGTCGAACTTGTAGCAGTCCTTGCACCAGTAGGCGCCGAAATTGACGGCCACCCGCTTGTTTTGGGCCAGGATATAATCAAGATTGTCGACCAAGTATTTGTCCCCTTCCAACTTGGTCGAATCGGCCGTTTCGCCGTGGATTTCTATAACTTCCGAGGCGGCTAAAATCTCGCGGTAGTTTTTGGGATAAATCCGCTCGGCCGCCTCTTTTTCGGCGCAGGCCAGAGCTAAAACCAGTATCCCCAGTATAGCTACTGCGGTTCGTCTCACACCCGATAATCTAACATATTTAAGTCGATTTGCCAGAGGTATTTCAAGCTGAATTTTCGCCGGTTTTATCTCCCAAACGGCGGAAATTGGCTGACAAGAACCTTTGAACCAATCGTTTCAACCACTTTAAGGTTTTGGAATCCATAAAATTAAAATCAGCGGCGCTGGAAGAGGTTTTGGCACGGGAATTGACGTATATTTGATGTTCGTGGGTTTGTGTCGGGAAAAGTTTCTCCGGAGAGAACGCTGATGGCGGGCAAAGGCATCGTATTATCAATTTTGAGCTATCTTTTTTTGGCGGCCGCTCCTTTGGTTTCCGAGCCGCTCTTTGACACCTGGCGGGCTTACCTCGTCGGGGGGCCGTCTTATTCGGTCACCGCTTCCGATTTGGATGGGGATGGCGACTTTGACTTGGCCGCCGTGGACGGGAAAAGCAACGTCTCGGTTTTCCTCAACGCCGGGGATGGGACCTTCGGTTCGAAAACCGTTTATGCCGTCGGCAGCGGGCCGGCGTTTGTGGAGGCGGCTGATTTGAATGGAGATACGGCCATCGATTTGGCGGTTGCGAACCATACCGGCAACACGCTGGCGATTTTAATCAACCAGGGGGACGGAACTTTTGTTTTGTCGGCCTCCTATCCCACCGGTGACCACCCGGAGGCGGTCTCGGCCGCGGATTTGGACGGGGATGGAGACGTCGATTTGGCCACGGCCAATGCTTACAGCCACACGATTTCGGTTTTCCTGAACGACAGCAACGAAAGTTTCCAGCCCAAAGCCGATTTTCCGGTCGGACAGCAGCCCTACGCCATCTGCGCGGGGGATTTCGACAAGGACGGGGATGTCGATTTGACAACCGCCAATCAGGGGAGCGGTGACGTTTCGGTTTTGATGAATGACAGTCTGGCCGGGTTTGACTCCGTCACAAATTACGCCACCGGCCCGGACTGCTGTTCGGTCATCGCCGCCGATTTGGACGGGGACGGTGATTTGGATTTGGCCACGACCAACGAGGAGGTCAACAAAATTTCGGTTCTGAAAAACGACGGGTTCGGGGCTTTCGGCTCCAAAACAGACTACACGCCGGGGGAATATCCGGCTTACGTGGTCGCTTCCGATTTGGATGGCGACGGGGATTTGGATTTGGCCACCTCCAACTGGCGGGGGAACAGCGCGGGAGTCTTAAAGAATAACGGAGAGGGTCAATTTGACTCCATAGTGGAATATCCCGCCGGAGCCGGCCCCTGGGGCGGTGCCGCCTGCGATTTGGACGGGGACGGCGACTTCGACTTGATTGTCTCCAACCTCGGTGACGGCACCATTACGGTTCTGAAAAACAGGGGAGAGGGGGATTTTTCCGTCCCCTCCGTTTCAACTGGCTCCGTGCCGCACGCAGTCATCGGCGTCGATTTGGATACCGACGGCGATTTCGATTTGGCCGTGGCGAACCGTGGGAGCAACAGCATCTCGATATTGAAGAACGAAGGCGGCTCCGGTTTTAGCCGGAGCGATTATCCTTCCGGCGACGGCTCTTCCGCTCTTTTGGCATCCGATTTCAATGCCGACGGAGCTTTGGATTTGGCGACGGCCAATTCCCTGTATCCAAACAACAGCATCTCGGTTCTCTTGGCGGACGGTGCCGGTGGTTTTCTCCCTAAAGTGGACTACCCGGCCGGCAATGACCCCTCCGCTTTGGCCGCCTTCGATATCGAAGGAGACCGGGACTTCGATTTGGCCGCGGCCAATTACATCGAAAACAGCGTTTCGATTTACAAAAACAACGGGGACGGAACTTTTGCCGAGCGGGTAAACTATTCCCTCCCCCCCAACCCGCGGGCCCTTGCCGTTCTCGACTTCGACAACGACGGGAGCTTGGATTTGACGGCGGCGGCCAGCTCGTTTATCACTTTTTACCGAAACGATGGGGACGGAGATTTGACCGACCGGAATGATTTCGACCTCGGTTTTCTGGTTTTTTCCGTTTTGGCCGCCGATTTGGACGGGGACGGTGATTTGGATTTGGCCGCTGCGGGGGGCGGCCCCGCCGGATACTGGGTCTCTATCCTGAAAAATAACGGGGACGGAAGTTTCGCTTCTCCGGCCGGCTATCCCATGGAGGCGCTCATCTTCTCGCTGGTTGCCGCCGATTTGGATGGCGATGGAGACTTGGACCTGGCGGGGGGGAGCTATGCCTCCAACAGCATCGTGATTTTGCGCAACGGCGGGGACGGCACGTTCCTTCCGGATTTTGGAACGTACGGCGTCGGCCGGCGGCCCCGTTCCATTTGTTCTGCCGACTTGGACGGGGACGGAGATTTGGACTTGGCCGCCGCCAACGAAGGCTCCTACACGGTTTCGATTCTGGCCAACCTGTCCAATCAAGCCGTCTGCCCGTTTCAAAAAGGGGATTTAACCGGCGACAAGTTTGTTTCGCTGACCGACGTAATTTTATTGGTCAACTGCACCTTCCGGGGTTTTGGAAGCTGCCACTTCTGCTACACCGATTTGAACTGCGACAGCCGTCTTTCCGGGGCAGATGTAGTCACCGAATTGTTTGCGGTTTTTCTGGACCACCCCTTTTCCTGCCCGTAATCGTAGGGGCGGGGAGACCCTGCCCCTACAAAGAAAAAAAAGATTTTTACGGTGTGCAGGTGACCGGGATTTCCTGGAAGACGACGTTTATCAAGGTCACGATGTCGGCTGCGCTCAAGCCGCCGTTGCAGTTTAAATCGGTGAACGACAGGTCGCATTCACCCGTTTGTTGAAAAACGCAGTTTATCAGCAACACTATGTCTGCCGCGGTGAAGTTCCCGTCCCCGTTCAAATCTCCCGGCACACGAATCAACTCGTACTTGTATACCGTCTCCCCCACGGCGTAGGCGAGTTTGTCGGAAAGAAAGCGGAAGCGGTTGACGATGTACCCGAACCCTGCCAGATGCCAGGAGGCGCCCGCATCGGTGGTTTCGAACGTGTCGCCCCCCCAGCCCCCCATCCATCCCAGCGAATCGGTGGCGAATCCGATTCCCTGAACTTCGTAGGGAGTATTTAGAAACAGCTCGTCGCTCCAAGTTCCGCCGCCGTCCGTCGTTTTCAGATAGTAGGTCGGCCCGAGTGAAAAGTTTTCAATGGAAACGTAGCCGGTCGTCCGGTTTAGAAATTGAATTTTCCAGCAGAGTTCTTCGCTCCGAGTGCCCGCGTAGCGGGTGGCCCAGGTGGAGCCGCCGTCGGATGTAAACAGCACCCTTCCGTATCCGGTGTGATAATCGGCGCCGATGGAACCCACCACGAATCCCGAATCCGGGCTGAAGAAACGGCAGTCCACCAGGTTATCGGCGAGAGGATAAAGGTCGAACGAGGTCCAGTTGGCTCCACGGTCGGTCGTCTTTATCACGCGGGCGGGGCCGGAGTAGCGGCCGGAGGCGTACATAACGGAATCGTTCACCACCGAGATTCCGCAAATGCCCAAGGGACGGGGCTCGGGAATATTTTGAACCAGAGCCCAGGTCGTCCCTCCGTCGGTGGTATGGTACAAAAGACTGTCGGGGTCGAAGACGGTCCCCACCCATCCCGTCAAGGAATCCGCGAATCCGACGCTGCGCAGATACTGGTTCAGGGTAATCTGAAGCGCCCAAGTGGCGCCGCCGTCCATGGTTTTCCAGATATCTCCAAGAAACGCCGTGCTATCGGAATTGTAATTGTTGCTTAGAACCCATCCCAGCGAGGGGTTGATAAAAAAGACGTCGTCCATTCTTCCGGTTGAAACGGGAGCGTTCGGCAAGGTTCGCCATTGTGGGCTCTGCGGGAACCCCGGGTCGGCAGACATCGCCAGCGACAGGGCCATAAAAAGAGACGCTTTTGCCGCTCTTATCATTAAGCTGGCACGACCAAGCTTTGAAACTTTGGGCATACGGCCTCCCGGGTTTTCCGTTAAGTTACGTAGCACTAAGATGGCATTGTGGGTTTGGCAAGTCAAGGGGAGTGGAGCGATTGAATCATTTAATCATTGAGTCATTGAGAGATCGAAAAGCAACCTAACCCCCTGACCCCCTTCCCGAAGCGGGAAGGGGGGGTTCCCCTCTTGACAATTTCTTAACGAAGGGGGTATTTTTAAGCTTACCACAAAATCGAGTGGGCGGGCAGTAGCGCCAAAAACCTTTAATTCCCCGCCAAAGGTGGGGCAGATAGGGAGGTAGCGATGAAACGGTTAAACGTTTTCAACTCGCTGGCAGTTTTTTTTGTTTTTTCAATGATGGTATCGGGGTTTATCCCGAGCGCAGTCGAGGGAAGCGTTCCCCAGCTCATCAACTTTCAGGGGGTTCTGCGGGATGGTTCCGGCAATCCGGTGGCGGACGGCTCGTATTCCGTCGTTTTCACCATCTACGATGCCCCGGTCGGAGGAGCTGTTCAGTGGGCAGAAACAACTTCTGTAACTACCACCAGCGGGCTTTTCACAGTTCTTTTGGGTTCGCTGAACCCGGTTCCCGATTCCGCTTTTAATAACGCGAACCGCTGGTTGGGGACTAAAGTCAGTGCCGACCCGGAGATGACGCCGAGGCAGCAGTTGGTGTCGGTGGCCTATTCTCTCCGAGTCGCACATTTCATCCCCAATTTCGGCACGGACAATACCTTCGTCGGCCGCAATGCCGGCAACCTGACGACAACCGGTGACGGCTTTAACACTGCCATTGGGACGTCGGCGCTCCAAAGCAACACCATCGGCTTCAACAACACCGCCAGCGGGGCCGGTGCGCTCCTATTCAACACTATCGGCTTCAACAATACCGCCAATGGGGCCTATGCGCTCTCAGGCAACACCATTGGCGCCTGGAATACCGCCAGCGGGGCTTATGCGCTCTGGGTCAACACCGGCTTCGAAAACACTGCCGGCGGGTACAGTGCGCTCCGGAACAACACCACCGGCATCAACAACACCGCCAGCGGGGCCTATGCGCTCGTAAGCAACACCACCGGCAACTTCAACACCGCCAGCGGGGCCTTTGCGCTCCAAAGTAACACCACCGCCTTCAACAACACCGCCAACGGGTACCGGGCACTCTTCAGCAACACCACCGGCAACAACCATACCGCCAGCGGGCATCAAACGCTCTTCAGCAACACCACCGGCAACGACAACACCGCCGTCGGGACCAATGCGCTCTTCAGCAACACCACCGGCAGCAACAACACCGCGATAGGATACCAAGCAGATGTTTCGGCGGGCGACCTGACCAACGCCACGGCCATCGGCAGCGGGGCGGTAGTGGACGCCAGCAACAAAATCCGCCTGGGGAACAGCGCCGTCATGCTCGTTGAAACGGATGGTAACATCAAGGTCGGCGCTGACGACACCGTGTTTACCAGCAACCTTTCCTCTAACAGCCCGCTTTCCTTTCAAGCCCCTGCCGGCACGACCCGGATGCATATTGACGACGCCACCGGCAACGTCGGTATCGGGACGGAAAGTCCGACTGCAAAACTCCACATCGGCGGAACAGCCGGTGTAGATGGCATCAAATTTCCCGATGGCACTTTGCAAACTACGGCGGTATCAAGTGGTGGTGGTTGGACGGACGGCGGTGGCGTGGTCCGGCTTACTACCTTGGGGGATAATGTCGGCATCGGAACAGTGAGCCCGGCCAGCAAGCTGGATGTTGCCGGGGGGAATTTCAATCTTGAAAATTCCACGGCGTCGGCGGGCAATATTCTGAAGGGGGGCGTACCTTTCATCCACAATTTCGGCACGGACAATACCTTCATCGGCCGCAATGCCGGCAACCTGACGACAGTCAGCAGCAACAACACGGCCAGCGGGACCGGCGCGCTCCAGTTCAACACCACCGGAAACTTCAACACCGCCAGCGGGGCGAGCGCACTCCAAAGCAACACCACCGGTAACCTCAACAGCGCCAGCGGGGCGAGCGCACTCCAAAGCAACACCACCGGCAGCGGCAACACCGCCAGCGGGGTCGATGCGCTCACAAACAACACCACCGGTGGCGGCAACACGGCCAGCGGGGAGGGTGCGCTCCTAACCAACACCGTCGGCAGCAACAACACCGCCATCGGAGCCGGTGCGAATGTTTCGTTGGTCAACCTGACCAACGCCACCGCCATCGGCAACGGGGCGATAGTGAACGCCAGCAACAAAATCCGCCTGGGCAACAGTTCAGTCACGGTTCTCGAATGCCAAGTCGGTCTCACGGTCGTTTCTGACCGGGCCCAAAAGGAAAACTTCCGACCGGTGGACGGAGGAGAGGTGCTAAGAAAACTCCGGGGATTTAACCTCGCCAGCTGGAACTACAAGGGGCACGACCCCCAACAGTTCCGCCACTACGGGCCGGTGGCGCAGGATTTCTTTGCCGCCTTTGGAAATGACGGCGTGGGGAAAATTGGGACGGAGACCACGCTTAACTCCGGGGATATGGCCGGCATTTTGATGATAGCCGTGCAGGCGCTGGAAGAGCGGACGGCGGAAGTTGCCGAACTCAAAGCCCGGATCGAGGCGTTGGAAAAGCTGCAAGCAGTCAGAAAATAGGAATTAACGTTTGATTGCAGGGGCGGGTTGGTAACCCGCCCCTGTCTTTTTAACCTAACCCCCTTGCCCCCTTCCCCTCGAATATCCTTGGGACAAGCCCGAAACGGGAAAGGGGGATTCCTCGCTTGACAACTGCTTTTCAGAAGGGGTATGTTTAACCTTACCACAAAGTCGAGTGGGCGGGCTGTAGTTACAAAAAACCTTTAGTTCTCCGCCACAGCGCGGGGACAAACAGGGAGGTAGCGATGAAACGGTTAAACGTTTTAAAGTCGCTGGCTGTGTTCTTTCGTTAAATAACACGTAAAAAAACGTAGGGGCGAATGGCATTCGCCTAAAGAAAGGAGCGAAAAATGAAACGCATCATCATTCTTTTCGGATTGGGGATGTTTTTATTCCTCGCAGCAACTGTCCTTGGACTTGTCCCGAGCGCGGTCGAGGGGGCCGTTCCACAGCTTATCAACTTTCAGGGGGTATTGAAAGATGCCGCTGGAAATCCACCGGCGGTCGATATGCTGGACGTAACCTTTACGATTTATGACGATCCCCTCGGGGGCACCGCGCTTTGGACGGAGACCCTTTCGATAACCATCGCCGATGAAGGCCGATTCAATGTGCTTCTGGGTTCTTCTAATCCGATTCCCGATTCGGTATTTGAGGACACGGTTCGGTATCTGGGGATTAAAGTAGATACCGACCCAGAGATGATTCCCAGGCAACGATTGGCATCGGTCGGATATGCCTATCGCGTAGGAACGATAGATGGAGCCGCCGGCGGAACTATTTCCGGCAACACCAGCATTCAAAGCAATCTTGCCGTTAACGGGACCATAGACGCCACCGGAATGAGCAGCAAGATTCGCTTTCACTATGATGACGTCTCGACATTCCCAGCCCCCACCACGTATCACGGTATGTTTGCCCACGCCCACAATCAAGGGGCCGCCTATTACGCGCACGCGGCGCAGTGGGTGCGGCTGGCGGACAGCGCGCATCCCCACAGTTCGCTGGCGGCTTCGGATTTGGACCCCAATCCGGCTTTAAGCGTGGATGCGGACGGCGACGTCGGCATCGGAACGACAACACCTACGGCCAAACTTGGAGTTCTGAACTCTGTATCGAGCGCCGCTTCGCAACAAGGTGTCAGCGGTATTGTCTCCAACTCTTCAACCGGGAGCGCCTTTGGTGGAATTTTCACCGCCAGTTCAGCTGGAACGGGAATAAAGTCAGGAGTTAGAGGGAATGCCTCCAGCGCTTCGGGTAATCCGGCTTACGGCGTTTACGGTGAAGCGGACAACAGCTCGACCGGCGATGCTTATGGCGGATTCTTTAACGTATCCACCGGCGGAACCGGCACCGGGCCGCACTACGGGGTGTGGAGTAGCAGTTTTGGCATCTCCGGGCCGGTGTACGGGGGTTATTTCTTTACCGACACTACCGGAACCGGCACAAAATATGGAGTTTATGCGACGGCGCCTACGGCAGAAGGGTATGCGGGGAATTTTTCCGGCAACGTTAGAGTGACCGATACTCTCTTTGCAAGCAACGTGTCCAGCTTGAGCCCCTTGAGACTGCAAACCGGCGGAACAACCCGAATGTATATAGACGATGTTGCCGGCAATATCGGCATCGGGACGACCAACCCACAAAACGTGCTGGATGTTAAAGGCGGAGCCGTTATCGGCTACGGATATGCCGGAGCGGTTACGGCTCCATTAAACGGAATTTTGGTACAGGGCAATGTTGGCATTGGCACGACAGTCCCGGCACATCCGCTGCACGTGCAAAAATCGGCCGCGGGCACTTATGCCGCTAGTATCGAAAACAATAGCGGCGCGGGTCTGCGTATATCAACTGTCGGCGCGAATCCGCTCGAAGCCGCGTTGGGTGTGAACTGGGGCGTCGGAACCCCTGGATTTCTGGTTCGAAATGACGGCCGTGTGGGCATCGGAACAGCGATAAACCCGAAAAATGAACTGGATGTTCAAGGTGGGGCCGTTATCGGATATGGTTATGCCGGTACGTATACGGCTCCATCAAGCGGACTTTTGGTGCAAACGCAGGTTGGCATAGGAACGACGGCACCAGTAAACGAGCTGGATGTTTACGGCGGGGTTGCTATCGGACCCTCCTACGCTGGCGTGAGTACAGCTCCATACGCCGGACTCTTAGTGCAAGGTGCCGTTGGCATCGGGACGGCGAGTCCCGGAGCATCCAGCATTTTAGAGCTATCATCCACCACCAAAGGATTTGTGCTGTCTCGGATGACGAAAGCGCAAAGAGACGCCATTGCCTCTCCTGTCGCCGGGATGGCCGTCTATCAAACCGATAATACCCCGGGTTTGCGTGTTTACAACGGGACCAACTGGATGAGGTTTACAGAAACCGCGGATTAAATCAATCTGGAAGGGTTGGCCCGAGCGGGTTGGTTTATCCCGAGCGACTTGTTCCGAGCGCAGACGAGGAAAGTCGAGGGAAACCCGCCCCTGTTTTTTTGTGAAATTGTACGGGCGGGGTTTCCCCGCCCTGTCCCCCCACACCCGGGCGAGGAAACCTCGTCCCTACATTTTTCAAACGAATTTTTTATATTCCAACCAGTATGAAGCTTTCCGATTTGGGTCGTTACGGTCTTTTGCCTCAATTCCTTGAGCGGGTCAAAACAGAACAGGGGGAGAATTTGCTCCCCTTGCAATCCCGTGTGGTTTTGGAAGAGGGGCTTTTTGCCGGGCGACGGCTGTGGGTTTCGGCCCCCCCTTCCGCCGGAAAAACCTTTCTGGCCGAGCTGGCGTTCCTCAAAGCTATCGAGGAACGGAAAAAAACGATTTTTGCCGTGCCGTTGAAAGCGCTGGCGGAGGAGAAGGTTGCGACTTTCAAAAAACGCTACGCCGATTTGGGGGTGCGGGTTCTGCTCTCCACCCGCGACCACCCGCAATCCGATTCCCTTCTGGCGGAAGGGAATTTCGATTTGGCGGTGGTCATCTACGAAAAACTGAATCAACTATTAGTGCGCAAATTGGACATTCTTTCGACTTTGGGACTCTTGGTTGTCGATGAAGGCCAATTGCTGCTCGATGCCGAACGCGGAAAAGTTCTGGAAAAAATCTTTTTCAAATATCTCGCCTATCCCTCGACTTCGCTCGGGACAAGTCCCAAAAAACCGCAGCTTGTGGTTCTCTCCGCCGGTGTCGCCAACTTTTCCGAACTGGCCCGCTGGCTTTTGTGCGGCTACGTGGAGGACACCCACCGTCCCGTTCCGCTCAAGCGCGGGGTTTTGGCGGAAGGGCGGCTCAAACTCTTCGCCGGAAGCGGAGAGGAAGAGGAGAGCTGGCCGGAGGTGGAACAACTTTCGGATGAGGAACTCTGGCTCAAATCGATAGAAAAAAAGGCGGCCGAAGGGGAGCAGATTCTGGTTTTCCGCAAAAGCAAAAAAGAGTGCGAGGAACTGTCCTTGCGGCTGGCGGGCCGCCTCGGATTGCCGCCGGCCTCCAACGCGAAGGGGAAAATCAAAACCGGACTTTTTTCCAACTCGGCCGAACGGCTCTGGCGGGTTCTGGAAGGGGGAGTCGCCTTTCACCACGCCGATTTGCTTTTTCCTTTGCGCCGCGCCGTGGAGGAGGCCTTCCGCTCCGGGGAAATCCGCGTGGTCGCGGCCACTTCGACTCTGGCATGGGGGGTGAATCTGCCGGCGGGGACGGTTTTCGTCGATTCGGAAAAATTTGAGAAAGGGCCGGCCTCGGGCGAATGGATTTCCCAGCCGATTTCACTCATCGAATATGAAAACATGGCCGGGCGGGCGGGTCGGCTCGGACTCGAAAAAGAAGGCAAGGCCATCTTAATCGCCCGTTCCCCCCTCGAAAAGGAGCTTTTCTGGCAGCGCTACGTTTTGCGGGGGCAGCGGGGGGCGGAACTGCCGGCCTCCGAACTGACTCTCGAGCTGGTTCTGGATTTAGTCAGCTCCGGGGCGGTTTCCTCTGCCGATGAAATTTCAAAAACTTATCTCAAAAAACCGAAAAGCCGGCTGGAAGGGGCGCGGCTTTCAGAAATTACGGGGGAACTGGAAGCGGTCGGCTTTTTGAAAAACCAGCGGGGGAAGTTTTTCCCCACCCCCCTCGGAAAGCTGGCGGCTTCTTCCGGATTTTCGGTGGAAAGTTACTGCCTGCTCTACGATTTTTTGAGCACCGCAACCGAGCTCTCCGCCGACCGGCTGTTCGATTTGATTTATTCTTTGGACGAACTTTCCGATGCGGCCGGGCGGTTTTCCGCCCTGAAAGGGAGTCACCGTATGCCCACAACTGGTGCCGCGCCGGTATCCACCGCTTCCGGAAACTGGGAGGAGGCGGCCGAGGCCTCCGTCTCCGCCGGGCTCGCCTTTCCGGCCCGCACCCTCTTTTTTCTTTCCCTTTTCGAGGACTGGAAATCGAAGATTCCCTTGCGGGAAATTGAAGCGAAATACCGGGCCGGGGCGGGGGATTTGCTTCTCTGGGCGGAGGGGACTTCGTGGGTTCTGGAAACGGCGCGGGATTTGGCCCGTTTTCTGGCTTTGCCGTCCGATTGGGAGGAGCGCCTCGATGCCTTGGCTTTCAAGGCCCGCTACGGAGTGCCCTTCCGGCTGCGAAATTTGGTTTTCGCCTTTGCCGAGTTTTTGTTTCGGGACCAGTTTCACCGGCTTTCCGATTTCGGTTTTATCGAAGCCGAAGATGCCGCCGCCTTGGGGCAGGAAAGGCTTGTGGAGTTTTTCGGCGTTGAGACCGGCACGGCCGTTTTTCAAAAGGCGCGGCTTTTGGGGGTGAAGCCGAAGCAGAGGCTCGTCTTCGTCCGGCCGCCAGAAAAGCCGCCGGAGTACTCGGTTTATCTTGACGGGGAAGAGGCCAAAAACCGTTTTCTGGCCAAAGTCCACGGAACGGACGTTTTTCTTCCGGCCAAGCTTTTTTACTATCTTTTCTGCCTGGCGAAGGGGCGTTTCACCGCCCCGGAGGGATGGATTTCCATATATGCCTTCGAGAAAAAAGAGGGGCAGGGGCGTTTTGTTTTTCGGTTGAAGAAGGAATTGGAGAAGGTGCTCGGACGGCGCTTTGAAATCGAAAACAACCGCCGCAAGCAATACCGGCTGCCGGTGGCGCCGGAAGCCATCGGCTTCAACTTCGAGCGCCTTTCCCGTTTTCCGGACACCCGCCTGGTACGGGCCTTGGAAGAGTTGCGGGTGAAAGAAGAATAGCGGAGAATCTCGTAGGCGGCATTTTAATGCCGCAAAAACGCCGGGTTGAAACCCGGCCTACGAATGAAGAGAACCCCCTCCGTAGGCGGCATTTTAATGCCGCAAAGACGCCGGGTTGCCTGCCCGAGTCGTAGCCTCTGGCTACGGCCAGGGAAACCCGGCCTACGAGCAGGATTCTATAATAATGGCAAGGCTCAAGCATATCATTGAAGAAGAGCTGGTGTATTTCATCACCACTACCACCCGCGGCCGCCAAGAGCTGTTTCTGAACGGCTCGCTCACCGAAATTTTACTTTCGGTCCTAAAGGAGCTGCGCGAATGCCAATCTTGTGAAATATATGCCTTCGTGATTATGCCTGACCATTTGCATCTGATTATAAAACCAAACGAATTGTCCCTTCCCGGGATTATGAAAAAACTGAAAGGCAAATCGGCCCGGTTGATAAACCAATCTCTCAAAGCCTCCGGACCGGTTTGGCAGGAGCGATATTATGAACACGCCATAAGGGACGAGGGGGATTTCCAAAGGAAGGTTCAGTACGTCCTGTATAATCCGGTCACGGCCGGTTTATCGAAGGAACCGGAAGAATATCCGTATTCGTCAGCCCACCGGTCTGAATTGGTCGACCCAATTGCTTGATTTTTTTGCCAATCGAATGGCTCCCACTCGTAGGCGGCATTTTAATGCCGCAAGAACGCCGGGTTGCCTGCCCGAGTCGTCCGTACGGACGGCCAGGGAAACCCGGCCTACGAATGAAGAGAACCCCCTCCGTAGGCGGCATTTTAATGCCGCAAAAACGCCGGGTTTGGGCGCATCGGTTCAAGGGGGAGGGAATTTTTCCGATACCTGTACCATGGACGAAAGTTTTCCCGGACTGTTCGGCTCCGGTTCAGGGGAAGAAGCATCCGAGGGCGCGGATGAAATCGTCGGCCAGTTCACCCACCAGTTGAACAACGCCACCGCCACCATTTTGGGGAAAGCGCAGCTGGCCAAACTGGCGGTTACCTCGGGGAAAATCAAAGACCCGCAAGGAAAGCTTTTGCCCGCCCTCGCATCCATCGAGGCCGCCGTCGCCAGAATCGGCGAGGCTTTGGAGATTCTGCAAACGCTTCCCGGATTGAAAAAAGAGGAATGACAAAAAAACTCCCTTCCGTTTGGAAAGGAGCCTTCTTCACTTCGGTCAATTAAGATACTTTTAATCCCGCAAGCGGACGCGGCCGTTCAAACTTCCCTATCAGCGCTCCGCCACCGGTTCCAATCCATCCAGTTCGATGTACTTGGGCGGCCCGATAATCTCGTCGGTCGGGTCGAAGGGAAGATTGACCGGGGGTGGAAGGGCAAGCGCAGGAGCCGCCTTCGGGGACGGCCCGGCAATCCTGCTGGCCGGGTTGGAACCGCAGCCGAAAACGGTGAATGTTAGAACGGCCCCTCCCAAAATCACGAGCTTACGCATACAACCTCCTTTTGCGTCACTCCTATCGTTAACCAACTTTTTATACGCTAAAAAACCCCGGCCGTTGGAGCAATGACCGGGGTCATAAGTGATTGGCTGGTTCGCCTGTTGCTTCCAGCCAGCACGAACTTGAATTAAGGCGCTACCACCGGGTCCCCGAAATTCCCTTTGGAATAGGTGTTGGCGGCGGGAACCACGATAACGGCTGCCGTAAGGGGCGCAGCACCGGGCATCCCTCTCACTTGTGCGTAGGCGGTGACCCACAAACCATCCTCCAGTTCGCTCAAATCTGTGGAGAAAGTACCCAGAAGAAGGACCTGGGTTTCGGGCGTGACCAGTATGTCAAAGCTCTCCCCGCTCTGGCTGGTCAGGGTAAAGCCGCTGGCGCTCAAATCTGAAATTTGCCCGAAAAAGGCCTGAGCGCCGGCCGGCACGCCGTCTGGAACCGGGGACGGCAGGTAAAGCCCGGTGGCAGCAGCTTCGCTTGACGTCTCCGAGGAAGCGGGACCGCTTATGTTACCGGCGGGGTTGGAGCTGCAACCGAAAGCGGCAAACGCCGCGGACAGGAGCCCCACGAAAAGCAAGTTACGCATAGCACCTCCTTTGTTTAACTTTGGTCTTTCCACCAAGACCTGCAACCAAGTTATACTTCAAAACTTCCCCGCTCGTTTATTAATTTATGATTTTTTTTTCAGAGTCAAATGACTTTTGTCATACTGTTACAAGCTTTTGGCAATCAGTAAATTCGAGGTCTGGCGCAGCCGGAAAGCGGGCTTACCGCCAAAAGGCTTCGGCCTTGTCCGCCAACAAAAGAAGCACCCCCGCGATAATGGCGGCGGCCAGAAGAAGGAGGTTTTTGCGGTGTTCACGTGCGGTCATAATTTTCCTTTCCAATGCCCGACCAGCCGGGCCGCTCCCTCCAAGCTCCTCTTTCGCAACCTTCGTGCCTGAAATGGACTCAAAAAAATGCGGAATAATCAATTGCATTACATAGGGTTGAAAGAGCCGTTGAAATTCCCGATTTAAGGCCGCCTGAAACGGTTTGCAGAGAAATGGAGGTCTTTTGACCTCCCCTCGACTATGCTTCCTCGGCTATGCTCGGAACAAGTCGGGACAAGCCGCTACGCCCAAAGGTTTTTTAGGGCAGCGGAAACCTTTAGGTTTCCATTTTGGCAGCGGCAGATAACGCCAAATTTGAAACGAGTTTCCAATATGTGAGGATGGAGGTCTTTTGACCTCCGCTACCTAAACGTATTTGGCGGTGGCGGAAGACTTCAGTCTTCCATTTATTTTTTGGCCGGATGCTCGTTTAATGCTCTGCCAAGGAATGCCCTCGGCCTTTGAAACGGAGCGCGCTCACCTTGACGCCGATGCATTTCCCCTGCTCGATGCCCAGCTCGATGGCGGGGCGGTAATGAATCCCGCCGTAAAGCCGGGAGATGGCCGCTTCTTCGGCGGCAGCAAAAAAGGAGTCAAACGACCGGGGAGAAAGACCGCTCCCGTCGTGGGTGTGGTCGGTAAAAGGGACGTCGCCGAAGAGGTCCGTCAAAACCTGGGCCGCCGCGCCCGATTGCACCGAATGGCCGGAGGTGTATTCCGGGAAGGGGGGCGTGACGATGAAACTTGTCCAGTTCGGGTCAATCAAATCCCGGATGCAGGTTATCGGACGGAGCAGGTTGTAGCGGAATTTGGTATTCCAGCAGGAGATGAATGCATCTGCTTCCGCCATTCCGAGTTTGGCATACGCTTCGGCCGCCGCGTCCAGCTTCAAATTTTTCTCCCGGATAATCTGATTTAAAATCGAAAAAGAATGTCCCGGCGGAGTCAAAGTCCCGGCGCCGTCGGCCCAGAAGAAGGCGATGGTCTTTTGTTCATCGGTCAAATTATTTCCGACATCGTACACTTCCTTGGCTTCGAGAAAGAAAGGGGAGGCCGGGTCTTCCGAATAGGCCGTAGGCGGCCCGGGGTTGCATACTTCCCCGCTTCTCAAAACGAAGGGGCGCAACTCCCCCCAACAGGGTTCCAGTGCCGGTGCGAAAGCGGGCGGTGTCGGCACCCACAAACCGGGCCCCGTGGGAGGCGTGTAGGCGCAGTTGCGGAACTCGAAGTATCCGTCCCGGCGGGACTGGGCCAAAATCGCCGCTCCCACCAGCTTGCCGTGCAGGGCGGAACGATTAAAAAGCTCTCTTGAAAGTTCCGCTTTGAATTCGTCATTGAAGTGTTCCTTTAACGAATCGAGGTCGGCTTGGACAACTTCCGCGCGGCTTTCAAACATTCCTTTAAAAAGAACCGCCAAGGCGTTGTTGGCCACCGTGGGCCAGTGCAGGTTGCCGTGCGCTTGAGGAACGAAGCGCACGTTGTTAATCTGCCCCGCCAGAGAACGGTAACCGGGCATTCCACCCACCACCGCTTCGTATAAGGTCACTCCGGAATAGCCGAGGATGCGGGAGGCGGCCGGCGGAGTGAGCCGTTCGGAAGCGGCCAGCCGGTTGACCAGACCAAACCAGGCGAGCGGGACTTCGGAATCGAACTCGCTTGCGGGAGTGGGGCGTTCGAAACTCACAAGACCGGCGGCCTCCGGTTCCGTTGGCGTACCGGCCGGGTCCGGCTGGGTCGCTTGCTTTTTGCCGCAGCCGAAACCTAAAACCAAAAACAAAAAAGCGGCCCAGCCGAACGCTTCGCTCCGCCGCCGAAATTTTTGAAATCCCGCAAATCCAAAACGCATAAAATCTCCCTTTTAAGCCCCGCATTCAGGGGTTTTGTCAACCGTTCAAACCGGTGCGCGGACCGTTTTCATCAAAGACATCCCCATCCCAATATAATTCTTTTTGCCTAAAATCAAGCAAAACCGTCTGTGAGCGCGAGGTTGGTATGATAAAAGTGATTCCTTTACAGCCGCCGATAGCGTATATTTTCATCAAGGGAATAGGCGATGAAACGGGAAACTTTTCGCTGCGAGGTTTGCGGCCAGCGGGAACATTCCATCTTCTGCGGCCTGGCCGGCAAACATCTCGAACGGCTCGACCGGGAAAAGGCCGTTCACCGCTACGAGCGCGGCCAGACCGTCTTTCAGGAAGGGACGCCGGCTTTGGCCGTCTATCACATTTATTCCGGCCGGGTCAAGCTGTACAAGTCCTCCCCCAAGGGAGACCCCCTGGTCATCCGCCTGATGGGTCCCGGAGAAATCACCGGCTACCGGGCCCTTCTGGCGGGGGAGCCGTTTGCCGCCACGGCCGAAGCGCTGGAGGCCACCACCGTCTGCGTCATTTCCAAACAAACCCTACTGGCCCTTTTGCAGGAATCCTGCGATCTGGCCCTGCGGCTTATGGCCAAACTGGCCAAAGAATTGCGCACCTCCGAAGAAAAAATGGTGGAGATGGCCCACCTTTCCGTCAAACAGAGGGCCGCCCACCTGCTTTTATTTTTGCAGGAAAGTTACGGCGAAAAGACCGGCCCGGCGGGGAAAGGGGGCGGGCCGCCCGGCATTCCCCTCCAGCACAAGGAAATGGCGGAGATGATTGGCACCACGCCGGAAACCTTCTCCCGCGTTTTGCACGGACTGGCGCGCAAGGGAATAATCCGCCTCACCAAAAACGAAATCCTCATCCAAAACCCCGCCATCCTCAAAACCCTCGTTCCCTCCTTGACGCCCTGACTTGACGGCGGTCAAGCCTTCGCTTGACGCCTGTCATTGGAACAAAGCTCCTTTCTTGTTATCGATGTACGTAAGAAAGGAGGATTTATGTCAGGAGTTAAAAAGTTTTGCACAGCTTTTGTGGCGCTGCTCGTCGCCGCCGTCTGGCTTTTTTCAGCGGCCACAAATCTGTGGGCTTTGGGGCCGCCGGTTCCGGGGGACCAGCTCAATCCATTGAGTCTGACCAAGTATGTGGACCCGCTCCCCGTACCGGGGGTGATGCCGCCGGCCGGCCCGAATTACTACGAGGTGGGGATGTGGCAGATTATGCACCGGTTCCACAGCCAGCTGCCGTATGCCCCCGTCTGGGGCTACGGGCCAACTATGGCCACGGCTTCCTATCCCGGGGCCACCTTTGAGGCGGTGCGGGGGATGCCCATTCAGGTGAAGTGGACCAACAACCTCCCCTACACCCATCTTTTGGATTACGCCATCGACACCACCCTGCACTGGGCCGACCCGGAAGGGCCGGGGGTGCCGGCGGTGGCCCATCTGCACGGCGGGGAGACCGAGCCGGGCAGCGACGGCGGGCCAATGGCGTGGTTCACCCAGGGGTATGCGGAAAAAGGGGAGGGATGGGTGCACGACGTATACACCTACCACAACAACCAAGAGCCGACCACCCTCTGGTATCACGACCATGCGATGGGAATCACCCGCTTGAACGTCTATGCCGGACTGGCGGGATTTTATCTTCTGCGCGACCCGGCCTTCGAGGGACCGCTCAATCTCCCCTCCGGGGCGTATGAAATTCCCATCGTGATTCAGGACCGGATGTTCACGTACGAGGGGGAGCTTTTCTATCCCTCCGAGGGGGACAACCCCGAACACCCGGTGTGGGTGCCGGAATTTTTCGGCAACGTCATCGTGGTGAACGGGAAGGCCTGGCCCTATCTCAACGTGGAGCCGCGCCGCTACCGCTTCCGCTTTTTGAACGGCTCCAACGCCCGGTTTTACAATCTGCGTTTGCGCGGCGGGCCGGCTTTCTACCAGATTGGCTCGGACGGGGGGTATCTGACAGCGCCGGTGGTGCTGAACAATCCATCCGACCCGAACAGCCGCCGGCTTCTCTTGGCGCCGGGGGAACGCGCGGATGTCATCATTGATTTTTCCGGCATCCCGGTGGGAACCCGCTTTATTTTGGATAACAATGCCAAGGCCCCCTTCCCAATGGGCACGGCGTCCGACCCGCGCACGGTCGGGCAGATTATACAGTTCCGGGTGGTGCCGCTTTCCGGTCCGGACAACAGTTCCATTCCTACGGCCATCAACACCATTCCGACGCTCACCCCGGGGCCGGTGACCCGAACCTTGACCTTGAATGAGATCGAAGGCGCCAACGGCCCTCTGATGGCGCTTTTGGATGGCAAGGAGTTTATGGCCGGCATCACCGAATATCCGGAGCTGGGTTCCACGGAGCTGTGGGAAATCATCAACACCACCGGGGATGCCCATCCGATTCACATCCACCTCGTGCAATTCCAGATGCTGAACCGGCAGGCGTTCAATACCAACCTGTATATGGAGGCCTACGAAGAGGCCAATCCGGAACTGCCGGCGGAGCATACGACGGTCGTGCCGGTCGGGCCTTACCTGCAAGGGTCGCCCAGGCCGCCGGATGAAAACGAACGGGGCTGGAAGGATACCTTCCGGATGAACCCGGGAGAGGTCACCCGCGTGCTTGTCCGGTTTGCTCCGCAGGATGGCTCCCCCTATTTATTTGACGCCACGGCCGAGCCGGGGTACGTCTGGCACTGCCACATCCTCGAGCACGAGGATAACGATATGATGCGGCCGTATATGGTGGTGGCGCCGGCGGCCTTGGCCCAGGCGGCGAAATCGGAGCCGGTCTTGGGCAACTATCCCAATCCGTTTAATCCCGAAACGCAGATTGCTTTCCGTCTTCCCAATGCCGGGAACGTTGATTTGAGAATCTTCAACCTTCTCGGACAGGAAGTCCGCCGACTGGTGAACGGAAACCTCGAGGCAGGTGACCACACCGTCCGGTGGGATGGAAGGGATGCAGCCGGCCAGTCGGTGGCCAGCGGCATCTACTTCTACCGGCTGGAGACCCCCGACTTCAAAAAAACGAAGCGGATGCTCCTCTTAAAGTAAATTTGCTTTCGGGAAACAAGGGACGGGCTCTAAAGCCCGTCCCTTGTTGTTTTTTGGGGGCTTAAGTTTTCCGGCCGCCATCCGATAATCCTTAATTGGTTGGACTTGTAAGGGGGGCAAGCAGCATTTACTCTCGCCTTCGACCGGTATCCAACCGGCCCCCGTTGCCGTCCGGCCCAAACCAACCTTGAAAAGGAGGGGTTATGGAGAAAACGTTCAAACCGGCGCTGACCGAATTGGTCGCCAGCTTCATTTTCGTCGCCACGGCGGCCGGCGTGGTCTGCGCCAACGCAATGACCCGCGGCGAAGTTTCCTGGGTCGGCATCGCTTTGGCCAACTGCTTCGTTTTCACGGCGCTTTTGGCCTTCACCACCCACGTCTCCGGCGGGCACATCAGCCCCACGGTCACCATCGGGCACTGGGCGGCCCGGCGGATTCCGACGCAGACGGCGGTCATCTACATCGTTGCCCAGCTGGCCGGCGCCATCATCGCCGGGCTGGTTCTGCGCTCGATTTATCCGACCAACGTCTGGCAGCCGGTCGCTTTGGGAGCCCCCATCGCCGACGGCCGCATCGGACTGGTGACCAAGATTTTCATCGAGGCGCTCTTCACCTGCATTTTCGTGACGACCGTTTTGGCCTGCACCACGGATGACCGGGTTTCCCGGAACATCGGGCCTCTGGCGGTCGGGTGCGCGCTCGGGTTCTGCACTCTGGTAGCGGGGCCGCTCACCGGCGCCGGTTTCAACCCGGCCCGCTCCTTCGGTTCGGCCATCGGCTCGGGCAACTGGACCAACCAGTGGCTGTACTGGGTCGGCCCCATCATCGGCGGCCTCGGCGCCCCGTTTGTCCATCGGGCCGTCACCGGCGCGACCGGTTCCTGGGGTGCCTTCACCGAGCGGGAAGAGCCGAAAGTGACCGTCCGCCAAGTGCGGCGTTAAATCATTTCGTAGGGGCACGGCACGCCGTGCCTTGGGTTTGTTGCGTCAGGAGTTACTCCTGACGCCGTGTCGGGAGTAACTCCCGACACAACTTTTGACACGGCCACAAGGATGTGGCCCTGCAGGCATCCGCCCCCGTCGAAATAGTTTCGACGGGGCCGGATTTTTTTTGACCTAACCCCCTGACCCTTCCCCTCGACAAGCTTCGGGACAAGCCCGAAACGGGAAGGGGGGAAAACCTCACCCCTACGGTTTGGTGTAGGGGTTTGATTAATCAAACCCCTACGGGCGAATACGAGGTTCGCCCCTACGAAACCCTCTCCGGTTTTTTCCTTGACCCCCCGTTTCGGTTTGGTATCTTTCAGCCATTAGAAACAGCTTTTCAAGCGGCGAAAGAAGGGAGGGATATTTGCCGAAAGGGTTGAGCTATGTCTGAACAAATTGAAATTGGCAGGCAAGACCAAAAACGTAGGGGCGAATCTTTAGATTCGCCCGGGGTGAACCTGAAGGTTCACCCCTACGATGACAAAAAATCAAATCCAAAACGTAGGGGCGAGGTCGCCTCGCCCTGGGCGGGGAAACCCCGCCCCTACAAAAACAAAAAATCAAACCCTAAAGGAGGTGCGTGATGAGACGCAGCATTTTATTAACGGCTTTGCTGGCGATGGTCATTTTAGCTACGGCTTCGCTGGCGGTGGCGCAAGACATAATTGAATATGAGATTAGCTTTCAAGGGAGATTGACGGATAATGCCGGCATACCTGTAGCGGATGGGCCGCACAGCTTCGCTTTCCGTATTTTCAATGTTCCTGCAGGTGGTTCGGCCCTCTGGACGGAGGGGCCAATTTCGATTTCGACGGCTGGCGGACTTTTCAATCACCAGTTGGGGTCCCTTACCGTCTTACCACAGACGTTGTTTCAGGACCACGATGCGTTGTATTTGGAAATTGTAGTGGATGGGGAAACCCAAGCGCCCCGCACCAGTTTAGTTAGCACACCCTTTACTCGGGTGGCAGGGGGATTGAAAGTCAGAAGGACCACCAACGATACGGTGGTCATTCGTACAATCCCCGATGCCCATCAACTTTCCACGTATGGCTCTGACGGCAAGGAGCAGATTCGTCTGTGGGGGCCAAGTTATGGAGAAATTATGCTTCACGAGGGAGACCTTACAAATGACGTGACGGCCAGGCTTGCAGCCAATAATTCATCCGGTGGGGAACTGGAACTTAGGGACAACAATGGAAGCACGGTCATCGATTTGTACGGCGGGCTGCCTGGCGACGCCTCCGTTTTTTTTCCTAACAACGCCATCAATGCGTTGGAAATAAAGGACGAACCGGGGGTGGCCAGTGATATTGAAGGACTCAACGTATTGGGTCTGGACGGTAGCTACCAGACCCTTCTTTCCCGAAGTATCACCACCCCCGCAGATGGTTTTGTTTTGGCCATTGGAACCGTCGGGATGTACATGCTCCACTTCTCCGGTACGGAGAACAAGTGGGCGGAATTCGGCGTTTCGGATGCGGCCGGCAGTCTCCCTGCAAATCAGGAGATGGAAGTTGCTTTTCCGCTTTCCGCACCCTCCGGACTATATAAGCAGACCGTGACGGTACACGGCCTCTTTTCGGTGGCCGCCGGTCTTTCGACTTTTTACTTGGTGGGACACAAACGTGAGGGTGATTTTGCAATCTATGATAGGCAGCTCTCCTTGATTTACTTCCCAACTTCCTACGGCACAGTGGAGCCGACTATAGTGGAAGCGAAGCCAGACCGTCCGGCCGAACAAGCGCCCAAGGTTTCCGTTTTAACCGCCGCGAACCTTGCCGCCGAGCAGGCCGAGGCAAAAACGTTCAACGCCGAACGCATTGCCCGGGAATTGACGCAGGTGAGGTCGGAGATGGAGGTGCTGAAGCGGGAAATGCGGGAGCAAAGGAATCAAAACCAGCAGGGAATTGAAAATGAGAATTGAATCTTGTAGGGTCACAATATATTGTGCCCCTACGAAAACAGAAAATCAAACCCAAAAGGAGGTTCAAATGAAATGCATCCCAATGCTTTTGGGAGCGGGGATTCTGCTTCTCTGCTCGACAATTTTTGCGGCGGTTCCCCAGCTCATCAACTTCCAGGGCATCCTGCGGGACGGAAACGGCAACCCGGTGGCGAACGGGTCGTATTCGGTAATCTTTACCATCTACGATGCCGCATCGGGGGGAACCAATCTCTGGACGGAAACCCAATCGGTAACCACCACTAGCGGGCTTTTCAGCACCCTGTTGGGCAGCGTTTCGCCGATTCCCGCTTCTGTTTTTAACGATAGTTCCCGCTATTTGGGAGTCCAAGTCGGGGCCGACCCGGAGATGACCCCGCGGCAGAAATTATCTTCCGTCGGCTACAGCCACAACTCTTCTGAATGGACTTCCGCCGGGGCAAATCTTTTCCGGTTAAACGGCAACGTCGGCATCGGCACGACCAGTCCTGGTTATCCTTTGCATATCCTAGGCGGAGCTGCCGACGACTGGGCGCTATACGTGGACAATAGTGCCAGCACTTCTCCCGTCAGTTCCGAAGCCGCTGCGATTTATGGGAAAGGAGGCCCCTTAAGCTACGGCGTTTTTGGAAGGGGTCCCTTTGTAGGAGTGGGGGGGAAAGGGAGCGCAGGGGTGTTTGGCGAAAACGACGCCGCTATGGGACCCTATGGAGTCCTCGGACAAGCGACGGGGTCCGGCGGCATCGGTGTGCAGGGACTTGGCTACAATGTTGGGGCGGGCGACGCCACTGGGGTATACGGTTTAACCATCAGAGATGCTGGAATTACCGGGACGCGCATCGGTGTACGAGCAGGCGCAAACGACGGGGGCTTTCCGCCGGTGGGGACCCCGGAGGATTTTGATTTCTACGCGGAAACCCCCAACGGCAAGAGCTACTTTGCGGGCAACGTGGGCATCGGGACAACTGTCCCGACAAGCAAGCTTGAAGTCAAGACCGCGGGCGGAACAAATCGGCTTACCTTATCGTCCGACCTATCGCAGTGGAACATACTAACCTTCAATCGTGGTGGGGTTACCCAGGGCGAAATCGGGCTTCCCTCTACAACAAACGATTTGTACTTCCGTGCCGGTGGTGCCGAACGAATGAGGATAATAGGCAACGATGGCAGTGTGGGCATCGGGACGACTGCCCCAGGAGGCAAGCTT
>JAKEHY010000006.1 GCA_022614805.1 Candidatus Zixiibacteriota bacterium | reverse complement strand
TTGCCGAAGATTTCCGAACGGGCCTCGTAGGCCGCCCGGCGCTTATAGTGCAAACCATCCCTCCAGTTTAAAGTTCACGACTAAACAGCGAATATAGGTTTTTACCAAGAAAGCGGTCAAGCGGAATATTGGCATTTCTTTCAATTTGATGATGCAAGATTGCAGTTGCCGGGAAAACTTTCTCCCCTTACTTTATCGCCTATGTTGGCTCTCCGCAAGCCCATCAATGACTTTCTGGGCTTCGTTTTCCCTCCCGCCTGTCGTATCTGCCGCGCACGCTTAGAAAATGGAAGCTTCATCTGCCAAACTTGCGAAAAACTTTCTTCCCGACTCACCGCTCCCTTTTGCTCGGCTTGCAAACAAATTATTTCTGCAGGGGCAGGGTCTCCCTGCCCGTCTTGCAACACAACAACGGCAATGCCGGTTTTCGCCCTCGGCGTTTTTGACCGGCATAATCAGGAATTGATTCACCGGCTGAAATACTACGGGGACGAACCGGCCGGAAAATTTTTGGGTGGTGAATTGGGTAAAGTGCTGATGGCGTTTAATTCCGCGCCCGCTTGGGATACCATCGTGCCCGTTCCTCTGCACTGGACGCGCAAATGGAGCCGGGGTTTCAATCAAAGCTTGATTCTGGCCCGCGCAGTCTTTAACACCACCGGTTTGCCGGTATTGTCCGCCCTTCGCAGAGTAAAACGCACCAAAGACCAAACTCATTTATCCCGCGAGGGACGGTTGGCCAACGTGCGCGGGGCCTTTCGAACCGTAAAAGATGTCGAGGGAAAAAGCCTTTTGCTTTTGGATGATGTAACGACGACCGGTGCAACTTTGGATGAATGCCGCCGGGTGCTGGCGGATGCCGGCGCTTCGCAAATTTCCGCCGCGGTCGTGGCAATGGCCAGCGACAATGACAAATTAAAAGGAAGAGGAGACAATGATTAACGAAAAGCTTTTCGAAAAACTGACAACAAGAATAAAAAACTCCCGCAACGACTTCATCGAACTGGAGCGGCTTTTGACTTCCATCCCGGCCCTGGGGCCAATTAACGGCGGCAAGGGGGAATGGCCCAAGGCCAAGGCGTTATGGCAGTATTTGGAAAAAGCCGGTTTCGGCAAGCCGGAAGAGTATCACGCCCCCGACCCTTCCGTTCCGGAAGGTACGCGCCCCAACCTTTTTTTTCGCCTGCCGGGAAAGAAAAAATCGCCGACCATCTGGTTTTTGACCCATCTGGACGTCGTCCCTCCCGGCGAGGGCTGGAATCAGGACCCGTTCACCTTGAAAGTGGAAGCCGACCGGGTCATCGGCCGCGGCGTGGAGGACAACCAGCAGGGGCTGGTTTCCACGGTTATGGCAGCCCGGGCTTTCATCGATGAAAAAATCGCACCTGAATACCCGGTG
This sequence comes from Candidatus Zixiibacteriota bacterium, assembly GCA_022614805.1. GTDB lineage: Bacteria > Zixibacteria > MSB-5A5 > DSPP01 > DSPP01 > DSPP01. The sequence goes on along the minus strand of JAKEHY010000006.1, from coordinate 16,580 downwards.
GCGCTGGTGTTTGTTTCCGACGAAGAAACCGGCAGCAAATTTGGCGTTCAGTATCTTCTGGACAACCACCGGCTTTTTGCGCCGGAGGACATCATCGTCGTGCCGGATGCCGGCCTGCCGGACGGGAGGATGATAGAAGTGGCGGAAAAGTCGATTCTCTGGCTGCGGGTGGATACTGCGGGCCAGCAGTGCCACGCCTCCACACCGCATCTCGGTAAAAACGCCCTTCTGGCGGCGGCCAAACTGATGACCAAAGCGGAGGAGATTCGCAAAAAATTCGGTCAGAAAGACCCCATTTTCGACCCGCCCCATTCCACCTTCGAGCCGACCAAAAAGCCGGCGAACGGCATCGAAAACGTCAACACCATCCCGGGCAAAGACACCTTCTTTTTCGATTGCCGGATTTTGCCCAGCTACAATTCGCTGGAGGTTCTGGAGTTCGTCAAACAAAAAGCGCGGGAGGTTGAGCAGGAAATGGCGGGCAACGGCTACTACTCGAATAATCCGGTCAAAATCGAGGTTTCCATTTTCCATCACGAGCCCTCGGCTCCCGCTACGCCGGCCGATGCACCGGTAGTAGGTGCTTTGAAGGAAGCCATCAAAAAAGTTTACGGCGTGGAAGGGAAGCCGATGGGCATTGGCGGCGGCACCGTGGCGGCGCTCTTGCGGCGCAAGGGATACAAAGCTGTGGTCTGGTCAAAAATGGACGAGCTGGCCCATCAGCCGAACGAATATGCCAAAATCGACAACCTAATCGGAGACGCCCAGGTTTTCGCTTACCTATGCCTTAAACCCAGCTGGTAATGCCGAATAAGAAAAACTTATCGGAAGAGACACTTTCTCCCGCCTGGCGGAGCTGGTGGGGAAAGTTCACCCTTTCGCTTAAGTCGGAAAAAAGGCTGGCCGCCAATACCGAGGCTTCCTACGGGCTGGACTTGCTCAAATATCTTTCCTTCCTGCAAAAAAAAGGATTTACTTCCCCGGAAGGAATTGGATTAAAGGAAGTGGATGGCTTTCTTTCCGGGGAAATGGCCGCCGGCCGGCGGGCCGCCAGCCTGGCCCGGCGGCTTTCCACCATCCGCAACTTCCACCGCTTTCTTTTGAAAGAGAAGGTGAAAACCGACGGACGAATTTTGGACCAGCAGTCTCCCAAAATCAAAACCTTCGCCCCCACCGTTTTGACCGGCACTGAAGTGGAGAGAATTTTCGCTTTGCCTTCCAAAACCCCATTGGGACGGCGGGACCGGGCCTTTCTGGAATTTCTCTATTCCACCGGCTGCCGGATAACCGAGGCCTTGAGTCTTCCTCTGGCGGCGCTGGATTTGGAGTCAGGTTTGGTCGAAATAGAAAAAGGGAAGGGGGGGAAGCCCCGCAAAGTCTTTTTGGGACGCCAGGCTATAGCTTCGGCGGGAGAATACTTGAAAAAAGGGCGGCCAGTTTTGGTCAAAGAGGAAAAGAGCTCCCGGGGGCGGCTTTTCGTGAACCGCTTCGGCCGGCCCCTTTCCCGGATGGGGGCTTTGAAAATCATCCGGGGCTACGTCCGGGCAGCCGGCATTCGTAAAAAAGTGACCCCTCATACCTTCCGACACACCAAAGCGACCCATTTTTTGGAAGACGGCGCCCCCCTGCGATTCGTGCAGGAGTATCTGGGACATTCCGACGTTTCCACCACCGAGCGTTACACCCACCTCCGGCCAAAGCACTTGAAAAAAGTCTTCCGGCAGTATCATCCGCGTGAAAGCCGGTAAAAACTTTCACGCAGCCCTGTACGAGTCCGGGGTCAAAGTTCAAGCCGAACTTTGCAAAACGCTTGGCATCCGGCCGGAGCGGCTGCACCTGTTCCATTCCGACCTTGAACTCTACCGCGGCTCCCCCAAGCTGTTCCTGGACTTTATTTTTATGGCTGCCGACGGCAATCTTGAATCCGAAGCCCGGCAGATAGAGCGAATTAAAGCCCACCCTTCCCTCACCTCCATTCCCTTGATTTTGTATCACCCCAACCCCACCAAAAGCGCGCATCTTTTCGGGCTGAAATGCGGGGCGGATGAGTTCATCTGCGGAGAGTGGAACCAGCAGCTGGTCGCCGCCCGCATTGAAATGGTTCTCTCCCGCTCCCGACGGGATGTTTCCGTCAATCCCTCCTCCCGGCTCCCCGGGCCGCAGGCGATTGAGATTGAGCTGCGGCGCAGGCTTTCGGCCAGGGAAAGCTTCGCCATCTGCTATGCCGATTTGGACAATTTCAAAGCCTACAACGACTACTACGGCTACTCCGGCGGGGACCGGGTGATTCAGCTGGTGGCCTGGATTATCCGCGACACGGTCTATGATTTGTGCCCGACCGGTTTTGTCGGCCACATCGGCGGGGATGATTTTATTTATCTGGTTCCGATAAACAAAGCCGAGCCGACCTGCGCCGCCATCTGCCGCACCTTCGATTTGTTCATCCCCACCCGTTATGCCGAAAGGGATTTGCAAAGGGGTAAAATAATCGCCACCAACCGGAAGGGAGAACTGGAGGAGTTTCCGATAATGACCCTTTCGGTTGCCATACTCCCGAACCGGCAAAAGACCTTTACCCACGTCGGGGAAATCGCCCACATGCTGGCGGATTTGAAAAAGCGGGCCAAACAGGTGCAGGGCCCCCCCAGCCGTTACGTGTTGGAACGCCGGAGAAAGTATTAGCTCTTTTGAGATAAAATACAGGATTCCCTCCGCTTCAATAAATTCTTGACTTCCCAATTTTTTTCTCTACCTTACCAATCGCAAGGAGACATCTTCAATGCCGGTAAAGAAATCTTCCGCCGCGATCATCTTAGGAGTAGCGTTGCTTTTTTGTCGAGTCCTTTTCGCCCAGCCCCCTCTACCCATCATTGGCTATCTGAAGGGCGACAACCAAAACGACCGCTTAGGCACCACCCTGGCCGGGCCGGGGGATGTGAACGGCGATGGGTACGCCGACCTTCTGGCGGCGGAGTATGGCACGAAGAAAGTGAAGCTCTTTTACGGCAATACCGGGCGAATTGACTCCATTCCCGATATGATTTGGAACGGCTATATCTCCGTGAGAACCATTGGAGATATAAGCGGCGATGGCAAGCCGGAAGTGGTAATGGGAACCGACAGCGCCCACCAATTGAGAATCTTTTGGGGAGGGACTCTATTAGACACGATTCCGGATTTTGTACTGAATTTTCCGCCCGATGCGGTCTGTACTGGGGGTGTGGGCATAATGGATATTTCTTCAGGAGATTTAAACGGAGACGGTTTTGGAGATTTAGTTGTAAGCACCATTTACTCTTGCAGCGGGCCAATTTTTGAATTGGATCGTGTGCAGATTTGGTGTGGGGGGGCTTTACTCGACACTTTTCCAGACTGGACACGTACCGTACCCTATCAACCTTCGCCTGAGCAGTTTGCTTTTGGTGCTGCATTAAGTGTTTATAATCTTAACGGGGATTCCTTCGGTGATTTAGTTGTTTCCCAAAGAGGGAGTTCTGTAAGAGGAACAACTGGGAGGCTGTTTATTTTTCTTGGCGCCAACCCGATGGACACTTTAGAGGATCAAATCCTCAACGCCCCCCCCCCGACAGAAGTAGGAGATTCTCGGCAATCATGGGGAAGTGTTCTTATCTCTCTTAATGATCTGACAGGCGACGGCCGCACTGATTTTTGGGTAGGTGGCGCAACCCTCTTACGACTCTATTACGGAGGTTTTCCACTTGATTCTATACCTGCAGCCATATTTGACCAAGGCGGTGACCGTCCAGCTCCCGGCGGTGATTATAACCAAGATGGTTTCACTGACCTAATTCTCGGACAACCCCGAGCCGTTTTTTTAGCGGGGAGTGTTTTTATCTATCTGGGAAGTTCCAATATGAATGGAGTTTATGACATTGCCATTCATGACTTTCAGTTACCGACCGTGGCTGAAGTATTTGGTCTTGCTGTAACGAATACTGGGGATATGAATGGGGATGGGATAGATGATTTTGCCGCTTCAGCCAAATTTGACACAGACCCCTTTGACCGGGGAGAGGTATTCATCTTTTCGGGCGATAGTTCCATTCCTACCGGTATAAGGGACGACAAAACAAACCTCCCCCGCTTTTTCTCTTTATCGCAAAATTACCCTAATCCTTTCAATTCCACGACAGTAATTTCGTATGCTCTTTTGCGCAGGAACAGGGTGGAATTGGAGATATTTAATATTGCCGGAGAACGGGTGAAAGTTTTGGTGGAACGGGAGCAACCGGCAGGAAACCATCAAGTTTCATGGAACGGGACGGATTCCTTGGGGCAGCTTTTACCGAGTGGTATTTACCTCTATAGATTGAAAATCGGAGATGAATCGCTGGGGAAAAAAATGGTGTTTCTTTAAGTAGGCGGAGATGAAGAGCGTAATTTTACTTTTCCTTGTTTGTTGGATGGTGGTTCCTGCTTTTTCCCAGCCCCCGCTCCCCATCATCGGCTACCTGAAGGGCGACAACCAGAATGACCGGCTCGGCACCACCCTGGCCGGGCCGGGGGATGTAAACAATGACGGCTATGCCGACCTTCTGGCGGCCGAGTTGGGCACCAAGAGGGTAAAGCTTTTCTACGGCAATTTCGGCCGGATTGACTCCATCCCTGATATGACTTGGAACGGCTACATCTCCGTTAGAACCATTGGTGATATAAACGGCGACGGCAAGCCGGAGGTGGTATTAGCTACTGATACGATTAACCAGCTTCAGATATTTTGGGGTGGCAATTTGTTAGATACCTTGCCGGACTTTGTGTTAACTTTTTCACCTGATACGGCCTGCAGTGGCGGTGTGGCTTTACAGGACGCTTCGGCCGGCGATCTGAATGGGGATGGTTGTGGAGATTTAGTCGTAAGCACCATTTACTCTTGCAGCGGACCACCTTCTTCGTTAGGACGAGTGCAGATATTTTGGGGTGGATCAATTTTGGATACTTTCCCGGACTGGACGCGCACAGTTTCTTTTCAATTGTCACCGTATCGGACTCGTTTTGGTGCGGCTGTAAAAGTCTTGCCAAATCTCGATGGCGATTCATTCGCCGATTTAGTGGTTGCTCGTATGGGAAATGATGCCGGGGTAACGACGCCCGGGTGCCTACACATATTTCTTGGTGGCAATCCAATGGATACCTTGGAGGACCAGATTCTGAATGCCCCCGCTCCTGCAGAAGGTGGAGATACTCGCGGACAGTGGGGGGAGAAAATCATTCTTCTAAACGACCTTAATGGCGATGGACGGACAGATTTTTGGGTGGGAGGACCAAGTACCCGGCTGAGAAGATACAATGGATGGTTTCCGATAGATTCTGTGCCTTCAGCGGTATTGGATCAAGGTGGGAACCAACCCGCTCCCGGTGGCGATTACAACCAAGATGGTTTTACTGACCTTATTCTCGGACAACCCCGCGCTTCTTTTTTAGCGGGCAGCGTTTTTATTTATCTTGGAAGTTCCAATATGAATGGCAATTTTGATATCGCCATTCACGATTTTCAGTTACCGACAGTAGCGCAAGTATTTGGTCTTGCGGTAACAAACACAGGAGATATGGACGGCGACGGTATAGATGATTTTGCCGCTTCGGCAAAATTTGATACCGATCCCTTTGACCGGGGAGAGGCATTCATCTTTTCAGGGGATAGTTCCATCCCTACCGGAGTGAAGGATGACAAAACAAACCTCCCTTACTTTTTTGAGCTATTCCAGAATAACCCAAATCCCTTCCAACAATCGACCGAAGTTGGTTTCAACCTGAAACCGACTGTCAGACCCGAAACCGTTCGGCTGGAAGTCTACAACTTGTTGGGGCAGAAAATTAGAACGTTAATAGACCAAAGGGGTAAAGCTGGAGAGCATAAGGTATTTTGGGATGGTAGAGATATAACTGGAAAGGCTATGCCGTCCGGAATTTACTTTTATAAACTCTCTTACGCTAACGAAACCCAGGTGAAAAAGATGCTTTTGGTACGTTAACCATCATCAAACAGAGGAGGTTTAAATGAAAACTATTCGGTTTTCGATTTTGTTCATCGTTTTAACCTTTGGGTTGAAAGTTCAGGCACAAGATTTTATCATAGGGGCTATTTTGGACCCTTACAGCGGGAACGAAACGGCAGCAGCCCCTTACATCCAGGAATATTTTGACAGTCTAAAAGCCTTCGGAATCAATCGCCTAATCGGCTGGGGGGATAGCGTAACCACTTTCCAAGGTAAGGCAAATTCTTTTGGCCGATTCAAGGTCATTCCTTACAATTCCATTGGCTTCGGAGCAAAGGAGTGGGCCGTAACTTTTAAAGAGCCAAAAACTCTGGAACGTTTCACTACCTTCGGCTGGCATATCACATTGGAGGCGGAACTGCCGATTAACGAAAGTAATCTTAAGAATTTCGGCTATGGTTTTGATCATCCGATTGGAGTCCTTCAAGGTGGTATAGATTCCGTGGAAAAAACCGCTAATTCAATCCCCGGCTACCTCTTTGCCGGGCCGGGACAGGTCTGCAACGGTGGAAGCAGCGGGATTTATTTTTCGCCCCATTTTATGAACCCTGGCACCTGGGGCCGGGCAGACTATGTCTTGAAACTTGGAACTGACACCGCAGGAGTGTCCGATACTGCCGTGGTTGCACGGCTGGTGGTGTACAACGCAAATGTCTATCGTTTTCCCGGGGGCTGCTGGTGGCCTTCTCATTTAATAAACAGCGCGACTTGTGATTCGGATAGAAGTTACCCAATCGACTCAATTTATCTATGTCACGATACGCTTGTTGACACCACATTATTTTACGATCTTCCCTTGCGTTGCGGAAAACGGGACACGTACAGATTAAGATATGATGACCCGGTGCTTTTAACTTTAGATACCGTGCCTAATCCTGATAAGATTACAAGCGTCGCAGAAGCCTTTGTCCGCGATTTGCGAAAAAACGATTTCTGTCGGGCGGGCCAATGGGAAACTCTTTCGGTGCACTTTTATCAACCCCTCGACTATCCTTATCAATACTCTCTTTACTGGAATAACAGGGTTACTCTGACAGCGGACAGGGTGATTGTTTCCAATGATACGGGAAGGGTACTGTTTGCTGCCAACCCTGATGCTATTAGGGACACCCTGGCAGTTTATTATTCTACGTTGCAGGATACCATCCCTCAGCAATACTTGACAGATGAACCGTATGGAGGCAGTTACCCAATTCTCCGAAAAGGGAGTGATTTGATTTCTTCGCCGTCATCCGCTTTCAAACCCACGAGCATAATTAGCGGTTACACTGCTCCCCCCGTAAGTGTCTACAGCTACCAATGGGATCTGGTGAATTCCATTGTGAATCCCAACGCGTTTCAACTTCAGGTTTACCCCATCGGTTGCAAGATGTTACCGGATTCTACGACGAATTCAACTGACAGCTGTAGCATCCAGCTTGGTTTTGAATCCAGCAACCGTAACCTTGGTTTTCTTTCCTCACGTGCAAAACAACCGCAAATCAACAAACCCTTTTGGCCTTGGGTTCAGCTCTTTGGAATTTGGAGTGGACTCGAAAATGGAAAATACAAACAGTTTTTACGGATCCCTACCTACACGGAAGTGAAGGCTCAAGTTAATCTCGCATTGGCCTACGGTGCTAAAGGAGTTCTTTATTTTCAATATACAAGCACCGGTGTCAATCCCCCCGCAGACACAAACTTGACTCCGTTGTTGGCACAACGAAGGTTGGTTGACCTTGATGGTGGTACAGGTGGAACGGGCTGTCCCAGTTGTTCGACTAGAACCGAGGCCCAAGGACGGCCATACCGCATTAGTGGTGTGATGCATTGGAATGGCACAAAACACGTTCAGAGCCAGCCGCTCTGGGATTCAGTACGAAGCATAAACGTAAACATTCTCAAAAAACTGGGACCGACCGTAATGACTTTGACCTGGGATACAGCCGGGCCGGGTTCAAATGCTTCCGGCAGTACTCGTGGATTTCTGAATTCGGTAACGAGCGATAAATTTCCCACAAGTAGTATGTTTGTCGAAATAGCTCACTTCACAGGGGGCGGAGCGGATTATTTCATGCTCGTAAATCGAAGGTGCAAACCACACGAAAGCCAGACAGTGACAAGCTGGCTCAACAGATCGGACGGCTCTATGTGGTACGTAATGGATGTTTCCTCGGGCGATACAGTGTTGACCGGCGGGACAACGGGGGGAGCGCCTTTTACCACGTCCTTAAAAGCGGCGGAAGGGAAACTTTTTAAAGTGGCCCCCGCGCCGCAATACATAAGTAATAACGTTGCTTTTCCGCTTACTTGGCAGGGTAAGATAACGCTGGATGGGGACGTGACGGTTTCGAGCGGAAAGACGCTTAAAGTTTTGCCACCGAAGGCCCAGCTTTCCTTTCTGGCGAATCGGGACACAACGCATTCTGGTGGGGATACCGCCAAGAGCCGGATAATAATAAACGGAATGTTGAACTGTTTAGGGACCCGAACCGATTCTATTATTCTCACTTCCTCTGCCGCTTCTCCTACGGCCGGAGACTGGGGCGGTATTTTTATCGGGCCGACCGGTCGGGCTGATGTTGCCTTTACCCGTTTCAGCTTTGCCGAAACGGCTTTGGTTATGCGCAGCGACACCGGAACGGTCAAGGTGCGCAATTCCACCTTCACCCATTTCAAAACCCGGGGAGTGTATAGCACCAGCACCAAGGCTGATTTGGGGAAAAGCACACCGACAACCGATTGCGGCAGAAACAACATCTTGCTGAACACCGCCGACACCGCGGCGGTGGGGGTTCAAAAGGCCGGCACCGGGACGATGTCAGCCGTGGGGAACTGGTGGACTTCGGACCCGCCGCCGAGCAATTCGGTCCTGGGCAGTGTATCCACTTTCGCTTACTTTAGTTATCCGGCTAATCCCGATTCGGCCTGCCCGGGTGGAGGGGGTGGCGGTGGCGGCGGCTGCGGCGACGGTCCGGGGGAAGGCCCTTGCGCTAAAATCACGGTGGTGGATGACTCCCGGCCCTCGAAATTCGAGCTGGCCCAGAATTATCCCAATCCCTTCAACGCCGCCACGGTTATCCGGTTTGCCCTCCCGCAAGCCTCGAGGGTGGAGCTAAGGATTTACAACATTCTGGGACAGATTGTCCGGTCTTTCATAGAGGAGAAACCGGTGGGATGGTATGAGGCGTTCTGGGATGGAAGGGATGAGAACGGCGCGGCCGTCTCCTCCGGCATTTATCTCTACCAAATCCGGGCAGGAAGTTATGTAGAAACGAAAAAGATGCATTTGGTGAAGTAACTGAAGGCCACAAAGAAAAAGCCCCGCTTTCGGCGGGGCTTTTTTATGCTGAATTGTTTAACAGGGGAACGGTTCTTCCAAAAAGACCGCTTTCAGAAGCAAAACAATATCCGCCCCGCTTAATCCTCCGTCGCAGTTGCCGTCGGCTATCTCCAACGGGCAGTCGCCGATGCCCTGAAAGGCGCAGTTGAGCGTTAAAACGATGTCGGCAGCCGTCAGGGTCATATCAAAGTTCAAGTCCCCGCGTAGCCCAAAGCGCAGAACAAAAAGCCAACCGTCCAGATTGGAAGCATACACAAAGCCGGTGGAGGTGTAAGGATAAGCCGACCAGCACCCGCGGTAGTTGGGGAGGTCCGAGGCCGGGTAGGTGTCGTAGCGGGCCACTTCCACTAAAGTATCCCGGTTGGAAATATCCACCACCGTAACCCCCGCCTCGTAATGAGAAACGAAAACCAGATTCCCCTTGGGATAGACGTTGTGGGGAATCTGCGCCGCGCCGATATACTGGCCGCGCATATCGATATTACCCAAATCGGCGATATCCCAGAGTTTCATCGTCTTGCCGGCCGGTATCTCTTCTGTGGTCAACAACCAGTTTCGGTCTTCCGTGGGCCAAGTGGAGTGGACGTAGCCGGCGCCGGGGAAAAAAACCCGGGTAATCAAAGCCGGACTAACCTTGTTGGCACAGTCCCAAACCGACCAGCTCCCCACAGAGGAGGCATCCCACCCCTCCGCCACGAAAACCGTGTCGTTGCGGGCGTACATATCATGAATCGACTGCCCGGTGGACGGGCCAAAACTGCCGACAAAAACAGGGGCCTCGGGGTTGGCCAAACTTAATATCACTATCGGCTGGCCGAGGCCGCCGTTTCTCTCGCAATAGGCAAACCCTTTGGCCGTGTCAATCGCGATGGTGTGGGCGGTGTAGTTCCCGCTTAAATTGGTCGGGAAACTCCCCACAAAATGAACGCTGTCGGGCAGATATTGTAAATCAATCACCGATAAGCCCTGGTTGGTTCCGGACAGTTCCGAAACGGCATAGGCATAGTGCTGGTAGGTCTCCACATCCCGCCAGTAGTAGGAAGCGGGCGTCTGCGGGCCGGGAACGACCGCCTTCACTTCCATCGTTTGGGCGTTTACGATGGCGATGCCGTCCCGCACCCCCATAATGGCGTACTCTGTGCCGTCCGGCGCCGTCCAGCCCCAGCAGTCGCTGCCGCCGGTGGTGTCGCTGCCATAAATGGTATAGGGAAACCGGATTTTATCGTGCAGCCAAAAACGGTACTGGGCGGCCGGTGCGGTTTCCGCCCCGGTCAAAATGAGAATCAATATTGAAAACAGCGGGGCGATTTTTCCCAACGTTCGCTTTATCATGTCGGCCTCCTTCCAGCCGTATAATATACGTTCATTGGCCGTCGGTTGAAATAAAAAAGGCGCCCAGACTGGTCGGGGCGCCTTCTCTTCACTAACGCTTACAAACTTTCCGCGTCTATTTCAAGTGCTTGCTCACCAGCTTGGTCATCTCGAACATATTGACCTGCCTTTTGCCGCCGAATACCGCCTTCAGCTTGTCGTCGGCGTTAATCATCCGCTTGTTCTTTTTGTCCTGCAGGCCGTTTCTTTTGATGTAGGCCCAGATTTTCTTGGTCACCTCGGTACGCGGCATTGCTTTGGTGCCGACTACCGCACCCAGAAGCGTATCCGGCTGAACCGGCTTCATAAAAGCGGCGTTGGGTTTACGTTTTGTTGCCATTATACCTCCTCCTTTTGTTTGGTGGTTTTGGTTTCACCGGGAGAGAATCTCCTATGAAAAACCGGTTTTGTCAAGGAAAATCTTTGATTTTCCCTCGGAAAAAGAGCTTTTTTAGAGGGAAAACCGGCTTTTTGGCCCTTTTCCCCGTTGAAGATGGGCGTTTACCGGTCGGAAACCGGTCTTTGGCCGGTTCGGTTCGAGGCGGACAGCGGCCGGCCGAAAATGGCCGTATCCTTGAAGTAATCGGAAAGGAAGCGGATTTTCCCCTCGGGGGAAAACTCGATGACCGTCAGGATGCCGTTGGCGTACGGGCGGCCGTCGGCAAAGGTCCCGCGCGATTCGGTCTGATAAACGAGCTTCCGTTCCCCCGCCGGATACACGGTCTGAACCTCCCAGGAAAGCTCCCGATAGCGCCGGAAAATCAGGCCAAAAATGGTCAGTATTTTGCGCGCCCCCCGGGCCGACTCGCAGGGAGGCAGGCAAAGCTCGCTTTCTTCGTCAAACCATTTGGACAGGTTTTCGGTTTTAAGCGTTTGCAAATCGGCCATAAATAGATGCAGAAGCTCGGGGGCCGAAAGTCCAGAAGCTTCTTCTCCGGCGGGCACTTCGGTCACGCTTGGGGGCTGAACAGGGGCAAATCGGGTCACTTTTTCTTCCAGATGTACCGGAGATAGCCCAATCCGAGCAGGGTGAAGAAAGAGAGCGTAAACCAATTGCCGAAGGCCGCTCCCGCCCAGGCGCTGGCCCGGTCCGTCGCGGTGAAATAGGCGGCATAGCTGGCGATGGTTCCCACCAAAATCGAAAGCGCCACTCCCACCAAGGCATCCCCCGCCACCATCCCGGAGCCGAACAAAATCCCCTTCTCCGTGCGGGCCGGTATGGCCTCCGAGGAGGAGAACCGGTTAACGGCCCAGAAAATCAGACTGCCGGCAACGATGGGGGTGGAAAGCTCCGGCGGCAGGTACAGGCCGATGGCGACCGGCAGGGCGTGGATGCCCAAAAGCTCAATCGAAAGCCCGATGATAAGCCCGGTGACGATAAAGGCCCAGGGAAGCACCCCGGTCATGACTCCCTGCACCACGGCCGCCATCGCGTTGGCCTGGGGGGCTTCCAGAGCGGTGGGGCCGGTAAAACCGTAGGTTTTGTTCAAAAACATTATCACCCAGCCCATCACCAGAGCCGGAATCAATACGCCGAGGAATTCGGCCAATTGCTGGCGCTTGGGAGTGGCCCCCACCAAGAAACCGGTCTTTAAGTCCTGGGAGGCGTCGCCGGCCATTGAGACGGCGATGCAGACCACCGAGCCGACCATCATCGAGGCCACCATCCCCACCGTTCCGGTCACCCCGGAGGAAAGCAAAATCACGGAGACCACGATGAGCGTCCCGATGGTCATCCCGGAAATCGGCAGAGAGGAGGAGCCGACTATGCCCACCATCCGAGAGGAGACGGTCACGAAAAAGAAGCCGAACAGAACGGCCAAGAGCGCCCCCAGCAAGCTGATTTCGGTTTTGGGCATAAGATAGATGGCCAGGGCAATCAAAAACGCCCCACCCCAGACCAGCTTGGTGGGCAAGTCCTCATCCGTGCGGATTTTTGCCGTGGCGGCCTCTCCCATCCCCGCCGTCACTTGTTTGAAGGAGGAAATAATGGTCGGCAGAAAGCGCATCAAGGAAATGAATCCCCCCATCGCCACGGCGCCGATGCCGACGTAGCGAACGTAGTAGGTGCGCAAATCGCCAGGCGAAAGCTGGGAAATCGGCTCCGTTGCTGGCGGCAGGGGGGCGGTCATAAAGTTCCCGATGAAGGCGATAAGCGGCCCGATTCCCAAATACCCAATGATGGCCCCCGAGAAAAGCAGCAAGGCAATTTTTGGGCCGATGATGAACCCCACCCCCATCAAAGCCGGGGTGGCTTCAATCCCCATCTGCGAGCCGGGGAAAAATCGGGGAGTGAGTTCGAACCGCTCCGGCCAGAGCTTGAAGCCGGACATCAACGTCTTATACAAAGCCCCGATCCCAATCCCGGTAAAAACCGTTTTGGCTTTGGAGCCCCCTTCATCACCCGCCACTAAAATCTCGGCGCAAGCGGTTCCCTCCGGAAAGGGGAGGGTTTTGTGTTCCTTGACAATCAGGCCCCGCCGCAGGGGAATCATGAAAAGAATCCCCAAAAAGCCGCCCAAAATGGAAAGCAAAATCACCTGCCAGTTGGCGATGGTGAAATTGAAACCGGGGACGGTGGCCTGCCAGATTAAAAAGGCCGGTATGGTGAAAATCACCCCGGCCGCCAACGATTCCCCGGAGGAGCCGATGGTCTGGGCGATGTTGTTTTCCAGAATGGTGCCGTTTTTCAAAACGCCACGCAGAATGGCCATCGACATCACCGCCGCCGGTATGGAGGCGGAAACGGTCATCCCCACCTTCAATCCCAGATAGGCGTTGGCCACGCCGAAGACCAAAGCCAAAGCCGAGCCGACGATTACGGCGCGTAAAGTAAATTCCGGAATGTTTTGGGTGTGCGGAACGTAGGGCTTGAACTCGCTGTCCTTCTTGGTGTCAGCCGCCACTATCTCCTCCCGTTTTTTAAGTGCAAGGTGGCCAAAAACTACCCGAGGTAGGGATGTATGTCAAGCTTTTATTTCATGTGGTAGCACAGGATAAAGTTCCGCAAAAAGCGGAGCGTATCCTGCGTTTTTGTTTGATAATGAACGCAGGTTAGATAAGGCATAACCTGCGCCACAACTTTATTTCGACGCCGTTTGTTTCAACTTTGCCAGCCGGACCTTGGCATCCGCCACTTCCGCTATCCCCGGGTCGGCGTTCTTCCAAATTTCGAGAAATTCCTGATATTTCTCAATCGCTTTTTGGTTCCAGCCCGATTTTTCATACGCCAGCCCCAAAAGGTAATACGCCTTCACTACCCAGATTAGTTCAAAGGTTCGGCTTTCGTCATATCGCAAAAGAATTTTTTCAAACTCACTCACCGCCTCCCCCAGCCGGCCCGCTTCCAGATAGGTTTTGGCAAGCAGATAGTGTTCCGGGAATTCCTTGGTTGCCCGGGCCGCTTTTTCGAAGTGCGCGATTGCAGCCGGCAGGTTTTTCTTGGCCCGTTCAATCCCGCCGGCCGCCATCCAATAATTTCCCATCCGGGTGGTGTCCTTTTTTTCAATGTCTTTCTTTAGCGTTCGGGCCACCTCTTCGGCTCTAACAATCTCCCCTTTTTCAGCCAAAATAAGCACGTAAAATTCCCGAAGATAGCTTATGTTTCGAGGTTGGGACTTACGAAAATTCTCCATACACTTTTTGACCTCCTCCACAGCCAGCGCTAAATTTTTCTTTTCCACATAGATATCCGCCTTGAGCAGGTGTTTGGCCCCCAGCGGCCATTCTTCCGCCCGCTCGAATTGGTCGGCAGCAATCCCCTGTTCCAGCACTCGCAGGGCTTCGTTGAACTTGCCTTGATACGCGGGAATTTGAGCCAGGTGCGCCCTCCCCTCCGAGCGAATCCCTTTCTCACCGCTGGCAGCCAGCGCTTGGAAACAGCTTTCCGCGCGGGGGTAGTCCCTTTTGAAGAGGTGCATATACCCCAGCTTTATCAAAGACCAATAAAAGTCCGGCTTTTTTTCCAGGGCCTTTCGGTAGGATGCAACGGCTTCATCTATCTTGCCGTTATAACCGTACAGGTCTCCGCGGGTGTCGTAGGGATTAGCTTCTTCCGGGGCTAACGAGATGTACTTATTTATTGCCCATATGGATTTCTCAAAATCCCCGAGGTCATTATAAGCATAGGCCAAAACGTTATAGGCCCCTTTATAAAGCGGGTCAATCTCTATGGTTTTAATCAAAGGCCCAATTGCCTTTTCGTGCTGTCCAAGTCTTCTCGAATAAAGGGTGCCTATTTGAAAAAAGGCCTCTTTCTCTTGGGGAAAGTCGACCGTTATTTTCTCCAACTCTCTTATGGCCAGCGGAAAATTGCCGGACAAGCGCGCTTCCTCGCTTTTTATATAGTGTTTCTCCAGTTGGCCGACTTTTCCGGAGTATTTCACCGCTTGCGTTATGGCCGTTTTCGCTTCCGGCTTGTCCTGCCGGTCGAGGCAAAAAGCCAACTGGTAATAGGCCATAGCAAAGGTGGAATCAAAATCGAGCGCTTTCCTGAAGCTCTTCTCCGCCTCTGGCCAATACAGCTTGTCATTTTGGTCCACGCCTTCCAAGTAGTAACGATACGCTTCCGGCGAATGGGTGGTTACGTTTGCCACCGGCCGGTCCGGTTCCTGCGCCGCTTGGGCCGGAAGAGTCAAGTCCTTTTTTATCTCCGCCGAAAGCCGGTCCACCACGGCAAATATATCCTGTCCCGCCTCCCCCGTGATGCGCTGGGTGGCTTTAACTTTGCCGGAGGCCGCCTCCGATATGTCCGCAACCACAACCATATTGGGCGTGGTTTGCAAAATGCTTCCGGTCAAAACCCATTTCACCCCCGCTTTTTGGGCCACTTCAGAAGCTACGCTTTTATCTATAGATTTTAAATCTTCCTTGCCAAGGAGTTTCAAAATATCATACAGCCGCTGTCGGCTGACCACCTGCATATACTGCGATTCGGAAAGGTCGGTAATCAAAAGGGCGGTTATCATCTGGATGATCCGGTCTTTATCCTCCGGGTCGGCCACGTTGTCGAAATACATCACGGCCAAAGAATTTTCCGCCGCCGCAGTCTGCTGGCGCGAGACCTCCACTTTGAACGGATTAAAGACCAAAAATAAGGCCGCCAAAATAATGGCCATCGAAGTCGGCACCAAAATTTTGAGCATTTTTTGCTTCGGCTTATGCACCGCTTCGGCTTTGGGCAGAGTGGTGGACTTGGCATACTCCAAATTCTTCCTTTCGTGCCGCAAGTCGGCCGCTAATTCGTCAATATGCTGATACCGCTCCTGCTTATCTTTCTGTAGCGCTTTGGATGCTATCCTTTGAAGCTCCGGCGTAACCTTATCATTAAACCGCGCCAACGGCGGCGGCTCTTCGTTCAAAATGGAATAGATATACCCGCTCGGATGCTCTCCGCGGAAAGGCAGATGGTTGGTCAGAAGCTCGTAGAGCACCACCCCGAAGGAGAAAATGTCGGAGCGGTGGTCCACTTCCTCCCCGGTCGCTTGCTCCGGCGACATATAGGCCGCCGTCCCCACCGTGGAGCCGGTTTTAGTCAGCTTTACGTCTCCCTTCAGCTTGGCCAGCCCAAAGTCCATAATCTTGACCTGCATCTTGGGGGTCAAAATGATATTGTCCGACTTGATGTCCCGATGAACCACCTGTTTTTCGGCCGCCGCCGTAAGACCATCGCATACCTGTATGGCAATATCCAGCACTTTCTTTATGGACAGCGGCTCTGCTTTGATAAGCTCCTTTAAGGTTTTCCCCTCCAGTAACTCCATCGCGATAAAGATTTGCTCGTAATGCTCGTCAATTTCGTGAATGGTGGTGATGTTGGGGTGGTTCAAAACCGAAGCCGCCCGGGCCTCCTGGAAAAAGCGTTCCTTCTG
>JAKEHY010000005.1 GCA_022614805.1 Candidatus Zixiibacteriota bacterium | reverse complement strand
TCGCGGCACCCGGCTCATTCATCAGGGCCATCAATCAGGACGGCTCGGTGGTTACGGCCGTTGACCAAGGGGCCACCCCCAGCGGCTGGACGGATGACGGCGCCGTCGTCCGTCTTTCTACGGGCACCGACAATGTCGGCGTCGGGACGGCCGCCCCGCTAAGCAATTTGCATATTTTCGAGGATGTCAACGCCGATGTCGGCCTGCGGATTGAAAATCCCAACGCGGGCTTAGCCGCCCAGGAAAGAATCGATTTTGGCGATGGCGCGGCCCACATAAATGTTTTGGGTTCAACCAATGAAATGTCCATTGTCAACAACCGAACCTCGGGAACCTTGGGGTTCCATGTAGGCGGTACGTCAAGGCTTTTCATCGGCAACAGCGGCAATGTTGGCATCGGAACGCTCGGGACCGCAAATAAGTTGGACGTTGAAGGCGGAGCCGCCGTAGGAGCTAACTATTCGGGATCCTTCACGGCGCCGGCCAACGGCCTTTTGGTCGAGGGCCAAGTTGGCATCGGCACCTCCAGCCCCACCAAAAAGCTGGAAGTGGTTGGGAGCGTCAAAGCGGACACCGTCTTTTCCAACGTCCTTTCCAGCAACAGCCCGCTTTCCCTGCAGGCCCCCGCCGGAACGACCCGGGCGTATATAGCTGATGTAACTGGTTACCTCGGCATCGGAACGACTGCTCCGCAAAGAAATTTGCATATTTTCCAGGATGCCAACACCTCCGTCGGCCTGCGGATTGAAAACCCCAATGTGGGCGGCGTTGCCCAAGAAAGAATAGACTTTGGCAATTCCGGCCTGGCGAGCATAACAGTTTTCGGCGCATCCAATGGAATGTCTATTGTTAACAACCGAACATCCGGGCTAATAGATTTTGAAACCGGAGGGACGACTCGGGTAAGAATAGCCAACAACGGCAGGGTGGCAATCGGAACACTTAGCCAGCAGAATACATTGGATGTGGGAGGAAATGCGGCAATCGGCTCCTTTTTCGCAGGAACGGCCGCTCCTGTCAATGGTCTTTTAGTGGAGGGCAGCGTTGGCATCGGGACGAATACGCCATCAGCCAAGCTGCACATCAACAGGGCAAGCGGCCAGGGATTGCCGGGTGACTTGCTTAACGAAGGGTTGGTGGTCAACAACAACGCCGCATCCGTGGATATCGCCTCCGTCAATGTCATCGGGGGCACTACCGGAAGCGGCCGCATAACCTTCGGTGATAACGCCAGCGCGTATGCCGGTTACATTAACTACAGTAATGCAACCGATGCCCTGCAGTTAGGCACGGGAGGCCTCAATAGAGTGCACATCGCCAGCGCAGGCGACGTCGGCATCGGGACGGCCGGCCCATCGGCCCGGCTGCACGTCAACAGAGGAAGCGGCCAAGGGCTGCCGGGTGACCTGCTTAACGAAGGGGTGGTGGTCAATAACAACGCCGCCGCCGTCGACATCGCCTCCGTCAATGTCATCGGGGGCACTGCCGGCAGCGGACGTATAAGCTTCGGCGATAACACGAGCGCATATGCCGGTTATGTTACATACAGTAACGCAACCGATGCAATGCAAGTTGGCACGGGAGGCCTTACTAGGATGCATATCTCAAGCACAGGCAACGTCGGCATTGGGACGACCGCTCCATCGGCAAAATTAGACGTGGCCGGGAGCGTGGAAATCGGCGGCGGCACGCCCATCGTTCAAGTGCTTAGCCTCTCGGCCGTGATTGACTTTCCACTCACAGCCGCCCAGTCCTCGTCGGAGGTTGGTCTCGGGGTCGCCGGAGCGGCGGTCGGGGATGTAATCTCCCTGGGTATCTCGGGCGGCGGGGCCACAACGCTTACCAACAGTTGCTACACAGCTTACTGTAATGTTGCAGGCACCGTGACCATTCGTTATAACAACTATTCGGCAGCGGCCCAAAACCCGGCTTCCGGCACGTTCCGGGTTATGGTGACGAAATTCTAAGTGTGGTTTTAACCTAACCCCCAACCCCCTTTCCCGATTCGGGAAGGGGGTTCTTTTTTGTAGGGGCGACCCTTTGTGGTTGCCCTGTAGGGGTTTGATTAATCAAACCACTGCACAAAACTGTAGGGGCGAACCTCGTGTTCGCCCATTCCCCTCTCCGTTTCGGACTTGTCCCGAAGTCAGTTGAGGGAGAGGGGAACAAAGAGGAGAGGTGTTTGCTTGCCGTCCGCTTTCTTTTTTCGTAGTTTAACTGAATGGCGAAAGTGGCTGTCCTCGAAAAAGGCGTAACGCTCGATGACGTCAAAAGAAACGAAGAAGTCCGATTGCTCATCGAAATGGCCGACCGGTACTTGGGGGTCATCGGCTATACCGAGCACGGGCTTCGGCACACGGCTTTGGTGGCCAATATCGCCTACAACGTGATGACCCGACTCAAGCGAACGGAACGGCAGGCCCAACTGGCCTCCATCGCCGCCTATATGCACGACATCGGCAACGTGATTTCGCGCGAATACCATGCCCAAACCGGGGCCTTAATCACCCACCGGATTTTGTCTTACCTCGGAATGCCGCCGGAAGAGGTTTTGGAAATAATGGCGGCCATCGGCAACCACGAGGAGCGGGGAGGGGCGCCGGTGAACGAAATCGGGGCGGCTCTGATTCTGGCCGACAAATCGGACGTGCACCGCTCCCGCGTGCGCACCACCGGTTCGATAAAGGAGGACATCCACGACCGGGTAAACTACGCCGCCACCTCTTCGTTTTTGCGGGTGGAGGAGGAGAAAGGGGTCATTTCGCTGGAGCTGAAAATCGACACCTCCATTTCGCAGGTGATGGAATATTTTGAAATTTTCCTTTCCCGTATGGCCTTCTGCCGGCGGGCGGCGGAGTTTTTGAGGATGAAATTCGAGCTGGAAATCAACGGGCAACGGTTGTTGTGAGCGAATACAAAAAAGCGGGCGTGGATATCGCCCTGGCGGACGCCGTAAAAAACAAAATCAAGCTTCTCGTGGCATCGACCCGAACGCCCGCCGTTTTGGCGGACGTCGGCGCCTTCGGCGGGATGATGAGCTTCCCGAAGGATTACAAAGACCCCGTTCTGGTCGCCACCACGGACGGCGTCGGCACCAAGCTGAAAGTCGCCATCGCCGCCAAGCGTCTGGATACCGTCGGCGAGGATTTGGTCAACCACTCGGTCAACGATTTACTGGTGCAAGGCGCGGCGCCCTTATTCTTTATGGACTATCAGGCCTGGGGAAAACTGGATGCCGCCCTCGCGGAGGTTTTGATGGAAGGGCTGGTGCGGGGCTGCAAAAAGCACAACTGTCCGCTTTTGGGCGGGGAAACGGCCGAGATGCCGGGGCTTTATGCCAAAGGGGAATTTGATTTGGCCGGCTTCATGGTCGGCATCGTGGAAAATGCAAAAATCTTGGACGGCCGCTCCATTTCGCCGGGAGATGTCCTGGTCGGTCTGGCCTCCTCCGGCCTGCACACCAACGGCTACTCGCTGGCGCGCAAGGTCTTGTTGGATTCAGGCCTGTATCGTCTGGACAGTTTTTTGCCGGACAACGGCACGACTCTGGCGGACGAGCTTCTGCGCGTCCACCGCTCCTATTTTCATTTGCTGCACCCCCTGATTCTGCAGGGGAAATTGAACGGCCTCGCCCATATCACCGGTGGCGCCATTCCGGGGAATCTGATAAGGATTTTGCCATTCGAGGCCTCCGCCGTTGTGAACACGGCAAGCTGGGATGTTCCACCGATTTTTAAAATGATTCAGAAAGCCGGCGAAGTGAGCAAAGAGGAGATGTACCGGGTTTTTAATATGGGGGTGGGGATGGTTGCGGTCGTGGGGAAGGATAAATTGGAAGACGTGCTGCGGGATTTGAAGGGGATGAACGAAAAATTCTGGGTCGTAGGCGAGATTGTCAAAGGCAAAAAAGAGGTGATTTTGCAGTGAGTTCCGCCCTGGAGCCGGTTTTAAGGAAGCTGGAAGAATTGGGAAAGGTCATCGTGGCGCTCGGGCCGGAGGGGGTTTCGGCCAATCTCGTCGGGGAGCTTTCGTTTACCGTCAAGCCGGACGAAATTCTGCTCGGAATCAAAGGGTGCGGCTGTCATGTGCATATAAACCCGGAAAGCTTTCAGACCCTCCACTTCAAACAGGAAAATTCGGATTACGGAGAGGAGCCGGTGGTGGAGTTCGCCGACTCGTCCGACCGGCCGGTTTTGCGCATCTGGTGCCCCTACGAACCGGAAAAATATCTGGCCGTGCGGAACTCCCTCCAGCGCGGCGGGTAGTTTATGCTGATTCTCATCATTCTGGACGGCTACGGCATCCGGACCCCCGATTCTTACAACGCCGTCACACTGGCCAAAAAGCCGAATTTGGACCGGCTTTTCAGTCAAAATCCCTATACCCAGCTGGGGGCTTCCGGCCGCTCGGTCGGGCTGCCGGACGGGCAGATGGGGAATTCGGAAGTGGGGCATTTGAACTTGGGTGCCGGGCGGGTGGTTTATCAGGAAATCACCCGCATCGACAAATCCATCGAGGAAGGGGATTTTTTTAAAAATCCGGCCTTAGTCGAGGGGATGGAAAAGGCCAAAAAGGACAAAGTCCGGCTGCATCTTTTGGGACTGGTCTCCAACGGGGGGGTGCATTCCTCAATAGACCACCTTTTCGCTTTGCTGAAAATGGCCAAACAAAGAAAAGTGCCCGAAGTTTACGTGCATGCCTTCTTGGACGGCCGGGACTGCCCGCCTACTTCCGGCGCTGGTTTTATCCAGCAAGTTTTGGATTTCTGCCGCAAAGAACAAGTCGGGGAATTGGCCACCGTCTGCGGCCGCTACTGGGCTATGGATCGGGACAAACGCTGGGAACGGACTTCAAAAGCGTATCGCCTGCTGGTTGCCGGTGAAGGAACGAAGACTAAAGACCCTGTAGCCACGGTCAAGGAGTATTATGCCAAAGGAATCACCGACGAGTTTATGGAGCCGATTTACGTCGAGAGCAGGCAACCGAATTTGATAGCTGATGGCGACCAGGTCATCTTTTTCAACTTCCGTACGGACCGGGGCCGGCAGCTTTCCTTTATGCTTACCGAAAAAGATATGCCGGTCGAGGGTATAAAAAAGAAACCGCGGATAGATTTGTACACCCTCACTCATTACGACGACAAGCTCAAAGCGGCCGTGGCTTTTCCGCAGATGACCTTGACCAACCTGTTCGGCGGGGTCTTGTCCAAAGCCGGCAAAAAACAGCTGCGGATTGCGGAAACGGAAAAATACCCCCACGTCACTTTTTTCTTCAACGGGCAGAATGAAAAACCGTATCCGGGGGAGGAGCGAATATTGATTCCTTCCCCCAAGGTGCCGACCTACGATTTGCAGCCCCAGATGAGCGCGACGGAGGTGACCGAAAAAGTGGCCGAGGCGGTTTCGTCCAAAAAGTACGACGTTATCATTCTCAACTACGCCAATCCGGATATGGTCGGGCACACGGGCGTTCTGAAAGCGGCCGTGGCCGCCGTGGAAGCGGTCGATGCCGGTGTCGGCCGGGTAATGGAGGCCGTTGGCAAAGCGGGCGGAACGGCCCTGATTACCGCCGACCACGGCAACTGCGAAACGATGTGGGATGAAAAGACCAACGGCCCGCACACGGCCCACACCACCAACCCGGTCCCCTGCACGTTAGTAGCGCCGGAGAAGCGTTTTTCGCTTCGACCGGGGGGAATTCTGGCCGACATTGCCCCGACTTTCCTCGAGCTTTTGAATTTGCCCCAGCCCAAAGAGATGACCGGCCGCTCGCTTTTGGCCAATGACTGAAGTTTTAACTCCCCCCCCCGAAGTCGCCGCCGCTTTGGAGCCAAAGCCGCAAATTTCCCGCCGGGATTATCTTTTCGCGATCGTCGGCGGGCTGGCGCTGACCTTGGCATATCCTCCGTTTCCCACCGGTTTCATCGCCTACTTCGTTTTAGTCCCGCTTTTGTATGCTTTGAAGGACAAAACTCCGAAACAACATCTCATTCTGGCCTATCTTTTCGGACTGGCCTTCAACGCCACCGCCCTTTTCTGGACTTGGCGGGTGACCTTGCCGGGGACCGTCGCGATGGTTCTGATATTAGCTCTCTACTGGGCCGTGCCCTTCTGGATTTTCGGGCTTTCGAGAAAGCGTTGGGGGCATCGGGCCTATTTGCTCTTGCCGTTTCTGTTGGTCGGACTGGAGTACTTTCGCACGTTGGGGGAGCTGGCCTTCCCCTGGGCTAATTTGAGCTACACCCAGAGCTACCACACCGCTTGGCTCCAAGTTCTCCCCTTCGCAGGGGATACGTTGCTTTCGTTTTGGATTGTGGTCTTGAATCTGCTGATTTTTTATGCGCTCGAAAACATCGAAAAGAAACGTTGGTTCGGCTTTGCCGCCGCCTTTGTTCTCTGGCTTGCGCCCGGAGTTTACGGTTTATGGGTTCTGGAAAACGCTCAAACCAAGCCGGTGATGAAAGTGGCGTTGCTGCAGGGAAACATCGACAGCTGGAGCAAATGGGATGCAGCCTTCACCCAGAACAGTTTCGACACCTACCGGCAGCTGGCCTTTGTGGCGGCGGCCCGGGGAGCCGATTTTCTGGTCTGGCCGGAGACCGCGGCCCCCTGCTACTTGCTCCAGGAGCCGGATTATTTGTATCAAGTAATGGCGATGGCGCAGGTGGCCAAAAAGGAAATGCTGGTGGGAACTTTGGCCTACCGCGCGCTCGGTCCCAATCAATATCTGTATTACAACGCCGCCTACCATTTCGACACCCTGGGGCAGCCCTCGATTCCCTACTCCAAATTACACCTGGTGCCGTTCGGAGAGACAATTCCCTTTTCCGGGCGGGTGCGGGTGCTGAAGGACATTCACGTCGGGCAGGCGGATTTCACGCCGGGGGATTCGATTCTGCTTTTAAATTCCTCCTTTGGGTCTTATGGGGCATTGATTTGTTACGAGGTGGTCTTCCCGGATTTGGTGCGGCGGTTTGTCCTGAAAGGGGCCTTGTTTTTGGTCGGCATCACCAACGACGGCTGGTACGGGCGCACCAACGGGCCCTATCAGCATGAGCGGATAGCCCTTTTTCGGGCGGTGGAAAACCGGATTCCGGTGGTGCGGGCGGCCAACTCCGGCATCTCGGCCGCCTTCGACCCGTACGGCCGGGTGCTGGCGGAAGGGGGGCTTTTCAAAAAGCAAATCGTGATGGCGGAAATTCCGTTGCGCGCAGAAACAACCTTTTACGCCCGCTGGGGGGATTTTTTCCCGCAGGGCTGTTTTCTGGTCAGCTTGCTTTCGGTACTCTCGCTGGCGCAGGCCCGCTTGGGAAGCCGGGTTCGGGCAGGTTAAAATGAAACGGGGCTTCTTCTTCGGGTTTTTGTACGTTGTTTTGGTTCATTCCGGCGCCGAGGCCTTCATCATCGGCGAATGGAAAAACTACACCAATACCAACGACGTCCGGGGGTTTGCCTATGCCGGCGGCTACCTTTGGGTAGCCACCACCGGAGGACTGGTGAAATTCAACCCAACCTTCGAGGCGCGCCAGGTCTTCACCAACGCCGAGGGTTTGGGAGGAAATTTCCTATTGTCGGTAGCCGCCGACGGCCGGGGGAACGTCTGGGCGGGTGCGGATAACGGAACTTTGACCAAATATGATTTGGCCCGAAACCGTTTTACCGTTTATCCGATGCTGGGGCCGGACGGCCGCCGGCTCAAACTGTCCGTCATCCTGCCGGATTCCGACCGGCTCTGGATTGGAACCGACATTGGGGTCGCTTTGTTTTTGACCGAGAGAAACGGCGGAGAAATGAAGGAAATCTACCGGCGGCTGGGAAGCATCAATATCGAAACCCCGGTGCGGGCACTGGCCCTCTTCCGCGATTCCATCTGGGCCGCCACCCCACAGGGAGTGGCGCAGGCTTATAAAAACGGTTTCAACCTTCTCGATTCGGCTTACTGGCGCAATCCCAGCGCCGGACTGACCAACAAGGATGCATATTCTCTTTTAGTTTTTCAGGACACGCTTCTGGTCGGCACCTCCGTCGGCATTTTTGCTTATTTGAGCGACTCGGCACGCTTTCGGGTGTATCGCCCTCACCTCGGTGCTGGTTTCATTGCTTCAATGGTTTCGCTTGGGGACACCTTGTATTCGCCTTGGCAGTATGGTTTAGTGCGCACGGTGGATGGGATCGGGTATGATTTGCTCAGCGACACCATTTACGGCGGGCGAATCTTTCCGGCCCTTTTTGTGACCCCACAAAACCAACTTTTCGCCGGCACGCCCGGAGGAGGGTTCGCCCGCTGGCGGGGGAGTTTCTGGTCCATTTACCGTCCGCCGGGGCCGCCGGGAAATTACTTCGACGACTTGGCCGTGGACGGTTTCGGACGCATCTGGTGCGCCAACGACCGCTTCGGTGCTTCGATGTTCGACGGCGTCAACTGGAAGATTCTCGACACGGTTCCCCAGATGGCCGGACTGTCCGTGGCGGTGGATTTGGACCAAGCCGGGAATAAATGGTATGGTTTCTGGGGTGGAGCGGCTACCGTGGCTTGGGGGGCAAAACCGGACAGCTTTTTCCGTTTCGATACCCTGAACTCTCCTTTGGTGGGAATTCCCGGGTTCAATTTTTATATCCTGGTTACGGATGTCGCCGACGATTATCAGGGAAACGTCTGGTTTGCCAACAGCCTCGCTTCCAACGGACAGGCCCTGGTGGTGCGCAAACCGGACGGAAGTTTCACGGTTTTCAATTCAAGCGATGGATTTGACGCCTCTAATGACATTGTGGCCCTGTTCCCCGACGGGGACAATATCTGGATCGCTTTTAAGCCGGACAATGCGCCCGGCATCGGCCATCTCAACTTTGGCGGTACGGTTTCCAACAAAAGCGACGATCGGCTGGTCTATTACAACAAGGAGGACAATTTTCTTCTGGACAACCGCGTCACCGCCATCGTCGTCGACCGGCGCGGCACCCTCTGGGCCGGCACCGGCCTGGGGCTTTCCCGCTTCAACGCCGATTTCAGTTTTTTCGAGACGGTTCCCCTGCCGCAGCCCGTGGGCCCGCAGGTGAATTCCATCGTGGTGGACCCCCGCAACAACAAATGGGTCGGAACGACCAACGGGCTGGCGGTCATCACCGAAGAAGGGGAGATTTTCGGTCCCTTTCTGCCGGAAAATTCCGGTCTGGTGGCGTCTTTGATAAACGCTATGGATTTTGACCCGGAAACCGGCTATCTGTGGATAGGCACCGCCGGCGGGCTTTCCCGCCTTTCCACCCAGGTGCTGGAAGAATCAACGCCCCCCTCGATGGTGGAGGCCTTTCCCAATCCCTTCCTTTTGAAAACGGGCAGCGAGCGGGTCTATTTCCGGGGGTTGCCCCTGGAGGCCACTCTGCACATCTACACGATTGCCGGGGAGGAGGTGCGTCGGCTCGTGGATACCGACTTCTGGGATGGGAAAAACTCACGGGGGAACCACGTCGCCTCCGGCGTTTATTTGTTTCTGGTGAACGTTCCCGGGCAAAAAAACTTCACCGGCAAGCTGGCGGTCATCCGGCAATTTTAGGTTGATTCAACTTTTGAAACTTGCCGAACTGGACCGCCAACGGTGGGAAGAGCTCTTGGCGGCGGCTCCGGCGGCCACTTTTTTCCACACGGCCGAATGGGCCCGGCTCTGGCAGGAAAGCTATTCTTTTTTTGAAAGTTGCTTTTTGGTCGATGTCGAGCCGGAGGGGGGCTACCGGGCCGGGCTGCCGTTCGTTCGCGCCAGAAAGTGGCTGGACAACTACTATTCAATGCCGATGGGCACCTGCGGCGGGGTGGTCGGAGGAGGAGAGGAAGCTGCCCTGTACCGTACCTGGATTGAGCGTACGGCGGGAGCTCGGCGGGAGCGGCTGGTGGTCATCTCGGAAAAAGAAGAGCCGGCTCTCGAAGAACTTGGTTTTCAGAAAAACGTTCATTTTTCCCATTATCTGACCCTTCCTTCCGGAGGCCGGTTGAAGTTTTCCCGCTCGATGGAAGAGCAGGTGGGGACGGCGCTTACGGCCGGTTTTTCCCTTTTGCGAATCGAAAAAGAGGAGGATTTGTCCCGTTTTTTTTCTTTTTCCGGCCGGGGGCGCAAGAAGGATTTCTATTCGAAGGTTTTTTACCGGAAGCTGGCGGCGATTTTTTTGCCCGGCGGCCGCGCCCTCTGGTTTTTGGCTTTGAAAGAGGGGAAGACGGCCGGGTATCTCATCGGCCTCCCCTTTCGGGAAAAACTTTTTTTGTGGGACGCCGATTTTGACCCCGTTTTTTCCGGGCTTCGGCCGGGATATTTCCTCTTGGCCCGGACTCTGGATTGGGCCGCCAATAAAGGGTTTAAGACAATCGACTTTGGACAGACCCCGGCCGGCGCCGAAGGAGCGGCACTTTTGAAAGAGCGTTTTGGGGGGAAACGCCGCCCCACGTACGAATATGTGTTTGCCCCCCCGCTCAAACGAGCTCTGCGGGGCTGGTATGAAAAGCTGCGGGGCCGGGCGTGAAACTGCTTTTTCTCGGAGACGCCCAGAGCAGTCACTTTATACGCTGGGTGCGGTTCTTTGCGGAGCGGGGCCACGAGGTCCATTCCTGGTCGGCGGAGCCGCCGAAGGAGGAACTTCCCGGATACCGGCGGCTTCTCCCGCGCCTGCCGGGGCGGGTTCTGGGTTACCTTTCCCTGGTATCCGGGCTGAAAAGGGAGATGGCCGGGCTGGGGCCGGATTTGGTCAACGCCCATTTCGTTCCCAATTACGGATTCATCGGTGCGCTTGCCGGCGTCCGCCCCTTGGTAATCACCACCTGGGGGTCGGACGTTCTGATTTCCCCCAAAAAAAGTTTTCTGCACCGATTGCGGGCCCGCTACTCCCTTTCCAAAGCCCGCTTGGTTACGGCCGATTCCCGTTCGGCTGCCGTCGAAGTTTTGTATTTGGGGGTGAACAAAGATAGACTCTTGGTACGCCCAATGGGGGTGGAACGTCCGCTTCTGGAGGAGGGAAGCCGAAGGGTCTTGTCCCCCAAGGAAACCCTTACCATTCTTTCCTGCCGGCGGCTGGAAAAATTATATAATGTGGAGACGTTTTTGCGTGCTTTGGCCCGCCTGAAGAAACGTCCGAACTGGCGGGCCCTGATTGTCGGAACCGGTTCCCGGAAGCAGAAACTGGAGCGGCTGGCGGCTAGGCTGGGAATTGCCAACCGGGTCACCTTTCTGGGAGAGCTTTCCATCTCCGATTACCGGAAGGTGCTGCTCGAAGCCGATATCTATGTCTCCACGGCGCTGTCCGATTCCACTTCCGTTTCCCTTCTGGAGGGGATGGCCGCCAAGCTGGCCTGCCTCGTGACGGAGGTTCCGGGGAATGCGGAGTGGATAACGGTTATGGAAAACGGGCTGACCTTTGTGCCCAAAGACGACGAAATGCTGGCCTTTCTCATTGGAAAACTCTTGGATGACGCCGGGCTGCGGATGCGGTTGGGGGAACGGGCCTTCGAGAAGGTTTCGACCAAAGCGGTTTGGGAAGATAATATGGCCGATGTGGAGCGGGCCTTTTCTGATTTGGTGAAAAAACATCCGTGAAACGTTCCATCCTGTTAATCAGCTACTACTTTCCTCCCCTCGGAATGGCCGGCGTGCAGCGCCCTCTTGGGCTGGCCAAATACCTTTTCCGCTTGGGGTGGCGGGTTTACGTCCTGACCGTAAAGCCGATTGCCTACTGGGAGACCGACCCGACGCTCTTGGAGGATTTTCCCAAAGAGATTCCGGTCTTTCGGGCCGGTTCTTTGGACCCCGCACGAGTTTCTTACCTTTTTGGACGGCGGAAACGGACCGGCACCGGTTTTCGTCCGGCTGCCGGAAAACTGTTTTGGGATGCCAAGCTCGGGTTTGCGCCCTTTGTCTGGGCGAAGGGGTGCCGGTTGATTGAGGAATTTTCCATTTCCGCAATCTGGACGACGTCGCCTCCGCCGTCCCTGCATCTGGCCGGGCTCTGGCTGAAACGGACCAACGATATCCAATGGTTTGCCGATTTCCGCGACCCCTGGGAGGCGGAGGGGCCGGAAGAAAACTCGAATGTATGGCAAAAAAGGCGGGAGAAATTGAAACGCCTGCTTGCCGCGGCGGACGGGGTCACGGCGGTCAACGACGGCTTGAAAAATTTTCTGGAGCCGTTGGCCCAAGCCGGTAAGGTAGCTACGGTTTTTAACGGCTTTGACCCGGAGATTAAGGTTTCAGATTTTGCTTCCCCCCGAAAGATTTTTACTTTGGCCTACGGAGGGACTTTGAACGCCCCCCATAATCCGCACCCTTTTTTTAAAGCCCTTTCGCGCTGGAAAAAAAGCAAGGGACGCCCGTTTCGACTCCTTTTGGTCGGCCGGGTGCTGGAACTTCCGGTTCGGTCCTGGCTGGAGGAATTGGCGCTGGCCGAAAACGCCGAGGTGACCGGCTACCTTCCCCACCGGGCCGCCCGGCAGAAACTTGGGGAGGCCGACCTTTTTCTTCTTTTCCTGCCCCCCGAACCGGCCTACGGCCTAAACCTTCCCGCCAAGATTTTCGAATACATCGGTCTCGGAAAACCGGTTTTGGCGGTGGCGGGAGCGGGGAGCGCCGTGGCGGACTTTTTTTCCCAATACCCGGTCGGCGCGCTGTGCAGCCGGGAGGATGAGATTGTGGAGCAATTGGAGTTTTATTACCGGCAATGGGAGAACGGTTCATTGCCTTCCCTCCCCGAAACGCTGCGTCAGCCGTTCGGGTGGGATAAGCAGGCCGGGCAGCTTTCAAACTTAATCGAATCCAAATTGAAATGAAATTCTTTCACGACTTGTCTTTCAGGCAAAAAGTTTCCCTTATGGTTCCCCTGCACGTTTTGCTTTTGGTGATTTTCGTTTTCTTCCGGTACATCGATGCCGACGAGGGGCTTTATCTGTCAGCCGCCAGAGAGGTCCTTTTGGGGCGGCTGCCCTACATCGACTTTATGTACGTGCAGACCCCCTGTTACCCGTATTTTATCGCTCCTTTTTCAAATCTCGGCTGGGCCGGTCTTTTCGTCGTTCGATTGCTTTCCACTCTTGCGCCGGTTCTTACCGGACTTCTCCTTTTTTCGCTGGCCCGGCGGCTGTGGGACGATACGACCGCTTTTGCGGTCTGGGGTTTTTGGATTTTGAACGGGCTGGTCTTGACTTGGGGTTCGGTCGCCAAACCGGCCGGCTGGGGGGATTTCTTTCTTTTTTTGGGATTCTGGAGTTTGACCGGTAGCCCCGTTCCGCAAAAGCTGGCTTTTTTTTGGAGCGGGCTCGCCGCTGGTATGGCCGCCAACTTTCGGGGGTTTTTGGCTTTTCCCGCAGCGGTGTGGGGGGTGTATCTTCTGCAAAAGAAGGATTTAAATCGGAAAAAGTTTTCATTATGGGTTTTTGGATTGGCGTTGGCGCTTTCGTTTTCGCTTTTCTTCTTTTTGAATTCACCGCCGGCCTTCCTTTTCAACAACTATACCTATCACAGGCTCTGGGGGTCGGAAGTGGTGGCGGGGGGAGGGTTTGATTTTCTTCACCGACTGACGGCTTTTGGCAAGTTTGCCCTTCTCCCCCAGAATCTGGTCCTGTATGTTTTGGCTTTCTTGGGCCTCCGCTTCCGACCAAAGGAGACTTGGCAGCGGGAGATATTTTTGCTTGCTTTGGGTTCGGCCTTGGTTTTGCATTTTGTTTTTTTTATTTCAACCCCTTCGATGGTGCAATACTACACCGAAACCTTACCCTACCTTATCCTGTTGGCTGGATTTGGATGGAAGGTCGTGCAAGAAAGATATGCAGCCCGATTCGAAATCGGCAAGCAACTGGCCTTGGGGGCCGCCCATCTGGTTAGTTTGGGAATGGTCGCTTACATCTTCCTCTTTGGCTACCGCCCCCTCAACCGGCCGTTTCTTCTGTCCAGTGTGAAACCGGTGATTGAACATCTGCGGGAAAACGGAAGCTCGACTGATACCCTCTTTTCGGAATGGCCGGGGTATGCCGTTTTGGCCGGAATGCAGTTGCCGCGTGGAACGGAAACGGTCGGGCTGGACATTGCCCATCTTTTGACCGCCGAAGAAAAAAGGGCCTACCACATTTTGGATTCGGCCGGGGCGGATTCCCTTTTGCGGTTCAAGAAAGTCAGATGGGTGGTAACCGGCGGCGCCGTCTCCGAGGTCTGGCCCCAGCCGCTTTTCTCCAACTATGCAAAGGATTACGATGCCGGGCCCATCCGCATCTACCGCCGAAAAGAATAGCCCGAAAGTCTCAGTCGTTTGCGCAACCTTTAATTCCGCCGACTGCCTGCCGGATTTTTTGCGCAGTTTGGAACAATTCCCCGCCGGCGAAATCGAAGTCCTGTTCGTCGATAACCATTCCTCCGATTCAAGCGTCGATTTAGTCCGAAAGTGGAACAAGGCAACTTTACTAATTTCAAATCAAGAAAACCTCGGCTGGTCGGCCGCCAATAATCAGGGAGTCAAGGCCGCCAGGGGGGAGTTTGTTTTTTTTGCCAACCCGGATACTTGGTTCCAGCCGGAAGCTTTGCGAGGATTGGTTCGCTTCTTGGAACAGCGCCCCGAATTCGCCGCCGCCTCTCCGCAGCTTTTAGACCCCGGCGGCGGCATCCAGCCCTCCTGCCGACGGCTGCCAACTTTGGCAGACTTGGTTTTTCAAACGGCGGGACTGGCCTTTCTTTTTCCGAAATCGTTTTTCAACCGCTGGAAACTTCCGGAGTTCGACCATCGAACCTTTCGCGAAGTCCAGCAGCCGATGGCCTCGGCCCTTTTAGTCCGGCGGGAGGCGCTGGAAAAAATCGGCGGACTGGACGAGCGTTTTTTCGTTTTTTTCGGCGACGTCGATTTTTGCCGCCGGTTGAGGCAAGCCGGTTACCGGATTGCTTTCGTGCCGGAAGCCAAAGTTTTTCACCGGCAGGGCGCTTCGACTCGAAAAATGGGGGCCGTTTTTTACTTTTCCTCGCATTTCGGATTCTTCCGCTATCTTTGGAAATGGTCGAGCTTGCTTCAAAAAACTTTTCTACTATTACTATTGCCGCTTGTAATTCTTACCGCTGTCGGTAGGGCTGTTTTCGGTTCGGTTTTCCTCCGCTAAGTTCTTTTTTTCACTTGCACCAAAAAACGCCAGGCAACAAGCTTGCCGTCCGGTTCTCTTTCGGCGGGACGTTTTCCTCTCGTTTCGAAAAATTTTTTGAAAAACCCCAGATTGTTCTTGACAAGCGATGTGGGGAGGAATAATATGGAGTGGATTTTTTTGGGTGGAAGTGGGGAAAGGTGGGGGAAGCGGCAAGGCAGGCGTTTTTCGGGTTAATAAAAAGTCCCGCTTGCACGAGCGGAAGCACCCTGAAAAGGGAAGGGAGAGGTCTTTTTTGTCCGATGGCCGGATATACCGGGAATTACCGCACCGCGGTGGACGACAAGGGGAGAATGGCCATCCCCGCCAGGCTGCGAAAGGAGGGAGGGGAAAAGTTTTATTTATCCCCCGGCTTCGGGGACTACCTCGTTTTGTATCCCGAATCGGAGTGGGAAGGGATTGAAAAAAACCTTTCCGGCCAGTCCTTCACCCGGGGGGCCTTCCGGGATTTTTCCCGCTACCTCTACGCCAACACCCAGGAAGTCGTGCCCGACGCCCAGGGGCGTATTTTGATTCCGGAAAATTTTTTGAAGGAGGCCGGCCTCACCGGCGAGGCGGTGGTGGTGGGGGTTTCCCGGTGGATGGAAATTTGGAATCCGGCCCGCTTCAAAAACTTTATGGCCCGCTTCAAGCCCAAATGGGACAAAGTCGCGGAAAAAATTCTGCCCGGGCCTTCGGGGGGAGCGTAGTGGGTGCACCGGCCGGTTCTGGTTCGGGAAGTGCTCTCGTTTTGGCTGGCCCGGCCGGACGGAGCGTACGTGGATATGACCTTCGGAGGAGGGGGTCATTCTAAGGCGCTTTTGGAACTCCCCGGTTTTGCGGGGACGGTAATCGGAATCGACCGGGATAGGATGCCGGAGGGAGCCGCGTTGCAAAGTCCGCGTTTTTCTTTTTATAGGGGAAATTTTGCCGAAATGCCGGACCGGCTGGCGCTGGCGGGGGTCGCCCGGCCCTCCGGCATTCTCTTTGACTTCGGACTTTCCTCCGAACAACTGGATGACCCCTCCCGCGGTTTTTCCTTTCAACTCGAAGGCCCCCTCGATATGCGCTTCGACCGGGGCCAGGAACTCACCGCCGAAAAAATTTTAAACGAATATTCGGAAAAGGCCCTGGCGGACGTTTTTTTCCGCTACGGGGAAGAGCCGAAGGCCAAATCCCTGGCCCGCTTTTTAGTTAAAGCCCGGCAGAAAAAGCGCATAACCGCGACCGGAGAATTGCGCCTGCTTTTGGTTGCATTCTGGAGAGGCCCGAATCCCCGCCGCTTTCTGGCCCGAATCTTTCAGGCCCTGCGAATTGAAGTCAATCAGGAATTGGAAAACATCCGGCGGGGTTTGGAGGCCTCCCTTCCGCTTTTGGAACCGGGCGGGCGGCTGGTGGCGATTTCCTACCACTCGCTGGAAGACCGCCTGGTCAAAGATTTTTTCAAACGGGAATCCAAAGACTGCGTCTGCCCGCCGGGGCTGCCGGAATGCCTTTGCGGGCACCGGGCCTCCTTGAAAATTTTGACCGCCAAACCGGTGCTGGCTTCGGCAAAGGAGAAAGAAGAAAACCCCCGCGCCGGTTCGGCCAAGCTGCGGGCGGCCCAAAAACTATGAAGCGATTTTTTCTCTTTTATCTGTTTTTGTTCAAAACCCGGTTGGCCAAAGCGTTCGGCTGCGTGGTCTTGGTCGTCGCCCTGGCGGCGGCGTACGTCGGCCAGCGGGTGAAAACCTACTCCCTTTTGGAGGAAACGGCGGCCTTGGAAAAAGACAAGCAGAAACTGGAGGAAAACATCGCCTATCTCGAAGGGGAGGTCGCGCGGGCCTCTTCGGCCGAGGCGCTCGAGAAGAAAGCGGTGGCTTTGGGGCTGGAATACCCCCGGCTGGGGCAGTTGGCGCGGCTGCCGCTTTTCCCGGTCCCGGAAGAAAACCTCTGGCAAAAAAACCTGGACGACCGGGGCCTTCTGGCCCGCCTCCGGCAAAGCCTTCCCTTCAAAGAAGCGGTCGTGGCAGCCCAGGAGTTCAAAAATGGCCGATAGGTTTTCCTTCGGCGTCTCCAAGGGGCGGGTGCGGCTGCTTTTCTCCCTTTCGCTTCTGGTCTGGGGGGCCCTCGTTCTCCGCCTGCTGCAGATTCAGATTTTCTCCGGTCCCCGCTATGCTCGCCTGGCCCGCGAACAGGAGCAGGGAGTGAAGGTTTTGGCCGGCAGCCGGGGCCTCATTTTCGACCGGAACGGCGAAGTGCTGGCCCAAAATTTGCCGACCTACTCCTTTTTCAGCTTTGCCGAAAGTTTGGGCGCCCCGCGCTTTTTGTCCCGGGCCGTTTTCCGGGGAAGGCTTTCGGAGCGGGAACTGGGGGAAAAAAGAAAGCGCCGTGGGTTTGTCTGGCTTTTGCGGGACGTGGAAAAAGAGGAGGCTGAAAAAATTCAAAAAAGGAGGCCGCGCGGCGTTTACGTCACCCCCGAAGACCGGCGGGCCTACCCGTACTATCCCCTGGGAGTGGACTGGCTCGGTTTCACAAGCGTGGACGGAGCCGGCCAGGCGGGCGTGGAGCTGTTTTACGAAAGTTATTTGCGCGGCGATTCCGCCCGCTTGCCCCTGGTGCGGGATGCCCGCGGCCGGACCTACCGGGTGGAGGGAGAGAACTCCAGGCCGAAATCCGGAAACAGCCTGGTAACCACCATCGACGTGCGGATGCAGTCGGTTTTGGAAGAAGAGCTCGTGCGGGCTCTGGAGAAAACCAAAGCCGCGGGCGCCTACGGGATTTTTATGGACCCCAAAACGGGGGAGCTCTGGGCAATGGCCGCCTGCCTGGCCGGCAACCCGGACCCGCGCGCCAGCCGGCAAAAAAACCGGCTCATCGCCGACATCTATGAACCCGGTTCAACTTTCAAGCTGGTCACCGCCGCGGCGGCTCTGGAGTCGGGCAAGTTTTCGGCCGGAAGCCCCGTTTACTGCGAGAACGGGGATTATAAAATCGGCCGGCGTACCATCCACGACGTGCACCGCCACGAGTGGCTCACCTTTGAGGATGCGGTGGTCAAATCCTCCAACATCGCCCTGGCCAAAATCGGGCTGGCCATAGGAGGGCCGGCCTTTTGCGCGGCGGCGAAAAAATTCGGCTTCGGGGAAAAAACCGGAATCGATTTGCCCGGGGAGGCGCCGGGGCAGTTGCCCTCCGAAAAAAGTTTGAAGGAAATACGGCTGGCGACCTGTTCCTACGGCTACGGCGTGGCGGTCACCCCCCTGCAGCTGGTGTGCGCCTACGCCGCCGTGGCCAACGACGGGGTGCGGATGAAACCGTATCTGGTCAAGGAGGTCCGGGACGAAAAAGGGACGCTGGTCTGGCAAAGGCTGCCGGAGGAGGCCGGCCGGGTGGTTTCCAGCCAGACGGCTCTGGTTTTGCGCCGCTTCTTTTCCGGGGTGGTCGATTCCGGCACTGGCCAGGCGGCCAAAGTGGAAGGAGTCTCGGTCGGCGGCAAAACCGGCACCTCCAAAAAACCGGACCCGCAGACCCGGCGCTACCTGCCGGGGCGCTACGTCTCCTCCTTCGTCGGCTTTTTCCCGGTGGCGGCCCCCCGCGTGGCCGGGCTCGTTGCCCTGGATGAGCCGAAGGGGGCCTACTACGGCGGAGAGGTGGCCGCGCCGGTTTTTCGCAGCGTGGCGGAAAAATTTTTGACGCTTCTCGAAGAGCCTTTGCGTCCGGAAGAGCCGGAAGAATCGTTCCCGCTTTTACAGGTGGCTTCCGCCGCCACGCAGCCGCCAGCGCCGACCGGGGGCTGGCCCCTGCAACTGGTGCCGGATTTTTCCGGGATGCCGGTCCGGCTGGCGTTGCGGGAGGCCTCCGTCCGGGGGCTCTCCGTGCGGGTAAAAGGAAAAGGAGTGGTGCGGGAGCAAAACCTGCCGCCCGGCGCCCCCATCGGCCGGACGGAGGTGATTCTTTCCTGCCGTCCCCCCTTTACGGATGAGTGAGCTTTTCACCGCCTCCCTGCCGGGGCCGGTCAAAAAAGAGGAAATCTTGAAAATTCTGCCGGAAGCCAAAATCATTGGAGAGTTGCCGTCGGAGTTTTACGGGGTGGAGTGCGATTCCCGCCGGGTGACCGAAAACTCCTTGTTTTTCGCCATTTCCGGCTTCAAGCAGGACGGGAAACAGTTTGTCCCGGAGGCGGTGAAGAAAGGGGCCACGGGGGTGGTCGCCGCGAATTTTGGGTTGGAGACGGAGGTTGCCTGGCTGGTTGTGCCGGAAATACGGACCGCCCTCGCGAAAGTCTCCCATCTGGCCTACCGTCATCCGGCCGCCCGGCTGACTTTGTTCGGCGTCACCGGCACGAACGGCAAATCGACGGTCGCTTTCTTGATGCGGGATATCCTGAAAGAGGCCGGAACGAACCCGGCGGTTCTGGGGACGATTGCCTACGAATTCGCCGGCGAATCGATTCCGGCTTGGAACACCACCCCGGAATCTTTGGATTTGGCCCGCTTTTTTTACAACATAGCCCAACGGGGGGGAAAGGCCGCCTCGCTGGAGGTCTCCTCCCATGCTCTGGCGTTGGGCCGGGTGGAGGAAATTTTCTTCGACGTGGCGGTTTTCACCAATTTGACCCGCGACCATTTGGACTTTCACAAAACAATGGAAGCGTACCGGGAAGAAAAGCTGAAGCTCTTCACCCGGCATTTGAAGCCCTCCGGCAAGGCGGTTTTGAATTTGGATGCCCCCGAGTCCGAATTCTTTCGGAAGCTGACCAAAGGGATGGTTTTTACTTATTCCGCGGAGCATCCAACCGCTGATTTGCATGCCGTTAAATACCGCTTCACCACTGAGGGGACGGAGGTGGATTTCGCCCACAAGGGGAAAAAATTTTCCTTGAAGACGCAGTTGGTCGGGCCTTTCAATCTGCAAAACCTTTTGGCGGCGGCCGCGGCCGGGCTGGCTTACGGTTATGATGCCGAATTGGTAAAGTCCGCACTGGAAAAATCGCCGCCGGTTCCCGGGCGGGTGGAGCAGGTTAAGGCGGGGCAGCCGTTTATCGTGGTGGTGGACTACGCCCACACGCCGGATGGTATCGAACAGATTTTAAAGCTGGCCCGGTTTTTCAAACCGAAGCGGGTTCTGGTCGCTTTCGGCTGCGGCGGGGATAGGGATAAAGGGAAGCGCCCTTTGATGGCGCAGGCGGCGGAAAAGTACGCCGACCTAATTTTTCTCACCTCCGACAATCCCCGCTCCGAACCGCCGGAAGAGATTATCAAAGAAACCTTGTTCGGTTTTTCGGACCGCTCGAAAGTCCGAACGATTACCGACCGGCGGGAAGCGCTTTCGGAAATGGTGCAAGCGGCCCAAGATGGGGATTTTCTGGTGGCCTGCGGCAAGGGGCACGAGGTCTACCAGCAGATAGGGGATAAAAAGTTTCCGTTCGACGACCGGGAAGTTTTTCGGGAGGCCTTGAAAAAAAGAGGGTATGCTGACGGCAACAACTGAAAATTTCGTAAAGATGGCCAAAGAGACCCCTTCCTATCGGGTGCTTTTCGGCGATGCCACAGGGTTCTCGGCCGGCCAGATTGCCTGGGCGGTGAAGGGGGAGCTTTCCGGCATAAGCCAGGCGGAGCATTTGTATGCCGTCACCACCGACACCCGCCAGCTTGCCCGCGGGGATATTTTCTTTGCCCTGCCGGGGGAGAGTTCGGACGGCCATCAGTATCTGGAGCGGGCCTTTGCCGCCGGGGCGGGGCTTTCCGTGGTTTCCAAGGCCTGGTATTTGCAGAACCGCCCGGAAGGGAAACCGCTTTTGGTCGTGCCGGATACCTTGGGTTCCTTCGGAGATCTGGCGGCCTGGTACCGGGGACGGTTTTCCTTAAAAGTTGCGGGGATTACCGGCTCTTCCGGCAAAACGACGGCCAAGGAAATGAGTTATGCCGCCCTCTCGGCCAGCTTTCCGACCTCCGGCTCCCTCGGCAACTTCAACAATTTAATCGGGCTTCCCCTTTCCGTTTTCACCTTGAAGAAAGAACACAAGGCCGCCGTGTACGAGATAGGAATTTCCAAATTGGGGGAGATGGAACGGGTGGTTTTAATCTGCCGGCCCGATTTCGGCGTGGTTTTGAACATCGGTGACACCCATCTTGAGTTTTTGGGAAGCAGGGAAAACGTGATGCGGGAGAAACTTAAGCTGGCGGATGGCCTCCCGCCGGGAGGAAAACTCTTCCTGAACGCCGACGACCCGATGCTTTCCAAATACCGGGCCCGGCAGGAGATTCAATTTTCTTGGTTTGGCATCGAAAGGAAAGCCGATTATCAAGCATCGGAGTTAAGACCCAATGAAAAAAGGGGATACGATTTCACTTACAATGGAAAACTTTCCGTTTCTCTCTCCATAATGGGACGGCATCAGGTTTACAACGCCCTGGTCGCGCTGGCGCTGGCGGAAACGATAGGGGCAGATTTGGAGAAAGCTGGCAGGGCGCTCGAAGGCTTCAGGCCGGTCGCCTGGCGGATGGAATTGGAAAAGGCGGCCGGGATTTCGATTTTGAACGACAGCTACAATGCCAACCCCGACTCTATGCGGGCCGCTTTAGCCACCCTTGGGGAGCAAAAAGCGGCCCGCAGGGTGGCCTGTCTGGGAGATATGCGGGAATTGGGGGAGAAATCAAAAATTTTGCACGCCGAGGTCGGAAAACGGGCGGCGGAGGCCGAACCGGACCTGCTGGTGGCGGTCGGGCCGGAATCGAAAGCGCTGGCGGATGCGGCCGTCGCGGCCGGAATGGATGCCCAAAAAGTGCTCTGGTTCCAAGATAAAAAAGAGGCGCTCGGATTTTTGGCCGAAGAGCTGCGCCCCGGCGATTTCGTCCTGGTCAAGGCCTCCCGCGGCACCGGCCTGGATGTTTTGGTGCGCGGACTTTTGGAAAATTTGAGGGGACGGAACTGATGCTCTATCATCTGCTCTATCCTTTGGCGGATACGATTTCCGGTTTCAACATCTTCCGCTACATCACCTTCCGCACCGCCTACGCCACCGTGACGGCGCTTTTCATCGCCTGGATTTTGGGGCCTTTCTTCATCCGCAAGCTGGCGGCCATGCAGCTGAAGGAAAAAATCCGGGAAGAAGGGCCGCAAAGCCACCAGTCCAAAGCCGGCACCCCGACGATGGGGGGACTAATCATTCTGGCGGCCGTGGTCATCCCGACTCTGCTCTGGGCCAATTTGACCAACCGCTACGTCCAGTTGATTCTCGTGGTCACCGTCTGGACCGGGGCCATCGGCTTTATGGACGATTATCTGAAAGTCATCAAACACCAGAAGAAGGGGATGGTGGCGCGCAAAAAACTTTCGGGGCAGGTTTTGTTGGGGCTTCTCTTCGGCGTAGCGCTCTACTTTTTCCCCCCTTCGGCCGGCTTTACTCCCGACACCGAAATCCCCTTTTTCAAAAACTACTTCATCCCCTTCGGCCCTTTTTACATCCCCTTCGTGATGCTCATCATCACCGGCGCCTCCAATGCCGTCAATCTGGCGGACGGGCTGGATGGACTGGCGATTGGGCTGGCCGGCATCTGCTTTATGGCTTTCGCCGGGCTGGCCTATCTCACCGGCCGGATAGACTGGTCGGGCTATTTGAACATCACCTACCTCGAAGGGGTGGGGGAACTCACCATTTTCTGCGGGGCGGTGATGGGGGCGGCCTTGGGGTTTCTCTGGTTCAACTCCCATCCGGCCCAGGTTTTTATGGGGGATACGGGGGCTTTGGCGCTCGGGGCCGCTTTGGGATCTCTGGCGGTTCTCATTAAAAAGGAAATGCTTCTGGTGATTCTGGGGGGAGTTTTCGTTCTGGAGGCGCTTTCCGTGATTCTGCAGGTCGCCTCCTTCAAACTGCGGGGGAAGCGGATTTTCAAGATGGCCCCCCTGCATCATCACTTCGAGCTTTCCGGCTGGGCGGAGCCGAAGGTGGTGGTGCGGTTCTGGATTTTGGGGGCCCTTTTCGCCCTTTTGTCCTTCAGCACGTTGAAAATCAGATAATGCCGAACCGTCCGGAAAGAATAAAGGGAAAGAAAGTCGCCATTCTCGGAATGGCCCGCTCGGGGCTGGCTTTGGCCCGGCTGGTGAAAGATTTCGGCGGAACCCCCTTCGTTTCCGACCAGAAGCCGGCTTCCGATTTGGCCGAACCGATTGCCGAACTAAAAAAATTAGGCGTTCCCTGCGAAACCGGCGGACATACCCAAGCCTGCTGGGAGGGGAAGGATTTTCTGGTAATTAGCCCCGGCGTACCCAAGGACGCGCCGGTTTTAAAAGAGGCGCAAAAGCGGGCTTTGCCGGTTTTCGGAGAAGTGGAAGTGGCCTTTTGGCTCTGTCCCTCTCCGATTGCCGCCGTCACCGGCTCCAACGGAAAAACCACCACCACGGCGCTTCTGGGGAACATCTTTTCCTCCTCCGGTTATTCCTGCCGGGTCGCCGGCAACATCGGACTCCCTTTTTCGGCCGTGGTTGCGGATAAGAAAGATTACCAGATGATTGTTCTGGAAATCTCCTCCTTCCAGCTCGAATACATCGAGGAGTTTTCCCCGGAACTTTCGCTGTTTTTGAACCTCTCTCCCGACCATTTGGATCGCTACGCTTCCTATGAGGAATACCGGGCCGCCAAGCTGCGGATTTTTGAAAATTTCGCCCCCGGCAAAAAAACAGTGGTGAATTACGACGACCCTTTTTTGCGGGAATACGCCCAAGGCTTGAAGGGAGAGGTGTACTTCTTTTCGATGAAGGAGAAAGTGCCGCAGGGGGCTTATCTCGAAGGGGAAACGCTTGTTTTCACCGGGCCGCAGGGAAAAATCCCGTTGGCAAAGAAAGACCAGCTCCCCATCAAGGGGCCGCACAACTGCGCCAACGCCCTGGCCGCCGCAGCGGCGGCTTTGGCTTGGGGGGCGCCGAAGGATGGGGTGATAAAAGGGCTTTTGAGTTTTTCCGGCGTGCCGCATCGGCTCGAGCCGGTGGCGGAGGTGAACGGTATAAAATTTATCAACGACTCGAAGGCGACCAACGTCGATTCGGTCTGGTACGCCTTGCAGTCGGTCGCGCCGCCGATTGTCTGGATAGCGGGGGGCAAGGATAAAGGGGGCAGCTACGCCCCCCTGCGGGAGCTTTTTCCCCAGCGGGTCAAGGCGATGGTTCTAATCGGCCAGGCCCGTCCCTTAATAAGAAAAGCGTTAGAGGATTTGGCCCCGGCGTACGAAACGAAAACGCTTCCCGAAGCGGTGGAAAAGGCGTACGAATTGTCGGCCAAGGGAGACACGGTCCTGCTTTCCCCGGCCTGTTCCTCCTTCGATATGTTTTCCAACTTCGAAGAGCGGGGGGATATTTTTAAAAAGTCGGTTCTCGAGCTGAAACGGAAAACGGAGCAAAAATGGACAACCGCTGGGGCTTAGACTTCTTTTTATTGACGGTGGTTTTGATTTTGCTGAC
Organism: Candidatus Zixiibacteriota bacterium; assembly: GCA_022614805.1. Taxonomy (GTDB): domain Bacteria; phylum Zixibacteria; class MSB-5A5; order DSPP01; family DSPP01; genus DSPP01. Next base: position 13,090 of record JAKEHY010000005.1, on the reverse strand, counting down.
CGTCGGCGTGGTGATGGTTTATTCCTCCTCCCATTTCATCGCCCTAAAGAAGTTCGACACCCCCCATTTCTTTCTCTTGCGTCAGGTGGTCTGGAGCGTAATCGCCCTCGGGGCCCTTTTAGTCCTCTCCCGCATCGACTATCATTTGTTTCGGCGGGTGGCCCGGCCGCTTTTGGTTTTCGGTTTTTTGCTGCTCGTTTTGGTTCTCTTCTCCCGCCCCATCAAGGGGGCCCATCGCTGGATTTCCTTCAAGGCCTTTCAGTTCCAGCCCTCGGAGTTTTTCAAGTTCGCACTGGCGGTTTATCTGGCCCATTCGCTGGCCAAGCGGACCGGGAAATTGGAGAACTGGCGCTACCTTTTAATTCCCTATGCGCCGATACTGCTCTTGGCCTTCCTTCTCATAATGAAGGAGCCGGATTTGGGAACCTTTATGACCATTGCGGTAATGACTTTTCTCGGGCTTTTCGTGGTGGGGGCGCGGGTTAAGCATCTTGTCTTGGTGACTTTGCCGGTGGTTTTCCTTGCCGCGGTTTTCGTTTTCGGCTTAGGCTACAAAAAAGCGCGCGTTTTGGACTACGCTCGTTCCTTTCACGACCCCTCTTTGGGAAGCTATCAAGTCAAGCAGGCGACTCTGGCCCTGGGCTCCGGCGGGCTTTTCGGCCGCGGGCTGGGGGAGGGGCGGCAGAAGATGTTCTATTTGCCGGAGCCGCACACCGATTTCATCTTCGCCTCCATCGGGGAGGAGGGGGGCCTCGTCGGACTTCTGCTTTTGCTTTTTTTGTTTCTGGTTCTCATCTGGCGGGGGTGGATGGTGGCGGCCCGGGCGCCGGATTTGTTCGGCTTCCTTTTGGGGTTTGTCCTCACGGCCTCGATATTCGTTTCGGTCGTTTTGAATCTGGCCGTGGTGACCGGGCTGGTTCCGACCACCGGCATTCCGCTCCCCTTTTTGAGTTACGGCGGCAGCTCCCTTTTGATGACCGCCGTCTCGGTCGGGGTTTTGCAAAACATCGCCGCCCAGACCAGGCTGTTCGAGGCGGCCCGGCCGGGGAAGGAAAGGAGAGGCCGCTTTGCCTAAGATTCTTTTTGCCGGCGGCGGCACCGGGGGGCACATCTATCCCGCGATTGCAATGGCGCAGGAACTGGTCGCCCGCCGGGCCGGGTTCGAGCCGGTTTTCGTGGGGAAGGCGGGAGGGCCGGAGGAAAGAATAATTCCGGATGCAGGGTTTGCGCTTTTCACGTTGAAGGTTTCCGGCCTGGCGCGTTTCTGGTCGGCCAAAAACCTCTTGTTTCCACTGCGCCTTTTACAAGCGCTGTTAGAGGCCAGGCGCCTGTTAAACCGATTGAAACCGGTCGTCGTGGTCGGAACCGGCGGCTATGTTTCTTTTCCCGTGCTCTTCTGGGCGCAGTGGAAACGGGTGCCGAACGCCGTGCAGGAGCAGAATTCCGTGCCGGGTCTGGTGACCCGTCTTTTAGCCCCCCGCGCGAATCTGGTCTTCCTCGGTTTCGCCGAATCGGGGGAGTATTTCTCCCGGCTGGAAAGCTTGCGTTTCGTCGGCAATCCGGTGAGAAAAGATTTGGTTAAATCCCGTGAAGAGGGAGCGAAAGTTTTCGGGCTTTCCCCCAACAAAAAAACGGTGGTTCTCTTCGGCGGCAGTCAGGGGGCGCGCTGTTTGAACGAGGCCGTTCGGAACTGGATTTCTGCCGGAGGTCCCGGGGAAATCCAGCTTCTCTGGCAAACCGGCCCCAAATGGTTTGCGGAAAATCAGGCCGCCCCTGCCCAAAAGCCTTCCAATGTGGTCGTTCTGCCTTACATCGAGGATATGGCCGCCGCCTACGCCGCCTCCGATTTGGTGGTCTGCCGGGCGGGCGCCCTTTCCATCGCCGAGCTTGCGGCTTTGGGAAAACCCTCGATTCTCGTTCCCTATGAGGCGGCGGCGGCCGACCATCAAACCAAAAATGCGGAGGCCTTGGCCGAGGCCGGCGGAGGTTTGGTGTTGAAAGAAAAAGAGCTTTCCGGCTTGGCGGAGAGGGTTACGGCGTTGTTGAAAAATTCGACAGAGCTAAAGAAGATGGCCGCCCGGGCGCGTCAGTTCGGCAAACCAGATGCGGCCCGGCAGATGGTGGATGAAATTTTGAAGCTGACTTTGAAAGGGAAAGATTTTTCGGCCGAGCCGGCCGTCTCTTCGCCAAAGGGGGTGACGTGTTAACGATGGTAAAGGAAAAACGCTCCGTTCTTCCGGTTCTGCGCAAAATCCGCTCCCTCCATTTCGTCGGCATCGGCGGAACGGGGATGTGCGGAATGGCGGAGATTCTTTTCAATCTGGGTTACCGCGTCACCGGTTCCGATTTGGCCGCCTCGGAAGCGACCGACCGTTTAATCAAACTCGGCGTTCCGGTGCAGTTCGGACACAAGCGGGAAAACATCTTCGGCGCCAACGTGGTCGTGATTTCTTCCGCCGTGAAGGAGGAGAATCCGGAAGTGGCCGAGGCGCGCAAAGAAAAAATCCCGGTCATCCGCCGGGCCGAGATGCTGGGGGAGCTGATGCGGATGAAGTTCGGCATCGCCGTCTCCGGCACCCACGGCAAGACCACCACCACTTCAATGATTGGGCAGATTCTCTCCTCCGCCGGGCTGGACCCCACCATCGTGGTCGGCGGGCGGGTGGTCAATCTGGACACCCATGCCAAGCTCGGGCAGGGGGAGTTCATGGTTTGCGAGGCGGACGAATACGACCGCTCCTTTCTTTCCCTTTCCCCCCACATCGCCGTCGCCACCAACCTCGAAGCGGACCATCTCGACTACTACAAAAATCTGGAGGAAATCAAGGAGGCGTTCGTTCAGTTCCTGAACCGGGTCCCCTTCTACGGCACCATCATCCTCTGCGCCGACGAGGCCAACCTTCGCTCCATCGAGCCGGCTCTCACTCGCCCGGTTTTGCGCTACGGCATCGTTTGTCCCGCCAAGGATTGTGATTTCTGGGGGGAGGATATACGGATGGAAGGGTTGGCGACTTACTTCGTCGTCAAAACCAGGCTGAAAGAAAAACAGGAGATTACCCTGCACGTTCCCGGAGTCCACAACGTCAAAAACGCTTTGGCCTCCGCCGTCGCCGGGCGGGAGATTGGACTCTCCTGGGACAAAATTGCCGCCGGTCTGGCTGAATTCCGGGGGGTGCGCCGCCGGTTCGAAATCAAAGGGAAGGGGCGCGGGGTGACGGTGGTGGACGATTACGCCCACCACCCGACCGAGATAGAGACCACCATCCGAGCCGCCCGCGCCGCCTTCCCGAAGGCTCGTTTGATAGCGGCATTCCAGCCCCATCTTTTCTCCCGCACGCGGGATTTTTCCCTCGAATTCGCCGTCGCCCTCTCGGCCGCCGACCGGGTCGTGCTGACCGAAATCTACCCCTCCCGCGAGCAGCCGATTTCCGGGGTCAGCTCGGCTTTGATTTTGGAGGGGTTCGAGAAAGTCGGCTTCAAAAACTTCGACTTCGTCGCCCGCTGGGAGGATGTGGCGTCGGTTTTGCTGCCCCGGCTTTCGGAGGGGGATTTGGTCATCACCTTGGGCGCCGGCTCCATCTACCGGGCCGGCGAAAAACTGGTGGAGCTGTTGAAATGAAGCGAACCCTTCGGGATATCAGTCTGGCGGCGTTTTTGATTCTGTTCGGCCTCCCCCTCTATTTCTATTTCGGCCCGCACTCCCCCGTAATCGGAAACATCATTGTGGAGGGAACGGAAAAAGTCGCGCCGAAGGAAATCGCCCGCAAGCTCTCCGACCTGAAAGGAAGACCCTTTTCCGGTTTCTCCACCAAGAAAGCGGCAGAGGCGGTGCTGCAAGACCCCCGCATAGAGAAAGTGGCCGTCCGCTTTGCCTTCCCGAATAAACTCGTCGTCCGGGTGAAAGAGAAAAAATTCGATTACCTCCTGGTTTCCAACGAACTCTTCGGGCTTTCCGAAAAAATGGAGATTTTTCCCCTCGATGACAGCATGAAAACGGGGGACCGGCTGGTCATCTCCGGCTGCGGCACTTTTTCCGGCTGGTACTACCGGCCGATGCGGACTCCGGCCTTCGGGCGGGTTGCCAATTTTTTGGCCGCCGTTCGGCGGCAGTATCCGGAGCTTCTGGAGCGGGCTTCCCAGCTGGACTTTGAAGACCCCGGCAACGTGAAGGCGTATTGGCAGGAAGGGGGGACGGAAATAAATTTCGGCGCGGCACCGCACGAGCCGAAGCTTTTGCTTTTGAGAGAGATGGCCGCCTCCGGGCTGCCGGCGGGAAATCTCGATTTGCGGCAGAAAAATTCGGTGGTCGCCTTCGTGGGAACTCCGCAGGGGGAAAAGTGAAGCGAACGGTCGCCTGCGCGCTTGACATCGGCTCCACCAAAGTCGCCGCCGCAGTCGTGGAAAACCCCGAAGAGCGCCGGCCGCGGCTGGTCGGTCTGGGGGTCGCCCCCGCCTGCGGCGTCCGGCGGGGGGTCGTGGTGGATTTGTTCGGGGCGGTCGATTCCATCCGCCGGGCCGTGCGGGACGCCGAGATGATTTTTGGGGAGCCGATCTCCCTCGTGGTGGCCGGCATCGGCGGGGAACATCTGAAAAGCTTGCATTCCCGGGGGGGGATTTCGGTGGCGCATTCCAGCCTGGGCATCTCCCTGCAGGAAATGCAGCGGGCCGTGGCCCAGGCCCGCTCGGTTTCCCTGCCGCACGACCGGGAGATTTTCCACACCATTCCGTTCGAATACGTTCTGGACGGCCAGCCGGGAATCAAAGACCCCCGCGGGATGTCCGGCTGGCGGCTGGAGGCGGATGTCCATCTGGTCACCGGCTCCACCACGGCGGCCCAGAATCTGTACCGCTGCGTGGAAAAAGCGGGAGTGGAGCCGTGCGACCTGGTGCTTTCCATTCTGGGGGCGGCGGAGACCGTCCTCGTTCCGGCCGAAAAAGTGCGCGGGGCAATTTTGCTGGACATCGGCGGGGCCTCCACCCACATGGCGGTCTTTCTGGAGGGGGAGCTTTTGCACACCTTCGTCATTCCATTGGGGGGCGGCAACGTCACTAACGACGTCGCCATCGGGTTGCGCCTGGAGCCGCCCGAGGCGGAGGAGTTGAAAAAAAATTTCGGGGTCGCCTCCTCCCATCTCGTGGACCCAGAGGAAACTTTGGTCCTGCCCCCCTCGGCCGGAAGGGGGGAGCGGAAGATTTCCCACTCCATTTTGGCCTCCATCATCGAGCCGCGGATGGAGGAGATTTTCGGCCTGGCCCTGCGGGAGCTGCGCTCCCTCGGGCTCTCCGAATTTTTGACCGGCGGGGTGGTCTTGACCGGCGGCGGCGCGATGCTTTCGGGAGCGGCCCGTCTGGCGGAGGAGATTTTCGATTTGCCCGCCCGGGTGGGAGTCCCCGGGGGGTTCGGCGGGAGCGTCGAGCAGGCCGTAAACCCGCAGTACGCCACGGCGGTCGGTTTGGCGATGTACGCCTGCGGCCACGAGCTCGGCCAGAGAAAGCCGCGCGGAAGAGTTTTCGGTTTTTTCGAAAAAACCGTGGATTGGATGAAGGAATACCTGTGAAAAAAAGCTTAAACATAAACCACAAACCGATAGGAGAGGGTATGGAAAGAGTAACAGCGAACCCGGCCGAAATGTTCATCGACTTCGATTTGGAGGCGCTTTCGGGCGCCAAAATCAAGGTGGTGGGGGTCGGCGGGGCGGGCGGCAACGCCGTCAACCGGATGATTGAGGGCGGATTGAAGGGGGTCGATTTCATCGTCATCAACACCGACGCGCAGGTTTTGGAATCCTCCCTGGCGCCGCACAAAATTCAAATCGGCTCCAAAATCACCCGCGGGCTGGGGGCCGGGGCGCGTCCCGAAGTCGGCCGGCAAGCCATCGAGGAAAGCCGGGATATCGTCTCCGAATTTCTGGCCGGGTCGGACATGGTTTTCGTCACCGCGGGAATGGGCGGCGGCACGGGCACCGGGGCGGCCCCCATCGTGGCGGAAATCGGCCGGGAAGGGGGGGCCTTGGCGGTTGCCATCGTCACCAAGCCGTTCGATTTCGAAGGGAAAAAAAGGATGAGCCGGGCTCTGGACGGGCTGGATGAGTTGAAATCCCGCGTCGACACGCTCATCGTCATCCCCAACCAAAGGCTGCTTTCGCTCGTGGCCGCCGACACCCCCCTGACCGCCGCCTTTTTCAAAGCTGACGAGGTTTTGATGCAGGCCACCAAGGGAATTTCCGAACTCATCACCGTCCCCGGTTTAATCAACTGCGATTTTGCCGACGTCCGCACGGTGATGGCGGAGTCCGGCGACGCCATTATGGGAACCGGCGTGGGGCGGGGAGGGAGCAAAGGGGAAGAGGCCGCCCGGGCGGCGATTGCCAGCCCGCTTCTGGACAACGTTTCCATCCTCGGCGCCAAGGGGGTTTTAATCAACGTCACCGGCGGCTCGGGCGTGACCTTGGCGGAAGTGAACGACGCCACCTCGGTCGTCTATGAAGCCGTCGGCGCGGAAGCCAACATCATCTTCGGCGCCGTGATTGACCCGAATTTGAAAGACGAGATGCGGGTCACGGTAATCGCCACCGGGTTTTTGGGCGGCGGCGGGGCGACGATGGAAGTGATGGAATCGAAGGTATCCGACCTTTTCACCGCGGCGCGGCACAGGTTAGGTTTAGACAAAACCGGTGTGACCACCCGCTCCGCCAGCCCGCTCCCTCGGGAATATTCGGGACAAGTCGGAACCGGCCGCCAAGTGGAGGAGCCGGTTGCCGTTCCGAAACGGGAAGGGATGGACCCCAACAGTCCGGAAGTGCCTGCCTTTTTGCGCAAGCAGATGAACGGGAGGAAATACTAAGACGCAGGTCGTAGGACGTAGAGCGTAGGTCGCAGCTCGGAACACCGAAAGATTCAATGTCGGTGGCACCGAATGGTTTTTGTATTCGGTGCACATACCCCATCCTTTGTCCCTCCCCTTCCAGCGGAGAGGGGGAAAGGAAAAACAGAGGACGAAACCAAAATTCCCTCCCTTGGAGGGGAGGGATTAAGGGCGGGGTCAAAAAGCTACGCTTCGGCGGTAACTTTGGGGCGGCGGGTGACTTTCAACACCTTGCCGGCTTTCAAGCAGGAGCTGCAAACCTTGAGTCGCAGATGCCGCCCGTTGACATTGGCGCGCACCGGGTGCAAATTGGGGAAAAAGCGCCGGCGCGATTTGTTGTTCGCGTGGCTGACTGTGTTTCCGTTCTGGGCGCCTTTTCCGCAAATGTCACATACTTTCATAATTTTCCTCTCAAAGAGAGCGCTAATTTAATGATTTTTTGGGGAAAGGCAAGAGGGGGTTTGGGTTCAATATACTTGTCCTGTGCGTAGCCGAAGGATTGAACCCCTGCAATTTTGTTTTGTAGAGGTTGAATACATTCAACCCTGATTTCGTGGAAAAAACCCCTCCGGGCTTGCTGACGGATTGAAAAGAAGCTACCTTGGCGGAACGGATATAAAAGCGGATTTGCGATTGGGTTCAAAAAAAGGAGAAAGGAATGAAAAAGTTTACCGAGATGACGGCGGATGAATTCGTTGCGATAATACAGGCGGAAGAGAAACACCGGGATAGGGAGGCGCGTAAATCGAAGGGGAGCGGGGTGAAGCCATCCAAGAAAAGACTGAAACGGAGGAACCGGTAAAAGGTAGTAATTTTGTCAAAAATGGCGGGGAAAGAGTTGTGAATTTGGAAGTTTGGGCGGTCTGGTTTAGCGAAAACGGTGGGAAAAGAGTGGGGAAATTGTAGTTTTTTTTGAAAAATCGCGAAACAGAAACTGTTGGAAAATGCTTGCGATTTTAGGTGAAAGTGCAATTTAATACACATCCTTAAACCCAATGTCCAGGAGTGAATTGTGAAAGGTGACCAATTATTTTTTTGTCATCGGCTTGAATTTCTTCTATAGCAGGAACTTGCGCCGGGCATTTTTCAAAGGGTTCCTGAATAGGCAAAATAGGTAAAAGCGGAAGTGAAAACTTACCGAAGTGGGGGTGAATTTGTAACCCCCCCTCCGGCCCTGCGGGCCTCGTCCCCCTTGGTAAGGGGGACAAAAAAAACGGGCAGGCACTCCTCGACTACGCTCGGGGCAAGCAAGACCGGCCCCTACAAAAACAACCCCTGCGGTGTTTGGTCCGATTTGGGGCTATTCGGTTGAAATTTCGGGTTGACAGCCGAAGGCGAAAATTCTTACCTTAAACTGCAACACTAAAACGGAAAAGCGAGGTTTTTGTGGGAAGAGTTTTCAGAAGGAACCTGCGAGAATTTGAAATTCTGGACTGGTGGGAGAGCCGTTTTTCGGATACGACCGGGGAGTTTCGAGACGAGCTTTCGGTTACCCACTTTCTTTCCAACTTTTTGGGGGACCCTTTGAGTATGGCGACCCTGCGGCAGATTCTGGCAGAAAGGGTTTCTTCCGGAAATATTTCTCAACTGGAAGACCGGGAGGTTATTCAGCAATTAATATGGCGGGTTGCAGGAGGAGAGATACATATCCTGCCCCGCCGGGAAACCCCGGCTGTGAAGGAGGAAGCTGCGGCCGCCTCGTCCAAGAGGGAAGCGGCTGTGATTGAGGAAGCGCCTCCCCCTCCTACCCGAGTCAAGGAGTCCAAGTGGGTCAAGTTTCTGATTGTGGACGACGAGAGCGGCCAGCCGGTGGAAGGGGTGGTGCTCACCCTCAAATTGCCGGACGGGACGGTCAAGGACTTCCGCACGAACGCCGGCGGGACGGTGGAAATCCGGGACCTCCCTCCCGGGAGCTGCGAGCTGCAAAAAATGGAGGACCCGGACGCCTTCGAGGTTGTTCGAGTTGAATAGGGACTCCAATGGGTTTTGAGAAGCGGGACAAAGCCAAAAAGTACGAGCCCAAGGAGGGGGACAGTTTGCAATCGATTGCCGAGCGGGAGCGGGCCGCCGGCAATCCGATAACCTGGCAGGAGCTGGCCAAATTCAACTGGGGCACGGACGAGGAGAAGGCGGTCAACGAATGCCTGCGGGATAAACTGGGGTGCCGCAAGCGGGATGGCACCAAAAATTTTATCATCTCCACCGAGGACCAACCACAGGAGAAGCTTCTGATTCCGGTACGCTTTGCAAAACCGGGACTGGCGACCGAGCGGACCCACACCCTGCGGGTTCGCAAGAAACCCTCTCCGGCTCCCCAGTTTCTGGAATGCTGCGAGATCCCGGGGGTCACCTTCGAGTTCGACAAATCATTCATTCGTCCCTCTGTCGTTGACCACCTGAAAAAGTTGGAAGAAGCGGTTGCCAAGCATCCGAATGCAAAGGTTATGATTTTCGGGCACACGGACAAGGTGGGGAGCGAACAGTACAACAAAGAGCTTTCCGAACGGCGGGCCAGAAGCACCCTGGCTTTCATCACCAATGACGCCGACACCTGGGAAGAACTTTATAATGAAGAGGACTGGGGGATGGATGTGATTCGCCAGATTCTGTTGGATTTTGGCGGGCCATACGACCCCGGAAGTTCAACCGCCTCGTTAAAGGCAGCCGTGCGCCGCTACCAGCAAGACCGAGGGCTGGCCGTCGATGGCATCGTCGGTTCGCAGACCCGCAAGACGATGTTCCGCGAATATATGACCAGCAAGCACGACGTTCAGCTGACCCCCGACCAGTTTATGGAACCGAAGTTTATGGGGTGCGGGGAGTTCAATCCGGTCGACAACGTCGAGACCGCCCACGAGCCCAACCGGCGGGTGGTGTTTTATTTGTTCCACCCCGACCGCCTGCCGACACTGCCTTGTAAACTTGGCGACATCGGCCCCTGCAAAAAGCAAATGGTTCAACTCTCACCGCGATTTAAAGAAACTTTCAAGTGCAGTTTTTATGACAGCGTGGCAAGGGAGTGTCCGTGTGAAATCGGTAATCCAATCTGCTTTGTCTTTATCAAGCTGTTCAATGATAGTATGGAGAAAGTATTGGCTAATACCAAGTATATGCTCCGCGGTTTGAGCAGCCCCGTCAGAATCAGTGGCGTTACCGACGAACAGGGAGTTTTACGGCATGAAAACCTGCCCGATGATTATTACGAAGTGGACTGTGGTGGAAAAAGTGAGATCGTTGAGGTTTACTATATGTCAGAAAAAGAAAACTACACCGGGACCCCCTGGTTCCTTCGGATGAGGGACCACTTCTAAAACGGGGAAAAGAGCATGCCTATAAGATTCTGGTGGAAACCCAACAACTCGCCCGTAGGGTCCACCAGTAATCGGGTCAATATTGGATTAGAACTCGGCGGAGACGATCCTACTCTGACAACCCCGACCCCCGGGCGGATCCAAATTTTTGAAGTCAGCGGGACTGGAGCCGGTCACAGAGGAGAGGCCGAGGTTTCCCAAGATCGGCTGGTCGCCACCTTTCACGGAACTTTTCATCGCAACCCAAGTGAGCCCGAGCAAAGGCGTATAACCTTTGAACTTGTACTCGGACCTGCACCTGAAAACCCCCATGCAGGAGAAGTAAGCGGCTTCGACCCGGAGTGTGTTCTCGGTGTGGACGCTCTTGTATTGACGTTTCTCAATCGAGAATTCCGGCTAAACCTTCCCTTTCTGGTGGACACCCGTAGGGAAGCACAATTCATGGAATTTAAGGCCGTGGCTGAAATCGACCGGCAAAATCCTACGGTTACTCAAGTAGCTGTTCTAAACCTGCGTGTGCGTCGCCGGCACGAAGTGGAAACTACGACGCGCCCAGAAGGCGGCGGCAATATGAGATACACCGGGAACGTGATTGGCAATTTAATACTGCATCACGAGGAATATCTTGTTCAGGGAGCATTTCGAAACACCAGCGGGCCTCCTTTCCCCGACCCGCCTCCCGCTCAATTCATTCCGGTGAAATTATCACCTCCTTTCGGTCCCGCAGATCATCATCTATCCTTTCAGCCATATGTTCCAGGAAGTTTGAAGATTGTTCTAATGAATGACTTGCTTGAGGATATGATTCCAGATGCGCAGTTTTTGGGGCAAAGAGTAACACCAAATGTTACGGGAACCGGTTTAGCAGGAAGACGCACCCAGGTTCGTACAAGCATAAGGAATAAATTAAAACAAGTTCTCCTTGGAATTTTCAGCAATGGAGGGTTTTCGGAGGGGGCCGTAGGGTGGGAAGATGAACCGGTTGCAACACCACTGGCTAATGCTTTTAAGCAAAAATTCACGCGAGATACGGGGCGACATCGTCGTTGGAGACTCATAAGTCAACGAAATCTTTTTGAAACTTCCTTTTGGAATTTCTTTATTACACTTGATAATCTCATAGTTCCAGTGGGTGAGTCGGAGCTACCGAACGCAGAATTTAATGCAATCCAGGGTGGTCGGGAGTATATGCTGCCGTGCCCAATTCCGATTGGGTCGGGAAACAAGAAACTTGAAAAACCAATCAAGATCAGGACCAGCTTTTTCAAGGGGAAAATAACTCACGACGCCGAGAGTCGGGAAAGGTCATTCCCTTCCGTTCAGGCACTGATTGAACTTCTTGAGGCCGTGGCAACAAAGGCGGCCATTGTCATAGCGCATGAAATAGGACATAGTCTTGGATTGATGCACGAGATGATAATACTAAACAGCGGGCCATATAGCGAAGCTGATGGAAGCCCTGTTCTAACTATCATGTCCAGCAGCGTAGAAAGTGAGACTTTCGGTTTGGATATGAAATTTTCCAACCAGGCAAAGGTAATTTGGCAGAAAGCGTTCGCTGTCCAGCCAAATTTTGATGATAGTTTCCTTAGAAACAAAACATGGGCTTCCAATGAGATTAGAACCGTCGATTGGAGTGAGAGAAACAGGAGATTCTTCGTAAGACATAGGGAAGACGGCGGCATGAGCCAGCCAAATCTGCTTCATACTCTTCAGGGTATTACTCCGCCCTTTGCGGGCACAGGGGCTAATGTGCAAAGAGGGACATTCGTGCCTGCCCAACCTGCAAACCCGTAAACTAACATTGAGCATTCAAAGTAAGGAATCCTTTTTGGCTTTTAGTCTTGCTGACAAGATTTGGGCTTGCTTTGAGCAAAAAAATGTCCCCGGTATTAGTTGAAGTATGTGGTGAAGTGGGGGGCAATTCGTGAACTGCCCTACCGCGCAGCCACGGGGGTTGCCCCTGCGGAAAACAACCTAACCCCCGGCCCCTTCCCGATGCGGGAAGGGGGGATAGGTAAAAATTAGGCATTTTGGGCTTGACAGATACGAGGATAGGTATTAAAATCCCTACCCCTGCGGTTGACAGGTAGGGAGGGGTGTCTTAAGTCCTTAACGGGATTTGGCATCCCATCTATCTTGGCGACTGCTTGGATGAACCGTCCCGATTTCCCGGAGGGAACCTCGACTGAAGTCGAGGCTACCGAGGAAGGGATAGACCTGGACTGAAGTCCGGGCTACGAATCGACTTGCGAATCGGGTTACGAATCGGGCTACGATTCGAAGGGACGGAATGCTCTTTGACAATTATATAGCGCGCACATTGTTTTAAAATTGTGCTGGCTCTTCAAAATAAAGGCGTGCTTCGGTGCGCCCTACTTTGAGAGAGCTCTTTTAATTCCAACAGACGCGATCGTCCGTTTAGACGGATCATCGCTCTTAAATTAGAAATCAACCTAATTTGGAGAGTTTGATCCTGGCTCAGAACGAACGCTGGCGGCGTGCCTCATACATGCAAGTCGTACGGTATATCCGGCCGCAAGGTTGGATGTGCCGTGGCAGACGGGTGCGTAACACGTGGGTAATCTTCCTTTATGTTTGGCATAAACCCTCGAAAGGGGGTCTAATTCCGAATAACGTTTCCGGTCGGCATCGATTGGAAACCAAAGGTGGCCTCTACTTGTAAGCTATCACATAGAGATGAGCCCGCGCCCGATTAGGTAGTTGGCGGGATAAAAGCCCACCAAGCCTACGATCGGTAGCCGGCCTGAGAGGGTGTCCGGCCACACTGGGACTGAGATACGGCCCAGACTCCTACGGGAGGCAGCAGTAGGGAATATTGCGCAATGGCCGCAAGGCTGACGCAGCAACGCCGCGTGGGGGATGAAGGTTTTCGGATCGTAAACCCCTGTCG
>JAKEHY010000038.1 GCA_022614805.1 Candidatus Zixiibacteriota bacterium | reverse complement strand
CGCACAGCGCGCTGGGGATGAAGTCTCCCACGCAGTTCTATGCCGATTGGTTGTCAAAAATCAAGAGAATGCCTGTCCAAAATTAGGTGGGGCAGTACAACTTGGATTTCAAAGGAATTTCCTTTCTCTATATGAGCGTTGAAGAGTAGCTCAATCAAATGGGTATCGTTTTGACTTAATGAACATCCCACCACACGAAGTATATCGCATTCTCTTAAGATTTCAAGTGCCCGAATCCAGATGGAATTATACGGTATGTGGAGAAATTGTTTATTGACCCCCAATGGGATAATTTGAACACTTCTCTTTATTCCACGAATCATTACGCTTTTCCAGTCAAAAGAGCCGTGCAGTTTTAGTAACGGGATTGCTTCATTTTTTCCGGTGTCAAAGCAGTAGTTTGGCTCTTCTTTCCGCACAGTCCTATAAGCATCATCTAAAACGTCATCATAATTTAGGGAAATTAAACCAATTAATTTCTCCTTGTCCTGTATGTTTTTATGTCCATGAAGTTCTAATAACGCTTTGTGTAGATAAAACCTCTTTTTTTTCGACACGGTCAAGATAGATTCAATATCTTTTTTTACTAACTGTTTCAGATGCCTGCTCGTTTTCTCCCAGTTACCAATTTTGTTATTCTCAATGAGACTAATGTATAATTCGATGTTTATGTCGCCACTCACTGATGAAACCATTTTAATGTACTTTAAGTTAGCTTTTCTAGCTCTGAACTTTTCCATTACCCTTTTGGACATATTAGCCGTTAGCAATCCCTTTTTTTCCAAAAATCTTTGACCAGGGTCTTTTTCGAGATTAGCCAGTTCTGCATGTGTAGCGCCTGCACCGAACAAATATACAATTTTTTTGGATTCTATCGGGTCCGGCATTTCGGCGAATATATTGTTTGGTCCAATTTCCGGCAAACGTACCCATCTGGGCAAAAGTGGGCAACCACAGAGGGATTGCCTCTACGAAAGACGACCTAACCCCTGGCCCCCTGGCTGCGCTCGGGCAGGCCTTCCCGATGCGGGAATGGATTCGGCTACGCTCACCACAGGGGGGTGGGCGAACACAAGAATCGCCCCTACGAATGCGAAAGACAAAGGCGGGCGGGTTGGGGTCGTCAGCGACGACCGGAAAACCCGCCCCTACAAAGGCACCCCCTCCGGCCTACGGCCTCGTCCCCCTTGGTAAGGGGGACAAAAAAGACGGGCACGTGGCAACGTGCCCCTACGAATACGAAAAACGAAGGCAGGGATTGGGGATTCAGTAGGATTGATTCATTGAGAGATTGAAAAACCCCCACCACCCTGCCCAGATTCCTCCCTCGAGTTCCCTCGGGACAGGTCGCTGGCGCTCGGAATGACAAACCTATGGGTGGGCGAGGCGGCCTCGCCCCTACGAATATAAAAAAGACGGGCGGGCACTCCTCGACTACGCTCGGAACAGGTCGGGACGGGGAAAAAGGCTGTGATATTTCCCACTTGACAGTTCCTTTTTGGGTTAGCTATCTTCTTCCCGATAGGTTGAAACAACCACATAAACAAAAGGAGGAGGTATGAAGAAATTAGGCATTACCGCGATAGCGGTGTTACTGCTGCTGGCGGCCGTGGTGGCCTTTGCCCAGATGAGCGGCAAAGGAAAAGCAACCGGCAAAAACAACTGGAGCTTCGACGCCAAAATAATCGAGGCCTGCTCCTGCCGGCTGATGTGCCCCTGCTATTTCAACGCTTCGCCGGACAAGCACTTCTGCCAGTTCAACAATGCCTTCAACGTTATCTCCGGCCAATACGGGGAGACCAAACTGGCGGGCGTCAAGTTCTGGATTTCCGGCGATTTGAGCGATAACTTTGGCGATGGCACCGGGCTCTGGGCCGCTTTCACCTTCGACCCGGCCACCACCCAGGAACAAATCGACGCCATCACCAAAATCGTGCCCAGCATCTATCCTTTGAAGTTTGACGAGACCTTTTTAGACAAAAAGCCGATTAGCTGGGAAATCAAAGGGGATATGGCCACGGCCAAAATCGGCGACGGCACGGAGGGAATGGTGGAGCTGGCCGCCTTCAAGGACAAATCCGGCAAGCCGACGGTCATCAACAACCTGACCTATTTCGGCGCCAAGTCCAACAAGGGTTTCAATCTGCACAAATCCAAGCATCATTACAAGGCCAACGGCCACGATTACGGCTTTGAGGACGCCAACGGCTTCGTCATCGAAATCGTCTCTTCCGGCGAAATCGCCGCCAAGTAGACGGAGTTTTTTGCAGAACCCAAGGGCGGGTTTTTTACCCGCCCTTTTTTCGTTTCAACCGGCCGGGGCATCGAAAGATTCGGCATTCTGCCGGGTGATACTTTTCCTCTTGACAGCCTAAATTGCATTTGACTATTTTATTTGCAGGTAACAGGCGTAAACGAGAAGGAGGAGGTATGACCAAAGAATCTGGAGTCGCCATCCGTTCTGCGAGAGCCCTCCTAACAGCGATCTTGGCTTTCACCCAGATGGGCAATTGGAGTATGGGAGCGGACAAAACCAAGTCCTCACCGGGTACGGTGCGCTCCGGTATTGAGAGCAAGCAGAACAGGGCTAAAACCGCTTCCGGTAACGGGAGTTGGAGCTTTAATGCCAAAATCATCGAGGCCTGCTCCTGCCGGCTCTTCTGTCCCTGCTATTTCAACACCTCTCCGGACAAGCACTTCTGCCAGTTCAACAACGCTTTCAAAGTCCTGGCCGGGTACTACGGGCCAACCGACCTGACGGACGTCAAGTTCTGGGTCTCCGGCGATTTGAGCGACGACTTTGGCGACAGCACGGCGTTGTGGGCCGCTTTCACCTTCGACCCGGCCGCCAGCCAGGAGCAGATCGACGCCGTCATCAAAATTATTCCCCACATTTATCCTTTGAAATTCGAAGAGACCTTCATCGACAAAAAGCCGATTAGCTGGGAAATCAACGGGGATGGGGCCGCCGCCAGAATCGGCGACGGCACGGATGGAATGGTGGAATTGACGGCCTTCAAGGAAAAAGCCACCGGCAAACCCACCGTGATTAAAAACTTAAACTACTTCGGGGCCAAGTCCAACAAGGGATTCCACCTGCACAAATCCAAACATTATTACCGGGGGTTCGGCCACGAGTACGGTTTCGAGGACGCCAACGGTTTTGTAATCGAGATTTATTCGTCCGGCGAGCTTCCTGGAGCGCATTATTAATATCAAACCGACATTTCAACAAAAAAACGGGACTGGAAACAGTCCCGTTTTTTTTATTTCCATAAGAGTGCTTCCGGAATTATCTCCTTCCAGTATCTCCTTTCCCTTGCCAATCACCTTCCACTCTTTTAACTTCTCCGTCGTGAGCTATCTCTCAAAAGAATCAAACGGGTTTCTAAAAAAGGAGGCATTATGGAAGGTTTAGGCGTCAGTTGGCCGTTGGCAATTTTTGCCGGGATTGTAGTCATCATGCTTTTTTTCATCGTCATTTCCCGGCGCTACGTCAAAGTCGGCCCCAATGAAGTGTTGGTCATCTCCGGCATCAAGCACCGGATAAAGGACGAGTTCGGCAACAAACTTACCGTCGGCTACCGGCTGGTCAAAGGGGGCGGCACCTTCGTCATCCCGGTCTTCGAGCGGGTGGACCATCTGTCGCTCGAGATTTTCACGCTGGACGTCTCCACGCCGGAGGTTTACACCAAGTTAGGCGTGCCGGTTTTGGTGGATGGCGTCGCCCAGATTAAAGTCAAGGGGGATGACGTTTCCATCCGCACCGCCTCCGAGCAGTTTTTGTCCAAAGGAAAACAGGAGATAATGAACATCGCCCTGCAGACCTTGGAAGGCCACCTGCGCGCCATTTTGGGAACGATGACGGTGGAGGAAATTTACTCCAACCGGGATGCCTTTGCCCAACGGGTGCAGGAAGTGGCCGCCTCTGACTTGGCCAATATGGGGCTGACCATCATCTCCTTCACCATCCGGGACATCAAAGACAAACAGGGGTATCTCGAAGCCTTGGGCAAACCCCAGATAGCGCAGGTGAAAAAGAACGCCATCATCGGCGAGGCGGAGGCCAACCGGGATGCCACCATACGTTCCGCCCAGGCCAATCAGGAAGGCCAGACCGCCAAATACATCGCCGACACCAAAGTGGCCGAGTCCAACCGGGACTACGAAATGAAGGTGGCCGAATACACCGCCTCCGTCAATCAAAAGAAGGCCGAAGCCGATTTGGCCTACGATTTGCAGAAATTCAAAACCAACCAGGCGGTAAAAGCGGAAGAAATTTCCGTGCAGGTGGTGGAAAAAACCAAGCAAATCGAGGTGCAGGAAAAGGAAATCGCCCGCCGGGAGAAGGAACTGAACGCCGGCGTTCAGAAACCGGCCGATGCGGAACGGTACCGGATTGAAACGTTGGCCACCGCCGAAAAGTACCGTCTGCAGACCGAGGCCGCCGGCGAGGCGGAGGCGACCAAAGTGACCGGCTTTGCCCAGGCGGATGCCAACAAGGCCAGGGGATTGGCGGAAGCCGATATCATCAAGGCCCAAGGGCAGTCAACGGCGGATGCGATGGCCAAAAAGGCCGAGGCCTGGAAGCAGTATAACGAAGCCGCCATTGCCCAGATGCTGATAGAAAAACTGCCGGATATTGCAAGGGCGATTGCCGAACCTTTGTCCAAAACCGAGAAAATTGTCATCATCAACTCCGGGGACGGCGGCGCCGGGGCGTCAAAAGTAACCCGTGACGTCACCCAGATTATCGCCCAGCTCCCCCCGGTGATAGAATCTTTGACCGGTATGAAGTTCGAGGAGATTCTGAATAGGATTCCCAATATTGCCAAGGGGAAACAGCAAACGGACGGGAAATAGTTTTCAAGTAGCGAGCATGGCAAAGGATAAAGCCCAGTTCATCGGAGCATATCCTGCGTCCGTTGACGTTAACGCAGGTTAGATAAAGCCTAACCTGCGCCACAAGCACTTCTTTGCCGCACTTCCGATTTTGGAAACTTCGGGAAAGCTTTAACGTAAACTACTAACGGACAGGAGCGATGCACGTGAAAAAATTGTACCGTTCGCGTAATGACGCCCGCTTGTCCGGTGTTCTGGGCGGCCTCGGAGAATACTTCGAGGTTGACCCGACTTTAATCCGGCTGGCGTATGTTATTTTTACCCTGGCGACGGGCTTCTTGCCCGGCATTGTTGGCTATTTTTTGGCCATTCTCATCATTCCCAAAGAACCGCTGGTTGTTCCGAGCTCTTCAGCAGCAGCGGCAGCCCCTCCGGCGGTGCCAGGTTAAATGCGCAAACTCTATCGGTCTGAAAAAGACAAATGGATTGCCGGCGTTTTGGGCGGGTTGGGAGAGTATCTGGGGGTGGATGCTACCCTTTTACGCCTGGCTTTCATCGTTTTTTCGCTGGCCACCGGCGTCGTACCCGGAATCATCGGCTACATTTTGGCTGTCCTTATCATCCCCAAACCGCCGATGGGTTACCAGCCCCCACCGGCCACGACAACGGAAGGAGGTTCAATACCGATGTCAGAAACTTCTTCATCCCAAAGTTCCACCCGCTCCAGAAATCCGTCGATGGTAGTCGGGCTTATTTTAGTCGGACTTGGAATTCTGTTTCTGTTTAACAATTTCATAGACATCCATTGGCATCTTTTCTGGCCGGCCATTTTGATAGTCATCGGACTCGTGCTTTTGGGCAAGGCCCTGACGGGGGAGAAGAAAAACTGATATGATTCTGCGCCTTTTCGGGATTGGAATTTTGATGTTTATCCTGTTTTTCGTATTTCTCTTTTCCCTTCCCTTTCTTTTTTTCTGGCCCTTCGGCTGGCACGCCCCGGCCGGTTGGCTTTTGCTTTTGATTGGACTCGGGGTCTTTTTGCTGTCACAGAACAGACGAACGGGACAACTGGTTTTCGGCCTGACCTTGCTTTTTTCCGGTCTTGCCTTTCTCTCCCACAATATCTGGGACTTTAACCTGCTTCGGTTCTGGCCGGCGCTTTTAATATTCTTGGGATTGGCGCTGATTTTGCAAAGGAGGCCGGCCCAATGAGCCCCCGCCTGTTGCGCAACGCCCTCTTTTTAATCTGGCTGGGAAGTTTTCTTTTGCTGATTAATCTGGACCGGCTCTCCTGGAGTTTCTTCTGGTGGGTGGCGCTCACGTTTTGGCCCTTGCTTTTGATTGCCTGGGGATGGGAAAGGATTTTTTCCTCCCAGAACCTCCGGCAGGTGGCCTATCTATCAACTTTGATTTTGATGGGCCCCTTGGCCTACGTGCTTTTCACCGCCGCCCGCTACGGCTCCAGCCGTGAAAGTTCGTACCAGTATCAACTGGAAAAAAAACCGGAGTGGAACAAGCTGGAATTGAACCTCAAGCTGCGCTCCAACGACCTGTACGTATCCAGCGACCCGAACTATTTCGTCTCCGGTGACTTCGACTACCTGCTGGCCCGCCCGGACGTATCGACCGACGAGGAAGCCGGCCGGCTTGAACTTGCAATATCCGACCGGGATTGGTTCTGGCCATTGGGCCGCTGGCGGGTTTTCCGGGATAGGGATTGGGAAGTTTCCGTCTCGGAATCCATTCCCACCGCTCTCTCCATTCGCACCGGTCGCGGGGACGTTCAGCTGGATACCCGCTTTTTGCAGCTGGAAAAACTCTCGGTCGCAGGGGCAAGTGACGACGTATCCATTCGGCTGGCGCCAAAAGCGAAGGATTTGACGGTGGAATTGAGCCTCCCTCGGGCCGACTTGGAAATATCCCTGCCCGATTCGGTCGGTGTGGAAGCGAGCGGTAAAATCGATTGGGGGAATTTGAACGGTTTCGGCCGGCGTTTTGCCCAGAAGGATAAAAGCTTTTTCTCCGAGAATTACGATAAGGCACAACAGAAAGTTCACCTGCGTTTCGCCAGAGAGCCGGAGTCCTTGGACCTGCGCGCCGAGTAATTCTTTTATCTTCCCGGAATGCCACATCTGGAACTTCCCGGCCAGCGGATTTTTTATTTTGAACGCGGGACGGAGGGAACTCCCCTCTTTTTTATTCACGGCGCCGGCGGGGCGCATTCCAACTGGCTTACCCTAAGCCGGGAACTTCAGCCCCGGCGCTGCATTGCCATCGATTTGCCCGGCCACGGTTTGAGTGCAGGAGATGGCTGCGATACCATCGAGGAGTATGCCGAGGCGTTCAAAAACTTCACCGTCTCGCTCCTTCCAAACGTCAGAACGGTCATTGTCGGGCACTCGATGGGAGGCTTGGTGGCCACCTGTTTCGCTTCTCAAAATCCGGATTTCATCGCTGGGCTGGTTTTAATCTCAAGCGGCTTTTCTCCTCCTTCCGAACCGCCGTCCAAAGTTCCTGCGAAAGAGGAAATCTGCCGGATGCTTTACTCCGATGAAAAGTTGGTTCAGGAATGCTTCAAACAAAGACTTTTTATGCTCGACCGGCCGGAGGTTTTGCTGAAAGATCTGCAGGCCAGCGCCCGTTTTGATTATTCGAAATATAGGGTGGGCGAAAGAATTCCCAAATTCGTCCTTACCGGCGAAAAAGACCGCCGGATTACCTTGGAGGCACCCCAAACGGCGGCCGCATTCCTAAATGCTCCGCTCGAAATCATCCCGGACTGCGGCCATATGCCGATGATTGAAAAGCCAGAGCAAACGTACGAAGCCATCCGGCAATTCCTCGATCAAAGCGGGCTGTAAACGGGGCTTTTTTTCGTCTTGCAAAAATGTTCGAAAATCTTATATTAAAGGTTCAAGTTTGAGGAGAACGTATGGCGCATAAGAAAGGTGTAGGCAGTTCCAAAAACGGACGGGATTCCCATGGCCAGCGATTAGGGGTTAAACGCTTTGCTGGCGAGGCGGTTCTGGGCGGCACCATTTTGGTGCGGCAAAAAGGCACCCGCATTCACCCCGGCGAAAACGTGGGGGTCGGCAAGGATTGGACCATTTTTTCCAGAATCACCGGCGTGGTGAAATACGAAACAAAGGGGGATCGCATTTTCGTCTCGGTCCATCCGTAATAACCTTCAAAGATAAAACGATTGGGGCGAGTTGACCCCCCTTTTTCATAATTGGCTTAAAGCCACTACCTAACGAACAAGTTAGCCCTCTAATTTTTCGCCGCCCGCACAACCAGCACGGGCACGGCCGCTTTGTGGCGGACTTTTTCGATCGTACTGCCAAAGAGAATGTCTCCAATCAATCGGTGGCCGTGGGTGGTCATGGCGATAAGGTCGCAGCCCTCATCACCGGCAATGTTGAGGATTTCTGTCGGCGGGTCGCCCAAGGCAAGCCTCACCGCAACGGTTATACCCTCGGCGCGCAGTTGGGCAGCAGTAGCTTCAAGGTAGCTCCGGTCGTCTTTCATCTCCTGGGATTCAGCCAGTTTTAGGCGATCGTAATTGCGCGCCACCCAGCCGTCGGCCACATGCACCAGGAGCAGTTCGGACCCGAATTGCCGGGCCAGTTGGCTGATGTGAGGAATAAGACTTTGGTCAAACTGGCTGTTTTCGAGAGCAACGAGAATTTTGTGATACATGGCTGACTTAGGATGGCGCGGGCAGGCCCAAAAAGCCGTAAAAGGCCTTCAAGACCCCGGCGGGCAGGAGTACATCAAAGAGGAGTTTCGCGTTTAGAATGATAATTATTGCGGTGGTCGTCCAACCGAGAATTTTAATCCAAAGCGGGTTCGCAAACTCCCCCATTTTGGCCTTTTCGTTGGTGAATCGCATCAAAGGCCAAACGGCAAATCCCAACTGCATGCTTAACACGACCTGACTGGCGATAAGCAGCTCGGTGGTCTTGCCTTCCCCAAAGAAGCCAATGACACAGACTGCCGGCACAATGGCGATGGCGCGGGTGATAAGCCGCCGCAGCCAGGGACGCAGGCGGATATTGAGAAACCCCTCCATGACGATTTGCCCGGCCAAGGTGCCGGTGAGGGTCGAGTTTTGCCCGGAAGCAAGGAGCGCGAAGGCAAAGAGCATACTGGCTATGGATACCCCCAAAGTGGGAGTGAGCAGTTTATAAGCATCCTGTATTTCCGCCACGTCCCGATGGCCCGACCAATGAAAAGCGGCGGCGGAGAGAACGAGTATGGCCGCATTGATGAACAACGCGAACATCAACGCTCCGGTTGAATCAATGGTCGAAAATTTGATGGCTTCGCGCCGGCCTTGGGGCGTGGCTTCGTAATTGCGCGTCTGCACAATGGCAGAGTGTAGATAGAGGTTGTGCGGCATAACGGTGGCACCCAGGATGCCAATGCTAACATACAACATTTGTTGATTTTTTAAAATCTCCGCGCTCGGCACAAACCCGAGCAAAACAGCGGGCAGGCTCGGCTTGGCGAAAAACAATTCGGAAGCGAAGCAGGACGCAATGGTAAAGATCAAGGTAACAACCAAAGCTTCGATATAACGGAACCCTTTGGTTTGGAGATACAGAATGGCCAGAACATCCAGGGCCGTAATCAGGCAACCCCAAACGAGCGGAATGCCAAACAAGAGTTGCAGGGCGATGGCTGAACCAACGACTTCCGCCAAATCGCACGCCGCGATGGCGATTTCGCAAAGAATCCAGAGAAACCAAACCATTGGGGTTGAATAGTGGTCCCGACAGGCTTGCGCCAGATCCCGCCCGCTGGCAACTCCGAGCTTGATGCAGAGATGTTGGAGCAGAATCGCCATAAAGTTGGACAGCAAAATGATAAACAGGAGCGTGTAACCAAACTGGGCTCCACCTGAAAGGTCCGTGGCCCAATTGCCCGGGTCCATGTAGCCGACCGCCACCAGAAAACCGGGTCCGGCATAGGCCCACATCTTTCGCCAAAAGGGGAAGTGACGCGGCACCGCGATGGATCGGTGAACCTCCGGCAAGGAAACTTGACCGGGCGATTTGCGCCAGCCCAATTCGGGCTTCGGTTCAAGATTTGGATTCGATTGACTCATAGCGCTTGCAATTCGGGGCCGTATCCCTATTTTAACCGTATCGGCTTCTTAAGCTTGAAAATTAAGCTTAATTAACCGATAAAATTAACTATGTTTAACTATTTCTGTCAAGGAAAATAATGAAAGCCTCCGGCAAGGCGACCATCACGCAGGAGAATTATTTGAAAACCATCTGGGAGCTCTCCCAGGAAGGGGGCAGTTCCTCCGGTTCGAAAATTGCGACAGAACTGGGGGTCACGCCGCCGGCCGTTTCGCTCGCCCTGCGGCGGCTGGCCAAGGAGGAGTATCTGAAGCTGGGGAAGGACGGAAAAATCTCCCTGACTTCCAACGGGCGGAAAACGGCGGAAGATTTAATCATTCGCCATCGCCTTATCGAAAAGCTTCTCGCCGAGGTTTTGGGGATGGAGTGGTACAAGGTGCACGAAGAGGCGGAAAAATTGGAACACGCGGTCTCGCCGGAGATGGAGGAACGGCTTTTCAAGTTGTTCGGACGGAACGGCACCTGCCCGCACGGCAACCCGCTGGGGAGGGCCGCCTTGCGCAAAATCGAAAACGCCGTTTTGCTTTTCGAGGCCCCGCCCGGAATGAAAGCGACGGTTGCGCGGATTTACGAAAAGGACCGCACCTTTCTGGAATACCTTGACCGGTTGGGTATCATCCCGCAGGGAAATCTCGAGATTTTGGGAAAAATGCCGGACGACACGCTCAAGCTTAAAATTGGCGGCCGGATGGTCACGCTCGGCAAAAAGGCCTCCACCCGCATCTGGGTCGAACCGAAGAAATAACCGGCAAAGCCTTCCAAATTTTACCGACCTTTGCGGTCGGCAAATCTTAAAATTCCCTTGATAAAAATTCCTTAACCGATAAATTCCAAAATCAAATGGAAAAGACTGTGGCGCCGGCGGCAATGGTCAAGTTTGGAACCACGCAAAGAAAAGATGCCTGGTGGGCTGCGCCGACCGCCACGGTGGCGGTTCTGACGCTATTTGTCATTTATTCAATGGTCCGGGCCTTTGAGAACAACTACTACATCGCCGGGCCGTACCTCTCGCCGTTTTACTCCCCCTTGTTGCTTTTTGACTGGTGGCCGCTTTCGCCGGCGTTTCTGATTCTTTGGGCGCCGGCCGGGTTCCGCTTCACCTGCTACTATTACCGCAAAGCTTACTACCGGGCCTATGCCGCCCATCCTTTCGCCTGCGCCGTGGGGGAACCGCACCGGGACTACCAGGGGGAAACGAAGCTTTTTCTATTCCAGAACCTGCATCGCTTTTTCTTGTATGCCGCCGTTGTCGTTCTGTTTTTCCTGTGGCACGATGTAATCAAGGCCTTCAGCTTCGGCGGCCATTTTGGTATGGGCTTCGGAACCCTGGTCCTACTGGTCAACACCGTTCTGCTTTCCGGCTACACCTTCTCCTGCCACTCCTTCAGACACTTTGTAGGCGGCAATGTTGATTGTTTCTCTTGTGCAAAAGCGGGCAGGGTTCGTTTTAAACTCTGGAAAGGGGTTTCCAGCATAAACGAGCACCATATGCTCTGGGCCTGGACTTCGCTTTTTGCGGTGATGGCGGCTGATTTGTACGTCCGGTTGGTGGCGTGCGGAGCCATTCACGACTTGAGGATTTTTTGAACTACGAAACGCACGAACACGACGTTTTAGTAATCGGCGCTGGCGGGGCCGGCCTGCGGGCCGCTGTGGAAGTTTCTGCCAAGGGGCTTTCGGTCGGCGTCGTTTCAAAATCCTTGCTCGGCAAAGCCCATACGGTTATGGCGGAGGGAGGGATTGCCGCGGCAATGGCCAATGTCGATGCCAAAGACAGTTGGCAGACCCATTTTAGCGACACGATGAAGGGCGGCAAGTTTTTGAACAACTGGCGGATGGCCCAGCTCCACGCGCAGGAATCCCCCGACCGCATTCGGGAGTTGGAAGATTGGGGCGCTCTTTTTGACCGGACGCCGGATGGGGAAATTCTGCAGCGCGCCTTTGGCGGGCATACCTATAAGCGGCTCTGCCACGTGGGGGACCGCACCGGACTGGAAATGATTCGCACCCTGCAGGACAAGGGAGTCCATTCCGGCATCGATGTCTATATGGAGTTGACCATCTTTCGGCTGCTGAAGGATGGTGGAAAGATTGCCGGAGCCATCGGCTATTGGCGCAAGACGGGTGAATTTGTCGTTTTCAAAACCAAGGCGATTGTTCTGGCTACCGGGGGGGGTGGAAAGGCCTATCAGATTACCTCCAATTCGTGGGAATGCACCGGAGATGGGCATGCCCTGGCGTATGAGGCCGGGGCCGAGCTGATTGATATGGAGTTTTTCCAGTTCCACCCGACCGGCATGGTCTGGCCGCCGGGAGTGAAGGGGCTTCTCGTAACCGAAGGGGTGCGCGGAGAAGGGGGACTTCTGACCAATAACAAAAAAGAGCGCTTTATGCAGCGCTACGACCCCAAAATGATGGAGCTTTCCACCCGCGATATGGTCGCGCGTTCGATTTACACGGAAGTAAAGGAGGGGCGCGGTTCCCCCCACGGAGGAGTTTTTCTGGACATTTCCCACCTGGCGGCGGAAAGGGTGAAAAAGAAACTGCCGAGTATGTACCACCAGTTTAAGGAACTGGCGGACGTGGATATTACCAGAGAGCCGATGGAGGTTGGGCCGACGGCACACTATATGATGGGAGGGGTGCGGGTGGATGCCGAAACCGGCGCTTCCACCATCCCGGGGCTTTTTGCCTGCGGCGAGGTGACCGGCGGAATGCACGGCGCCAACCGGCTGGGGGGCAACTCCCTTTCCGATTTGGTGGTTTTCGGGCGCCGGGCCGGGATGGGAGCCGCCGAATATGCAAGAAAGCTTAACTCCTTTCCTTTACTTGACCAAGGGGAATTGGAAAAAGCGGCCAAGGATATGGAAACCCCCTTTCAACGCTCGGGAGATGAGAACCCGTACCAAATTCATCGCGAGTTGCAGGAATCGATGCAGAGCTTGGTCGGAATTTTCCGCATGGAAGAGGATTTAAAGAAAGGCATCAACAAAATCGAGGAACTTAAACATCGCGCCGCAAAACTGGCTGTCAAGGGGGAGCGGACTTACAATCCCGGCTGGCATTTGGTGGGGGATTTGAAGTCGCTTTTAACCGTTTCGGAAGCCGTAGCGAATGCCGCCTTGACCCGCAAGGAAAGCCGCGGGGCCCACAGCCGGATTGATTATCCAAATATGGACGAAAAATTTGGCAAACTGAATGTAGTGGTTTCGCGGAAAAACGGGGAAATGAACATTTCCACCTCCCCTGTGCCGGAAATGCCGGAAGAGCTGAAAAGATTATTGGCGGAGAATAAGTGATGCCCGATGTCACTTTTAAAGTTTTTCGCGGGGATGCCAAAGGGGGACAGGCGATTGACTATCCGGTGCCGATTGCCCCGGGGATGGTGGTGCTGGATGCCCTCCATTACATCCAAGGGTATCTGGCTCCCGATTTGGCCGTGCGCTGGAACTGCAAGGCGGCCAAGTGCGGCTCCTGCTCGGCGGAAGTGAATGGAAAGCCAGCTTTGATGTGCAAAACCCGGCTCGATTCCCTTCCGACCGGCCGGCCCATCACCGTATATCCGATGAAGACCTTTCCGGTCATCAAAGACTTGGTCTGCGACGTTTCCTGGAATTACGACGTGAACAAGAAAATCCCCCCCTACCGGCCGGCCAAGGACGGGCGCAAAATTTACCAGGAAGACGTGGACCGGGTGCAGGAATTTCGCAAGTGCATCGAGTGCTTTTTGTGCCAGGACGTCTGCCATGTCTTGCGGGAGCACGAAAAGAAGGCCGAATTCGCCGGCCCGCGCTTTTTTGTCCGGCTGGCCGGCTTGGAGATGCATCCGAATGACATAACCGATCGCAGTGAGTTCTTAAAAAACAGCTCCGGGCTGGGACTGTGCAACATCACCAAATGCTGCACGGAAGTCTGTCCGGAGGAGATTCACATCACCGATAATGCCATCATTCCCTTGAAGGAACGGGTGGCCGACCGCTTCTTCGACCCGCTGCGGTGGGTGTTTGCCAAGATTTTTGGAAGGAAGTGAAAAGACCCGCATCTTGTCTTCTTCCCAACAAATAAACTGTCGAAGCTCTGAACTAACCTCAAACACTTTTCAATAGGATGAACCCTTTCCTCTATAACGGCCGCAACTTGCAGGCGGAAAAAGTCCCGCTGGAGAAACTTGCCCGAAAGGTGGGAACGCCGGTCTATGTGTACTCTTCAACCGCCCTTATCAGCAACTTTCAAGCCTTAACCCGGGCGCTCTCCGGCACCCCTCACCTTATTTGCTATTCAGTGAAGGCAAATTCCAATCTGGCGCTGCTCAAGCTTCTGTCCCGCCGCGGCTCCGGTTTCGACATCGTCTCCGGTGGGGAACTCCATCGCGTGCAAAAAGCGGGCGGCGACCCCTGCAAAACCGTCTTTTCCGGCGTGGGAAAAACGGAAAAGGAGATGGCCGAAGCCTTACGGGCCGGAATTCTATTATTCAACGTGGAAAGCGGAGAAGAACTCGAACGGCTCGACCAGGTAAGCCGAAAGATGGCCAGGCGCGCCCCTTTTGCCTTGCGGGTCAACCCGGACGTGGATGCCAAGACCCACCGCCATATCGCCACCGGGTTAAAGAAGCACAAGTTCGGCGTTCCCTTCGAGGAGGCGGTCAGCCTGTACGAAAAAAGCCGCCGGATGAAAGGGGTCATTGCCCGGGGGCTTGACTGTCACATCGGCTCGCAGATGACGGAACTTGCGCCAATAAAGGATGCCCTTCGGCAGATGGCTGAACTTTTTAACCACCTCCGTGCCCGCGGTTTTGCGTTAAGCTACCTCGATGTTGGGGGTGGGTTGGGCATCATCTACCGCAAAGAAAAGCCCCCTTCGATGGCTGAATATTCACGCGCGGTGCGCAAAGCGGCGGTCCAAACCGGCGCCACCATCCTTCTGGAGCCGGGTCGGGTTCTGGCGGGGAACGCCGGAATCCTGCTTACCCGCGTGTTGTACCGGAAGAAAACCAAAGGCAAAACCTGGGTCATCGTAGATGCCGGAACGAACGACCTGCTCCGTCCCGCGCTGTATGAAGCGGAGCACGAAATTCAGCCGGTTTACCGCCGAGCTGGAAAACCAGTGCTGATGGATGTGGTGGGGCCGCTCTGCGAATCGAGCGACGTTTTGGCTGGCAACCGAAAGATGATGCTGCCGGAGCAAGGCGACCTTTTGGCCATAATGAGCGCCGGAGCCTACGGGATGAGTATGGCCTCCAACTACAATTCCCGTCCGCGTCCGGCGGAGGTGCTGGTGGAGGGTTCCCGCTTCCGCGTCATCCGCAAGCGCGAGTCGTACGGAGACCTTCTACGGGGGGAAAGTTAAATGAAAGGCTAAAGCCTTCCGCTTTCACTTAAAATCAGATTTTCGTAGGCCGGACTTTTAGCCCGGCAGCGGCATTAAAATGCCGCCTACAATAAAAAACAGAAGGGCGAATACAAGATTCACCCCTATTTCGCTTCCACTTCTTCTGGTGTTTCGGAGGAAATAGCGGCAGGAGTTTTGGAAGCTTCGGCGTGTTTGTTGCCGAAGATGGCTCTTTCCAGTTTCTTTAGCTTTTCGATATATTCCGGTAAATTAGAAATAATTGCTTCGATTTTTTTGCTTTTTTGCAAATCCCGCGCCGGGGAGCCCAGAACGATTTGTCCCGGCTTCAAATCCCGGTGCACACCCGACTGGGCGGCGACAATTACTCCGTCACCGATGTGAAGGTGGCCGGTCAGGCCGACCTGACCGGCCAGGGTGACGTTTTTTCCCACTTCGGTTGAGCCGGAGATGCCAACCTGTGAAACAATGATGGAGTTTTCGCCGATTTTGACGTTGTGGGCGATTTGAACGAGGTTGTCGATTTTGGTCCCCTTGCCGATGCGAGTCTCCCCCATCGTGGCCCGGTCGATGGCCACGTTGGCCCCCAGTTCCACATCATCTTCGATGACCACCGTCCCGACCTGCGGAATTTTATGATAAACCCCTTTTTCTTTGGCATAGCCAAAGCCGTCGGAGCCGACCACTGTACCGGAGTGAACGACGACCCGGTTGCCCAGCCAAACCCGCTCGCGGAGAGTAACGTTTGGATAAATCAGGCAGTCGGCGCCAATTTCCACTTCCCGTCCGACATAGCTTCCGGCGGCAATCAAGGTGCGGTCACCTATTTTGGCGCCGGACTCGACTACGGAAAACGGGCCCAAGCCGACCTCTTTACCCAAAAGCGCATCCGGCGCCACGAAAGCCTGCGGATGGATGCCGGCTGCGACCGGGCGCTCCTCCGGATGAAAATGGCGAATCACGAGCAAAAAGGCATAGTAGGGGTTGGGGTGGCGAACCAAGGCCAGGCCGGGAAATTCGGTCTGGTTATCGACGACGGCGGCGGCGGCTTTCGTGGATTTTAAAAGCGGGCGGTAGCGGGGATTGGCGACGAAGGTCAAATCCCCCGGCCCGGCCTGTCCGATGGGGGCCACGCCGGTGATTTCCAAATCGCCGGCAGCGGCCAGCTCCCCCCCCACCAGCCGGGCGATTTCGGAAAGCTTCATTTTTTCCCTCCCAAAGCCGCATTCAGCTTTTCCAAGACCCGGTCGGTGACGTCCAAACTTTTGCGGCCGTAGGCCACACTGCCGGTCACCACATCCAGAACCAAATCGAAATTGTTTTCCAGGGCCACTTCGGAGATGGCGGCGTGGACCTTGTCAAGAATCGGCTTGGAAAGCTCGCTGTTCCGTTTTTCCACCTTCCCTCCCACGCCGAAGGTTTCCGCCAGGTACTGCTGGTATTCCTTTTTGACCTTGGTGATTTCATCCTCCCGCTCCTTCTTTTTTTCCGGGCTCAAAATCAGCCCCACTTTGGCCAGCGAATCTTCCAAAATTTTGATGTTGCGGGCCAGCGAATCGGTTTTCCGCTGCCAATCCTTGACTTCATTGTTCAACAGGTCTTTGGCCTCCCCAAAGGGGCGGTATTCGTTTTTCAACCGGTCGGAATCGACGTAGCCTATTTTCTGGCCAAAAGCGGTCTGGGAAAAGAGAACCAGCATCAGAAGAAACAACCCTGTTTTCATCTATGCGCTCCTTGAATAAGGAAGATATATATAAACCGGGCCATCGGCAAAGGCAAGATTCGGGTTACGTCACGACCGAGACAAAACCCATCCCCCCCACCCGGATTCTTCGCCTCGCTTGGAATGACCATACTCTCGTTTTGTCATTAAAAGGCCGACCGGTCTAGGCCATCGCGGCCGGAACGAATTTCAAAAACCTAAAAGGTTGAGCCGAGTTGGAAGTGGGGCCGCCACTTGCGCCCGTCCAAATACTGCCCGCGGCTGTTCCGAATGGTCGAAAAGCCGTAGCCGAAATCAAAGCCAATCGTTCCCAAACCGGGAACGGAGACCCGGAAACCAAAGCCAACCGAGCTTTTTAAATCGGAAAAAGGATGCAGCTGTGTTCCGGTCAGCCAGGCGTTGCCGGCATCGGCAAAAGCCAAAGCATAAACCTGTTCTTTGACAACCGGAAACTGCAGTTCCAAGTTATAAATCAATTCGCTGCGCCCCCGGCGCAGACCGCCGCCAAAGTAATCATGCCCGAGGAGAGCGCCGGTCGAGTCGTCATACACCGCCGTGGAATCAATCGAGTATCTTGGTCCAATTGAACCATCAATATAGCCGCGAATGATACCATCCGGGTCCACGCCGCCCGGGGAAAACCGCTCGGAATACGGAATACCAATGTCTCCTTTGGGGCCGTCGATAACACCGGTTTTAAGCTTGGCCACCAGCACCAACTTGCCGAGCGTTTTCAGAAACTTGCTGGCCTCAAAAACATGCTTGTGGTACTGGTAATCCCCTTGGAGCGGCCCGCCGGCATATTCCACCGCATAGGAGACGAGGGAGCCGCGGGTGGCAAACTGGGCCAAATCGCGCGAATCGCGGGTGATGGCCGCACCGGTGGAGGAGGTGATGCGCGGCCAATCGACGTCGGTGAGCCCGGAGAGCGAAAAGCCGGGAGCGAATTCGTAATAGCGCAGCCCTTCCAACCGGTAGTTCCAGAGGACGCGGAAAAAATTGTCCGGCCAGCGCAACCGGCGGCCCAGCCGCAGGGAAAGGCCGGTGCGCTGTTCGGTGTAGTCATCGTAATACTGGCGTTCAACGTTGAAGATATCGAAGCCGACCAGAGTCGGCGTGTCCCGGAACCAGGGTTCGGTGAAGGAGAGCGAGAGCGACTTCCGCCGGCCGCCGACGTCGGCGTTTACGCTCACGCTCTGGCCGTTCCCCATAAAGTTGGGGATGCCGACTCCGAGGGTCAAAACGAATTTATCCTGTCCGGAGTAGCCGCCCCCCAACTGCAGCTGCCCGGTCGGCTTTTCCTCCACCTTGAAAATCAGATCGACGTCCCCGTTTTCCAAGACGGAGTAATCCGGCTCCGCCTTGGCGAAGTAGTTCAAGACCATCAACTCCCGCACGGAACGGAGCAAAAGGGAGCGGCGGAAGGTCTGGCCGGGCTTGACCAGAAGCTCCCGGCGGATGACTTTGTCTTTGGTTTTGGTGTTTCCCTCGATGTGAATTTTGTTGATTTTGGCCGGCACCCCTTCGGAAATCTCGTAGGAAACGCTTACGAGCGTGTCAACGGTGGCCATTTGGTCGGCTATGCGGGCGTACAGGTAGCCAACCTCCTGGTAAACGCCGTAAAGCTCGCTCATCGTGCGGTCGTATTTCTCCTGACTGTACAGGTCCCCTTTTGCAAACGCCAGGGCCTGCTTCAAGCGCCCCGCGGAGTAGAGCGTATTTCCGGAGAAACTGACGTCGCCGAAATGGAACTGCTTCCCTTCATCCACCCAGATTTTGACGTACATATTTTTCAGGCCGGAATCGACCCAGAACGAGTCGCGGGTGACCACGGCATTGATATACCCTTTCTTTTTGTACTCCTCGACCACCTTCTCTTTGTTGGTCTCCAGCCGGTCCCGCAGGGGGTCGGAAGAGCGGGCCACCAGTTCCTCCTTTTTCGGTTTGGATTTCATCCACTTGGCGATTTTGCCGGGGGAGAAAAGGGTAACCCCTTCGCAAAAGACCTCTTTGATTTTCACTTTCTCCCCTTCGCGGATGTTAAACTCGACGATTTCGACATCCGGCTTGGAACCGGGTTTGGATTTGGCTTCGATTTGGGCTAAAAAGAACCCTTTGGACTGATACAACTCCTGTAAAAGTCCAACGTTTTCCTGCAGGACGGCCGGATTGGAAACCCCGCCGGAAGCGAGGGTCAATTTGGCAAAAACGTCCTCCCGCTTGACCTGTCGGGTTCCGTTCACTTCCACCCGTTCCACGCGGGGGAATTCCTGAACCTGAATGAGAACCTCCAATCCCCTCGCCTGCGGGACGGCTTTGACCTCTACATCTTTGAAAAGCCCCAAAGCATAAATCTGGCGAATGGCGGCCTGCACGCCATCGGGGGTCAAATTTCGACCGACTTGAAGGCCGGAGACATTGCGCACCAAAGTCGGGTCGGCGCTGGTGGCCCCCACGATACGAATGGACAAAACCGGCTTTTCGGCTGCCGTGGAACCGGAAGAGCCGGATGATTGTGCGGGAAGAGGAACGAAAGAAAAAAACCAACTGCAAGCGGTTGCCAGCCCTATTGAGAAAAGTGCTTTTGTCCTCACAGCCAAGTAATTATACGCCCAAAAAATGCATTTGGCACGGAGAAATTAAACACCCGGGCATTTAACCGCAGGCGGCATTTTCAGCGCCGTTGCCGGACTGAAGTCCGGCCTATGATAAATCCGCTTAAACGTTTAATACGCCTTCAACTGCCGGGCTTTTTTCATTATCCGGTCCACCGTCGGCAGGTAAAATTTCTCGTATGGCGGGGCAAACGGAATGGGGGGAACGTCCAGCCCGGCCAGCCGCATTACCGGGGCGTCCAAATAGTCGAAGACCTCCTCCGTGATGATGGCGGAAATTTCCGCCATCACCCCGGCCGTTTTCGGCGCCTCCTGAAGCAAAAGCGCCTTGCCGGTTTTTTTAACCGATTCCAAAATGGTTTTTTTGTCAATCGGCAGAAGTGTTTTCAAGTCGATGACTTCGCAGGAAATCCCCTCTTTTTCCAGCTTCTCCGCCGCCTCCATCCCCCAGACCAGCATCAAAGCGTAGGCAACGATGGTTATGTCCTTGCCGGTTTTTTTCACTTCCGCCGGGCCGATGGGAACCGTATAGTCCCCTTCCGGCACTTCCCCTTTTACCGAGCGGTACAGCCGCTTGTGCTCGAAATAAAGCACCGGGTCGGGGTCGCGAATAGCGGCCAAAAGCAGCCCTTTGGCGTCGTGGGGATTGGAGGGCATTACGACCTTCAAACCGGGGCAGTGGACAAACCAGGCCTCGTTCATTTGCGAGTGATACAATCCGCCGCCGACGTCGCCGCCGCAGCAGATGCGCACGACCAAAGGCACGCTCCAAGCCCCCCCGGTGCGGTAGCGGATTTTGGCCGCCTGCTGGACAATCTGGTCCATCGCCGGGGAAACGAAGTCGGCAAACTGGATTTCCGGCACCGGACGCATCCCGACCAAGGCCGAGCCGATCCCCGCGCCGACGATCAGGTTCTCCGAAATGGGCGAATCGATGACCCGGTATTCGCCGTATTTTTTTTGCAGCCCTTTGGTAGCCTTGAAAACGCCGCCGTACAACCCGATATCCTCGCCGATTAAAAACACCCGCTCGTCGCGGGCCATTTCCTGGTCCAAGGCTTCGGTTATGGCATCAATGTACGTGATTACTCTGCCCATTCTCTCTCCTTTTGAACTATTTTAAGGACGGTCCGGCGCATCCGCCTTGAAATCGGCGTAAACGTCTCCCAGAACCCATTCCACCGGGCCGTAGTCGGCCGCCTCGGCAAACTCGACCGCCTCGTCGATTTCCTTGTCGATTTTTTCTTCGATTTGTTTCTTCTCTTCCAGCGTCAGTTTTTTGTTGCCCATCAGATACTTTTCATAGGCCGGAATCGGGTCCCGCTTCTTCCAGTATTCCACTTCCTCTTTCGGGCGATAGTCAGCCGGGTCGATTTCGGAATGCCCGTACCAGCGGTAGGTTTTCATTTCGATCAAGGTCGGCCCCTCCCCCCTCCGGGCGCGGGCGACGGCCGGCGCCGTCGTCTCCCAGACTTTCAAAACGTCGTTGCCGTCGATGGAAACTCCCGGCATTCCGACGCCGTCCGCCCGGTGAGAGAAATCTTCAAAAGCGCCGACCAGCCGGGCCGGCACCGATTCCCCCCATAAATTGTTCTGCACGATGAAAACAACGGGCAGCTTGTGCACGGCCGCAAAGTTGACCGCCTCATACCAGGGTCCCATCGCCGTTCCCCCCTCGCCAACGAAAGCCAAAGCCACGTACGGCTCCTTGCGAATTTTATAGGCCAAAGCCACGCCGACCGCCAGAACGCTCTGGCCGGCGACGGTGGAGGCGGGGGTGATGATGTTGGCAGGTTTGTAGCCGTAATGGCAGGGGTGGGATAGACCTTTGTCCGGCGAGTTGGCGCGGGCGTAAATCTGGGCGGCGATGACTTTCAACGGGGAGCGGACGATGTTGCAGCCCAGCTCCCGATGGGCCGGCCCGATGAAATCCTGGGGCAAAAGCTTGTAGCTCGGTACCACCGTGGTGGCCTCCTGGCCGACGGCGGAAAAGTAGGTGCCGGCAAAGCGCCCGGCCCGGAAAAGTTTGCGGAACCGTTCGTCAAACATCCGGCACTTCAAAAGCAGGTAATACAACTCCTTTTTCTCCTTGGGGGAAAGCCCGAACTCCGAGGGGGTTTCCGATGGGGGTTTCTCATAAGCCACTTTCATAGAACCGGAATGGTGGGTTTTCGGTTTTCCAACCGGTTTTTTAGCGGTCGGGTGCTTCGACTTTAAAGTCGGCGTAAACGTCCTCCAGGGCCCACTCCGCCGGTGCGTACTCCCCCCCCTCGGCGTATTCCACCGCCTCTTCGATTTCCGCTTCGAGCTTCGCTTCGATTCGCTTCTTTTCCTCGGGGGAGAGCAACCTGTTGTCCAAAAGATACTTTTCATAGCGGGCGATCGGGTCTTTCTTCTTCCAGAATTCCACCTCTTCCGGCTGCCGGTAGTCGGCCGGGTCGATTTCGGAATGCCCGTACCAGCGGTAGGTCTTCATTTCGATGAGGGTGGGGCCTTCCCCGTGGCGGGCGCGGGCGATGGCGGAAGCGACCGTTTCCCAGACCTTCAACACGTCATTGCCGTCGATGGAAACGCCGAACATTCCCACCCCTTCGGCCCGGTGGGAGAAGTCCTCGAAAGCGGCCACCAGCCGGGCATGCACCGATTCCCCCCAGAGGTTGTTCTGCACGACGAAAACGTTGGGGAGCTTGTGCACGGCCGAAAAATTGACGGCTTCATACCAAGGCCCGTGGGCGGTTGCCCCTTCCCCCACGAAGCTCAAGGCCACGTACGGTTCTTTGCGAATCTTGAAGGCCAAAGCCACGCCCGTGGCCAAAACCGCCTGCGCCCCGATGGTGAAAGCGGGGGTGATGATGTTGGACGGTTTGTAGCCGTAGCTGCAGGGATGCGATTTCCCCTTGTCCGGCGAGTGGGAACGGGCGTAAATCTGGGCGGCGATTTGCCTAAGCGGCATGCGGGCAATCGAGCAGCCCAGCTCCCGGTGGGAGGGGCCGACGAAATCCTGGGGCAAAAGCTTGTAGCAGGGGACCACCGCGGTCGCTTCCTGCCCCACGCCGGAAAAATAGGTGCCGGCGAACCGCCCGGCCCGGAACAGCTTGCGGAAGCGCTCGTCGAACATCCGCGACTTTAAAACCAGGGCGTACAGCTCCTTTTTTTCCTCGTTGGTCAGTTCCAAATCGGATTTTATCGTTTTTTCTACTTTAGGTTTTTCGTAAGCGACTTTCATTCGGCTCCTTACTAGACTATTCCGTAAAAAAGGCCGCCGCCAAAGCTGCGGCCTTTGGTAAACAAGCTTCCAATATAAAATCCATACGCCGGACAGGCAAGAGTTTTTATACGGCGCGAACGCTAACCGGACGTTCCATAAGCGGTTGCAACCGGACGGGTCTTCTGAACCGGCGGCAAAAATTTCTGTTGTATCCTCCGGGGCGACCGATTAGCTTCCCTTGCTGTGCGGAGGCACGAAAGGAGAAACTGATGAGCGCAACCGAGCTTCGCAAAACCCATCCGTTCTATATGTACGATTCGGTTCTTTCCCAGCCCGATGAGGTGGCGGGAGCATTGGCGGAAAACAAGCCGAAGAGCGCCAGCGCCGCGGAGGCCTTGAGCAAAAAGAAGAAAGTTTATCTGGTCGGCATCGGCACCTCCTCCCATGCGGCGATGGGTGGGGAATACTTTTTCCGCCAGCTCTGCGGAAGCAAGCTGGATGCGCAGTTCATTCACTCCTTCGAATTCGTGAACGCACCTCCCAAGTTGGACAAGGAAACGGCGGTAATCATCGTGACCCACCGGGGCTGGAAAACCTTTTCCGAGCGGGCCACCAAAATGGCAAAGGAGAAGGGGGCCGCCTCCCTTTCGGTCACCGGCAAAAATCCGCAAAAGGAAGTGACTTTGGGGGAACACGTTCTTTTGACCAGCTATCAGGAGCTTTCCTCCGCCCATACGGTGAGCTACGTGACCGCTTTGGCCGTTCTTTTGCAATTGGCGGAGGCGACGGCGCAAAAGCTTGGCCTTGCGGCCAAAACGGCCGAGACTTCCGAAAAGCTGCCGGAACTTTTGAAGTCAACGCTTGGCTTGGAGCAACAAGCCAAAGAGCTGGCCGAGCGCTTGGCTGACCGGAAACAGTTTGTCTTTGTCTCCTACGGGCCGAATATGAACACCGCCTACGAGGCCGCCTTGAAAATGCAGGAGACGACCTTCCTTTTGGCGGCCGGATATGAAGTCGAGCAGTTCTTGCACGGCCCCTGGGTTTCGCTCGGACCGGGAGCGGTGGCCTTTTTCATCGCTCCCTGGGGCGCCGGAAAAGAACGCTGCCTGCAGGCAATGAGTGCGATGAAGGAAATCGGTGCGACAACGGTGCTTTTGACCGAAGAGGGAAGCATATCGACCAGTGCGGAAGAAGTTTTCTTTCTCCCGCGGATGCCGGAACAACTCACACCGCCGGTTTACGTCGAACCCTTACAGTTTTTCGCCTATTATCTGGCCCTCAAGCTGGGGAACAATCCGGACAAAAACCGCAAGGACCAGCCCCTTTACCAAAAGGCCTCGCAGGCGTTTGAGCTGTAGGCAATAAAAAAGCGGGCCGTACGGCCCGCTTTTTAGCTAAAACCGTTCAGTCGCCGCAGATGGAGACGTGGAAAGCTTTCAGCACCTCGTCAATCGGGTTGGCGATGGCAATTCCGTCACTCGTCCCGGCGAAAAGCAGGCCGACCGGGTCATTGTTGGCGTCGTCCGTTACCATCAAGGAACCGGAGTCGCCCGATTTGATGAAATGCCGGGAGGTTACAATTTGGCCGACGAAGCGGGCCACCCCGGGTGCGCCGTAGTTGACGTTGACGGTGGCGTTGACGGCAATCACAGTGCCGGTGGTCAAGACGCTGGTGCGGCCGACTTTTTTGACCGGCAAACCGAGCGTGGCCTCCACCGGAGTGGAACCCGGCAGGCCGTAAAATTGGGGCAGTGTGGCGCAGGTGAAATCGGAAGTAGAAAGCTCCCCGATGGCGGCGTCCACCAGATTGTCTGAACCATCGAATTTGAGCGGAACGAAATCGGACAGGTCGGCCACCTTGTCTGTCTCGAGGTGGTTGGCGCATATCGGCTTGTTGTCGTAGCGGCCGGGCTGGACGATATCCTCGCCGATGGAAGCCAGATTTTCGCGCGCCAAAACGTGATTGTTGCTCAAGATGTACTTTTTGTTCGCCCGTTCCACGATGCAGCCAATGGTGCCGGCCGCGCAGAAGGAGTTGCTGGCGACCGAAACTCCAATCGGCACCGGCCGGTAGCGGCCGGTAAGAGGGGCGGCAAAGGCGAAAAATTTGCCCGTGAGTTCCGCTTCCACCGGCAGACCGTCCATTTCCTTGGGAAGTCCGGCCACATTCGGTTTCGAGGTGAAAACTTTGATGGCTGTTTTGCCGCTGGACGAAAGCCCCAACCCTACCCCTTCCACCCCATCGATGTCCATCAAGCGCTCGGTATGGCTTCTTTGAACAGCCGCCGCCCTAGCCAAATTCGGAACGGATTGCACGGTGGTTTGCTCCGGCGCGGTTACGCTCGGTTGTTTTTCACTGCAAGCGACCCAGAGAAGTGAAAAGGCGACAAGCAGCACCGCTCCGAAAAACAGTCCCGCCTTACTTAGATTTTTGAACCTGCCCATAAAACCTCCTTTTTACTGTAATTATCCCTTTTTGCCTGACTTAACAATAAGCTGAAAATTGGAATTGTCAACAAAAAAAGTGGCGAGCTTTCCTTGGTCAAGCGCCCCTTTTTAAGGCAGGCAATACTCAAAGGGCCAGAGGAAAGCTCGCCATAGGTTTATACCCCGAAATCGGGTAGAACGGGTAGTAATTTGACCCGACTGCTATCTCCTAAAAACCCGGAACGAAGCCCCGACGCCGAGGTAGATCTGAAAGTACTGGGGATGAATCTTAACCGAGCCCTCCCCCAGTTGCTGAGGAACCGAAAAGCTTTTTAAATAACGCATCCCCCCTTCCACCGCCACCTTGTTGGCAAAGTTCAAGTCCATTCCCAGGCTCAAATCGTAGCCGAAGACCGCTTTGGTTTCGCTTTTCAGGTTCTGTCGGATTTCGAGTTCCCGATTATCATCGTCGGGAACCACTACGTCCGTTTTGAAATTGTAAAAAACCAAGGCCAAGTTTAACCCGGCGTGCGGACGCACGAATCCATTGCCATGCCCCCCCACCTGCGGCCCGAGGTACAGCCGGTAATAGTTCTGGTCACTTTGCTGATACACTCGCAGACCGGTTAGCCCATCCTGAAACGCCACCGTCCGGGAAAGCAGGTTCGTTATCTCGAAGCCCAGCGTTCCCGCCAGCATATTTCCAAGTTGAGGGACGGGAGCCACCACGTTCAGCCCGCCGCCCCAACCAGGGCGGCTGTGCTTTTCTCCCTCCGTGCCGTAGGGAACCATCCGGATGCCGTATAGGCCCACTTTCCCTTCCCCGTACGCGGTCGAAAATCTGGACGCAAGCAGGACGAAAACCGTCAAAACCAAAATTCCCCTCCAGAAAAGCGAATGCTTTGTTGCCATCGTGCCGCCTCCTTTTCAGAGTTGTTTTTATGTGAACGGATTATAGGAGGAAAAGAACTGACAGGCAAGTGAAAACCCTGCCTTCACCACGGACTTTCTCAAAGTGCCGAGGATGCCTGCCCGGTTAGGGGTGGACTACACGCCAAAACCGCAGAAGTAATCTTCGTTAAGCAGTGGAGTTTGATTAATCAAGCCCCTACACCTCACACCCCCACTTTTTACTGAAAAAGAAAAGTCGGTTAGTTATCTGTTTCTATTTGCCTATGCAGAACTTCGAAAAAATCCGGCCTAAAATATCTTCGGTGACGATTTGCCCTGTGATTTCGCCCAAGGCATCCACGGCGCGGCGGAGCTCGAAGGCGACCAACTCCAGCCCCTTTCCCCTTTCCAGCCCCCGCCGGGCGCGCAATAAATAGACGAACCCCTTGGCCAGTGCTTCCTTATGCCGGGCGGAGGTGACCAGAACCGATTCCGTGCCGAAGGAAGGAAGGGCCATCCGGGCGATTTTTTCCTTCAACCGGTCCAAACCAGTGCCCAGGGTGGCGGAGATGTAAAGGGCACCGTTCGTTTCAGCCGAAGACGGCTGTTGCGTCAACAAGTCCACCTTATTGTAAAGCATTAGCCTCTTTCGCCTCTGATATTTTTCCAAAAGCTGCCGGTCTTCGTCATTCAATTTTTGAGAGGCATCCAGCATCAGCAAAACCAAATCGCTTTTTTCGATGGCCTCTTCCGTCCGGCGCATTCCTTCCTTTTCGATTTTCCCACCCCGCTCCCGCAATCCGGCCGTATCGACCAGCCGGACCGGCACGCCGGAAAAGAGGGCCCATTCTTCAATCGTATCCCGCGTGGTGCCGGGCGTGGGGGTGACGATGGCGCGTTCTTTTTGCAAAAGCGCATTAAGCAAGCTGGACTTGCCCACGTTGGGCCGCCCGGCAATGACCACCGAGTATCCCTCCCGCAAAATCCGGCCTTCTTTGAAACTTTTGGCCAGTGTGCGAACCTGTGATATGACATCGGTAAGAGTCTTGGAAATCTGCTCCGCCCGCTGGGGTTCAATGCCTTCTTCGGGGAAATCAAGATTCGCTTCCACTTCGGCCAAAACATCCAAAAGCGATTCGCGCAGAAGGCACACCTTTTTGGACAAATGCCCTTCCAACTGCTCCAAGCTGGAGCGACGCGAGGCCTCCGATTGGGCGGAAATCAAATCAGCCACCGCTTCCGCTTGCGCCAAGTCAATGCGGCCGTTTAAAAAAGCCCGCCGGGTGAACTCCCCCGGCTGGGCCAGCCTCGCCCCGGCGCGGACAAGCGCCTCTACGATGGCGGATGTGACCGCCCGGCCGCCGTGGCAGGAAATTTCGACCGCATCTTCCGCCGTGTAGGACTTCGGTGCGCGGAAAACGGAAACCAGAACCTCGTCGATTTTATCCTTTGTTGCCGGGTCAACAATAAAGCCGTGATGAATGGTGTGACAGGGAGCTTCGGAAGGCCGGACACCGCCTTGAAAAACTGAATCGGCAACGGTAAATGCCTTTTTGCCGGAAAGCCGGATGATGGCCAAAGCCGCCTCGCCGGGGGCGGTGGCCGGGGCGACGATGGTGTCTTCGGACAAAAAATCGGTCATACCAGGCCGCGGACGACCAAATCGACTTCCTCTTCCTGCACGAGCGGAATCACTTCCGCCGGAAAGACGGCGTCTCTATCCGGGTTGAAAACGAAAATCGGCTTCCCCTGCTGGATGGCCAGTTCGAAGGTTGCTTCGGTAAGTTCATCCACCCCCGAAGAGGCAATGACCAAAACCGCCTGCGCCAGAGCCACCACCAACCGGCGGCTGGCGGCTTCGTGTTCTGGCGATTTTTTGGTCAGCGGCGAATATTCCGAAAGCAAAACCCCTTTTTTCTCCACCTGCACCCCCAGCGTTATTTCCTCGTCCGTCAAATCCGCCTCGTGCCCGCAGGAAAGCACCAGCCGGGAGGGCTTACCAGCTACTACTGCGCTGACTTGGGCCGAAGCCTCCAATCCTTTCCCCGAGCCGGTGACGACGGAAACACCGCTTTGCGCCAGGGCACGTCCCAGCCGAACCGCCTGGCCGACCGAATCCTGGGACGGAAGGTTGGGGCCGATGACCGCCACTGATTTTTCATCGTCGGCCGGCAGAGCGCCCCGGTAAAACAAAAGCGGCGGCGGGTCTCCCAACGCTCGCAAAAGGAGCGGGTAGTTTTCCTCCAGAAAAGAAAGCGTGTATATTTTTTGGGCGGCAAAGTCGTTGGTTTCCGACTCGATTTTGAGATAGTTCTCCTTGGCTTTGCCGATGGCCTTGGCCAGCTTGCCCCCGACCCGGGGGTGGGCGGAAAGCTCGGGAACGGGGACCTCAAAAATGTCCGAGGGCTGCCCATAGGAAAGCAAAAGCTCCTGAAACAGGCGGGGGGAAACGCCCGCCGTTTCCGTAAGCAGCCGGGTGTAGATTTTTTCTTCGGTTATGGTCATCGTACAATCTCTTGCGGTAATCTAAGCAAAAGGGCGCAAACGGTAAAGTCTCTTGGTTCGAGAACTGCCGCAACCGATGCCGCGGCCGCCGTTTATGGCTTGACGAAAAAGCGTTAAGCATTAAACTCCGGCCTGTGGAAACCTGGCAGATTTTCTTTCTGGCTGTATTGCAGGGGGCGACCGAGTTTTTGCCGGTTTCCAGCTCGGCCCATCTGGCCCTCTTCCAGCATGTTTTTGAATCCAAGCTGGATAATGTCGCTTTTGACGTGGTTCTGCATCTCGGCACGCTGGCTTCCGTTCTTGTTTTTTATCGAAAAGAAGTTTTCCGTTTTGTCCAAGCGTTTTTCCTGAAACTGGCAGGCAAACTGCCGGAGGAACGGAAGGAAGATTGGCGAATGGTACTTTTCGTCCTCTGGGGTTCCATTCCGGCGGCGGCGATTGGAGGAGGATTTCAGAAATTTTTCGAGGAAGCTTTTGATAAACCCATCTGGATTTCAAGTTTCCTTCTTATAACCGGGTTTTTTCTTTTTCTTTCCCGATATTCCAGGCCCACGGGAGCCCCGCTCAATTACAAAAACACGCTGGCGGTGGGTCTGGCCCAGGCCGTGGCGATTTTGCCCGGCATCTCCCGTTCTGGTTCAACCATCACAGTCGGGCTTTTTATGGGGCTGGAGCGCAAAAAAGCCGCCGACTACTCCTTTTTGCTTTCGATTCCCGCCATCGCCGGGGCGGCCCTCCTGGAAGTGCCAAAACTCGTCAAAAGCGAAAACCCTTATAACGATTGGGGGCTTTTCTACGTCGCGGCAGCCGCGTCTTTTTTAAGCGGCGTTTTGGCTATCTATTTGCTGCTCAAAATCTTGCGCAAACATTCGTTGGAAGGATTCTCCTATTATTGCTGGGCGGCCGGCCTTTTCTTTTTGTGGCTCAATTGGCGCTGAAAACCAGCTTCCATACCCTTCCAGCCGACTTGAAGAGGGTTTGGTTCGCCCAATAAATGTCACATTGCAATTATTTTCTTGACACAGACGAAAAGTAATATAATCTTACGGCGACAAAGAACGTTAAACTTAAGAAAAGGAGGCCGGCTATGCGTAAAACGGGACTTTTGCTGCTGGGGGTTCTCTTTCTGCCAATCGGTTCGCTTTCAGCCCAAACACCGGATGAGCGCGACTCCATGATTTTGGAGTCCAAAATCGTGGCACCCATTGCCGGTGCCAGTGGCAGCGGGGTGGTGCGGATGCGGGTTTCCATTACCAACAAAGACTCCCTTGCCTATATGGTTCTGCCGCTCATAGAAAGGTCCCTTTCGGGCGGTGCTTATATGACCCTGTCCCGCCCCCGCTCCTTCACCGGCGTGGTGGCGCTTTTGACCGACAACACGCTCCGCTATTTTACCGGCGTCAGCTTCAGATACAACAGCGTCAGCCCGGACACATTTCTTTTGGCGGCCGGGGGCGACGGGGTGGACCCGAGCACCAACGAACCTCCCAACCCGACCCGTAAGGGGGTCTGGGACATAAAGTTTGACACCGTGACCAAAGTGGACCCGGTGGGGACGGTTGGATTCGATTCCGGTCGGGTGTCGGGGCAAATTCCGTACTTCACCAAGACGGGCGCCATCGACGTGCCGGTCAACTTTGTCGCAAGCGTCATCCAGGTCGGCGTTCCCTTTCAACTGGACCTGATTGCTCCCCCGGACGGGGCGGTGATTCCGGAGCAGAGACCCACCTTTCTCTGGTATTCTCTGCGGGACACCGCTACCATCCCCGCTACGTACATGGTCTTTCTGGCCGACAACCCTTCCTTCAGCCCAACCGATACCTCCCCCCCCCTGCCTGACACCACCTGGCAGGTGCCGGCAGATTTACAGGTAGGGGCTACGTATTACTGGAAGGTTCGCGCC
The DNA here is from genome assembly GCA_022614805.1 of Candidatus Zixiibacteriota bacterium. Lineage (GTDB taxonomy): Bacteria > Zixibacteria > MSB-5A5 > DSPP01 > DSPP01 > DSPP01. Next base: position 285,659 of record JAKEHY010000038.1, on the reverse strand, counting down.
GTTACCGCGGATGACGACACTTCTTTTTCCTTGGAGACGAGAACCTTTCGTCTGGATGCCACACCCACCCCGCCGGTGGACATATCCCCTCCCAGCGGCTCGGATTTGAGTATGTTTGACTATCTGATCTGGCTGGAGAGCACCGACCCGGATCCGGGCGACCAGCTCACCTACCAGTTGCAAATAGACGACAACTTTGATTTCTCCAGCCCGGAAGTGAACCAGAGCGGAATTGACGAAAACACGGTGTCCCAAGAAGGGGTAACCGCCCCTGCCCTTCGAGCGTTTCCGAATGCCTTGGCCGTCCAGCTAAGCGCTCTGGCCGATCACGACAACCTGAAGGACGATTCTTCCTATTTTTGGCGGGTGCGGGCCGTAGATAACCACGGCGGGACATCCGCTTATACGAGCGGACTCCGCCAGTTTTATTTGAACCTGGCGGACAGTTCGCCGCGGCCGGTACCCGGCGGCTTTTCACCATCGGGCGGGATTGTATTGACAGAACATCGGCCCCTTTTTTCCTGGTTCCAATCCTCCGACCCCGACGACCCTCCGTCAAGCCTGCGCTATGAACTGCGGCTGGACAGGGACGGAGAAATCACCGACGATTTCGAATTCCGCTACCTCACCCCGCCTGGGGAAACCACGCTGGTCGCGCCGGACAGCCTGGCCGAAAACGGCCACTGGTTCTGGGCCGTGCGAACGGTGGACGCCAAGGGAGCCCGTTCCGCTTTTTCACCCCTGCAGGATTTCTACATAAATGCCGTCAACGAGCCGCTCCCTCCGTTCTCGCTTTTATCCCCACCCGACAACGGCTTTACGGTAACCAGAATGCCTACCCTAGACTGGGCCGATGCCACCGACCCCGATCCGTTTGACGCCGTAACCTACGAAGTTTCCGTCGCTCCCCTTGCCAACTTCGATTCCGCCGTAACGGTCGGCGGACTTATCACCAGTTCCTTCACGGTTCCAACCGGGGCGCTTACGGTCCGTGGCCGACAGTACTACTGGAAGGTCACGGCTTTCGATATGCAAGGGGCTCCCACTCCGAGCAACGAGGTTTTCCGCTTTACCTTGCTTAAACTGGGGGACACCAACATGGACAACCAATTGACCGCCGCCGACATCGTGATACTGCTCGGCTTTATCTTCCTTGGGGACCCTCTGACTCCCCCCGAAGTGGCGGACCTGGATTGTAACGGGGCCTATACGGGGGCCGACATCGTTTTAACCGTAAACGCAACATTTTTGGATCAATCCCCCCCTTGCGATCCGTAGAGGCGATCAAAGAAAGAAAAAGAGGGCGACCGCAAGGTTCGCCCTCTTTTTCTTTCCCTCCAGGAAAACTAAACGGTTAGCTTTCTCCTCCAGATTAGCTTATCCAGCCCCAGCCGGCCGCTCCCCGAAAGTACGAGGGACGTGGCCGCCAAAAGAAGGGTAAGAGAATACTCTATCCCGTGCCCCCTGTTCTGGTTTAAAATCGAATTCATAAAAAAACCGTCCTTCAAATGAATTTTGAGGATGGCGACGGCCATTACGCAGCAAATTCCCAAAGCGGAAAAGCGGGTCAGAAAACCAAAAATCAGCCCCAGGCCGCCAAAGAACTCGGCCAAAGCAGCCAGAACGGCCAGCGGTTTGGGAACACCCATTGCATCGGCGAAGTCGAGCCAGCCGGAAAGTCCCGGCCCCCCGAACCAGCCCCACATTTTCTGGGCTCCGTAAGCAAAGAAGACAATCCCCACCCCAATCCGTAAAACCGTGGGCCCCCACGCGGCAAGCGCTTCTCTGTTAATGCTCATCTTACCCTCCTGTGGATAGAGGTTATTTTACTACCATGACGAAATATAAAGATAAACTCCTCCCTCAAAATCGGCAAATCCTTTTAGCCGGAAAAGAACCGAATATTTAGCCTAATTTGGAAAAATTTCCTCGACAGCCAAAAGAAAATGAGGGAAGCGGGAATAACCAAGTGATTTTGTTTGACGACATGGGAACCGCGGACTTCGTTCGATCCCATAACAGCAGCAACGGATTGAAGAATTAGGGGTGAAAATTATGGATACAGAGCAGGGGCTGGGAAGCTCTCCCTCAAGAAAGGGGTTGACAAACGGCCCAAAATGGCTACCTTGCGAATGAGGGTCGGGATAAAATCCGGAAAGGGCAGAAAGAGGCCTTTTGGCCGTCACAAAGGGAGGAGCAGGATGAAACGTTTAATGGTTTTGGTGACGACGGGAGTCCTTCTGGGGTTGGTTTTGTCAACCGTCGCAGCAGCGGATACCAAACCGGTCCAGGAAGCGGAAGAAGCTACTCAAGCACAACCGAACACTCCGGCGGAGTCGGCTACAGATAAACCCGCCCCTGTTCCCGTTCCGGTCGAATCGACTCCCAACCCGGCGTCGGTCCGATCGGTTTCACCTCAAGCTTTCCAGCTCAACTGGCTTTCCATCAACGGCGGCGGTGCCATCAACGCCACCTCAGACAATTACCGCTTGGGGCTTTCAGTAGGCCAGTCCGTTTCCGGTTATGCAACTTCTTCCTCCTACCAGATGGGGATGGGCTTTTGGTATGGAGCGACCGGAGCACCGGCGTGTGCAGCGGCCAAAGGGGACTTGAACGGTTCGGGCGGTTTTAGCGGCGCCGATATCGTGTTGCTGATACAGTGCACATTCAACCAGAACGGAACCGGAACGGTCGGCGGCGACTGCAACCTATGTTACTCGGACGTAAACTGCACCGGGAACCTCTCCGGCGCAGATATTGTGTTGCTAATTGCAGCGACATTCAACGGAGCTCCTTTTCCCTGCTGAATAAAAAAACCTGAAAGAGGGCGGGTTGGAAACCCGCCCTCTTTTTTTGGAAGAAACGGCCCGGCTTTCCCCTGCCTGCAGTGAGTTTGCGCTTGTGTCCAAACTTTCGTATTTTGAATGGCCGTCCCAAGGGCCGTGCCCGATGGTGTGCTCCGAACCTTGAGCGTAGCCCCTGGAAGCTTGTCGTAGCGCGCGAAAGTGGCGGAACTGGCAGACGCGCAGGACTTAGGATCCTGTCCCTTCGGGGGTGGGGGTTCGACTCCCCCCTTTCGCAGTTTTTGAGTCCGCCTTTTGTCAGTAGCCGGCGCCAATGTGCCGCCAGAACTCCCTCGACCAAAATCGAGGCCACTGAAACAACGATGAAAACAAAATTCGTCACGTCTTGAAGCAAAAAAATGACCGAAACAAAATATACGCTTACCAAAGACCAAAACTGGAAGCGCCGGCTGAAAGTGGAAGTGCCGGCCGCCCGGGTGGAACCCCGAATTGAACAGTATTTGGCTGGCTATCAAGCCGAGGCCCAAATTCCGGGTTTCCGGAAAGGGAAAGCTCCTAAAAAGATTATCCGTCAAAAGTTTTTGGGTGCCGCCACCCAGGATGCCATCGCTGAACTGGTGGACGCCTCCTATCGGGAGTTTTTGGAGAAGGAAAAAAGCGTATCCCCGATTACCCCCCCGGCCATAAGCGAGATGAATTACGACCCCGCCGCCGGGCTTTCCTTTACCGTCAGCTTTGAGGTCCGCCCGGAAATCGAGCTGAAAAAGTACAAGGGGCTGGCACTCACCCGTCGGGTGCGGAGGGTAAAAGATGAGGACGTGGAGCAGGTGATGGAACGGCTGCGGGAAGAGGCCGGAGAGTGGTCGGCCGTTACCCGGGAAGCGAAAGAGGGGAACCTTTTGATTCTTGATTTGGAAGTGGTTTCCGATTCGCAAAACCGGATAAAAGAAAAAAATATCCCCAACTACGAGGTGGTTTTGACCCCCACGCTGCTGCCGGAGTTCAAAACCGCTTTGACCGGAATACATCCTTTTGGACAGACGGAAGTGACCGTCACCTATCCGGAAAATTACAGCGAAAAAAACCTGGCCGGTTCCACGGTTACCTTCAAAGCGGTGGTGAAAGAGATTAAGGAGAAAATCCTGCCGCCCAAGGATGATTCTTTGGCCCAACGGCTCAAGGAGTGGAACGCGCAGACTTATTTGGAACTGGTGATGGCCGTGCGCAAAAAGCTGGAAGCTTCCGCCGAAGGGGAAGCGGACGAGGCCATTCGCCAGGAGGTTCGCAACCGGCTGGTGGAGGAAAATCCCTTTGATTTTCCCCCCTCGTTTTCGGCCGGGACCAAAGAGCGTTTGAAGGAGGATTTAAAAAAGGAAAAGGGGTCCGTTCCCGAGTCCGATTTTGAACAAAAGGTCTGGCCCCCTTTTGAGCGGATGATGAAATGGGATTTCCTGTCGCACGCGCTGGCGGGAAAGGAAAAAATCGAGGTAACCGAGGCCGATGCCTCCGCCTGGATGGCCCGCTTTGCCGCCAACTACGGGATGAAACCAGAGGAGGCCCGCGAGTTTATAAAAAAGTCCGGGCGCATCAAAAACGTGCGCGAGTCAATTTTGGAGGAAAAGCTGATTGACTTTTTGCTTGCCAATGCCGTTATACAGAATGAGGATGGAAGATAGAAAGGACTTTAATATGCAGCTAATACCCATGGTGGTGGAACAGACCGGCCGGGGGGAGCGGGCCTACGACATTTACTCCCGGCTCTTGAAGGACCGGATTATTTTTATCGGCAGCCCCATCGACGACAACATCGCTAACCTGGTCATCGCCCAGCTTATCTTTCTGGAAGCCGAAGACCCGGAAAAGGACATAAACCTGTACATTAACTCCCCGGGCGGCATTGTGACCTCCGGCCTGGCGATTTACGACACGATGCAGTTCATCAAGCCGGCCGTGGCCACCACCTGCGTGGGGATGGCCGCTTCGATGGGGGCTTTGCTTTTGGCCGCCGGCGCCCCCAAGAAGCGCTTCGCTTTGCCCCATGCCCGGATAATGATTCACCAGCCCTGGGGCGGCGTGCAGGGGCAGGTTACCGACATCGAGATTCACGCCAAGGAGCTTTTGACCATCAAGGCCCGGTTAAACGATATTCTGGCCAAGCACACCGGCCAGCCGCTGGAAAAAATTGAAAAGGATACCGACCGGAACTTCTTTATGTCCGCCGAGGAGGCCAAAACCTATGGGCTTGTGGATGAGATTTACGAGTCCAAAAGGAAAGGCACCGGCACCAATTCCAAGTGAGCGGGGCTTGATTTTTCCGCCCGTTTCCGTACTTTAACCCGAGGCGCACAAGCGCCTTTTTTTTGGAATGCCAAAAAAACCGACCGACCCGAAGGAACGCTGCTTTTTCTGCCGGCGGCCCGCCGCCGAGGTGGTGACGTTAATCACCGGCTACGACGCCTCCATCTGCGACGCCTGCGTGGTCACCTGCTCGCAATTTCTGGCCGGCAAAAAGCCGCCCGTCACGCCGAGTTCCCTTCCGACTTTGGAAACGCTCCCCAAGCCGGCGGAAATTAAAAAATACCTGGACGGTTACATCATCGGCCAGGAAAAAGCCAAAAAGTCGGTCTCCGTGGCGGTCTACAACCACTACAAGCGGGTTTTTCACCCCAAAGCCGCCGCCGACGTGGAATTGGAAAAGTCAAACATTCTTTTAATCGGCCCCACCGGCACCGGCAAGACCCTGATGGCGGAAACCCTGGCCAAAATGCTCTCCGTGCCGTTCGCCATCGCCGACGCAACGGTCTTGACCGAAGCGGGCTACGTCGGGGAAGACGTCGAAAACATTCTGGTCCGGTTGTTGCAGGCGGCCGACTACGACCTGGCCCGGGCCGAGCGGGGCATCATCTACATCGACGAAATCGACAAAATTGCGCGCAAGGGGGACAACCCTTCCATAACCCGCGACGTTTCCGGCGAAGGAGTTCAGCAGGGGCTTTTGAAAATTCTGGAAGGCACGATTTCCAACATCCCCCCCAAAGGGGGCCGCAAGCACCCGGAGCAGAACTTCGTTCAACTGAACACCAAAAACATTCTCTTTATCTGCGGCGGCGCTTTTGACGGACTGGACAGGCTCATCGCCCGCCGGGTGGGGGAAAAAACGGTCGGCTTCGGCGCCATGCATACCCCCCTCTCCAAGGAAAAACAGGGGGCCATCTTTTCCCTGGTCGAACCGGAAGACCTCCTGGCCTACGGCTTGATTCCGGAACTGGTCGGCCGCCTGCCGGTGGTTTGCGCGCTGGAAGAGCTGGATGCCGAGGCGCTTCTGAAAATCCTGACCGAACCGAAAAACGCCATCACCAAACAGTACAAAAAGCTTTTTGAAATGGAGGGCATCGAGCTGGTCTTCGAGCCCGAGGCGCTGAAAGCGGTCGTGGAATTGGCCCGGAAGCGCAAAACCGGTGCCCGCGCCCTCCGTTCGATTTTGGAGGAGGCGATGCTGGAGGTGATGTTCGAACTCCCCTCCCTGGAAGGGGTAACCCGCTGCCTGGTGACGAAAGAATCGATAGTCAAAAAACAAAAACCGCATTTGTTCTACGGGGCGAAAAGGAAAACGGCCTGATGCTGGGAACCATTGAACACAATCAGGAAACAATAACCCTTGCGGACCTCCTGCCGGTTTTGCCCCTTCGGGACGTGGTGGTTTTTCCGGGAATGTCCTACCCCCTTTTAATCGGCCGCACGAGCTCCCTGGAGGCCGTGCACGAGGCCCAGAAGTCCAACCAGCAGATATTTCTGTGTACCCAGAAAAAATCGGAAACCGACTTCCCCCGGCCGCAGGATTTGTACACCGTCGGCACGGTCGCACGCATTCGGGACGTAACCCCCCTGCCGAACGGTACGCATAAAGTGCTGGTGGAGGGGCTGGCCCGGGCGGAGGCTGTCTTTAATTTGCCTGCGGCGGACGGGCAATCGAAAATGAAAAAACATCTCTCCGCCCGGCTGACTTTGCTCAACTCCGAAAAGGCCGCCAGTCCAAACGAACTGGAAGCGCTCACCCGTTCAACTTCCGCCGCTTTTCAAGAATACGTGCGGCTCAACCGCCGGATGCCGGAAGAAATCCTGCTTTACCTGAACAACATCACCGACCCCCGGCGGCTGGCCGACACCTTTTCGGCCCACATTTTGCAAAAAGTCGAAATTCGGCAAAAGCTTCTGGAAGCGCCTTCGGCGGTCACCCAATTGCGGAGCTTGCTGGAAATTTTGAATGCCGAAATCGAAATTCTGAAAATAGAGGAGGAAATCGACACCTCGGTGCGGGAAAACGTCACCCGCAACCAGCGGGAATTTTACCTGCGCCAGCAGCTGGCCGCCATAAAAGAGGAACTGGGGCAGATGGAGGAAGGTCCCGAAGAGACCGCCGATTTTGCCAAAAAATTGACGTCCCCAACTTTACCCAAGGAAGTCAAAGACAAGGGTAGTGCCGAACTGGGGAAATTAAAGAAAATGTACCCCTATTCCTCCGAAGCGGCCGTGGTGCGGGGCTATCTGGAATGGTTGTTGGGCGTTCCCTGGGGCAAGGAAACCCGGGATGTGACCGACTTCAAAACGGTCAAGACCGTACTCGACACCGACCATTACGGCTTGAAAAAACCGAAGGAGCGGATTCTCGAACACTTGGCCGTAATGCGTCTCTCCAAGGAGAAGAAAGGGTCCATTCTCTGTTTCGTCGGCCCGCCGGGGGTGGGAAAAACTTCCTTGGGCCGCTCCATTGCCGGGGCCCTCGGGCGCAACTTCACCCGGATGTCTTTGGGAGGGGTGCGGGACGAAGCCGAGCTGCGCGGCCACCGCCGCACCTACATCGGCTCGTTGCCCGGCCGAATCGTGCAGGGACTGAAAAAAGCCGACTCCATAAACCCGGTCTTTTTGCTGGACGAAGTGGACAAGCTGGGGGCTGACTACCGCGGCGACCCGGCGGCGGCTCTTTTGGAAATTCTGGACCCGGAGCAGAACAAAAGCTTTGTCGACCATTACCTCGAAGTGGAATGCGACCTTTCCAAAGTCTTTTTCATCACCACCGCCAACCATCAGGACGGCATTCCCCTCCCCTTGCTTGACCGGATGGAAATCATCCGCCTGCCGGGGTATCTGGAGCACGAAAAGTCGGCGATTGCCAAAAACTATCTTTTTCCGAAGCTCACCAAAGAGCTCGGAACCGAAAAGCTGAAGCTCTCCTTCAGCGAGGCGGCCGTTTTGGAAATCATCCGCCGTTATACCAAAGAAGCGGGCGTGCGCGAGCTGGAACGTCAGATGGCGGCGATAATGCGCAAACTGGCAACCAGAAAGCTGTCAGAAAACGGGAAAACTCCCAGAACGGTAACGCCGGAACTGGTGGCCGAGCTTTTGGGCGCACCGCAATATTTGGATACCGAAGCGGAGAAAAAACCGGCCGTCGGACGGGCGATGGGTCTGGCCTGGACCGAACGGGGGGGTGAACTTTTGCCGGTCGAAGTCGCCTTGATGCCCGGCGGCGGGATCTTTACCCTGACCGGCAAGCTGGGGGAGGTGATGCAGGAATCGGCCAAGGCCGGGCTTTCTTTTTTGCGCGCCAACCACAAAACCTATCGGCTGAAAAAAGATTTCTTCAAGGATTTGGAAATCCACATCCACATTCCCGAAGGGGCGGTGCCGAAAGACGGCCCTTCGGCCGGAGTTACGATGGCAGTCGCCTTGCTTTCGGCGCTGGCCAAAAAGCCGGTCCGGCCGGGCTTTGCGATGACCGGCGAGATTACCCTTTCCGGAAAGCTTTTGCCCGTCGGCGGGCTGGACGAAAAAATTCTGGCGGCCAAACAGGCCGGCATCAAACATATCCTCCTCCCCCAAAAAAACGAGAAAGACCTGGCCGAATTGCCCGCCGAGCTGAAAGAGGGATTGACCTTCCACAAAATAGAAACGCTGGCGCAGGCGTTCGATTTGGTTTTATGACCTGTTTATGGTGAGCGAAGTCGAACCATGTGGGAAATCCGAAAGGCCCGCTTCTTCAAAACGGTGGCAACTCTCGGGGCCTGTCCCGATACCTTTCCGGAAATCGCCTTTGCCGGCCGCTCCAACGTCGGCAAATCTTCCTTGATTAACGTCTTGACCAACCGGAAAAAATTGGCCGAGATTTCCAAAACCCCGGGTAAAACCAAAAACCTGAACTATTATCTCATAAACGACAATCTTTTTTTCGTCGATTTGCCCGGCTACGGCTATGCCAAACTTTCCGGCGCCGAAAAGGCACGGATTGGCAAACTGGTGGATGGCTATTTGAATACCTCGACGAAGCTGGCCGGTATCATTTCGCTATTGGACATCCGCCACGAACCATCCGAACTGGACACACAAATGGCCGGCTGGATAAAAACCACCGCCAAACCCATTCTCTTTGTTCTAACGAAAGCCGACAAGTTGTCTCGCTCGCACATGAATCAGCAGGGGGAAAAAATAGCCGCTTCTTTACCCGCTTCGGAAGAATTTGAATTTGTAAACTTCTCGGCCGTGACCAAGGTTGGGAGACCGGAAATTTTGAAATGGATTTCAAAGGTGGCATTTTCCCCCCCGCTTAAAGCCCGGATGGGTCGGAACTGATGCCGAACCGCATCGTGGTCGGCCTGCAGTGGGGGGACGAAGGGAAGGGGAAAATCGTCGATTTTCTCTCCCAAAAAGCGGACATCGTCGCCCGCTACCAGGGAGGAGCCAACGCCGGGCATACCGTTTACGTCAACGGGGAAAAATTTGTGCTGCATCTGATTCCCTCCGGCATTTTGCACCCCAAAAAAATCTGCCTCATCGGTTCCGGGGTCGTTCTCGAACCGGAGGAACTGAAAAGGGAAATTGAAATGCTGGCCGCCCGGGGAGTGAAAGTGGAGGGGCGGCTGAAAATTTCCGCCGGAGCGCATATCGTTCTCCCCTTCCACCGGGAGCTGGACTTGTGGGAGGAGGCCCGCCGGGGGGAGAAAATCGGCACCACCGGACGCGGCATCGGCCCGGCCTATTCCGAAAAGTACGCCCGCCGCGGCATCCGCGCCGTCGATTTGCTCTCGCCCGAAAAACTATCCCGTAAGGTGAACGACATCCTTTCCTGCCGAAATCACGCCGGCCAGCTTTCCAAAATCGACCCCATCGGTCTGGTTCAGCAATTGCGCAGCTACGAAAAATTCATCTCCCCCTATCTGGTGGACGGCTCCCGCTTTTTGAACGAGGCCATCAAGAAAAGGAAATCGGTGCTTTTTGAAGGGGCGCAGGGTTCGCTTCTGGACGTGGACTTCGGCACCTATCCCTACGCCACCCCCTCCCACACCATTGCCGGCGGTGCCTTGACTGGCACCGGCGTGGGGCCGAAGGCGATTGACGAAGTGATAGGGGTGATGAAGGCCTACACGACCCGGGTTGGCAACGGCCCTTTTCCCACCGAGTTGACCGGACTGGAGGGGGAGCTTTTGCGCAAAACCGGAGAAGAGTTCGGCGCCACCACCGGCCGCCCGCGGCGCACGGGCTGGCTCGACTTGGTTATACTAAAGCACGCCTGCCGGATTAACGGGACCGACAAGCTGGCGATTATGAAACTGGACGTTCTGGACAACTTCCCGGAAATCGAAATCTGCGTGGCCTATGAGTATAAGGGCAAAAAGACCGATGAACTTCCGCTCGATTTGTGCGAGCTTTCGGAATGCAAGCCGGTTTACAAGACTTACACCGGCTGGAAAAGCTCCACCCGCGGCATCACCCGCTTTGCCAAGCTCCCGCCAAACGCCCGGAAGTACCTCGCCACCATCGAAAAAACTTTGGGCGTTCCCATCTCCCTCATCTCCACCGGCCCGGAACGGGAAGCGACGATAGTGAAGCGATAATTTAAGGAATTCTTACTTCCTGCATTTTGCCGGCCTTATAAGTAAAAATTCTTCGATCCTTATAACTTCTAAGCTCATCAAAATCTTTAGTACCTATATCCTGCAATCTTCTATCTGTTTCCGGATGAAACAGGGATACTGCCTCATTGTAACCAATGTGAAAAATATAGACTCCGTTTATCCGACGGGGAAGATTGGTAATATAGACGGCCTCATTTTTCTCAAGGTTTCCAGCCAAAACCGAAGATTCTGCTACGATATTTTCCGCCAATTGGCCCGCTCTAACCCACCATCCGGCGCGTTCGTGCAAAACGATCAAGTTTCCAACTGTGAAGGCAGCTCCAAGAAGTAAAACAAATTTTTCCGGACTGGGCATTGAAAATAGTCTCGCCGCCGCGTAAAGGGCGCTGGAAATCACAATCATCCCCCCAATCAAAGAAAAATGGAGAAACCTTGGGGCGTTTCCAACCAAAAACAAATATGGAAGCAGTCCAATAAAGAATAATAGCAGCCCAGCCTTTACGAGATTAGGAATTTTCTTTCTAGCCCTTACGGCCAAGAAAAACAAAATTAATAATGAGATGCCTATTACTCCAACTACAGAACTCTGATAGGACATTAAGTGATTCCGAAACTCTGTTTGTACATCATAGCCAACTTTATCGAAAGCGTAGCGTACGGGTAGTAACAGGTTCACAAGAAAATACGCGATGTTCTGAACCCAAATGACAGGGCTAAAGGCAAAAGAATACCCTCGAGGGTCCTGGGCCAGTGAAACCCATCGATAAATCAAAAAGAACAAGGGTGGAAGGAAAAACAACCAATTCTTGTGGAATGAAGTGACCCAAGTTATGGGTCTATCTTCCTTGGCTTTATCATTCCAAAAATGGAGCATCAAAAAGACAAGGGGTATGGTAACGGCGTCTTCTCGAACGGACACAGCCAAAACAGAGAAAATCAATCCGCTTATCTTAAAAATCATACGACTATTTTCCAGCCATTTTAGATAAATCAAAACCGAGCAAAGATAGAAAAACAGGCAAAATACCGTGCACAAGGATGCGGCCCAGAAGATATTTTCCTCATTTGAAAAGTGAATCAGAAAAAGCAGAGAAACTAAAAGACTAAATCCATAATTCAGTTTGATGGTATGAAAAATTAGAAACAACAGAAACGCATTCAATATATGAAAGGTTAATGTTACGCAATGAAAGCCCGTAGAATAGAGATGGAAAAAACGGTCGAGCACGGAAAAGATTAGCATCGTTCCCGGACGGCCCTTGACGAAAGCGAAACTACTCGTGTCAAATAGATTGAATTCGCTTACGTGCCGGCTCTTTTCGAGCCAGATAAAATCATCGGCCACAAAACCGACCTTCAGCCCCGGGTAGAAAACAATAAATCCAGTGACTGCCAAAAACAAAAAAACTAGCGTCGTTTGTTTGTTCAACTTCTCTTCCGAGTTCCGGGTTTTCTGCCAGCGGTCATTGGGCAACGAAAAAAGAGAATGTATCACCCGGTCATAATTTCTAAACCTTCCGACGTGGGCCGTTACGCCAAACTGGCCCGCTTGGCTTTGACAAAAGAGGAAAAAACCCGATTGGGTAAGTGGTGGGAGCGGGTCAGCCCCGCTGGATAATGTCCCGTATCTCTCGTAATTTCTCGGCGGCCAAAGTCGACTGGGAAACAAGCTTTCGTAGCCCCTGATTCTCTTCCAAAATGCCGGCCTGCTGGGAAACCAGCTCGTTAATTTGCTCGGTGAAGCGGTCCCGGCGGGCGGTTAGCTTTTCCTTTTTTTTCTTGAGGGCCGCCAGGTCCTTCTCGTTCTGTTTCAGCTTCCGGCTGGCCTCTTCGAACGCTTTGGCTCTTTCCATCAGGGTCCGGAAATCCTCCTCCGAGAGCTTGGGAAGCCGAAAAACCAGCCTTCTGCCCGGCCGGGCCTTTTCGCTGCCCGGCTGAATTTCCCGCGCGATAACCTGCTTTCCCAAATCGGTTATGCGGTACCCCTTCAACATTCCTCCCTTTATCACTTTTTCCAGATAGCCCCGATGGGAGAAAATGCCGGTAAGCCGTCTGACCGCCTGCGGCGGATAGGCCTCCAGGCCCAGCGCTTCCTGAATGGCGGCGGTCGCCTTTCGGTTTTCGATGAGGCCGTCCCGGGAAAGCTCGTGGATGCGGACGAGACCGAGATAAATGCGGTCTGGAACTTCGTCCAAATACCCTTGCAGGTTCCTGCGTTTTTTGGTCACGGTCACGGGTTTGGCCTCTTCCCTTTCTATGCCGATAGCGGGGTTGTTTGTCGCGCTTTTCATCTTGTATTGCCCTTGCCGGGCGTCAACGTTTGCAAAGCCGGGCGGCGGTCATCCCTCCGCCCAAAACTTCGGGCTATGCCGAACGTGCACCTAATTTAATCTGCCGCCGATGGAAAAGCAAGGGATGCGTAACTTGTGGCTGTACAGTACCCAGACATGGGTAACACTTTTTTTGCGCCCACCCAAAGGTTAGCCCAGGGGCCTCTGCCCCTGGGAAACGAATCCCCCCGGCGGAGGCCGGGGGGCTAAGCGGTTTTGGATATCTGTCTCGCATGTAAAAACTTGTCTAGTCGGTTTGGATCAAGCTGGGACCCGGTTGGGTTACCACCGGTCACGCTCTGTAGATGCCAGGGGCGTTTTTTCATTTGTTACCCATGTCTGGCAACAATACATGCGTAACTTGTGGCAGCCAGGCGACTTTTGGTTGTTGGAAAGGTCATCCTTGACATCGATTCATTTTCCTCTATCATATCCCTATGACTTTTCAACCTTCCGATGTGGAACGCTATGCCAAACTGGCACGGCTGGCCTTGTCGGAAGAGGAGAAGGCCCGTTTTGCCAGGGAGCTTTCCTCCGTACTCGAATACGTCGGCCAGATTCAAAAAGTGGACACCTCCGGCATAACCGAATACGAGACGGTGGTTCCCTTGCCACCCGCCTGGCGGGAAGATGTGGTCGAACCCTCCCTGTCGGTGGAGGAGGCACTGGCCAACGCCCCCGACCGCAAGGATAACTTCTTTAAAGTTCCCCGGGTATTATGAAAATACTGCGGGCGGTCGGTATCATCCCCGCTCGCTTTGCCTCCACCCGCTTCCCCGGCAAGCTCTTGGCCGACCTCGCCGGCCGGCCGGTTTTGGAGTGGGCCTACCTTTCCGCTAAAAAATCAAAAGCGTTTGAGCGCATCGTCGTTGCCACGGACGACTCCCGCATCCTGCGCGCCGCAACCAACTTCGGTGCGGAAGCGGTGATGACCAAAAAGAGCCATCCTTCCGGCACCGACCGGATTGCCGAAGTGGCGCGAAAGCTAAGCTGCGACCTGGTCGTCAACCTGCAGGGGGACCATCCATTTGTGAGCCCACAAATGATTCGCAATTTACTCGCTGCTTCTGCCGATAAAAAAACAGAGGCGGCCACCCTGGCTTATCCGGAAAGGGATTTAGAAAAACTAAAAAACCCGAACTTGGTGAAAGTGGTCTTTGACAAAAGTTATCGGGCGATGTATTTTTCCCGTTCGATAATACCCTGGGAGGCAGCCGAGGCGTTCGTCCACATTGGCCTGTATGCTTTCCGGAAAAAGTTCTTGTTGAAGCTGGTTCGAGAGAAACCGACTCCGTTGGAAAAGATGGAAAAACTGGAACAGTTGCGGGTTTTGGAAAACGGCATCCCCTTGAAGGTGGCCGTAACAGGGGAGCCCGTCCCCTCCATAGATGTACCGGAAGACCTGGCGACCGCGCGGATGTGGGCCGAAAAACGAGGATGGATGTGAAAAAAATCAAATACGTTTTCGTAACCGGAGGCGTGGTCTCCTCCTTGGGGAAAGGCATCGCCACCGCCTCGCTCGGATTTTTGCTGAAGCGCCGCGGGCTGAAAGTCGCCCTGCAGAAGTTCGACCCCTACATCAACATCGACCCCGGCACGATGAACCCCTTCCAGCACGGGGAGGTCTTTGTGTTGGACGATGGCGCCGAAACCGATCTCGATTTGGGGCACTACGAGCGCTTTCTGAACGAGAATCTGACCCGCGCCAACAACGTCACCACCGGCCAGATTTACGAAGCGGTGATTTCCCGCGAGCGCCGGGGCGACTACCTGGGCGCAACCGTTCAGGTGATTCCGCACATCACCAACGAGATTAAAAACCGCATCAAACGGGTGGCCCGGGCCGATTCCGACGTGGACGTGGTGATTACCGAAATCGGCGGCACGGTCGGCGACATCGAATCGCTCCCTTTTCTGGAATCCATCCGCCAGATGGGACTGGAGGATGGGCGCGAAAACGTGCTCTACATCCATCTCACCTTGATTCCCTTCATCGACTCGGCCGGTGAGTTGAAAACCAAGCCGACCCAGCATTCGGTCAAGGAACTGCGCGAAATCGGAATTCAGCCGGATATTCTGGTCTGCCGCACCAACCGCCCCCTTTCCGCCGATTTGCGCGAAAAAATCGGGCTTTTCACCAACGTTCCGGCCCGCCAGGTGGTGCAGGCTTTGGATGTCGGCACGATTTACGAAGTGCCGCTTTTGTTCCACACCGAGGGATTCGACGAAAAAGTGGCCGAACACTTCGGTTGGGGACTCCCCCCGCCGATACTATCCGACTGGGAAAAGATGGTGGAAAAGATTAAAAACCCTCCCTATCGGGTCAAAATCGCCATCTGCGGCAAGTATGTGAATTTGAAGGACGCCTACAAGTCGATTATCGAATCCTTCGTTCATGCCGGCGCGGAGAACAACTGCAAAGTGGAGCTTTTCTGGGTCTCCTCCGAGGCGGTCAAGCGGGACGGCGCGGAAAAATATCTGGCCCAAGTCGACGGGCTTTTGATTCCGGGCGGCTTCGGGGAGCGGGGAGTGGAAGGAAAAATCGAGGCCATTCAATATGTCCGCGAAAATCGGATTCCCTTCTTCGGTATTTGTCTGGGGATGCAGTGCGCTACCATCGAGTTTGCCCGCCATCTCGCCGGCCTGGAAGGAGCCAACAGCACGGAGTTCAACACCGAGTGCGAAATTCCGGTTATTGCGTTGTTGCCGGAGCAGGCCAAGGTAACCCAGATGGGGGGGACGATGCGGCTGGGGACCTATCCCGCCAAACTGACGCCGGGAAGTCACACAGCCCGGGCCTACGGGACAACCGAAATTTCCGAGCGCCACCGCCACCGCTACGAGTTCAACAACGATTATCGCAAGCTTCTGGAAGAGGCCGGCTTTAAAATTACCGGGGCCTCCCCCGACGGCCGGCTGGTGGAAATCATCGAACTGAAAGACCATCCCTGGTTTGTCGGCGTCCAGTTCCATCCGGAATTGAAATCCCGCCCCGGCGCCACCCATCCGTTGTTCCGTGATTTCGTCAAAGCAGCCCTGCGGCATCACCTCTCGGAGGAGGGAACGGAGCACCCCGAAAGGGAAGAAGAGCCGGCGGAAAGGGCACAAAAGGACTCCTCGGAGCTCCTGTTTTGAGTTTTACCTCGAAAGGAATCAGTGTTCTTCTGATTTTGCTGTCGGCTTGCTCATCCGGTCCGGGCAGCCTGCCGGTTAAGTTGAATTTGCCCATTCCTTCGCTTGAGGAAGGTCGAAGAAAGCAGCTTCAGCTTAAGCAGGGGCAATTGCTCTGGCAACTGGACCCGGCTCAAACCGTCCGCACCTATGCGGCCGATTTGGGCATTGCCGATGCCTTGAAGGACGGCGATTTGCGGGTCACGAAAAATGAGCCGATGCTGGCGACGGTGGAGCTTTCCGCTCCGGGCTATTCCACCACGCGCGTCTTTCTGGCCAAACTTTTGGATTCGCCCGAAAATCGCCCCTCCCTCTGGTTTGTGGTGGCGGCCGAAATAGCCGAAAAGAAAAAGTAATATGGCTCCGTCCAAGGCACGGGCCGGGCGCGCCTTACCTGTCCAGATTGGGAACGTCACATTTGGCGGCGGCTCCCCCTTGGTTCTAATTGCCGGTCCCTGTGTCATCGAGTCGGAGAGACTGGTTTTGTCCACCGCCGGAAAAATCCTTGAAATCTGCGAAAAATTCGGCCTCCCCTTCGTTTTCAAATCCTCCTACAAGAAGGCCAACCGCACCTCGCTCCGTTCCTTTACCGGCCCGGGGCTTAAAAAAGGCCTGACGATTTTACAAAAAGTCAAAAAGGAGTTTCAAATTCCGGTTTTAACCGACATTCACGGCGAGGCGGAGGCCAAACCGGCGGCGGAGGTGGCCGATATTTTGCAAATCCCGGCCTTTCTCTCTCGGCAAACAGACCTGATTCTGGCCGCCGCCCGAACCGGCCGGGCCGTGAATTTGAAAAAGGGGCAGTTTCTGGCGCCGGAGGATATGCGTTCGGCCGTGGAAAAAGCCGCCTCCACCGGCAACAAAAAGATTCTTGTCACCGAGCGGGGAACCTCATTCGGCTATCACAACCTGGTGGTCGATTTTCGCTCCCTTTTGATTATGCGCGAATTCGGTTATCCCGTACTATACGACGCCACCCATTCGGTCCAGCTTCCCGGCGGCAATTCCCATTCCTCCGGCGGCCGGCCCGAGTTCATCATCCCCCTGGCCAAAGCGGCCGTGGCAGTTGGCATCGATGCTCTGTTTGTCGAAATCCATCCGAACCCTTCGAAGGCCCTTTCCGACGCCGATTGCCAATTGCCCTTGGCACAGCTTGAATCCTTGCTGCAAGAAGTCGCCGGGGTTTGATTACCCCTGCAATTGTTGCGAGGCGCTGACGGCCTCTTTCAAAAGCCAGGGCCGAACGAAGTGGTACATAACGAACACCTCCAAGGCAAAGGCTAAGAAACCGAAGTACCCTACCACCGGCATTTCAAAAATCTTAACATCTGCCAAAACCGGAACGTAGTAAACCCACTTCGCCCCGGCCCAAAAGTTCCAGAATTCCCATAAAAAACCGCAAATGAGGCCGGACAGCATCAGGGTCAGAAAAAGCTGCAGGCGACCCCGCCGGAATTCGGCAATTATAGAAGGCCGGCCCCAGCGGAAATTGAGGGGGTCCAAAAGAAAGACAAAACCGGTCCAGACCAGAATGCCCCACCAGCGGGAAGGAAAAAGAATGGGGAGGAGCAGCTCAACAGCCCCAAAAAGAATAAAAACGTTCAGCACCCTGTTCGAAAAGTCAAGCGGTCGTATTCGCGCGGTGCGGCAAACTCCAAAAGCCAAAAGCAATTCGTTAGTTTCGAGAACGGCCGGCCAGATGGCGGCAAAAGACCAGGTGTAGCCGAAAATCCGAATCCAGAGATTTTCCGGCAAACCGACGTAGCGCCAATTGTCGAGGAAAAGATTGTAGCCCTCAAAAACCAGCCAGAAAAGTACCGAAACGGGAAGCAGGGTCAGAAATTCGCGGCGGCGGGTGACGAGGTAGGAGGCTCCGCGTTTCTTGAAAGCGAGGGCATCAATAAAAAGAATGCAGCCGGTCCAAACCAGCGGTGTGAAAAAAGTGCCAACCGGTCTGAACTCAATGAAGAGTAAAACTTCGGCCAGAAAAATAACGGCCAAACCTGCCCATCCGTAACCCGGAAACCGATTCGGTTTCATATCCTGGAGAATATACCCAGACTCCCGGGAAAATCGCCATAACTCATTGTAATTCCCTCCGGCATTGCTTATATTCCTTCCACCAGCGCGTAGGATGGGAAAAACCACAATACCAGTAGCCCCGAAGTCCTCGGGAAACAAAACCGCTGTTCCAGGCGGTGGTAAGAACGCCGCCAACGGCCCGGCTTCTTCCATTTTGAAATTTGCCCGCCGCGTGATTGAAGTGGAAGCGGGAGCCGTAGCGCAGTTGACCGACCGGCTGAACGGCCAGTTTGAGCAAGCCGTCGAGCTTCTGCTCAAATGCAAAGGTCGCGTAATCGTCACCGGCCTGGGGAAATCCGGCATCGTGGGGCGCAAGATTGCCGCCACCCTTTCTTCAACCGGAACTCCGGCTTTCTTTTTGCACGCGGCGGAGGGGATTCACGGCGATTTGGGTCTGGTCAAAAAGGGGGATGTTGTCATCGCCGTTTCCAAATCCGGTTCCACGGAAGAAGTGTTCCAGCTTTTCCCAATGCTTAGGCGCATCGCCGTGCCGATAATATCCATAACCGGCAACCCCCGCTCGCCGATGGCCGAAAAAAGCGACCTGACGCTGGACGTTTCGGTGGAGGAAGAGGCCTGCCCCAACAACTTGGCGCCCACTTCCTCTTCCACGGCCGCCTTGGTGATGGGGGATGCCCTGGCTCTGGCCGTTCTGGAGGAACGGAACTTTTCGCCGGAGGATTTCGCCCTGCTCCATCCGGGCGGCAGCTTGGGGAAAAAGCTTTGGCTTAAGGTGGAGGACCTGATGCACACGGGCGAAGGCGTTCCGAAAGTGAGTCCGGAGACGCCCGTGAAGGAAGCGATTCTGGAGATGACCTCCAAACGGCTGGGCGCCACTACAGTCGTGAACGAAAAAGGTGAGCTTTTGGGGATTTTTACCGATGGGGATTTGCGCCGTCTGGTGGAAAAGAAAAAGGAGTTTATGGAACTGCCCGCCTCCGACGTGATGTCGGCCAGCCCAAAGACCGCCCGCCCGGAGGCCCTGGCGGCGGCCGCCTTAAATCAGATGGAAGAGCATAAAATCACCGTTCTGGCGGTAACCTCCGGCCGTAAGCTGATGGGAATTCTGCACCTGCACGACCTGTTGCAAGCGGGGGTCATTTGAGGCGGTATGAGAAGTGTAAAAGTCGCGATGCTCGCTTTGGTGTTTTTGCTTTCCGCCTGCCAGAAACAAACCCCCGCTTTGCTTCCCCACCCGGCTCCCTCCGAGCCGGATGAGGTGCTGTTCAACTCCACCATAACCTTGACCAGTCGGGGGACCCTTACTTCGCAGATTAAGGCGGATAGAATTGTGCGCTACGCCAATCGGGAACCTATGTTTTTATACGATATAAACGGAATTTTTTACGATTCATCGGGAAACGAACAGGCCCGGGTGACCGCCGACTCCGGAACGGCCGTTGAAAGAACCCGTTACGTGGAACTGCGGGGACAGGTAAAGGTGTTGTATGCCAACGGCACGGAAATCGATGCTGATTCCTTGAAATGGGACCAGGCTAACGGCCGGGTTATGACCGAGGGTTTTGTAAAAATCGTCAAAAAGGATGGTTCGATTTTGACCGGCAGCGGGCTCGTCACCGACCCCCATTTTACCAGCTACCACCTGAAAAATCCGGCGGGAGAGGTAAAGGTGCCCAAGGAGGAAACGGAGTGAGCAGCGACGTTTCGACCGGCTATTTTAAAGCGAGCGGCAAGCCAGTTTTGAAAAGCGCCAATTTGGCGAAAACTTACCTCAGCCGGCGGGTGGTGGATGGGGTTTCCATCGAAGTCCATCCGGGCGAGGTGGTGGGGCTTCTGGGGCCCAACGGCGCCGGCAAAACCACCACCTTTCATATGATTATCGGTTTCATCCGGCCGGAGGAGGGAAAAGTGCTTTTGGGAGAAATGGACATAACTCCCTTTTCGATGGCCAAACGGGCTCTCTCCGGCATCGGCTACCTGGCCCAAGAACCCTCCGTATTCCGTAAGCTCACCGTGGCGGAAAACATCCTTGCCGTTTTGGAAGTGCGGGTCAAGGATAGGGCCGCCCGCAGGAAAAGAATGGAACAGATTCTGGAAGAATTGGCCATAACCCGGCTGGCTAAAAACAAAGGATACGCCCTTTCCGGCGGTGAGCGGCGAAGGGTGGAAATCGGCCGGGCGCTGGCGGCCGACCCCCGTTTTTTGCTTCTGGACGAGCCGTTTGCCGGCATCGACCCGATAACCGTGGAGGAAATTCAGAAGATTATCTCCCAGTTGAAAGTCAAGGGGCTTGGACTTTTGATTACCGACCATAATGTGGGAGCCACTCTATCCATCACCAATCGTGCGTATATTATATGCGATGGGAAGATTCTGACTTCCGGCACTTCGGAACATCTGGCCTCCGACCCCGAAGCCCGAAAAATCTATCTTGGAGAGAAGTTTAGGTTAAATTAAAAGAGGCCACCTGCCGAAACTAAAGGCAGGGGGAAAGAGAATGGCAGACTTCGGAAGACCAACACTCGGACTGAAAGTAGGGCTAAGGCAAACCATTGCCCCCCAATTGATTCAGTCCTTGAACATGCTCACGGTCCCGATTTTGAAATTAGAGCAAATGCTGCGCCATGAGCTCCAAACTAACCCTATGCTGGAAGAGGACTTAGAAGCCACTCCCGAGCCCGAAATGGACCTGGAGGCACCGGCCGAAGAAAAGGAACCAGAGCTTCCGGCCGAAAATGACAAGATTGACTGGGATGCCTATCTACAGGACAACGACGAACTCTTTTTGGCCCGCCACGAAAAGGAAAACTCGGAAGAAACCTTGGAACGCTCCCAAACCACCGAAAAAACCCTTTTCGAACACCTTCTGGAACAGCTTAATCTTTCCAAGCTCTCCCCCGCCGAGCATCAGGTGGGGCAGTTTATCATCGGCAACATCGACGAAAACGGCTTTTTGACGATGTCGCTGGAGGAAATCGCCGATGCCCTGCAGGTCGATAAGGAGCTGGTCGGCAAGGTGCTGGCCCACATCCAGAATTTCGACCCCCCCGGCGCGGCAGCACGCGATTTGAAAGAGTGCCTCCTGATTCAGTTGCGCCAAAGAGGAGAAGAAGACTCCCTAGCCTACGAGATTGTGGAGAAGTACCTGCAGGACCTTGACAAAAAAAGCTCCTTCCAGCTGGCCAAACTGTTGGGCGCCACCCCGGAGAAAATCGAGGAGGAGATGGCCATCATCCGCTCGCTATCCCCCCGCCCGGCGATGGGGCGCTTTTCCCGGGCGGCCCAGCCCGTGGTGCCGGATTTGATTGTCGAGCGGGTGGGGGAGGAGTTGGTAATTTTCCACAACGACAAGTACATCCCCCGGCTTAGAGTCTCTTCGGCCTATAAGGACCTGCTTAAAAAAGGCTCCTCCAGCTCCACGGAGGAGAAAAATTTCATCAAGGAAAAATTCATGCAGGCCCGCTGGCTCTTGAACGCCATCAACCAGCGCCGTTCGACCATGGTGCGGGTGATGCAGGCCATCGTGGAGGAGCAGAAGGAGTTTTTCGAAAACGGGGCGGAATTTTTGAAGCCCTTGACGATGGAGCAAGTGGCCCAAAAGCTGGGGCTGCACGTGGCCACCATCTCCCGCGTCGCCAACGACAAGTACGTGCAGACCCCGCAGGGGGTTTACGAGATTCGCTACTTCTTCAACGCCGGGCTGCCGACCGACTCCGGCGAGGATTTGTCCAAAAAGAAAGTGAAGCAACGGCTGGCCGAAATTATCAAGACGGAGAATCCGACCCATCCCCTTTCCGACCAGGAAATTTTCGCCAAGCTGAAGGCGGAAGGGATTCCTTTGGCCCGGCGGACGGTGACCAAATACCGCGAGGAGATGGGTATCCGCGCCGCCCGCTTCCGCAAACGGACCGGGGGCAACGGCTCCGAGCCGACTGCCGAAGAAGAGTCGGACATTCTTCTGGATGCCAGGTCGCACACAGCGGCCAATCCCGGAGAGACTCCAACCCCTTCCCCCTCACCCCCCAAGCCTGACTGGGAATAATTCCTATAAGGCGTCAGAAGTTACACCTGACGCAAGTGTCGGAAATAACTCCCGACACACCCCCGCATTATACGCTAACGACTATACGGCAGTCCACAGCCGCGCAGTTCTCGGCCTCGGGGGTGGCAAAGAAAGGGTTGATATCCAGTTCTAAAATCTCCGGAAAATCTCCGACCAGTTGCGAAAGTCGCAAAAGCACCTCTTCCAGCTTGTCAATCTGCACCGGCTTGGAGCCGCGAAAGCCGGAAAGAAGCGGAAAAGCCTTGACCGAGCGCACCATCTCCCCGGCATCTGTTTTGGAAAGCGGATGCAACCGGAAACTTACGTCTTTAATGACTTCGACGAACACCCCGCCCAACCCAAACATCATCAAAGGCCCGTAGGAACGGTCCAGCGTAATCCCAAAAACCGTTTCCACCCCCCCTTTAATCATTCTCTGGACCAAAACACCGGTGAATTTGCCGCCGGGCAAGGCCTTTTCGTAGCTTTTTTGCAATTTCGAGTAGGCATCCAGAACCTCTTCTTTTGTGCGCAAATCGGCAATCACCCCCCCGATTTCGGTTTTGTGCACTAACTTCGGGTCGTTGATTTTTAAAACAAGAGGAAACCCGATTTTCACCGCCGCCTCCAAAAGCTCGTCCGGGTTCCCGGCCATTTTGGACGGCACCACGGGGATGCCATAGGCGCCCAAAAGCTCGAGCGCCTCAAGGCCCAGAATCTTCCCGCCGCAAGTTTTGGCTTTTTCGAGAAGCTCTCCAGCGGCCTTCCGATTGACCTTAAACTTGGGGAATACCGATTCCGGGCGTGCCGACCAAACCCGGTATCGTTCCAAACCGGCTAATGACTTGACTATCGATTCCGGAAAGGCATAGGCCGGAATGGAATTATCCCGCAGCAAGGACACCGGCGGGGAGTTTTCAGAAACCCCCATAAGCGAAGTATAAATCGGTTTCTTGAAGCGAGAATGAACCTCCAGAATCGATTGGGCCACCGCCATCTGGTCGATGTTGATGGGCGGCACAAACAAAACGATGACCGAATCGACGGCCGGATCGGCCATCACGGCGGCCAGCGCCGCGCCGTAAGCTTTGGCATCGGCGGTGGCGATTAAATCCACCGGATTTTCCAGGTTGGCCGCTTCCGGCACGGCGGTACGTATGGCCTCCTTGGTTGCATCAGAAAACTTTGCCAGTGAAAGCCCCATTTGCACGACCGCATCGGTGGTGATTATCCCCGGCCCCCCTGCGTTGGTGACGATGGCTACCTTTGAGCCGGCGGGAACCGTTTGGAGAGAAAATGCAGTGGCCAAATCGAACATTTCCTCCACCGATGAAACCCGCAAAACCCCAGCTTGTTCGAGCAGGGCATCCACGCCGATATCCAGCCCGGCCAGAGAGCCGGTATGGGAAACGGCGGCCCGAGAGCCGGCTAGGGTGCGGCCGGACTTGACCACAATCATCGGTTTTTTTCGCGAAAGCTCGCGGGCGATTTTGGTGAACTTGAGCGGGTTGCCGAAGTTTTCCAGATACATCAAAATGACCTCTGTTTGAGAATCCTCCCGCCAGTATTCTAAGAGGTCGTTGCCGGAAACGTCCGCCTTGTTGCCAATGGAGGCGAACTGCGAAATTCCCAGTCCGATTTGTTGCGCATGGTAAAGCATCGATTCCCCCATTGCCCCGGATTGGGAAATGAAGCCGATTTTACCGGCTAGGGGCTGGGTCTTGCCAAAAGTGGCGTAAAGTCGGATATCGGGATTAGTGTTGACCACCCCGAAGCAGTTGGGGCCAATCATCCGCATTCCATAACCGACCACTTTTTCCTTCAACTGCTTTTCCAGTTCAACCCCCTTCGGGCCGGCTTCCTTGAATCCGGCGGTGATGACCACCAGCCCGCGCACCCCTTTTTTGCCGCAGTCATCCACCACTCCCATAACAAAGTCGCGCGGCACAATGATGATGGCCAAATCAACGGCGTCCGGGATTTCGCCGACTTTGGAATAGCATTTGATCGAATGGATGACCGGATAGTTCGGGTTGACCGGAAAAACGCTGCCGTTGAATCCCCCTTCAATAATATTGTGCAAAAGCTCCCGGCCGATGGTTCCCTTTTTGGGCGAAGCCCCCACCACCGCCACCGAACGGGGGCGGAAGATGTAATCCAGCGGATTTCGAGCTTCGCTCACAACCCCAACGCCTGCTTGAAGGAGGTAAAACGGAAAGAGGAAAGCAAAAACTCCAATTTTTCCGGCATCCTCCTCCGTCCCATATTCTCCTTCCAATATATCCAAAAAGGGACGCTTTTCAATTCGCTTCGAGGGGGCAGTTCCTCCAACTCGTGGGGATGAAAGTAGAAAACTGCCGGATTGTTTCGCCTTTGACGTTCCGTCAACCTGTCTATAAAAGGCGTTTTGGAAAACGTTTTGAAATATCCCCCACCGAGTGGCACTTTAAAGCCGAAAACCCGAACGGTTGCCGGCGGCGCTTCGATAAGCGAAGAGCCATCGGAAAAGTTTAGACGATAAAATCCTTCCTTTCCATCCGCATAACCGTAATTTGGCGCGCGCACGGGAACGAGAGAGGAATCGTAAGTAAAACCGGTCTCAATTAGGATGGGCAAGGCCCAGTGAGACAGCCGGGTTATGGAAAAATATGGCGCGCGAAATCCAACAATTTTTTGCCCGGAAATGGACTCCAGCGCTTGTTTGGCTCGAAGAAGGTCAGCTTTGAATTCCTGCGGGGTTTGCCGGTAAATTGGTTTGTGAAAATAGGAATGACATCCGACTTCGTGCCCGGCGGAAGCGATGCTCTTCACAACATCGGGAAAAGTTTCTGCCACTTTGCCCAAGATAAAAAAAGTGGCCTTGGCATTACGCCTGCTCAAAAGCTCCAAAACTTTATCGACCTGCCGGACAAGCGAGGGCTTGGTCGGAATTTGACAGTCGATATTCGCCTCCTCCCAGCTTTCAACGTCTATGGATAAAACGAAAGACGCTTTTTTCAGTTCAAGGGGCTGGGTGGTGAAGGCATCCGAGTTCACAGAGGGTAATTTAAGGTGAACTTCGATTAAGCCAACCGTTCCGGGCCGTAATCTCTTAAGACTACCTTCAAACCGGGATTTCGGCTTAAAATCATCCGATACAGTTCCGGCCAGTCGTCGGAAATCTTGCAACGAGTTCTCATTCTGCTACGAATAAAACCGGAATTTTTCAACACCATATTTTCTTTTAGTTCATTAAGGTACAGGGGTCTTTTCAATATCGCTACTCTCCTAATTTCGGCCATCCAATCCCTGCCGCGTTTCCAACCGGCCTGTGTTCGTTCTACCGGTACGGACACACAGAAAATATCCTGAATGAATTTATTCGGATGACTTCGATAGTAGAGAACAAGGTCTCCCACCGAAGCGGAGCGCGGAACACTCCACCACCCTTTATGTGTTTTTGATATTTGCTTCCTGCGATTTTCATCGCTCACCGGTTGTACCCAGACATTGAAACCTAAACCAAATTCTTTCCTAAGCTCAATAATTCTAAGGTGAGAAGGGGCCTCCGGCCAATCGTGAGTCCAGCAAACTATCCAATCACAACCTTTGGGATTGTGCTTGTGTCGCTCAAAGTTACCGGAATAATATTCAAACTCAATACGAATGCGCTTTCCATTAAGAAAGGCAATGCAGTCAGGGTAATTAGATTGAACAGTTTCTACTCGGAGGCCAAAACGATTCCTAGCAAAGTGTGAAAAAAGATAAACCACTCCCTGCTCATCTTTAGGAGCATAATACAACAGGGCATTATCCAATCTGGTTCGCATTGAGTTAATCTGCAGCTTATGCAGCAGGCGCTTGTACTGTCGATTTCTTGAACACTCTCCCCGCCAACCAAGCCAACAAACCCAGCGCCAGCCCGTAGAGCAAACCAATGAACGGCCCGGCGATTAAAACAAACATTCGGGGGTCCAATCCACCCGGAATCGGGCCGAAACCTTCGGCAAATTTTGGATTATTGGTCAAATAGGTGGAAAAGAAAGCAGACTGGACAATGGAGTTAAAAACACCATCCAGAAGTCCAATCACCAGGCCGGTTAAGAAGAACTTTCCGGAGAGAGCTTTGGCTATTATCACGGAACAAATAACCGCTATAACCAACCAGAGCAGCCACTCCATTCCCTGCGTATATCCAAAAAGCGAAAGAACCCCCATCAAAATGCCGAATACTGTCAGTCCGAAAACGAGTTTCCAGTTCATACCGGCTCCTCTCTTTGCGGTTACTTTTTCCGCTTCAATCGATTTTCGGAATACATCTCAAATTCCTTGCCCGGCGCCGCCAACGAAAACGTTTCCACAAACTCACTGTCGCTCAAAATTCGATAGGTCTCCTTGGCCCGCCAGCCAGCCGGGATGTTTTCGATGCTTTCCGTGGTGAACGAAATTGTTCTGCCGTTCGTCGAAAGACTGTCCAGCACGTACTGATTGATAAAACCCTCCGCGTGAAATTGCCGCAGAACGAACTTCTTCCGAGCCGAATCGAAGCTGAAAAGACCCAAGTCCTGGTGCACTTCTCCTTTGGGGTTATCCTCTTGCGGCTCATAAGTGGATTTGTTTTCGGCTTTCAGGAATTTACCGCCCAAAACAAAACGGTATTCCCGCTCCACTTTGGAGGCTCCCGGCTGGCCGCTGCCGGTACCTTCCCAGCGGCCGACGAAAAATTTAAAGGGGGCCCAGATAACTTCTTTCTTCCCGGCTTGGGCAAAAAGGAGTACCGGAAGAAACAAAAGGACGACGAAAGCTTTGCGCAGAATGCCCTCCCTTCTATAAAAACCGCAGCCAGACGCTCCGGTTAATTTTCTTTTTCCCGCTCGAACAAGCAGGCAATTCCCTGCCCGCCCCCGATGCAGAGCGAGGCGATGCCGTAATGGGATTTGCGGCGCTTCATTTCCATAAGGAGAGTCAGCGAGAGCCGCGCCCCGGAGGCAGCCAACGGATGCCCCAGAGCGACTGCGCCGCCGTTGACGTTGGTGCGGTCGCGCGGAAGCTCCAATTCCTTTTCGACTGCCAGGTACTGGGCTGCAAACGCCTCGTTGATTTCAAACAGGTCGACTTCATCGAGATTGACACGGGCCTTTTTGAGCAGGGTGCGGATGGCATCCGCCGGACCTATTCCCATAACATCCGGGTCCACCCCCACCGCACTCCAAGCAATGACTTTGCCCAGATAGGGCAGGTTCAGCTCCTTAGCTTTTGCCTTGGAGGTTAAAATCAAAGCCCCGGCCCCGTCGTTAATGCCGGAAGCGTTGCCGGCGGTCACCACACCGTCTTTTTTGAAAACCGCCCGAAGTTTGGCTAATCCCTCAAGCGTGGTATCGGGACGAATATGCTCATCTTTGTCCACCAGCGAAACATCCCCCTTGCGCCCCTTTACTTCGACCGGAACGATTTCTTCCGAAAGGTAGCATTTCTTCCGGGCGGCAACGGCGCGCATTTGGGAGGTGTAGGCAAACTCGTCGCAGGCCTCGCGCGAAATTTTGTACCGCTCGGCCAAATTTTCGGCCGTATTCGCCATTCCCAGATTGTTGTAGGAATCGACCAAGGCAACCCAAAGGGAATCTTCCATTTGACCCTTGCCTAAATCCAGACCCCAGCGGGCGCCCCGGATGACGTGGGGTGCCTGGCTCATACTTTCGGCGCCCCCCACCAGAACGAACTCCGCCTCGCCGGTTTTAATGAGCCGCGTGCCACATACCAACGCCTCCAGCCCGGAACCGCACAGCCGGTTGACGGTCAAGGCCGGCACCGACTGCGGCAGGCCGCATTTCAGCCCAATATGGCGGGCGAAATAAATGGCGTCGCCGGAGGTCTGCATTACGTTGCCGAAAACCACCTGGTCAATCCATTCCCGTTTGATGCCGGAGCGTTGGATGGCTTCGGATGCTGCCACCACGCCCAACTCGGTGGCGGAAAGACCCCGCAAGCTGCCGCCAAACTCCCCGAACGGCGTACGCGCCCCGTTTAGAACCACTATCTCGTCGGCCATATACTCCTCCCCTTTATGCTAACCAAAATTATCCTCGCAATCAATACTTTTTTACCAGGTGAATCACCCGCCGTTCGGCATCCAGGGCCGCCTCCATCACCGCTTCCGGCATTGTCGGGTGAACGTGAATGGTAGCGGCGATGTCTTCCGCCGTGGCGTTCATCTCCAAGGCCAGGGTCAACTCGGCGATGTAATCCCCGGCGTGGGAGCCGACGATATGAGCGCCCACGACTTCGCCCGAATCGGAATCGGTCAAAATTTTGACGAAGCCGTCCGTTTTGGAAACACCTATCGCCTTGCCGAGAGCGCGGAAAGGAAATTTTCCAATGCGGAGAGTGATTCCTTCCGCCGCGGCCTCTTCTTCCGTCAAGCCGACCCCCGCTACCTCCGGGTCGGTGAAGACGGCGTAGGGAACCGCGCGGTAGTGCATTACCGATTTTTTGCCGGCCACGGCCTCGGCGGCGACTATGCCTTCGTGCGAGGCCTTGTGGGCCAAAAGCTTTCCCCCCGCCACGTCGCCGATGGCAAAGATATTTGCAACGGAGGTGCGCATCTGCTGGTCGGCTTTGATGAAGCCCCGCTGGTCAACGGAAAGCCCGGCTTTTTGAAGCTGCAACCCCTCCGTGTATCCTTTCAAACCGACAGCCACCAAAACGGCATCAACCGTCAAACTGGAAACCTGCGTCGGATTATTCAACGGTGCGAAGTTCAAAGTGACCGATTCTTTTCCTTTCACGGCGGCATCGGTAACTTTGGTGGCGGTGTAAACTTTAATCCCCTTTTTTTCAAAAAGCTGATGCAGGAGTTTGGCCGCTTCTTTATCCAGGGAGGGCAGGATTTCGTCCATCATTTCATAAAGATGCACCTCCGAACCAAAAGCCCGGTAGATGTCGGCGAACTCGGCGCCGATGGCTCCGGCTCCCAGAATGGCTATTTTTTTGGGAGTTCGGCGGAGTTCAAGGGCTTCCTTTGAAGTGAAAACCAAATTCCCGTCCACGGGCAAAAAAGGAAGCCGGGAGGGTTCCGTGCCGGTGGCAACAATGGCGTTTTTGAAACGAATCAGGTCCGTTCCGGTCGAACTCTTAACCTCCGCCTGTCCGGCATTCAGAAACGAAACCGTGCCTTTGAGCGTGATGGCTCTGTTCCCTTTCAAAAGCGCCTCCACCCCGCGGGTCATTTGCGTGACAATGGATTCTTTTTTACTCCGCAGGGTTGCAAGGTCAAATGAAACGCCGGAAACTTTGATGCCGTAATCGGCGGCGGTTTTGATTTCGTGCAAGAGCGTGCTGGCGTACAACAACGCCTTGGTTGGAATGCAGCCCCAGTTCAGGCATACCCCGCCCCAGGATTCCTTCTCCGTGCAGATGACCTGCTGGCCCAGTTGGGCGGCGCGGATGGCCGCCACGTAGCCGCCCGGCCCGGAGCCGATTACCAGAGTGTCGCAAGAATATTCAGCCATAGCTTCCCTTCCTGTAAACTCTGAAAAGTAAAAAAAAGTGCGGGGAAGTCAAAAGCTTTTTCTGGGGGTTTTGCGAAGTGTTTGGTAAAACCGAAGATATTTTCGACCGGAAAAGCCAGCTATTCCGTGTCGGCGATGCCGTACTTCTCCATTTTGTAACGCAGTGTGGAGACCGGAACGCCCAAAATTCGGGCCGCCTGGGCTTTAACGAAGCGGGCCGATTCCAGAGCCCGGACGATTTCCTCCTTCTCAAACAGGCAGACCCGCTCCTCCAATGAGCCGTCCCAGTCCAAGGAAGAGCCAGTTGGACGGGGGAAAAACTTTTCCGAAAGAATCTCTTTGGTGGCGACGCCGGAAGGAGGGGCCAAAGCCACCAGACGGGAAAGCTCATTGGCCAGCTCCCGGACATTGCCAGGGTAATCGTAGGCGAAAAGGAAGCGCAAAACCTCCGGCGAAAGGGTCGGCACCGGCCGGTGGGCCTGCTCGGCAGCCCGTTTCAACAGATAATCCACCAAAAGTGAGATGTCTTCCCGGCGCTCCCGCAGGGGGGGCAGGGTGACGTTGATGGTGTTGAGCCGGTAATACAAATCCTTGCGGAATAATCCTGCGCTCACCTGGGCTTTTACGTCCCGGTTGGTGGCCGAAATGATGCGAATGTCGATTTTCCGCGGCCGGGTCTCCCCCAGCCGGAAAAACTCTTTTTCTTCCAGAATCCGCAGCAGTTTGACCTGCATGGAAAGCGGAATCTCCGCAACCTCGTCCAAGTAGAGGGTGCCGCCGTCGGCTTCCTCCAAAAGGCCGATTTTGTCCGCCAGAGCCCCGGTAAAGGCCCCCTTCTTATGGCCGAAAAGCTCCGATTCCAGAATCGACTCCGGCAAAGCGGCGCAGTTGACCGCCACGAAGTGTCCTTTTTTGCGGGTGGAAGAGTAATGAATCGCCTTGGCCAACAAATCCTTCCCCGTGCCAGTCTCTCCTTCCAAAAGGATGGGGAGGTCGGAATCTTTGACCTGTTCCAGGCGGGAAAGCGTCCGCTGCATCCCCTCGGAGCGGGTGATGATGTTCGGGAAAACCGCCGACTCCTCCAATTGGGATAAAAGCTTCTGCGTGGTGGCGGCCAGTTCGGCGTGGTCTTTTTCCAAAAGCTTGAAGGCCGCCAAATCGGCGAAAGCCACAGCAAAACAGAACTCCTTTTCCAGAAACACCGGCCGCTCCGACGCGGGCCCCCGCTCCAGAAATAAAACAGCATACCGGTAACCGGAGGGCTGGAAGGGAACCGTGATGAACGAGGCCACCTTTTCCTCACCCCCGATGAACAAAGCCGGCTTTTCCGATTTCAACTCGCTGGTTTCCGGGTTCAGAACTTTTTCCCCCACCTCTTTTTCGTCGATTCCCAGGCCCCAGAAACTGGTCTTTTCATCCCGGCTTTTTTGGGCCAACAGGGCCACCCGGCTTGTACCCGTCTTCTTTTCCAAAAAACGCAAAAGCCCTTCTATGTCCCCTTTCTTGAAGGCCTCCTCTCCGGTCGGGTCGGAAGTGACCAGACGAAACAGCCGGTACTCGTTCTCGCTGGAGGTGGCCCGGGCGGCCAGTTTCTCTTCCAGCTCCAAAATCTTGCTTTCCGCTTCCGTGTCGGTTTTCATGCCGACCCAGACCCCCAGAGCCAAATCCAAAGCACCGCGGGCCTCAAAGACTCGAGCCGCTGCTTTTTGGGCCTCCTTGACCATACGGCCCGATTTCAGGCCTTCCGCCAGCCGCACCGCACGGGCCAAAAATCCGGCTACTTCCTCCAAAGAGAAACTGCCACTTTGGATGGCTTCCAGATAGGTTAAGAAAAGCTCCCGCCGAACTTTTAGGTCCTTTAAAAGGGCGATGCTTTCGGTAAAATACCGGCGGCTCTCAACGAAATCCCCGGCGGCCGCTGTCGTGCGGCCGAACACCCGCAGCAATGCGCCGATTTCAATCCGTTCCCCCAATCGAGTGGCCACGGCGTAAGCCGTTTGGGCAAAACGGCGGGCGCGTTCAAAATCGTTCCGCAGAACCATCAATTCGGCATAGAGCCGATAGGTCTGCGAAACCAAGGCCGATTCGGGCGCAATGCGCTCGCTCAACTCGACCCCCTTTAGATATAATTCCTCCGCCCCTTCATAATCTCCCCGAACCGCTTTAAGCTCACCGGCATACTCATACCAGATACCCAGTTCCCACATAGCGCTGGAGGCAATGATTTTTGCGTAGGCCTCGTTCAGATATCTTTCCGCAACCGCATAATCACCCTTGCACAAGTAGGCATATCCGAGAGAAAGCAAGTCTTTGGAGAGGTTTAAGTCATCCCCCTGTTCCAGGTCCGATGAGCGCGCAGTATTGAAACGCTCGATGGCCGTGTTCCAATCCCCCAAAAGCAGTAAAATGCGCCCCTCGTTTGCGCCCAGCCAGGCGGTGCGTCTGGCATCCCCGAGCCGGTGCGCCAATTCCATCCCCTCGGCCAAAACTTCGCACGCCCGCTGGAAATCGAAAATGATGCAGTAAACTCTTGCCAACCGGCTCAGGGCGTCGACGGCCCCGGCCAAATCTGCGGCCCGGCGGAAACCGAAGACCGCTTCTTTTAATTGCTGCTCCGCCTCTTTAAGATTACCCTGGGCGGTTTCAATCAGTCCGAAAACGTATTGGATTTGAGCGGTGTGGCGGTGTTCGCCCGTATTTTTGAAAAACTCGTAGGCTTCAGCCGCCTTCTGACGTGCCCAAGCGAAATCTCCGACCGCTTGGCCGACCAAAGCTTCCAAATAAGAAAGATGAGCCCATTCGGCCGTGTGAGGAACCGGGCGGAACGTATTGACCAGTTCCGCCAATTCCGCCTTGGCCTTTAGATACTCCCTTTTCTCGACTAAGACCTCCACCGCCTCCAGTTGGCGAACCAAGGCGGTGACAGGCTGCCTCTCGTTGTCCATTCAGTCGGTCTGGTTTTTCAGTTCCCGGCTTTTTTAACGCCAGCGGCCGTTTTTGCGGACGCATCGGAAGGCAGGCTTATCCGGATGAGATAAAACCCTCCCATCGGAGCCGGCCGCACGATGTAAATCCGGGTTAACGGATAGCCGGCCTGGGTATTGACGGTCGAAGTTACCGAACTGCTTGTTCCGCTGCTACCGGTTGCTTCGTTCCAAGGATGGTCGTCCCCGCCGCCTCCCCCACCCCAGAGCAATTGGGAAGTGCAGACCAACAAAACCACCGCTCCCAGAACCGCCAGCCATTTTTTAAACATAAACCCTCTCTTTAAGAACTTTTTAATGTGTGACACTTTCCTGGCCTTTGACACAAAAGCCACCACCTACCGTGGCGTTCGGGGTTTCCTCTCTTCTTTCCGTCCTACCCACCTTCATTTCCATATACGCAAGCATTTCAAAATCTTATAACTATAATTTTAATCATTCGGTTTCAAAAAGCAAGCAAAATCTTCTCCCCCATCTTTCCCCTAACGCCGAGTTTGACCCTCCAAAGCCAAAGACCCTCCAAAAAATTATTGACAGCCGGTCTTGGTCGGGTATTATACTGATCGAAAGGGTTCCCCTCGCCCGGGAAAAAGAAAGGAGCGTGTATTGCCGGTTCGTAGAAAACGCTCCCGTTTGGAACCCTTTCTTTGCACAAAATCTTTTCGGAGAAAATGAGATTGGACGTGCAACGCTCGCTTAAAAAACGAAAACAAACGGCAACAAAAAAAACAGAGGCCTCCAAATCGCCGGCCGGCCGGCCGGAACTTTCCCGGCTCCTTGGCCTTGTCGAAGAAGCCATCCCGGCCAAGCGCTACACCGAAGCGAAAAAACGACTCGAAGAAGCCGGCAAAACGTACCCCATTGCTCCCTCTTCGCCGGAGGCCTACCGGTACCACTACCTGCGCGGATGGGTTTTCTTTTGGCAGGGAAACCAGCTTTCCGCTTGGGAAGAAACGGACCAGGCTTTGCGAATTTTCGGTCGGGTCCACCGGCTGCCTCTCTTGCCGCAACCGGAAAACCTGCCGAACTTCGTGGCGAAAAATCTGAAACAGTTGCGCGCGATCGAGGTGGCGCTGTTGGAGGGACTGGAGGGCCATAACTTGGACGAAGACGGACGAAAACGGGCCGTGCTGGAGCGCCGCATCTTTGAAATCTCCGCATCCCTCAAGAACTTGAACCCCCTGGCCAAACTCCATCAACTGGCCGGCAGCATCCTTCGGCATCTGGGAAAACCGGCCGAAGCGCTGGAACACCTGGAGTGGGCCGCAACCGCCTTCCGGCTCTCCCGGGACTGGGGCTCGCTGGCCGAAACGCTAAACGGAATTTCGATGGTGCACCTTAGCCGGGGTGAATTACCGCTGGCCATTCAAATCCTGGAACAAGCCAGAAATTACAGTCTAAAAGCCAAAAATCACTACTTTGAACTGGTTTTACGGTCCAATGTGGCCGTCTGCCAGCTTCTGGCTGGCAGCTGGAGACCGCTCCTCACTTCCCTGCCCGACATTCTGGCAGCCGCCAAAAAGTCCAACGATTTTCCCAGGTATGCGACGGCTTTGCTTCTATCGGGCCATACCTACCTCCTGCAGGGCCGGCTGAAAGAAAGCCGCAAGGCCTTCACCGAAGCCCAAAGTATTTGCACGGAAAAGAAGCTCATTGGGCTTTCGAAGTATTGCCACGGATACCTGGCCGACCTCGAAATGGCGGAGGGGCGGTTGGGGGAAGCGGAGGGGCATCTAAAAAAAGTGCTCGAAATTTCGCAACAGGTATCTCCTCAAGGGGAACCGGTGGCCGAAGCCTGGCAGAAGCTGGGTGAAGTGTATGTGGCACGCAAAGAATACGACCGCGCCGTGAAAACCTTCGCCCTCTGCCGGGAGCATCTGTCAAAATGGCCCGAAAAACTGGTGGAAGGGGCCCTTTATCGCGGGATGGGGGTTTGCCATGTTGGAATGGAACAACTCCGGCCCGCCCAGAACGATTTCAAAAAAGCGGTCGACATTTTTGAGTCCTGCGGGAACGAATGGGAACTGGCCAAAACGGTTGTAATCGCCGCCGAGCAAGGGGCCTTCGCCTTGGCTGAAATCCAGCCTAAAATCATAAGGGCCAGGGAGATTTTTAAAAAGCTCGAACAGCCGTCTTGGAGAAAAAGAGCCCAAGCGCTCCTTGAACATTTCGACTCGGTGCGGACGAACACCCCCCTCCGGCAGACGCACGAATTGATTGAGAAAGAAAAAATTTCCCAGGCGTTGGCCGAAGCCGGCGGAAGTATTTCCCTGGCGGCAAAAAAACTGGGACTGCTCCGGCAAACCCTGCAATACAAAATTAAGCGCTACCAAATAGAGGTCTGACCCCCCTGCAAAATTTTTTGCGCTTTCCGCAAAAATTTTTGCGTTGAAAAGTCCGCCTTCCCTGCTTTATTAAAGCATGGAAGCGGGCGCCCCGCGCCCTAAAAGAAAGGAAAAACCATCGCCTTTGTGCGTCGTTTTGGGAGAGATTAAAATAAAAAACGGCACTCGCAAACTATGAACGGCCTGCGTAGTATATTTAGAAGCGAGTGGGTTCCCCACGCCCATCAAAAGAAAGGAGCGTTGGTATGACAGCCCATCTTAAAAAGTTTTGGCTCCCCCTATCCGTCTTTTTATTTGCCGTTTGCTGGCTTCCCCACTTCTCGGCCTTCCCTCTGCCGAAAGACCAAAAGCCCCCAGTGCCGGGGAGCACGGGTTCGCCGGGGGAAGTCCAGCAACCGGCAACCACTCGGCCGCTGCCAGCCAATCCGGTTCGGTACGGTCCCGACCGCAATCCTGTTCCCAATCCCTCCCTGCCCCTGCTGCTCCCGGGGGACGCTGATGAGCCCGAATACCGCAGCCTGGCCCCCAACCGAATCGGGGCGACGACCGTTCCTTTTATCGATGTCCAGACCGGAACGGTGGAGTTTCCCTATACCAACAACTATATGCGTGAGCATTCGGTGCATCTGGTGGGCGGCAATGCCCAAGTGCATATGGTCTACCCGATATTCACCGGTAACAATACGTCTCCATGGACCGGTACGGCAGCCGACTCGCTTCAGAGCAGAATACCCCTCTTCTACAATTCCTACAACTGCGGCGGCAGCGGTATGCTCGACCATCCCCCTCCGGGCATCCGGCTCTCCGACACGACCGGTGACGGCTACATCTCTGATTTGATGTGGGGCGGCGGGGTTCTGAACTTCGCGTCACCCACGCAAACTACAATTGTTTACGGCAACCGCTTAATCCAGCGCACTGATTTGGGTGCTTACATTTGGTCCTTCCGGGGTACCGGCACAATCCGGGACAGCGCCGAATGCGCCGGGCGGTTTTCTATGATTCCCCCCGACACGTTGATGAACGGCAACTATACAATTCCCAATACCGACCCGGTGGCAAGGGCGATAAACGAGTCAGTCTGGGTGGCGACCTATGACGGCGAAGACCCGAACAAGGTTTATTTCAACTACACCACCGACCGGGGTTTGACTTGGACAACGCCAATAGTGAGCCCAATGTCCACCTCCTGGTGGAACGCCGTCGAGATTGCCTCCGACGGCGGGGACGTTTTTTACCTGACGGGGATGTCCAATCCGGCTAACCCGAGCACCTTCTGGCTTACCGAGCGCCCGTGCTACGTGAAGGGGACGTACAACCCGGTCTCCGGTTCCATTACTTTGGGGCCGATGACGGACATCACCGGCGATTTTTCCCTGCCAGCCTATCTCCCTATTCCCCACCAACTCCAAGGAGTATTGGTGGGAACCATTCTGCACGTGATATGGACGGACTGGAACAATTACAATGGCAATGGTTTTCCCGGCGTGGGCGGCCGCGTCTGGCATGCTTCCGTGGCGGTGGATGGCTCGGTATCCGGCCCGCACAAGATAGCCAATATCAACATCGACGGTCGTCTGCCCGACCGTTCCGGCACCCTGTTCGGCTTTGCCCAAGGCCCTTGGGGCGCAGGCCTCGGCCTATCGTATAACTCGGCAAACAACGCTCTGTATGCCATCTGGTCCCAGCCGAGAGAACAATACGACATAAACGGTGCTCCCACCTACCAGTGGGATGACCCCTGGGCCGGTCTTTTGGCCAACTTTGACATTTACTATGCGGTTTCAAACAATGGCGGGATTGCTTGGGATATCCCGTTCAACCTGACCGATACCAAAAACCCCGGTTGTGCCGGAACCGCCGCCAGTCCCTGCATCCACGAGGATTACTTTGCGGCCTACCCGGAGGTGGTCAACGACACCATCTGGATACTTTCCATAACCCGGCCCAAGCCGGGCTTCCGCGAGGTGGTCTGGCCCACAGGCCAGACGCCTGACCCCGGCTCGTGGCAGATTATGCTGAACAAGATTCGGCTCTACAAAGCCCCAGCCCGGCCGCTTCAATGCGATGCCCGTGCAGACCTGTTTGTGAGAGCGCCGGACACTACCAACATGAGCTCGATTGTAATTCCACCGCGCGGCTCGCATACCGTAAACTTGCGTTTCGGCAACATCAGCTGCAACCCCGCGGGAGTCTTTCTCGACAGTTTGGTGGTTGACCCCTCGCTGAATGAAGGGGCTGGCCCGGGGCTTTTACAGGTGACACACACTCTCAATCCGGGCCAATTTGTTCCGCTGGGCGGCTTCTATGATTTCACCCTAACGTTCGACGCTTCCGAAGTGGGGGTCCTTGACGCCGGCACCCGCAGCGGGCTTATAAAGCTTTACGTCCACACAGACGACCCTTCGGTGCCTCCCCCCAACAACCAAGCAGTTGTGCTTGTGGCGGCCAGCGTGAACATTGTGCCCAGCTACTGCCTGAACCAGCAGATACGCATCCATTCCGCCACCAACGTCACCGATATCGGCACCCAAGGTTCCATTGCCGACGAGGCCGGCACAGCCGGGTTGATGTACTATCCGGGCGCCAGCGATGCGAGCAACCGCTTCTACGATGGCGGGGTCTGGATTGCCAATTCGGAACTGGACGCCGGGCTTTGCGAGTCGAACCCCCGCCGGATAACCCGCCAGATTTTCGGCGATGACTTTTTGCGCTGCATTGCCGACGGGGAACTGGATTCGGTTCCCACCACCGGCGGCTATAACCTGTGGATGCGTTCGGTGGCCACCGACGTGGGGGACAGTTCGCTAATATGGTTGAACCTCTGGGAGCAATCCACCCATCCCGATTCCTCCGACTGGCTGGTTCAGAACGTAAGGGCGATTAACGCCAGTGAAAACAGCATCGACAGCGTGGCATTGGGAGCGCTGTATGACATCGACGTCTTTTCCAACATCTCCCAGCCGGCCCGCAACGTCGGCGGCGATACCATCATTTTGGGAGCGGATAGCCGCTCCTATCATTTGGGCTGGATAGCCGGCAACGACGTGCTGGTGGACACCTGCACGCCCAATTCCCAGCTCTACGGCTTTATTGTCATCCCCGACCCGCTTTCTGCGCCACCGCTTGGCGATACGGTGGAGCCGCGCCTGGCGGTGGTTCACCGAGGAACCGCCTTTGCCTACAACCTCGACTGTAACGCTTCCGGCGGCGACAGTTTGGCCCAGCGCTGGAGTTGGAACGTTACCGGCTTCCACAGTCCAACCAACCGCATCCGCGACCCGAACCGGGGCGATGACAGCCTTATCTACGACCTCAATACATCCCACGCCTTTGCCGACACCTGTTCGGACGGTCGCTTGTGGCGCGCGGATATGGATTATATGACCATCGCCAAAAAAGTATATAATTTCCCAACCAACCTCGGCGCCCGCGAAGCTGTGGCACGTTACGGCCTCGGCAGTCTGGCCGCCTCCGTCGATACTTTTTTCAGAGGTTCGGGAGAAAGCTACTCCGTCATCCACATTGGCAGCATCACCGGCTTGTCCGGACTCATCAACAGCGCCAGAAAAGCCGTTGCCTGGTTCTGGAACCACGCCGGTCAGCATGTAGGAACGACCGGCTCCCAGACCGGCCTGCGGGGGGACCTGAACGATGACCGGAATCTTTCGGGAGCGGACATTGTGGCTGAACTGGGCTACATCTTCAACGGCATGGATAACCCGTTTGGTTCCTTGATTCCGAAATGCGTGGCCGACGTGAACGGGGATGGAAACCTCTCTGGAGCGGACATCGTGACGGTAATCAACGGCACCTTCAACGCTCCGGGAGGGGTGAATCCCTCTCCGGCCTGCCCCCTCTGCCTGACCTCCTGCCAGTGATTCGGGAGGACTGAAAAGGAATTCAAACAAGCCGCCATCCCGGCTTCTCGAAACCGTGTAGGTGAATTACTAACAACCGGTTTTAGCTGCGTATTATATTTTGCAAGCGGGCACCCCCCGCCCGGCGAAAGGAGTGTTGGTTGTGCAGACTTCTAAAGAGAAATATTCCCTCCTTTTAGCCCTGTTTCTATTTGTCATTTTCTGGCTCCCCCCGTTTTCGGCCTTCCCTCTGCCGAAAGACCAAAAGCCCCCAGTGCCGGGGAACACGGGTACGCTGGGGGAAGCCCAGCAACCGGCAACTGCACGGCCGATACCGGCCAATCCGGTTCGGTACGGTCCCGACCGCAATCCTGTTCCCAGTTCCTCCATCTCCCTGCTGCTCCCGGGGGATGCCGAGGAGCCGGAATACCGCAGTCTGGCCCCCAGCCGAATCGGGGCCACGACCGTTCCTTTTATCGATGTCCAGACCGGAACGGTGGAATTTCCCCAAACCAACAACTATATGCGCGATGCCATCTCCGTGCATCTGGTGGGCGGCAATGCCCAGGTGCATATGGCTTATCCGATATACACCGGTTTTAATACAAGTCCGTGGAGCGGCACGACCGCCGACTCGCTTCAGAGCCGAACCCCCCTCTTCTACAATTCCTACAACTGCGGCGGCAGCGGTATGCTCGACCATTCCCCTCCGGGTATCCGAATGAGTCACGTCTTCCCCGAGCTTGCGCCGGATGACCGCCCCCGGGAGTTAGGCTGGGGGGGTGGTGTTTTGAACTTCGCTTCCCCTACGCAGACTACCATTGTTTACGGCAACCGCTACATCCAGAGAACCGATTTGGGTGCCTACATCTGGCGTTTCCAAGGTATCGGTCTCATCCGGGACAGCTCTGAATGCGCTGGGCTGTTTTATATGGACACAACTAATCAGTGTCCGGAAGCGTGCACAATCCCAAACACCGACCCGGTGATGCGGGCGATAAACGAGTCGGTCTGGGTGGCGACCTATGACGGGGAAGACCCGAATAAAGTCTATTTCAACTACTCCACCGACCGGGGTTTGACTTGGACAGCCCCGATAGTCAGCCCTATGGTTACCTCTTGGTGGAACGCGGTCGAGATTGCCGCCAATGGCGGGGACGTTTTCTATCTCGTAGGGGTTGGCTGCCCACCTCAACCGGTTGAATGCTGGGGGACTGAGCGCCCGGTCTACCTCAAAGGAACTTATAATCCGGCCACCGGGGCTATCAGCTTTGGCCTGTTGACTGATATCGCCGGCTATTTTGAACTCCCCGCCTTTCAGGCCATTCCGCATCAGGTTCAAGCAGTAATGGTTGGCACCACTCTTCACGTAATATGGACTGATTGGAACAACTACAATGGCCAAGGCTTCCCCGGCCCTGGCGGACACGTCCATCACACCTCGGTTGCGGCGGATGGTTCCGTCTCCGGCCCGCACAAAATCGCCAATATCAACATTGACGGCCGCCTCCCCGACCGTTCCACTACGCTCTTCGGCTTTGCCCAAGGGCCCTGGGGTTCCGGCCTCGGCCTGTCATATAATCCGGCGACCAGCACCCTGTATGCCATCTGGTCCCAACCGAGAGAAGAGTACGATGTCGCCGGCAACCCCACCTTCCAGTGGGACGACCCGTGGGCCGGGCTTTTGGCTAACTTTGACATCTACTACTCGGCTTCAAACAACGGCGGAATTGCCTGGGACAATCCGGTCAACCTGACCGATACCAAAAACCCGGGCTGCGCTGGAACGAGCGCCGACCCTTGCATACACGAAGACTACTTTGCGGCCTATCCGGAGGTCGTCAACGACACCATCTGGATACTCTCTATAACCAGACCGAAGCCGGGCATCCGGCAGGCGGCCTACGAGAGCGGCATCGCCACCGATCCCGGCTCATTTGAGATGCTCTTGAACAAGATTAGGCTCTACAAAGCCCCAGCCCGGCCAGTGGTGCCATTCCTGCGCCCGGAGTTGCTCCTGACAACCGGAGACACCACCGATTTGACCTCGATGGTGATACCGCCGCGTGGTTGGCACACTGTCACAATGCGCTTGCAAAACATCGGGATGGTGGGGTTCTTTCTCGACAGTCTGGTGGCCGACCCCTCGCTGGATGAAGGGTACGGCCCGGGCCGGTTCAGGGTAACTTTTACATACACTCCTGTGGAGTTCATCGACGTGGGCAGCTTTATTCACATCAGCGTTATATTTGATGCTTCGGATGTGGGGGTTCTTGACGCAGGCAACCGCAGTGGCCTCATACGCGCCTATTGCCGCACCAACGACCCTTCGGTGACTCCGCCAAACAATCAAGCAGTTGCACTGATTGCGGCCAGCGTTAACGTTATGACCAGCTATTGCCTGAATCGGCGGATACGCATCCATTCCGGCAACAACGTCACCGATATCGGCACCCAGGGCTCCATCGGCGACCAAGCCGGCACCGCTGGGTTGCTCTACAACGCAGGTGCCTCCAACGAGAGCAACCGCTTCTACGACGGTGGCGTCCTCATCGCCAACTCCTCTCTGAACGGCGGCGAATGTTATGGCGGCCCGCGAAAGGTCACACGCCAGATTTTTGGCGATGACTTCCTGCGCTGCATCGCCGACGGTGAATTGGATTCGGTCCCCACCACCGGCGGCTATAACCTGTGGATGCGCTCGGTCGCCACCGACGTGGGGGACAGCTCGCTTATCTGGTTGAATCTCTGGGAGCAGTCCACCCACCCGGATTCCTCCGACTGGCTGGTTCAGAACGTAAGGGCGATTAACGCCAGCGAGAACAGCCTCGACAGCGTGGCAATGGGAGTGCTGTATGACATCGACGTCTACTCTGACATTTCTCATCCGTTCCGCAACGTGGGGGGTGACAGTATTATTTTAGGGGCCGATGGCCGCTACTACCACCTCGGCTATATCGCCGGCAACGACGTGCTGGTGGACACCTGCACGCCAAATTCCCAGTTGTATGGCTTTATCGTCATTCCCGACCCGCTTTCTCTCCCTCCGGGGGGTGATACGGTGGAGCCGCGGCTTGCGGTGGTGTATCGCCAAGTCAGCTTCTATTCCGACCTTGAATGCTACTCCTACTTCATCGGTGAATCGAAGGCACAGCATTGGAGTTGGAACGTCACCGGCTTCCACAGCACCGACGACCCGGCCAGCGATTCTCTCACCTGCCCCTGCTGTCCAGTAGACAACTGTCCCCGATGTGCTTCCGGGAAGGCCTATCGGGCGGATATGGGGTATATGACCATCGCCAAGAAGGTCTATAACTTCCCGGTCAATCTCGCCGCCCGCGAAGCGGTAGCGCGCTACGGCCTCGGCAGTCTGGCCGCTTCCGTCGATACCTTCTTCCGGGGTTCAGGAGAAAGCTATTCGGTCATCCACATCGGCAGCATCACCGGTCTGTCCGGACTTATCGGCAATGCCCAAAGGGCGGTCAAATGGTTCTGGGACCATTCTGCCGAGCAGGCCGGAAGTGCCCCCCTTGTGCCCCATTTGCGGGGAGACCTGAACTATGACCGGGCCCTTTCGGGGGCCGACATCGTGGCCGAAGTGGGTTACATTTTCAATCAGGTGGATGTAATGTCCGGCCAATTGGTGCCAAAATGTGTGGCCGACGTGAACGGGGATGGATATCTCTCCGGCTCGGACATCGTGACGGTAATCAACGGCACCTTTAACGCACCGGGAGGGGTAAACCCCTCTCTGGTCTGCCCCCTCTGCCTGACTTCCTGTCAGTGATTCAAGCGGACTGAAAAACGGCTGCCGGAAGTCCTCCTCTGTTTCTTGGAAAAAGAACAAAAAAGCCCCTCCGCAAAGGCGGAGGGGCTTTTAGCTTTGACGAAATTTTAGAAAATCATATTAAGCCAGTCCCTCAAAAACTCAATCCGCCCGATTAAAAGCGAAAGCCGTCCCATCACTGTGTAGCCGAAGGTGGCGCCAAATCCAATCATCAAAAACCAAATCCCCAGTTTCGCCGTCCCCCCAAAGACTCCTTTGTGCTCTTTGGAAAAGAAAAAGTACGCCAGCCCCGAAAGGGAGCCGACAATGATGAGCAGATTGTTGAAAGCCGTTTGGCTGACGACGGAGACGAAGGGAAAGGGAAAGGCACCAAAGGTCAAAACGTTCCCCTTTAATTGTTCATACATATAGGTCTGCACGGAAAGGGGGATTAAAACCCCGGCAGAAACCCCCAAAACGACCGCCATCGCCCAGCGGGAAAGCAAAGCCGCGTTCCCCCCCACCAGCCGCAGCAGCATAAAAACGGAGAAAACCAGATTCACCAGAACGAAAATGGTGAGTTCGGCGCTCAACCCTTTCCCCGAAACCAAATTCCAGGCCGGATCCAGCCAGAGCGGCTTGAAGGTGTCGCGGAAAAGCAGAATCATCCAGTA
Source organism: Candidatus Zixiibacteriota bacterium (assembly GCA_022614805.1). Taxonomy (GTDB): domain Bacteria; phylum Zixibacteria; class MSB-5A5; order DSPP01; family DSPP01; genus DSPP01. The sequence continues at coordinate 242,243 of JAKEHY010000038.1, read as the reverse complement.
GCCGTTGGAAACCCCCACCACCACGTGCTCGGCGATTTTGTACAGCGGATTATCCTTGTACAAAAAGGAAAAAATAAACAGGGTGAAAAAGACCGCCAACGTCGTCCAAATCACCTGCACGTAAGAGACTTCCGGCATACTACTTTTTCTCCCGTGTGGCAAAATAGGCCAAATTGCCCAGAATCACCAAAATGATGATGGCCAGATGGGCAAACGATTGGATGTCCATCCGCAAAGTCGCCTTGGCCGCCTTTCCCTTGATGCCGACCATCTGCTCGTATTCCGCCGCCCCTTTCAATCCCCCCATCAGGGCAAAAAGCTGGCCGGACTGGTAATAGGTGTAGTAATCGGTCGCCATAACGGCGGTGACCCCCAAAGCGAGTGGAATATTGTAGCGGCCGTGGGCCGAACGAATCCAGTAATCGGCGCCGGAGACGGCGGTCATCGAAACAATCATCTTGGTATCGGAGTAGTTTTTAAGCCCGCGCATCATCGGCAAGGCATTCACGTCGTTGCCGTAGTAGTCGGTGGGAAACGATTTGCGGAAATCCTCCCCCATATTCAAAATCACCTGTTCCGGATAGGGTTTGTATCCCAAAAAAACATAATCCTCTCCGTACTTTTTCCCCATCTCCTTGGCCATAAGGGTCAAATCCTGCTCCGCCAGGGCCACTCCCAGTTGGAAAAGGCCGGTAGCGACCACACGGACGTTTTTCCGGAAAACCTGGCGCAAAAAAGCGTGCGCCATCGGCTGCACCTCCGGGATGGTGGCCGGGTCGTATTCCGGGGCGTAAAAGACCACGTCACCGGGCTTCAACGCCTCAACGGCATCATATAAAGCCCGCACTTCCCGGGTGGCCTTGATGGGCAGCCCGATGAAAAAGAAGAAGGGAATGACGATGGCAACACCGGTAATCAAAAAAATCCAGCGCCGGTCGATTTTCAAAAGCTTTTGGAAAAATTCCTTCACCGCCCCCCTCCCAGCCAAGCCCGCTCAATGCCCAGTACCATCTTGAGCGACAGGGAGAGAATGCCCAACCCGACGCCGACGATCACGGCCCGCTTGGCGGCGGCGTTCGGCACCGCCATTATCCAGTCGGCCAAATCGGAAATCCAGTCTCCCAAAACAAACGGGCCGATAGGCACTCGACCAATCATCACGATAATGGCGGTCAAAAGCAAAAGGGTGGCGATCACGCTGCGCGCCCGGAAGGCCCGGAAAGCAGCCGAAGCGATGAAAAAAGCCAAAAGCGCGAACATGGTCGCCTGCACGGGGGTCAATACGTAGTTATACAAATTGAGGTAAAAAGAACCTTCCACCCGGTCCCCCGTTCCCAAGAAGGACCCCAAGTTGACTTTGGCCGGCAAAAATCCAGAAGCCGCCATCATAAAGAAAAAGGCGATTAGGATGTAGCTGTAGCCATACCCTGGCTGGCGGCGGTTGATTTTGGCGAAATGCAGGGACAAAAGCGAAACGATTCCCAATACCAAAGCCACCGCTCCCACCACCTGCACGGTTTTGTTGAGGTTTTGATAAATTAAAGCCGGCAGTTCGTGAGGAACGAAAAACTGTATGGCCATAAAAACGCCGCAGGCTACCATTATGACCAGAGGAATTTCTTTTCTCATCTGCTCACTCGTTTAACATAAGTTTCCGGAAAAACCCGAAAAAGTGAACCCGAAGGTTCTCATCCAAAAGAACCGATACGACCCCCAAAATGGAAAGCCCGGCGAAAATCACCTTCCCCCAGTCCTGCCCTTTGATGGAGCCGACCTGTTCCGGCTCTTTGGAGAGATAGGCCGAAGCGGCAAAAAGCTCCTCGCCGATAAGGGTAAAATCACAGGCCACGATGAAAAACGACATCTGGATGAGCTGGTCGGTGCCGGCGATTTGAATGGAACCGGCCTCAAAGCCGGTCTCCGCCAGCATCAACGACTCGGCGTAAAATTGCCCCAGGTAAAAATTGGTGGCCGGCTTTTCCCGCAGCATAATGCCGTTCACCGCCGCCACATACGGAAATTGGTCGTAGACAACAAAGAAAACGTCCTTCTCATTATACGCCTCCGGCCGCCCGGCATTAAGATAAGCCCCCTTGACGATGTCCTGACAGATGGTGAACACAATCGGTTCGTAGCAGGGAACAATTAATCGGGTTTGGTACTGTGCGGTTTTCTGGGCCACCCGACCCAGAACGGAAAAAGCGGCCAGGGTGGCCGCTTGGGCAGCATCCCCCAGCCCGCAGATAAAAAGAATCGGCCGCCCCATTTCGGTGGCGCGCCCAATCCCTTCGTCGATGGCGTCAATGCCGGCGATGGGACGAATGTAGAGCTCTTTTTTTCCCGCCTTCCGGATATTGTAGAGAATAAAACCGACTACAAAAACCATCCAGATAACAATCCGAAGGTAGGCCGGTTTGGTGTTCCACCAGGAACCTTTTGGAACCACGGGGCCGGCCACCTCCGATTCCGCATAGCTGCTGTCCATCGCGTAGGCGCGGATTTTGAAGTAATACGGCCGGCCATTTTCCAACCTGTCTTTGGCGGTGACCGATGTGGCCCCGGCCGAGGCGGTGCCAATCGGAACGAAAGTGGAATCGGCCGCGGGCGCGGCCAGAATTTGATAGCCGATGACCGGGCTGACGGCCCGTCCTTCATCCGGCGAGGGTTTCCAAGTTAAGTCGACCTGGCCTCCGGCATCGTCGGGCGTATCGACAGCCTGGAGGCTGTCAACCGGCGTGGGCGGGGTTTGGGCCGATGCGAAAACAAATAAAAAAAGGAAAACCAGCGGGAAGAGTATAAGTGGTTTTCGCATCAGCCGAGCAAATGTAACCAATCCCGGAGCAAAAAGTCAATACGCGCAATGAGCAATGACATACGGGACATAACGGTTAACCCGAAGGCCGCCCCAAAGGTGACCATTAAAAACCAGATGCCGACTCTGGCCGCCCCCCCGAAAACCCCTTTATGTTCCTTGGAGAAAAAGAAGTAAATGACGCCGGTCAGAATCCCCCCCACCAGAACGATGTTGGTGAGGGATTGGCCGATGGAGGCGGCCAGACTCAAGCTGCCGTCGACGTACTGCGGGGCCCACAAAGGCAGAATGGACTTCTGAATCTGCGTCATAATGTTGGTCTGCAGCTCGCCGATAAGCTTAAGCCCGGCTATGGAGCCGATGACAAAAGCCAAAGGCCAGCGGGAAATCCAGCCGATTTTCGGCAAAAGGCGCATAAGCATCATCATCCCCAAAACTGCCGCAATCAGGTTGAACCACTGCACCGAAGCCAGGCTGCCGCTCTGGCGGTAATAAGCCAGAGCGGAATCCGTCAGCGCGCCAGTAAGGCCGATTTTATCGGTCAATTGCGGCAGTAAACTCTGGTAGAAAATCAAAACGAAATAGTATCCCGCCGAAACGCCGATGAAAATCGATTCGCAGAACTTGTAAATCGGGTTGTCCTTGTAAACGAAGGACATAATTCCGAGGGTAAGAAAGCCGGCCAGCGTCAAGGAAACCATACCCGGCATCACCATTTCCTCCGGGAAACGAAGTAGGCGATGTTCCCTAATATCACGAAAAGGATGACGACAAGGTGGGCCACCGACTGCGAACCCATAAACGAAATCCCCTTCCCCGGCTGACCGGCGACCGTTTCATACTCGGCCGCCCCTTTCATTCCGGCCAAAAGCCCCTTTAGCTGACCGCTGCGGAAATACGGGTAATTTTCCGGCGCCTGCACGGCCGTGTTGCCGGCAATCATTTTGGCCCCGGAGCGGTCCACGCAGAACTGCACCCATTCCCGCGTTCCGACAAAACCGGAAGAAAAGTTGATGATAAAATCGAAGTTCTTGTAGTTTCTGACTCCCCGCATAATCGGCAGGGAGGCGGTGGCGTTCCCTTTATAATCGGACGGGAAGGTGGAAATGATGTCAGCGTTCATTTTTTGAATCACGATTTCGTTCCCGGCCATATATCCCAAATTGGCGTAATTCACCCCGTATTCCAACTTCTTGTCCTTAAAGCGCGGGTCGCGCAAAGCGGTTGCCAAGGCCTGCTCCGCCTGTTGAGGCCCCTGGGGCCAAAGGCCGATGACCACCAACTTGCAGTTTTTGGTGAAAAGCTGTTTGAAGGTTGCTTCGGCCATCGGCTGGAGCTCCGGCGAAGAAGGCGGGTCGTAGTCAAAGGAGAGCAGCACCTTCGACCCGGCCGGCAGATTCTCAATCGACTGATAATAGGCCCGCCCCTCCGGCGAAACGGGGATGGGTTGGCGGATGGTGTAAAAAAGCGGCAGGGCCAAACCCAGAAATATAAAAGCGAAGATGATGCGCCGGTCCAGAAGGGCGAACTTTTCCCAGAAGCCCGGACCCAATGTGGGTGCAGAAGGGTTGGGCTGGCTCATTCTTCCCTTCCAAGGTGCGCCCGCTCCAGGCCCAAAATGAGCCGGAGCGAAGTGGAAATGATTCCCAAGGCGATGCCGATTTGAATCGCCCGCTGGCCCGCCACTTGAGGAACGTTCCGCACCCAGTCAGCGATGTCGGAAACCTGCCACCCCGCCGGCAGCCAGCCGAAAAGCACGTTCCCGACCGGCACGCTCCCAAACATCACAACAAAACCGGACAGAAGCAAAAGCGTGGCCTGAAAACTGCGGGCCCGGAAAGCCCGGAAGGAAGCCGAAGCGATAAAGAAAGCCAGAGTGGCAAACATCGTGGAGGAGAGGGGGGAATAAACGTACCAGTAAAACCAGTCGAACGACGTTCCCGGCTTCAAAAACTCGCGGGCATGCTGCAAATAGCTGTATCCGGCCGGCCGCTCTTCCCACAGGGGAAAGAAAAATCCGGCAATGGAGATGGCCAGAAAGGAAAAGATGATGACGCCGGAATACCCCCATCCCCTTTCTTTTTTATAAATTTTGTCTAACGAGACTTTCAAGAGGTTCAAAATCCCCAGCCAGATGGCGAACGCCTGAATAACCTGTATCCAGGAGGAGGAGACGTCTTCCAGCGAATAGAACGGCTCGTGCGGTATGAAAAAGCGGATGACGAAAATAAAGCCGACCACGCTGGTTATAAAGAGGGGAATTTCGCGCCGCATCATCGCACCAGAAAGAGATTGGCGAAAGCCGCCACCCATTCACGCGGGAAAAGCCCGAGTGTTTGCAAAGTCGCCAGAAGCACGCCCAAGGAAATGGCCGCCATCGTGAAGACTTTTCCCACATCTTGTCCCTTGAGCGAACCCAAAAGGCGCGGCTCTTTGGACAAATAAGCGGAAGCGGCAAAAAGCTCCTCGCCGATTAAGGTATAGTCGCAGGCCACCACAAAAAACGGCAGTTGGGCCGGCTGGGCCGTCCCGGCGATTTGAATGGCTCCGATGGAGTTGCCGGTCTCGGCAAAGAGGAGCGATTCGGCGAAAAACGCCCCCTGGTAAAAAACCGCCGCCGGTTTATCCCGCATCATGATTCCGTCCACCGCCGCCGCGTATCCAAACTGGTCTTGGGTGATGTAGTGGATGTCGTCCTCGCGGTACGCATCCGGTTTTCCCGCTTTCAAAAACGCTTCTTTGACCACTTCCCGGCAACTCACCATCACCATCGAATAGACGTTTGGAACCTCCAGTTTGGTGTCGTACTCGGCGGCCAGCTTCGCTACGCGGCCCAAAATGAGAACGGCGGCAATGGTCTGGACATTGTCCATATCCAGCCGGCCGGGGCAGAAAACTATTTTTTTCCCCATTTCCGTCGCCCGCCCCACGGCATTGTCCACCTCTTCCAGCCCGGCGATTTTGCGGATGTAAAGTTCCCTTCCGGATTGGGCTTTATATACGAAGTACAAAATCGACGAAACCAGGATGACCACCGCAAGAAGCGCGTTCACCCGCTCGGTGTTGAACCACTGCGCCTTCGACTGGGCCGGCCCGCTGGTTTCTGATTCGGCAAAAACGCCCTCCGGCCCCAACGCCCGAACCTTGTAATAGTAATCCGTTCCATTTTGAGGCACGTGGTCGGTGAAAAGGGTATCACCCTTGGCCGCCGTCCCGACCGGCTCGAATGGCCCTTCCGCAGAACGGGCCCGTAAAATTTGGTACCCCTCGACCGCTTTATCTCCTTTGGTGTCGGATGGGGAGAGTTTCCAGAGAACCAAAAGGCTTTTGCCGGCATCGTTGGGTGCATCTTTTGCACCTACCTCCAAAGGCGGCAAAAGCCACTGCCCCACTGCACCCGCAGCAAGCAGTAAAATCAGTCCGATTCCTAAAACGCCCGTTTTGACTTTCATCCCAAAAAAGAAAAACCACCTGTATCAGGTGGCGACTGGTTCAATCCTTCCGGCTCAAACGACTGCTTTCGTGGGGCGAAAGCTCGAACCGACAACCCCGCTTCTGTCTCAAACGCCTCCCCAGCGGTGCCTCATTTTAGAATTCAGAAAATATCGGCCAACCCGTTGGCTGTCAAGAAAAACTTTGCCAAAAACTGCTTTATGGAACGGAAAAAGGCCGTGGAGGAGCTAACTTTCTATCATCTCCACGTTGGCGCGGGGGACGATGGCCCGGCGGCCATCCTCAAACTCCACTTCCAGAACCCGGGCGTGGGATTCCGATTCCAGCTTCTGCAGCTGCACGGGCAAACCGGACACTTTTCCCAAACGGCCGAAATAAGGGGAGCGGATGACCCGCACCGGCGAGCCGACCGAAAGCCCCTCCTGCTCGAACTGTTCTTCCTTTATTCTCTCCACTTTCTGTTCGAGCGGGATGATGACCTCCGGTCGGATGACCCCGGCCCGAATCTGGGTGGCGCCGTTGGCCAAAGCCAGTTTCCCTTCGAAATGTTTGAGCAGGTCAAAGGTTTTCTCGGCCATATCAATCTGCCCGAATCCTTCCGTTACCACCAGTGTAATCCCTATCTCCTCCGAGCCGGTAATGGCCACCCCCAAATCGTAGCCCAGAAAGTCCCGCAAGTCTTTGTCGTCAAAGCCACCGACCACCACTGCCGCGGCCCCAACGGAAATCGCCTTGCGCAAAGCAGAGGCGGTGACCAGCGAGCCCCCCACAATGACTTTTCCGACGCAGGTCGAATCGATGAAGTTGTCGGTCAAAACCGTTTTTCGGTCCGGCACCACCACCTTCAGTTCCCCGTGCGTTTCGCCCGAGATGCCAAAAATCCCCTGCACAAAAGCTCCGGCAGCGCGGATGGCCACCCCTTCTTTCGGAAAGACCTCCACCACTTCTCCCGGCAGGTAGGCTTTCACCTCCACCGGCATCGGCTCCCCCCGCAAAAGCACCTGGCCGGTGACCGAAGAGATGTTTTCAATCATGCCGTTTATTTTCGATTTACACTCCGATTTGAATAGCCCGAAAAAACTTTTAGCTGTGGCGATGACCTCCCCTGCCTGCACCGCCTCCCCCGCTTTTTTGAGCATATGGGCCGGCACGTCGGCGGGAGCCAGCCCCAGGATATTGGCCACGTTTACCGGTTCCACCGGCCCGGGCAAGTGCGTCTGCGCCACCACCGTGTCCGGTGCGACGGAATCGCCCGCTTTGACTAAAACCTCTCCTTTGAGCGGCAAAATCCGCTTTTTGGTTATGACCAGATGGTCGGTTACTTTAAGTCCGGGTGTGTATGCGTGTCCCATTATGTTGTCCTACATACTTTCAGCAGCTTAAACTCAAATTGCGACCATGACGGGCTGATGTGCGCCAAGTCGAAGAACTCCAATTTATTCCTTTCTCTGCGAGCGTCAAGTATAAGTTCGGCCTCTCTGCACGAGGGCTGCCACGCGGCAAAATCGGCGCCCTCCGGCGCTTTCTGGTCAAACCGGCGTAGTTTGGGCAGTTGCAATTTGACGTTCACAACTTTATCATACGGAGGTATGAAGATGAAAAAACATTGGTATTTGACGATTCTTCTCATTGTCGGTTCGATACATTCTACGGCAGTTTCTCAGCCAACCAAACCTGATACTTCAAAGGCACCCGCTACAAAGGTGGAAGCCTTTTTGAGTAAAAAGGGCACTTTAGTCATTAAAGATTTTTACAAGCTTTCAGAAATATCGGGGAATTATGCAACAAGTATGAATTTTAGTGCTCTGAATGCTTATATACCTGGACAGGAATCCGAGAAAACGCAAGGTCTCAAAATCGAGATAGAAGAAGAGGGAACTTATCGGCAAACACATTCATCCTTTCTCGACATTGAAGAAATCGAAAGTCTTTCAAAGGCTATTTCTTATATGGCTAACTTAATAGATCAATGGAAGGGAAGTACCAAAGATTACTCCGAGATAATGTTCTCAACAAAAGACGATTTCAAAATCGGGTTTTATCAGAAAGAAAGCAAATTCACAGCATTCGCTTCAAGTGGCATAATAGGCCAAACTTCCTGTTTTTTCTCCGTAGAACAACTCCCTTCAATAAAAACCATTGCAGACCAAGCCATAAGTTTATTGAAAACTAAATAAATTACATGGTTGCTCTCGGTGAATTGAACGGTCTTTTGAAGTTAATATCCCCTGTATGGAATTATTTTAAAAATAAAATTTTAACAAAGCACGAAGAGGAACTTCTCCTTGCAACGATGGAAAATAAAGGATTGCTCTATGTCTTGAGTTCCGATCAACAAGGTGATTACATAAAAATTGGACAATACGGCTATTTTGACAATCCCGACCCTTCGACTCGAATAAAGTATCTCGATGCCAAAGAAAAGCTTATGGATAAAGGTTTAATTAAACACGAGAGCGGCCTATTATATCGCATAACAGATAAAGGTTTAAAAACTGCTCAAAAAACAAAAAAACAACCCGAATAAATCTTCTCCTTGACGAAAAACCGCTTCTTTGGTATTTAAGTCCCGGATGCCGAGAATCACGAAACCGCTCGTAACCATTTCATTGTTTTTTTTCGCCATATTTTCAAAAGCCCATTCCAACCAACTTGAGGAAATCCCCCTCGATTCCTGGGTTTATCCGGTTATTGACGAGCTTTACTTTCAAGGCTTTTTCCCCAAGCTTTTCATCGCCGACAAACCCTACACCCGCGGCGAAATCTCCGCCTATTTGGTCGGGGTAAAGCAAGGGATTGACGGGGGGACTTTGAATTTGAAATCCCACCAGCTCTGGCTGTTCCAAAGGCTTTTCGATGAATTCAAACTGGAGCTAACAGCAAACAGTAGCGAAGGTGAAACCACTGATGAACTTCCCCTAAGCTTTCGCTGGGGTTCCGCTTTTAATCTCAAATCCGACTTCCACAAAGAAGGTGAGCCATTCCATAAGCCGGTTTTCAACGCTTATGTCGGCGCCGAGCTTGGTGGCCGTTTCTACTTCCGCACCCGCGCCCGGGTGGAAAACCACGTCAGCCAGAACCCTTCCGTTCGCGCCCGCGCTTGGACCCACAACGATTTGGGCGGCACGCTCGACGATACCTATTTGAAATATCACCACAAATATTTCGACCTCCTCTTCGGTCGCCAGCGCCTGCAATGGGGCCCCGGCTTTGCGGAAGTGGATTTGATTTCCCCCAACCCGCCCCCTTTCGATATGCTACGGTTAAAGGCAACCTACAAAGCCATCCGCTTTCAGTTCTTTTTCAACCGACTCGACGATGCCATAAACCCGGCCTCTCCTTTCGATACCGTCCCTCGCTATTTTTCCGTCCACCGGTTGGCGGTCAAACCCCGGCGCTGGCTGGAGGTCTCCCTGTCGGAGGTGGTCCTCTATGGTGGCCCCAACCGCCAGCTGGAATGGTATTACCTGATGCCCTTCGTCCCTTTCTACGGCGAACAGTACAACAATTTCAAAGACGACAATCCCCTTTGGGCCATAGACTGGAGCGTACGGCCCCACAAAAATTTCGCCCACTACGGGGAGTTTTTAATCGACGATTTTCAAATCGACTGCATCGGCGGCGACTGCTCCGAGCCACAGCAAATCGGCGTCCGTTTGGGGCTTCTGGCAAATTCGCTCGGCCCGTATAAAAATAACTCCCTGAATCTGGAATACAGCCGGGTCAACAATTATGTCTATGGCCAGAACCGGTATTACAATCTTTACCTCTATCAGGGCGTTCCCATCGGCGCCCCCCAAGGGCCGAGCAGCGATTATCTGCTTCTGCGCTACCGGCAATATTTCAGCAAAAACTTCTATGCCGGCTTTTCGGTCGAATACCGCCGCCACGGCCAGGACAGCATTGCCGTCCATCCCGCCATAAAGGTTTCCTTCGCCGAATTTCCCCTGGATGTGGTGGAGAAAACTCTGGCCGTTCAGTTTTCATTCGCTTATCAGTACAAAGCCAATCTTTTCACCAGATTGGATTTTGGCACCAAAAATCGCGATAACGTCGGCAATGTCTCCGGCGCCGCCAGCCGCGACCGTTTTATCAGCTTGCAGTTGGGTTACAACTTCTGGTGGGAAAACCGGTATTGAATTGCGATGTTTTCCCTTTTGGCTCCGGCTAAAATCAACCTTTACTTAAAAGTCCTTTACAAGCGCTCCGACGGCTACCACAAAATCGACACGGTAATGCAGGCGGTCACCCTTTTCGACCGTCTGAATTTCTCCCCGGGTTTCAAAATCCAAGTAGTAACCAAAGGCCACCATATCCCCGAAGAGGACAACTTGGTTACCAAAGCCCTCCGTTTGTTGCTGGAATACACCGGCTTGAAGAAGGGCATCCGGGTGGTCATCGAAAAGAAAATCCCGGTCGCCGCCGGCTTGGGAGGGGGGAGCTCGGATGCTGCGGCTGCCTTGCTGGGGGCCTGCCGGCTCTGGCAAATCCCTTTAAGTGTAAGTGAGCTGTCTTACCTCGGCTCGCAAATCGGCTCCGATGTCCCCTTTTTTTTCACCTCCGGTCAGGCCCGCGCCCGGGGAAGGGGTGAAAAATTGACCGAGCTTTCCCTGCCGACCGATTACTTGATTGCGCTCGTTTCCCCCCCTTTTGCCGTCGCCACCCCCTGGGCTTATCAAGCCCTCAATTTACGCTTGACAAGCGATACGAACGGGGGTAACTTTTTACCAACAGGAAAAGAAAAAGTCATTGGAGAAGACCTTCGAAGCTCCCCACGCGCACTTCCCTTCTCCAATGACCTGGAAGCTCCGGTCTTTCGGCGCTTCCCGGAAATAGAGCGGGTAAAGAAAACGTTCGACTCCGCCGGTTTTGAACCGGTCCTGATGTCCGGCTCCGGGCCGACGGTGTGGGCGGCTTTCCCCGAAAAATCCGAACGGCAAACCGGTGCGGGTCAGATGGAAAAACAGCGTGCGAGGATTCGGAAAACCTTGATTCGGTCGGGCCTGACCCCCCCACCTCGGTTCTTTATCGTCCGCCCGCTGGCCGCCTGCGCAAAGGTTTCGGTGGGAGGCCGGCCGGCCTGAAAGGGGAGGCAAAATGGAAATCACCGACGTACGCGTTGTCGTCAAAGACGAGCCGAAATTGAAGGGGTTCGCCAACGTCACTTTCGACAACGCCTTCGTGGTGCGCGGGATGAAAATCATTTCCGGCCAAGCCGGCTTTTTCGTTTCGATGCCCTCCCGAAGACGCACGGACGGGACCTACCAGGATATTGCCCACCCAATTACCCCCGATATGCGCCGGCAGCTGGAAGAAGCGGTTTTGAAGGCCTATCAGAATGTCTTGGAAAACCAAAAGCCTGTTCCCGTCGGTAACCTGGCGGTCCCTCCCAAACGGGGAGAGAACTTCTAACACTGTCAATCTCGGTCTAAAAGCGGCGTTTCAGGCCGGCTCTCATTTTGATTTGCCCTCCGCCTCGCCTCGATATACCTTCCAGCTTCCGGCAAAAGCCGGCCGTTATGGCCAAAATTTTCCTCAAAAAAAATGAAGAGCGCCGGCTGAAAAAGGGCCACCTCTGGATTTTTTCCAACGAAATCGAAAAAACGGAAGAGGCATCCGAAGGGGGCCTGGCCGAAATTTTCGATTCCTCCGGCCGCTTTTTGGCCGTCGGCTACTATAATCCTAAAACGCTCATTGCGGCCCGGATTTTGAGTTTCGACCCCGACCCCATCGGCCCCAATTTTTTCCGCCGCCACATCGAAGCCGCTTTGAACTTTTCGCCCCGACAGGTATCTCGAAAGGAGGCCTGCCGCTTGCTTTACGGCGAATCCGATTTTCTTCCCGGTTTGGTAGCCGACCGCTACGGAGACTATTTAGCTGTTCAGGTGCAGACGCTCGGAATGGAAAAGTTAAAAGAGGACTGGCTGCCAGTGCTTCTGGAAAAAACCTTCCCCAAAGGCGCCCTCTGGGTTTGCGATTCCCCGGCACGTCAACTTGAGAATCTGCCTTTAATGCGCGAAGTTTTTCTGGGCGAAATTCCCGATACGGTGGAGATGATGGAAGGAAAACTGGCCTTCAGCGTCGATTTGAAAAACGGCCAGAAAACCGGCTTCTTTCTGGACCAGAAGGAAAACCGCAAAAAATTAGCACCCTGGGTCAAGGGGAAAAAAGTCTTGGACCTCTTTTGCTACACCGGTGCCTGGGGACTTGCGGCTTTGCACCACGGTGCCTCCGAAGCGGTGGGGGTTGACGATTCGCAGCCGGCCCTAAATTTGGCTTCCAAAAATGCCTTGTTAAACAGGATGGAAACCAAAATTCGTTTCGAAAAGGCGGATGTGTTCGATTATTTGACCGCGCCTCCCTCCGCTGACAAAAAATTCGACGTGGTTATTCTCGACCCGCCCGCCCTGATAAAAAGCAAAAAAAATTTGGAGGAAGGCAAGAAAGGGTATTTCACTTTGAACCGCCGCGCCCTGGATCGGCTCGCTCCCGGCGGCATTTTGGTTACCTGCAGCTGTTCCTATCATATGGATAAAGAATCCTTCAGGGAATTGGTTAACGTCGCCGCCTTGAAGGTCGGTCGCAAGTTGCGCCTGGTCGATTATGGAACCCAAGCCCCCGACCATCCCATCCTAACGGCGATGCCGGAAACCGAATACCTGAAATGTTTCGTTTTCCACGTTTTGTAAAACTCCCGGCCACGGTCGCCATCTTCGACTGTGGAACCAACAGTGTTTTGCTCCTGATCGCCCGCCTGCAGCCGAACGGAAAAATAACCGCACTCCATCAGACCATCGCCTCCCCCCGTTTGGGCGAGGGGCTGACTGGAAAAGGGAAGCTGAAGCTCAAAGCCATCGCCCGAACCTTGCGGGCATTGAAAAAACTGAAACGGGAGACCGGTCGCTTCAAACCGGATTTTTATTTGGCCCTCGGCACCAACATTTACCGCCGCGCCAAAGACGGCCAGACGGCCGCCCGGTATTTTGAAAAAGAATTGGGCATCCCATTTTTAATTCTCTCCGCAGCGGAGGAAGCCCGTCTCGAATTCTTGGGCGCAACTTCCGGCTTGAAAACGCCCTCCAAAGTCGTTGTGGTGGATGTTGGCGGCGGCTCCAGCGAAATTATCTGGGGTCGGGGTAAAAACATTAAAAAGAAAGTCTCTTTTGAAGTTGGCGCCGTCCGCTTGAAGGAGGCATTTCCTGCACTAAAAGGCTATACCGGCGACGCTCTCCAAAGCTTGCAAGCCGAGACCGCAAAGAAAGTTTCCAAACTCAAGCAAACAAAAGATTATCCCCTGGCCGTTTTGACCGGCGGCACCGCCACCACGCTGGCCGCTTTTTCGTTCGGTTTGAAAAAATACAAAGGAGAAAAAGTTCACGGTCTCAAAACCACTCCAAAAAGGCTGAAAAAATTGGTGGACAAATTTTCCCGCCTTTCCCTATTCGAGCGTCGCCGGGCCCTCTCCTTCGATCCGGCCCGCGCCGACATCATCGTTCCCGGCGGTATCATCCTCCTTGAAATCCTGAATCGACTGGGCGTCAGGAAAGTTATTATTTCCGACCATGGCCTCCGCTGGGGCGCGGCCTATGCCTATTTTTCTTGACAATTTAAAACGCTTTCGGCTAACTTTGCCTCGTGAAGCAAGTCGGGCTTGCGCTCTTTCTTCTCCTTTGCACCTCGCCTGCCTTCGGCTTCCGCCTGACCGGGCAGTTCAACAGCTCCTACTACCTCTTTGAAGGGAAAACCGCAACCGATACGTCCATGCAACACATTCGCCAGTATCAAACCTTTTCCTTTCTGGCCGCTGGCTTCGGACGGGTCGGGAAATCAAAGGGCTTCGAGCTCGGCTCCACCGTGCGGTTGCGCTCCGACTTTTTGCGCGGCCCCCAAAAAAACGTCCAGTTCAACTTCTACAACCTCTATTTGGGATACGAGCGCCTCTTTGGGCTTTTCGATTGGCGCTTCGGCCGCCAGTTTGTCGCTTTTCCTACCGTGGGAACCAATCTGGACGGCGTTTTCACCCGACTGCGTCCGGTAAAACGAGTTGAAATGCTCGGTTTCTACGGCGCCTCTGTCAATCCGGTCTTTCCCGACCGGGTCGGCCCCGTTAAGGAAAACGAGACCTGGGGCGCTTCGATGGCGATTTCGACTTCCCCTTACTTCAAACTCAAAGCCGGCTGGGGGGCCCGCTTTTTTGAGGGGCAAAACCGTGTCCGGGGCGGTTTTGGCGAATTTGCCTACCTGTACAAAAGCTGGGGGCTTTACGGCAAGACGGTTTACGACCGGCGCACCGAGCAGTTGGTGCGCAGCGTCGCCCGCTTGACGCTCCCGAAAATAAAAAATCTCTCCACCCAATTCGAAGCCGCCGACCACAAGCCGGTTTTCTATCAGAACTCCATCTTTTCCCGTTTGCCGGCTGCGCGCTATACCGACCTGCGGGCCGCCTTCGACTATCCCCTCTCCGACCGGCTGGGGCTTTCGGCCGAGCCGGGAATGATTCTCTATGACGGCCAGACCGGTTACCGGGTGGATGTGAGCTTGAAGGCCGATGCCGTCTCGTTCGGTTATCGCCGCGTCGGCGGGCTGGGCCGAAGCTACGACGGCGTATTCTCACAGGTCACCTACCAGAAAGGCCCTTTCCTTTTCACCGGCGCCTTCGATTTGTCCCAGTTCCGCCTCGTTGCCGACACGGCCGACCCGTCATTGGACGAAGAATCCCGCGTGGCCAATTTACTGATAGGCGCCGGCTGGCAGCCCGGCCGCGCGCTGTTGCTGGAAGCCCTCTATCAGGTTTTGTCCAACGCTGATTTCCGTTACGACAACCGGCTTTTCCTCCGCGCCCGCTGGCGCTTTGAGGTCAAAAAGTGAAGCTTTTGCGCCTTTTTTCTTTTGCGCTCTTCCTGGCGGCAACGGCCGTAGCCTATTTCAGTTGGCGCGGGGCCCAGGCCAAATTTACCCTTCCGGTCTCCTCCATCATCTTTGACCACAAAAAACACGCCAAAGAATTCAATCTTGACTGCAACCATTGCCACGCTGCTGCCGAAAGCGAAAAATCAGTCGATTTGATTTTGCCCAAAGAGGAAGTCTGCCTGACCTGCCACAACGGCGAAGTCGCCTCCAAAGAGTGCGCTCTCTGTCATCGGGATGTCAAGGACATCAAAACCTACCCGCCCTTGGAACGAAAAATCCTCTTTTCGCACAAGCTTCACGTCGAGCAGAATATTGATTGCTTTACCTGTCATCCTGGTTCCGACGCCAAACCCGTGCTCACGGCTGACCAAATGCCGGAAATGCAGACTTGCTTTGCCTGCCACGACGGGGCTTCGGAAAGTTCCGAATGCGAGATCTGTCATTCCGATGCCAAAACCCTCCGCCGCCTGATTCACCCCGCCGGGTACCTGCACGCCCACAAGCTCTTGGCCGGACTGGACGCCGCCGCCTGCGCCTCCTGCCATCGGCAGGAAGAAAGCTGCCTGGCCTGCCATCGGGGGGATAACCTGCTTGGCTCCTCGCACCCGGTCAATTTTTTATTTTTCCATCCTTTGGACGTGAAGGCCAAAAAATCGGACTGCCAGAGCTGCCACGAAATCGAAAGCTTTTGCGTTTCTTGTCACAAGACCGAAGCGGTCCAGCCCCTTTCCCACTCGGCCCCCAACTGGACGGTCACGCTGACCGGCGTTCCCTCCCGCCACGCCATCGAAGCCCGGCGAGATGTTGAGTACTGTCTTTCTTGCCATCAGACGGACGAACCGACCTGCGCCTCCGCCGGCTGCCACGATAATTAGTGATGTTAAAGCAAAGTTCAACGCCTAATTCCTGTCCCCCTTACGAAGGGAGACCCTTGCCTCGATTCGGCGAGGCAAGCAGGAGGTCAAAATTCTTTGTCTTTGGAGTGGTTCTTACATTTTTGGTCATTCCCTTTTCAATTTTCCTCGCTTGCTCCGCTCGCAAATCCAAACCGACCCAGCTGCGCATCCACCCAACCAATTGGGTTTCCGAACATCCGAATTTTATCTTCGCCAACAATCTTCAGCCCGAATACGGCCAGGCCTGCAAAAGCTGCCATGGAGAAGACTATTCCGGCGGCACGGTCGGTGTTTCTTGCGTCGGCTGCCACAACCAGCGCCGCGACAGCACCCTGCGCCTAATCGTTTGCACGGGCTGCCACGGAGGGGGTGTAAATCCGATTGACTCAACCCTCGATTCAACTGGCGCCCCTCCCTATACGCTGGCCCACGACAGTCTATTTTCCGACCGCGGCGTCGGTGGCCATCCGGCAATGGTAAACGGAAAACAGTTTTTCTCCGGCACGGACTGCCAGACCTGCCATATCAAGCCCGCCTTTGTCCTGTCACCGAGTCACTTCACCCCAACTGGAGCGGGCGCCGACGGGAGAGCCGAAGTGGTCTTTTCCGGCCTGGCCCGACTTTTCTCGACCCGCTACAGCGAGCCGGTTTTCGACACCACCGCTTTCGGCGGCCGTTGCACCAATGTCTACTGCCACGGCGCCTTTCCCGGCGGCGACACCACCCGCGAAATGTATTTTTACCTCGGCTCGGGCACAGCCTTTTGTGGCAGCTGCCATGTCGCCTTGTCGGGCCAAGACTTTACCCGCCTTTCCGGCCAGCACAAAAAGCACGACGACCTTGCCGTTCCCTGCCTCTCCTGCCATTTTGCCACCGTGGTTAGCGCCGACTCGATACGGCTTTCTTCCGGCAAACATGTCAACGGAATTTTTGACGTCGATTTCGACCCCTCCATTGCCCCGAATACAGTCTTTAACCCGGCGGCTCGAAGCTGCAGCGGAATCTCCGGGGCCCCCTGCCACACCACCACCCCTGCCGACACGCTCTGGGACGATTGATGCCGGTCTCCCTTTCCGCCGCCGGTCTCTCCAAGTTTTTCGGGGACTTGAAAGTCTTTTCCCCCCTCGATTTCTCCGTGTCCGCCGGCGAGGTGCTGGTCGTTGCCGGCCCCAACGGCAGCGGCAAATCAACTTTGCTCAAAATCGCCGCCGGGCTGTTGTCCCCTTCCTCCGGCCGAATCGAGTTTCACGATGCGATGGAAATAATCCCGAAGGAAAACCACCGCCGGTTCCTCTATATGGTTTCCCCGGACCTCTCCTTTTACGAGGAATTGACCGCCCGCGAAAACCTGAATTTCTTCCTTTCCCTTTTGGGCCGCAAAGCCGAAAAAGTGACCGAAGCCCTCTTTCGTGTCGGCCTCGAAGGAAGGGAAAATGACGAACTGGCCGGCTTTTCGCTCGGAATGCGGCAGCGGGTCAAGTATGCTTTGGCTTTTTTGCTCGAACCGAAATTTCTGCTTCTGGATGAACCGACCGCCAACCTCGATGAAACCGGAATAAAAATCGTAACCGATTTGTTGGCCGAACAAAAAAAACGCGGCCTGGCCGTCATCGCCACCAACGACCCGAACGAATACGCCTGGGGGGATAAAAAGCTTGAGCTGGGCCGCTGAAACCGGCGCGATTCTGAAAAAAGAGCTCCGCTCGGAGCTGCGCCGCCGCTGGAGCTCGGCTTTGCTTCTGCTCTTCGGGCTGGTCACCGTATTTGTCGTTTCCTTTTCGCTCGGAGCCGGAAGCCTGACCCCCGGCATCCTCTCTGCCTTCTTCTGGGTCACCCTCTTTTTTGCCTCCACGGCCGGCCTCTCCCGTTCCTTTTTGAAAGAGGAAGAAACCAAAACCATTCTGGCCCTCCGGCTTCTGGCCGGCCCCGCCGCCGTGTTCTGGGGAAAATTTTTCTTTAACCTGTTTTTACTCCTTTTTCTCGAACTGGTGCTGGTGCCGCTGTTTTTTGTCTGGCTGAACGTCAGCGGGGTCAACTTATCCGGCTTTATTTTGATTTTAGCTCTGGGGAGTCTTGGGCTTGTGGCCGGCACCACTCTATCCGCCGCAATGGTGGCCAAGGCCGAATCGAAGGGGGTACTGTTCGTGATTCTGGCCTTCCCGATTCTGGCGCCGCTTTTGATTTTTGCGATGGCCGGAACCAAAGCCGTCTTCGCGGGCTTCGGCTGGGAGCAAATGGCCAACCCGGTAAAGGCCCTGATTTCCTACGTCGCCGTGGTGGGGGCCGGCTCCTCGATTCTGTTTGACTTTATCTGGGAGGTCTGATGTATATTCAAAAAATGTTGCGTTGGTTGCTCTTCTTCTGGCTGGCGGCGGTTATCTTCTTTGCCTTTGCCCAACCAGCCCCCCAACAGCAAATCGGCGAAACCTCCCGCATTTTCTATTTCCACGTTCCCTGTGCCTGGGTTTGCGTGCTGGCTTTTTTTATGACAGCCTTTTTTTCCGTGCGCTACTTGCTCAAAAAGGAGATAACGCTGGACGCCAAAGCCGTCCTTTCCGCCCAGTTGGGATTGATTTTCTGCATTTTGGCCACCCTGTCCGGCTCCATCTGGGCCCGTTTTGCCTGGGGGGCCTTCTGGAACTGGGACCCCCGCCAGACCTCCATTTTCCTGCAGCTTTTGATTTACTTCGCTTATTTCTCCCTGCGCGGAAGCATCGGCGAAACTGAAAAGCGCGCCACTTTTTCGGCCGCCTACGCCATTCTTGCTTTTCTGACCGTTCCTTTTCTGATTTTCGTTGTTCCCCGGGTGACCGCATCCCTGCATCCCTCCGACACGGTGGTCGGGAAGGAGGCCGAATTCAACTTGGGCCCAACCGTGCGCTGGATATTTTTCGCTTCTTTGGCCGGCTTTACTTTCTTATATTATCAGTTGTACCGCCTTGGCGCCCGTATCAAAGTGGCGGAGCTGGGGAGGAAAGAAACGCCGTGAATCATAACTACGTGGTAATGGCCGTTGTCCTGCTGGTCTGGGCGGCTCTGTTTTTTTATCTTCTGCGCCTCGAAAAAAAAGTTGACCGATTGTTGAAAAACGAGAAGAAGGAAGTATGAAAGCCCGCTATATCATCGCGCTGGTCATCATCATCGGTTTCGTCATTTACGGAGCCGTCAGTTTGAAGACCAGCTTGACCCCGTACGTCTCCTTTGCCGAAGCCAAAAGCTCCCCCCAGACCGTGCAGGTGATGGGGGAATTGGAGAAAAGCGCAACCAGGTACGACACCACGGCCGGGCTTTTGTATTTCACGTTGAAGAGCAAAGAAGGGGAGCTTTTGCAGGTCTCATACAAGGGGGTGCGCCCGGGCAACTTCGACCAGGCCACCCAGATTGTGGCCATCGGCAATTATAAAGCCCAAGTCTTCGAGGCCGACCAGCTTTTGGTCAAATGCCCCTCCAAGTATCAGGGGGAGGAAGTGCAATCCTACAAGGCGGAAAAATGAACGTCTCCCTGCTCGGCAACCTCTTTCTGGGCGCCGCACTTACCTTCTGCGCGCTTGCAATCGTGAGTTATCTATACGCCTGGGGACAAGCCAAAGGCACCCTAGTCTGGGGCCGCCGCTTCTATTGGGCTTCCACTTTCTTTTCGGTCGGCACCTTGGTCTACCTTTTCTACCTTTTCGTCACCAAGCACTACGAAATAACTTACGTCGCCGAATATTCCTCCTCCGATTTGCCCTTCCACTATCTTTTTTCCTCCGTCTGGGCCGGGCAGCAGGGCTCTTTTCTCCTCTGGCTCGGCTGGTCGGCCATCCTCGGTCTTTTTATGGGGAAACGGCTGGGGGAATACGAAGAGCGCGGTATGTTCTTTTACCTGCTCGTACAGCTTTTCCTGCTTTTCATTTTGGTCAGGCGTTCCCCATTTGCGCTGGCGGCGACGCCTTTGGCCGACGGCAGGGGGTTAAATCCCCTGTTGCAGGATTACTGGATGGTCATTCACCCGCCGGTGATGTTTTTGGGCTTCGCGGCAATGGCTATTCCCTTTGCTTTAGCGATGGCTGCTTTAACCAAACGGGAATACCGCAACTGGGTTACCACCGCCTTCCCCTGGGTCAACTTAGGCCGGATGGTTCTGGGCACTGCCATCATAATGGGGGGCTTTTGGGCCTACAAGGTACTTGGCTGGGGCGGCTATTGGGGCTGGGACCCGGTCGAAAACGCCTCCCTGATGCCTTTTTTGGGAGGGCTGGCCTTGACCCACGGTTTTCTGATTCAGAAAAACAAAGGCTCGCTTCCCAAAACCAATTTCTTTCTGGCCATCACCGCTTTTCTTTTGGTCGTTTACGGGACTTTCCTGACCCGTTCGGGAGTTCTGGCTGATTTTTCCGTCCATTCCTTCGTCGATTTGGGTATCAACGGCTTTTTGGTTCTCTTTCTTTTCACCTTCATTATCGTCGGTTACGGGATGCTTCTCTGGCGTTCCCGTGAAATCAAAGGCCCTTCCTACTCCGGCCCGGTTGTCAATCAGGATTTCAACGTCTTGTTGATGATTTTGTTCATCTCCCTTTCCGCCTTTATGGTGCTTCTGGGCACCTCTTCCCCCTTGATAACCCGCCTTTTCGGCCAGCCTTCCAACGTGGAGATTTCCTATTACGTAAAAACCCACCTGCCGATAGGTATTGCCATCGCCACACTCGTTGGTTTATCCCCCTACCTTTTCTGGCGCTCCGCCACGCCGTATGAAAAGCTGAAAAAAGCCCTCTGGCCGGCAATTCTGGCCCTTGGCTGCACCGTTTTGACATTCGCCGTCGGCTTTGGCGAAGGCATCTATCCGCTCTTCCACTTTTTGACCTTTTTCGCCCTTTTTTCCAACATCGTTATCTTTTTCCGTTCCGCCACCGCCCGGCCGGTCAACTCCGGCGGCCATCTGTCCCATGTTGGCGTGGCGATGCTTCTGGCCGGATTCATTTTTTCCTCCGTTTATTCGCAGGAAAAACGCTTGAATTTGGCGCTGGGAGAAAAGGGGGAGGCCTTCGGCTACGCCTTGACCTACAAGGGGACGGAGGGGGATTTGAAAAAGACCGAAAACGCCCTCATTTTTGCCGTCGAGCACAAGGGTAAACAAACGGAAGCCCGTCCCCGCTTTTACTGGTCTGACTACAGCCAGGGATATATGCGCAAACCGGCCATTCAAAAGGGAATTTTGTATGACCTCTACATTTCTCCCATCAACCATTCCCGCGCTTCCGAACAGCAGGAGGAGCCCGGCGTTTTGGTCTTTGGCGACGGCGAAACGAAGGAAGATGCCTTTGGTTACAAAATAAGCTTTAAGGGTTTTGGCGAAACCAAAATGGACCCGGACGGCGGAGAGATTGCGATTACGGCCCTTTTGGAAGTGGCTGGCTACGGCGCCCACGGCGTGCGCAAACCGGCGGTGACGATTAAAAACTCCGGCGAACGGGTTTCGGAGCCGGTGGAAATCTCCAACGGCAACACGGTGGCCTTAATCGACGCCCGCCCCGACCCTCGTCAGGTGGTTTTGAAGTTCGCCGGCCCGTCCGTCTCCCCGGCGGCGGCCACGCAGGACGTAGTTTCCATTGAGGTTTCTAAAAAGCCCTTCATCATCTTTGTCTGGTTTGGAACGGTTTTGGTGACCATCGGCGGCATTATTTCCGTCATCCGCCGCAGCAAGGAACTGCCTCCCTCCAAACTCCCCATCGACCTGACCGCAAAAGAAAAGCGCGAACCCCAAATGGTTTTGGCTTCAAAACAGCAGTAAGAGAAATTCTTTGAGAAAGGCTGGGCGGCTTAATCAGCCGCCCATTGTTGTTTCTACTGAACCTTAATTCTTCCTGTCATCCCCATTGCTTGATGGTAAATACAATGATAAGTGAAAATACCCGGGCTATTGAAAGTATGGGTGAAAGTCGGTCCGTTCGTCGGCATATCGCCGGAGTTGAACAAACCGGCTTGGTCGCTGGTCACTGTGTGCGTTAAGGAGGCGGAGTAAGTCCAGGTTATAGTTGTTCCTACCGCTACGCTGTCGTTCTGTGGTGAAAAGCGACTGTCCAGAACGCTTATGTTAGGGGTGGATGAATAAGTAATCGTGCTCCCGCCACCGGAGCTGGAAGCGCCTTTCTTGCTGCAACTCAAGCTCAAAACCGCTACCGCCGCCAAACCGGCCAACCAAAATTTCGACTTCATTGTACCTCTCCTTCCCAGCCCCCGCAATTCAAAGAATTATACGCACAAAATCAAAAACTTATGGTAAAATGGTAGCCGGCACTTCAGGGTCGGGAATAACATCCCCCTCTCCGTTCCGGAGAGGGGTCAGGGGTGAGGTTGTCTTTGTTGAAGAAATTTTATTTTTCCTCCCCTTTGAGGGCAGGGATTAAGGGAGGGGTCAAGGACTGTTCGGCTACCTCAACGCCCCTTCAAATACCGGTCAAACCACTTCAACATCCAGGCCAGTCGTGCCAGCCGCCGGTCGGGCCGCCCGTGGCGCGAAAGCCCGTGCGGCTCTTCCGGAAAGCGGACGAATTCCACTTTTTTCTTCAGCATCTTGAGCGCCAAATAAAGCTCCTCCCCCTGGCCGATGGGGCAGCGCAAATCGAACTCGTTGTGCAAAATCAAAAGGGGCGTTTTAACGTTTTTGACGTAGGAAATGGGGGAAAGCCGCATAAGCTTGTCCGGGTCGTCCCAGATGTGGGTTTTCATTTCGCGATAAACCTCGTGGCCGATGTCCGAACTGCCGGACATGCTGTACTGGTTCACCACCGAACGGCCGGTGATGGCGGCTTTGTAGCGGTCGGTATGCCCCACAATCCAGTTGGTCATAAACCCGCCGTAGCTCCCCCCGGTTACCCCAACCCGCTTGGAGTCGACGAAAGGCCTTTTGACCAGCTCATCCGTGCCGGCCATTACGTCTTTGTAATCCAAATTTCCCCAGTCGGCGACAATGGCCCCGGCAAACGCCTTGCCGTATCCCTGGCTGCCGCGGGGGTTGGAGAAAAAGATGACGTAGCCACGCGCGGCCAAAAGCTGGAATTCATGGAAAAAAGAGACGCCGTATTGAACCGCCGGCCCGCCGTGAACCTGCACGATGGCCGGATATTTGTGCCCCGACTTGAAGTTGGTCGGCTTCATAATCCAGGCCCCGACCGGAGACCCGTCAAAACTTTTGAAATCCGCCGGCTCCGGCCGGGAAAGTAAAATCCCATCCAAGAATTCTTTTGAAAAATGCGTAATCTGTTTCGGCTGCGCCGTTTGTCCCGATAATTTCAAAGTGAAAACCTCGGTTGGAATCGAAAAATCGGAAAACACCAAAGCGGCGGTCCTAGCGCTTTTGGCCGCCGAAAAACGCTGCAAATGCCCCGGGCGGGTCAGAATCCGTGCGACCTTGCCGCCGGTGGAGGGAACGGTGTACAACGAAGTGCTTCCGGAATCGGAAGCCATAAAGTAAAGCCGCCTCCCATCCGCCGACCAGGCTGGCGCCGGAACCCCGTGCCCCTCCTGCATATCGCTGATGGTGGAATCGTTGCAAGGACGGTCAAAATCGGGTGTAAGGTCCTTTGCTACTCCTTTGCCATCGACCCGGGCCACCCAAATATGGTCGTTCTCCTCTCCCCAAGCGTCGTCCGGATTGGCGTGGCCGATGTAGGCAATCTTTTTTCCGTCCGGCGACCAAGAGAGCATCCACACCGGCCCAGGCGGGGTTGGAATTTTTCGCATCCTTCCGCCGCTTGACGGAACAACCCATAAATCGATGCGCAAACTTTCCCGGTCGGGGTCCGGCTGGCGGTTGGAAGCAAAGCAAATCCATCGGCCGTCCGGCGAAAAAACGGGAGTAAGCTCCTCGAAACGGCCAAAGGTGAGTTGTTTCCCCTTGCCGGAGGCCATCTCAAAAGTCCAGGCGTGGAATCCGTCCTTGGGCAAAAATCCCTCTCCGTCCAGCTTGTAAAAAAGCCGGGTGATGTGCCGGAAAACCGGAGATGCCTTTTTGTCCGGTTTGCCGTCCCCGCCAACCGGTGACGAGTCGTTTTTACGGAAAGCGCAAAGCAATTTTTTTCCGTCCGGCGACCAGGAAAGCGAGCTAAAGATGCCGTCCATCGACACCAGCTTGCGCGCCTCGCCGCCGTCGGCCGGGATGATGTAGATGCCTTCCTCTTCATTGCGGTTCGACAGGAAGGCGATGAATTTCCCGTCCGGCGACCAGGCCGGCTGGTGGTCTTTCACCTTGCCGGTGGTGAACCGCCGCGGCATTCCTCCGGAAGCTGGAACAACCCAGAGATTCGACCAGTACTTTTGCCGGTTCCCGTCAATCCACTCAAGCGTGAAGGCAATTTTTGACTCGTCCGGCGAAAGGGCCACCGAGCGCACCCACTTGAACTTCAGCAAATCTTCGGCGGTGATTAATCGTTTGGCTTTCGGCATTCGTACTCCTCGATTTTTTTCATACGCCCCCCCGGCATTTCTATCGCCTTACGGGAAAGGCGGAATATAATGATTTAGCTCCGAAAGAGCTGTTTTACGGCAAAGAAAATGTTGGCCGGCCGCTCCGCCAGCCGCCGGACGTACCAGGGGAACCAGAAATGTCCGTAGCTGATGAGGCAGCGAACGCGGTACCCCGCCTGCGCCAATCGCAGTTGCACTTCGCTCTGGATGCCGTACAAAAGCTGAAATTCGTAATCCTTCTTCGAGAGACCCAATGTCTCCGCTTCTTGCTGCATCTTTTGAATGATGGTCAAATCGTGAGTACCGATGCAGAAACTAACCCCCCGCTTTTTGATATTGCCCAGCAAAACCTTGGCGAGCGTCATAAAATTGGCGTCCACGTCTCTTTTCTTCGGATAGGCAAGATTGGCTGGCTCGGCATAGGCCCCTTTGACCAGCCGTATACCGGGAGAAAGTGGCAGCAAATCTTCAATGTCTTTGACGGTTCGATAAAGATAGGCTTGGAGACAGACGCCGACTTTCGGATACTCTTGGCGGGCTTTTTTGTAGAGCGCAAGCGTCTTATCAACATATTTGCTCTGCTCCATATCAATCCAAACCCAGTTGTCAAATTCCTTTGCACGGAGGATGATGGCCGCAAGGTTTCGGTAGCAAAGCTCCTCCCCCAAATCCAGCCCCAGCTGTGTGAGCTTGACGGAAATATGTCCATCGAGAGATCTTTGTTGAATTTGCGGCAGGGCGTCGATGTAATGTTGGGCGACCGCCTTCGCTTCTTCCGGCTCGGCGATGTTCTCCCCCAGGAGGGTAAGCAGGGAAGTGATGCTCTTCTCTTTCATCATCTCCGCCGCCAAAAGTGCATCCTCCAACTTTTCTCCCGGCATAAAGCGGGAGACCGCCCGCTGGACGAAGCGGTAGCGGGGCAGCTTTTGCCTTAATGTTTGATTTTCCGAAATCCAGATAAGTGCCTTGCGCGTCAAACTCATCGCCTTTCTCTTCTGCTCAAATCCAATTCAGGGTGTTCCATCCCCGAAAACCGGAAAAAAGCGAGTTTTTGGCTTTTGTAAAGATAAAAAAGCGTCCCCAACGGGATTCGAACCCGTGTTACCGCCGTGAAAGGGCGGTGTCCTAAGCCGGGCTAGACGATGGGGACGACACAATCGAAAATACCCGCTTTTGCAAAGCCGGTCAAGCGCTTTGAAAACCCAGATAAAACCGCTTTCCTTTTTGACGAAAAGCTCTAATTTTGCAGGGCAATGGGAAAAGAATACCAAATTGCCGTTTTACCCGGCGACGGCATCGGGCCGGAGGTCGTGGCGGAGGGGCTGAAGGTCTTAAAAGGGGTAGCCGAAATCGAGAGTTTTAATTACAAATTGACGCATTACCCCCACGGCTCGGAACATTACATAAAAACCAAGGAACTCTTCCCGGATTCGGTTTTGAACGAACTGAAACAGCAGGACGCCATCTACTTGGGCGCCATCGGCGACCCGCGGGTGGAAGTGGGGCTGGTGGAGCGGGCCATCATCGCCGGTATCCGTTTCGGGTTGGATTTGTACGTCAACTTGCGCCCCATCAAACTCTTGGCCGAGCACCTCTGCCCCGTCAAGGATAAAAAACCGGAAGATATCGATATGGTGGTGGTGCGGGAAAACACGGAGGATTTGTATGCCGGCATCGGCGGTTTTTTGAAAAAAGGAACGCCGGACGAAGTCGCCCTGCAAGAGATGGTCTTCACCCGCAAAGGTTGCGAGCGGGTTATACGCTACGCCTTCGATTTGGCGGCCAAAAGACGCAAAAAGCTGACGCTTGTGGACAAGACCAACGCCATCCGGGCGATGGATATCTGGACTCGGACGTTTGCGGAGGTGGGAAAGGAATACCCGCAAGTGGTCACCGACCATGCCTATATCGATGCCGCCTGTATGTGGCTGGTAAAAAACCCGGAGCAGTTCGATACCGTGGTGACCAACAACATCTTTGGCGACATTCTGACTGACCTTGGGGCTGTTTTGCAGGGAGGAATGGGCATCGCAGCCTCCGGCAACATCCACCCCGGCCAGGTTTCGATGTTCGAACCGATTCACGGCTCGGCCCCCAAATATAAAGGTAAAGGGGTAGCCTCCCCCGTAGCGGCCATCGCCGCCTGCGGGATGATGCTGGAGTATTTGGGGGAACACCGGGCTGCAGAACGGATTGAGAATTCCATCGCCGAACTCCTGAAAACCCAAAAAATCTCCTCCCTCGATTCCTCCTCCGGTCTCTCCACCTCCGCCTGCGGCGATTTAATCGTCCGCCAGTTGCCCGAAGCCCGGCTGTAGCCCAAAATCCCTCTTTTCCGGCTCTGCAGTTCCTTTCATTTATGCCGATAACTGTAACAGCCCTGCGGGATTACGGGAAATCCCTTGCACGGCCAGGCAGACTATGGCGGGAAACGTTGCTAAAAAGAAAAAAGAGCCTCATCCCCCTAAGGGATTCGGCAACACGGATAGGCTTTCCGTAAAATCAATCCGTCCGGCCCTCCCCAAGAACATTGTGGAGGAAATGCAGGAGACCCTGAACCGAATCCGGAAGGCTCACCCCCGGGTGGACACCTCCGAGGCGGGCTCCAAATACCGCCACGAGGACCTGGAGGCTTTGCTTTTAATCACCAAGGTCATCTCCTCCTCCCTCTTCACGGAAGAAATTTTATCCATTGTGATGCAACGGGCGGTGGAGTTTTTGAAGGCCGAGCGGGGCTTTTTGATGCTCAAAGGCGAAACCGGCGATCTGGAATTCCGTACCGCCCACAACATCCAGAAGGAACATCTTTCCGAGGAGGATTTCAAAATCTCCTCCTCCATCGCAATGAAGGTGGCCGAAACGGGGGAGTCAATTTACACTTCGGACGCCCAGGCCGACCCCCGCTTTTCTTCCCAGAAATCGATTGCCGAGCTGCACCTCCGCTCGATTATGTGCGTGCCGTTGAAGGTGAAAGACGAAGTCATCGGCATCATCTATCTGGATTCTTCCGCCCAGCAGGCCTCGCTTTTTTTGGAGTCCGACCTGTACCTGTTCGAACTTTTTGCCGGTCAGGCCGCCATCGCCATCGAAAACGCCCGGCTGTACGATTCCGTCTTCCAGCTCAAGCGCTACAACGAGGATGTCATCAACCACACCCCGGTGGGGATTCTGGTCTTAAACGAGGCTTTGGAAGTCACCACTGCCAACCGTACCGCCTACAAGATTTTCGGAAAGGAGCCGGTTCGTGATTCCTCCCGCCCGATTAAACTGGCCGACTTTCTGCCGCCCGACCACGTGGCCTACTGGGAGGAAACCTGCGAGGAGGTCATCCGCTCGGCCCGCTCCTTCGAGGAAGCCCGCTACTTTCTGACCCGGGGGAAGGAGGAGGCGGTTCTGGCCTGGAAGGCGCACCCCCTGGCCACCCCCGAAAGAAAAAAGAACTCCGCCATTCTGGTAATTGACGACATCACCGAAAAGGTGCTATTGGAAAAATACATCATCCTTTCCGAAAAGCTGGTGGCCAAGGAGGAAATGGCTGCCTCCGTGGGACACGAACTGAACAACTACCTTTCCATCATCTATTCCAATGCGGAAATGATGCAGCTAAACATTAAGAAAACTGCCTGGGACAAGGTGGTTGCCAACAGCGAGGCGGTTTTGGAAAATATCGGCAAAATGAAGCGCTTTACAGACAGTCTGATGGATTTTTCCAAGCTGGAGCCGGAAATGCGCGAATTCGACTTGCGCCGGCTGGTGGAGGATTTGCTCTTTTCCTTGAAGCCGCAAAAAAGCTTCAGCCACATCCGCTTCTTCACACACCTGCCGGCCAACCTCCCCCCCGTCACCATCGATGTAGGTCAGGTGCAGCAGGTCTTCTTCAACCTGATTAAAAACGCGGCCGAGGCGATAAAGGAGGCCGGCAAGTCCGCCGGTAACGTCGAAATCTCCGCCGTTTTTCGGGTCGACCAACAGGTCATAGAGATAAAAGTGAAAGACGACGGGCCCGGAATCGCTCAACAAAACTTAAATCGCGTCTTTGAGCCCCGCTTCACCACCAAACCGACCGGCCACGGACTCGGTTTGGCCAATTGCCGGCGGATTATGGAGACCCACGGCGGTAAAATCACGGTGGAAAGCCGGCCTGGTTCTGGAACCACCTTCGCTTTAAGCTTCCCCGTCTCCACCCGCCCCTGATGGGCCGCTCCCAGGATTTTCCCCGGTTGTTTTTAGACGAAAAGCCTCTTGAAACGGTTCGATTGCTGGGAGAAGGCGCTTTCGCCGAAGTTTTTTTGGCCAAATGGGAAAACCAAAACCTGGCGGTCAAGATTCTGAAACCGGGCCACGCAACGGCTGTTGAGTCTTTCAAACAGGAATTTCTTTTGGGGAAAAATCTTCGCCATCCCGCTTTCGTCCGCTTTTTCCGCTTCGGATGGACGGAAGAAAAGACGCCGTTCTATACGATGGAATACCTCAGGGGAACGGAACTAAAAAAGCTCTGGCCTAAGCTCGATTTTGCGGCCCGAAAGCTCCTCTGCTACCAGCTTCTCTTAGGGCTTACCCTTTTGCATAAAAAGGGATTGGTGCACCGCGACCTGAAGCCGTCTAATCTTTTGACTATCCCCCGGCCGGAAGCCCGAATTCCTCTGCAGTTGAAAATAATGGATTTGGGACTAGCTCAATCCGCCGAGCCGAGGGAGGGTGAAAGCGTCGGGGGAACGGTGGACTACCTGGCGCCCGAGCTGATTCGGAAGGAAAAACCAGACCATCGGGCCGATTTTTATGCCTGCGGAATAATTCTAACCGAGCTTTTCCTCGGGCGCCCTCCCTTTGCCGACAAGGACCCGGCCGTAACCCTGGCCCGCCATCAGGAAGCTCCGCTGCCGGAGCTTCCCATACGCGCCCAAAAAGAAAAAACCTTCTGGCAGAGTCTGACGAACTGGCTGGCGGCTAAAAACAAGGAGGAACGGCCCCAGACAGGGGCCGAAGTTTTGGCCCGGCTTCTCGAAGACGCCGCCCTGCGAAAAAAAATGGCCGGTTTGCCCGAATCGGTCGCCGAGTGGTGCCGGACGCTTCTGCCCCGCTTCTGGCAGCAAGGGCCTCCCGTTTCCGGAACGGAGCTTTCCGCCGAAGTACCGGCCACCGTCAGCCGGGCGAAAGCCGAGCTGGCCGACTGGCGGGACGTGGAAAAGTCTTCGGTCGTTCCGGCGATTGGACTTAAAATCGAATCGGGGCTCTCTTCTGCTGCATATCCTCGCCTGTCGCAAGCGGAATTGGACAATTGGTTTTCCGCCAGCTTCGGCGCTTCCAAGGAATCCGTAAAAATATTATGGCAAAAAACTTCCGGGGAGGTCTCGCTTTTGGAGTTGGAACTATCCTCTTGGCAAAAGCAAAAGCTTCTAAACTGGAACGGAGCAACTTGGAAAATAGAGGAAACCCGCCTTAAAGATGTCGCGCTCTCCCCCAGTGCGCAAAAGGAGCTTCTGGCCCTCGCCGCCACTCTCTCGGACGAAGAGCGGCAGCTTTTGGCCAGGCTTTCTCTCTTTTTGGACTTCTTCAAGCCGGCGGAGGTGGCCCAAACCGGAATTTGTGAAAATGAAAACCTCGAATCGCCGTTAAAAAACCTGCTCCAGTCCGGTTTTCTGATTGCAAAGGATGACGACTTCTTCTTTTCCCGCCCGGGTCTGCGGGAGGCCCTGTACTACACCCTAAAAAACCGGAAGGAAAATCATCGAAAAATCTGGGACTACTTTGCCCGAAGCGGCCAAACCGCCGACAAAACCCGCTCGTATGAATGGGAGCATCAAGCCGCCGGTGCGGAAATGTGGGAAGAGGCCGCCCGGCAGGCCTTAGCGGCGGGGGAGCAAGCGGACGCCAAGGAGGATTTTAAAACCGAGCTCTGGTACCTGAACCGGGCGCTTAAATGGGTGCAAAAAATGCCCGCAGGGGCCGAGCAGAAAAAACTGTTTTTGGACATTCATCGAGAAGGGGGCAACTTCTTCGGCAAGCAGGGAGAACTTGAGCGGGCCATAGCCGAATATTCCCGCCAATTGAAATTGGCAAAAAAACTTAAAAACACCTACGAGGAAGCAGATGCCTACAACCGGCTGGGGAATCATTTCCGCCAAAAACCGGACTTTCCAAAAGCGGAAAAGAGTCTGAAGAAAGCGCTCAAACTCTTTTTGAAGCTTGCGAAGGAATCGGAGGCTTCCCGCGCCTACCACAATCTCGGCGCCACCTATGCCCATCAACTGCGCACGGAAGAGGCGCTGGCCCATTACAACAAAGCCGCCGAAATCCACCGTCGGTTGGGAGCCGACAAAAACTTGGCTGTCACGTTGAACAACATCGGTGTGGCCCATATGATGGCCGACCACTTGCAAGAAGCCGTCGGTTTTTTGCGGGAGGCTCTGCAATTGAACCGGAAATTGGATGAAAAAGAGCAAATCGCCTTGTGTTTGAATAATTTGGGTTTCATTCTGGCCCAGCGGGGGGAATTCGACGGGTCTAAAACGCTCCTTTTGGAAGCGCTGGAACTGAATCGCCAGATTGGCAGCCAGAAATGGGAGGTCCTTAATCTCGACAACTTGGCCATCGTAGCTTATCGATCAGGCAATTATCCGGAGGCCATTCGCTACGCTCTTTTGGGTCTGGAACTTTCTGAAAAAATAAACTTCAAAGGCAACCACCTTTCCCTCCTCGCCACGCTAGGGGGCAGCTTAAAGGCCCAAGGTCAATATGCCAAAGCGGAAAAGTATTTGGCCCACGGGCTCTCCTTGGTGAAGGAAATTCACGATTTGCCGAGCGAGATCCCACTCCGGTTGGAAAGAATCGAACTGGCCCTTCAGGTAAACGACTTGCCGGAAGCGGAAAAGGCAGCCGCCGAGACATCCGAAAGAATAAAGGGGGTTTCGGATCGCAGCTTAAGGGCGCGCTTGTTTATGCTCTTGGCAAAGCTGGCTGCCCACCGGGGGAAAACCGCAGAAATGAAAAAAAATCTGGACGAAGCGGAAAAATTTTTGTCCGAAAGCGAATATTTTCCGGAGCGCCACCGGCTGGCACTGGAGCGGTTCGAATTGACAGGGTTGGAAGATCGGACGGAAAAAATCGAGGAACTGCTGTCCGGCGTTCGCATGCTTTCGGCCGCGCCAGCGAGTCCTATCCTTTCTTGTGAAGGGTTCTTCCTCGAAGCCCAGTCCGCCTTTCGTTTCGGTCAATGGGAAGAGGCCCGCCGCCAGGCTGCCCAAGCGTTGCGTCTGGCCTACAAGCTTAATGAACCGGAAAAAATCTGGCGGCTGCATCATTTTATGGCCCGGCTGTGGATGGAGGAAAAAAATTATCAAAAGGCCTTCGGGGAGCTCCAATCGGCAGCGCAGGTTCTCAACGGGTTGAAGGAAAACCTCGGCTCGGAGGAAAATTTGGCCCGCTACTTTCAAGACCCGGAAAAAGTCAATCTCCTGTCAGAGATAAAAAACGTAGCAGAAATCCTGGGAAACTAAAAACAAAAGCCGCCCAAAGGCGGCTTTTGCGTGTTGACAGCTTCTGCTATTGCAGGCCGCCGGAACCCAGTCCCGGAGCGACTTTAGCCTCAAGCTGTTCGATGAGCAGTTCGTACATCGGCTCACCTCCTGTGAGCTACGTCGGTTTCCCCTCCAGTTCCCTAGAAGGAACCAAGCGTCCAGGCCTTGCGGCCTTTTCGTAGCTGGTATTTCGGAACACTTGCAATATGAAATACGAATTTCCAACAAAAAAAGTCAACATTTGTTTGTAAACAGTTCTCCGATTTAAGCTGAAAAGTGAAAATGGGAAAAATTTTCCCTCTTCGTGTAACCTTAAATTTTCCAAGCAATTAGCAAAATACAGCACAAAGAGCTTCTCGAAGTCTGATGTATTGATGTATTTTGGGAGATGAAAACCAAAAAGCTTGCCGAAAAAATTGCGCCCAAATAAAAAAGGGCCGCCCTGCGGCAGCCCCTATTACCTTCGAAGGATAAGGCTGCTCGTACTATAGACCGCCGGAACCACCACCGCCGGGGGCCACCTTCTCCTCAAGTTGTTCGATGAGCAGTTCGTACATTAAAACTCACCTCCCGCAAAAGTTATGCGTTAACCCACCCCCTCAAACGACTCGAGGGGACCGCCGTCCTGCCCCAAAAATCCGGGGCCCTTCCTCCGGGATAAACCCGGAAGCAAAAGTACATATACTTTTAGCCACATAAAAGTATGGGAAAAATCCCACAAAAGTCAAGCACTTTTTTGCAAAAAACCAGAAAAAATAGACCGCAAATTCAATTCCAGTCAACATATGGGCACTTTCAACTGCGACACCACTACTTGTAGGATTTAAGAGAAATCTGAAGACAAAAAGTTAGACGCCCAAAATGGGGAAATTGAAAAAAAATTCAAAGCAAGCTTTTTGCGGCTAATCTACAACCATCCCTAAACGGTCGAAGCGCAGCCGCTCGAACAAATGCATCAGGTTGTAAAAGGTAAGGCTGATGAACTCGATGACGTAAGGCGGTTCCAGCCTCGGTTCCTGGGGGTCGGGTTTCCAGGACCAGTACACGACAATAGGTTTCCCGATTAGATATTTCCGTTCCAAAAAACCCCACTCCCGCGAATCCTGGCTTTCGTCCCGGTTATCCCCCAGAACGAAAAACTGGTCCAACGGCACCTGCTTGGGGCCGAAGTTGTCGCGGGCCGAAAAGTCGCGGGGCAGAATTTTTGGGTCCTTGTGCTTGGCGTCGCTCGGATTGGGCACCACCTTGCCGTCCACCCGCAAAATTTTGTTGCGGATTTCCACCGTCTGTCCGCCGACTGCCACGCAGCGCTTTATGAAAACCCGTTCCGGATTCAAGGGGTAGCGGAACACGACGACGTCACCCGGTGCCGGGTCTTTGAAATGGAAAATGAACTTGTTGGTCAGAACGAAATCACCGGGCAAAAGGGTGTTTTCCATCGAACCGGTGGGAATGCGAAAAGCCTGCACCACGTAAGCCCTCAAAATGAAGGCCAAAATCAAAGCGACAACCGCCACTTCAAGGTAATCCCGCCAGATGGGACGGGTTCCTCGGCGAAAAGATATTTTCCCCCGTTCGGTGGTAGTCAGGTCGGCCACATCTAAAGTATCGGTAGCCCCCTGCAAAAGTTTACCGTCCAACGAATAACCCTGGCCAAATGGCCGACCAATGGGTATGGGATTTACTCCATACCGGTGCGTGACTTTCGAAGGAGGGGATTAAAAATTCGTCGATTTATGCAGCAATTAGGATTCTCCCGAGAAGAATGCTTTCGCTCATCCAATTCCGAAGCCACTCCGAAATAACCTTCACCGATACCTATTGACACGCCCCACCCAATTGCTGAAATTAGAACCACCGGGGTGGTCCGAGCGGCCTCGAGAACTCGAGGTTGAAAGCGGGCCTGAGAGAGTCCCGTAGAACCTGATCTGGGTAATGCCAGCGCAGGGAGCCAAGCGCAAACCCCCGGGATGCGCTTTTTTGTTCCCTTCTGCTACCGCACCAAAGAGAATTCGGGACACAAAGTTTGAGAAAGGAGAACAGTTATGTCTTTTCGCGCATCGTTGAACGTTGACAAAGTTCCCACCCAAATCCATTTCGCCAAAGCCGGCATCGTTACCGAAGAGATGCGCTACGTAGCCGAACTCGAAAGATTGGAGCCGGAGGCCGTCCGCTCGGAAGTGGCCCGTGGGCGGGTGATTATTCCAGCCAATATCAATCACCGGTCGCTCGTACCAATGGGAATAGGCAAGCCGCTAAAAACCAAAATCAACGCCAACATCGGCAACTCGGCGATAACTTCGAATATCGACAAAGAACTCGAAAAGCTGCGCTTGGCGGTCAAATTCGGTGCCGACACGGTGATGGACCTCTCCACCGGCGGGCACTTGAACGAAATCCGGCAGGCCATCATTGACGCCTCGCCGGTGCCAATCGGCACCGTTCCGATTTATCAAATGGTTCAACAAATCAAAAAAATCGAAGACCTGACCCCCGATTTGATTTTGGAAGTCATTGAATATCAGGCCAAACAGGGGGTCGATTATATGACCATCCACGCCGGGGTTTTGATGCGCCATTTGCCGTTCATCAAAGGGCGCATCACCGGCATCGTCTCCCGCGGCGGCTCCCTTCTGGCCGCCTGGATTTTGGCGCATAAAAAAGAAAATCCGATGTACGTACATTTCGACGAAATTCTGGACATCTGCCGTCGCTATGACGTCACGATTTCCTTGGGCGACGGCCTGCGTCCCGGCTGTTTGGCAGATGCCTCCGACCGGGCCCAGTTTGCGGAGTTGGACACGCTCGGCGAGTTGACCCGCCGCTGCTGGGAAGCGGACGTGCAGGTGATGGTGGAAGGGCCGGGGCACATTCCTCTGGATGAAATTGCGATGAACGTCGCCCGCCAGCAGGAGATTTGTAGCGAGGCCCCCTTCTATGTTTTGGGGCCTTTGGTGACCGACGTGGCTCCCGGCTACGACCACATCACCTCCGCCATCGGCGCCACGATGGCCGCCTGGGCGGGCGCTTCCCTTTTGTGCTACGTGACGCCAAAGGAGCATCTCGGCCTGCCGAATGCAGAGGACGTCCGCAACGGCGTAATTGCCTATAAAATTGCCGCCCACGCCGCCGATGTTGCCTTGAAGAAAAAAGGGGTTCGCCAAAGGGATGACCTTCTTTCCCACGCCCGCTTCAACTTTGACTGGGAGCGGCAGTTCGAGCTTTCGCTCGACCCGGAAACCGCGCGGAGGATGCACGACGAGACGTTGCCCCATCCGGCCCACAAAAACGCCGAGTTCTGCTCGATGTGCGGCCCCAAGTTCTGCAGTATGCACATCTCCAAACAGATTGCCGACTGGGAAGCCGTCCCGGTGAACGTGGAGGCGCTGGAAGTCTCGTAGGCCATAGCGTAAATTCACAATAATCCTGCTTAGCCCCCCGACTTCTGCCGAGGGATTCTTTCCCCAGGGGCAGAAGCCCCTGGGCTAATCATTAAACAAACGAAAAAATGGGTAGCCCCCCCAGCCCCCGCTGGGGGGCTTTCCCCGGAGCAGGGGCTCCGGGACTACCCGTGTGAGAGCAACACTGGGGAAAGAATTGCAAAAGACCGCTTGCTCAATGGCTGGCGGTCTTTTTAATTTCCCGCTATGCCGCAATCAACCAAAGGGGTGCAAATTAAGGGTGGTATCCTTTTCGTCCTGTTTCTGGCATTCCTACCTATTTCGCCTTCAGCTGAAGAAAAAGTGACCCTATTCACAAACGGCGTGGAAATTCAATTCGGGGCCTTGACGCAGATTTGGGGAACTGTGCCATTTGGAATGGAAAGAAGGTTTGCAGGTAGAAGTGAGTTTAGTATCCGCCGTTCACAATTAAAATTTTTGGGCAAAACTGAAGGCGAAAAAATTGGCTGGGAATTGATGATTGACCCGGTAGCCCGATATCTTTTGCAAGATGCCCATATAGATTTGTATTACATCCCGAGATTGAAGTTTCAGGCTGGGCAATTCAAGTTTCCCCTTTCAATGGAAAATTTGACTCCAGATGGTGAGCTTGACTTCATAGAGCGAGCAGTCGTGGTTCGAGCTTTTGCTGATAGGCGGGACATTGGTGCGATGCTATCTGGTAAGTATACTGCCATCGAATGGCAAGCCGGAGCATTTAACGGGTCGCTCCTCAACGACTTCAAAGATCTGGTTGGACGTTTTGTGCTAAAACCTGTGGGAGGCTTTCAGCTTGGCGCTTCGGGTTATTGGGGTAAAGAATATTATGGCAACTTCATTAAAAGACAATCGAACTTCGATATAATACATCTTGGAGGAGAAATAAAAATTGACTACAGAAATGTTGGAATCAGATCGGAGGCAATATGGGAAAGAGAGGATGTTCCATTAATAATTTATTTTAATGGATCGCAACGAGAGGTAATTCAGCACTTTTATTCTTGGGGAGGTTATTTCTCAACGTTGTACAATTTGTCCAAAAAACACCAGTTAGGCACGCGCCTCGAAGTATTTGACCCGGTTGCTAACTCTAACTTTACAAGGGACTATAATTTTGTTATCACCTTTGGTTACACTTTCTTTTTTGCGCCATATACTAAATTCCAAGTTAATTTACAAAGCAACGTTACTCAGGTATATCTACAGGAAAACCGAGACAAATATTTTGTTCTAACAAATCTCCAAATCGGTTTTTAAATATCTACCCGCGTGCCGTAGGCGGCATTTTAATGCCGCCGCCGGGTTAAAACCCGGCCTACGGCAAATGCGGACTGCTCCAAAACCGCTTGAGAAACCCCTCCCTCCGGCTATATTCATAAGCCGTGATCGTCGCCCGCTACATTTTGAAAGAGCACATCGGCCCCTTTTTTTTCGGCTTTGCCGTCATCACGCTCGTTTTGGTTATGGATTTTATCCTCGAAGTAATGCAGTCCATCATCACCAAGGGGGTCGGCGCTTGGGAGGTTTTGGAAATTTTCGGTTTGAACCTGGCCTGGATGCTGGCCCTTTCCGTGCCGATGTCGGTTCTGGTCGGCACGATTATGGCCTACGGCCGGCTCGCCTCCGATTCCGAAATTCTGGCCCTGAAGGCCTCCGGCTGGAGCTGGCGGCGGCTGGCCACGCCGGCCTTGATTTGGGGGGCGGCGATGGCGGTCTTGATGTTTTTATTCAACAATCACCTTCTGCCGGAATCGAATCACGAAGCCCGGGTGAAAATGACCCGCTTGGCGCAAAAGAAACCCTTGGTTGTTTTGCAGCCGGGGGTTTTCAACAACCAGATACCCGGCTATCAAATTTATCTGAAGGAAATCAACCCTTTAACCAGCGAGGTGAAAGACGTCCGCATCTTCGAACAGGCCGGCCGTATGGTCCCCCGCACGATTTCAGCGCCGCGCGGCTGGGTGCATATCCGCCAGCGGGGAGTGACGGGCGGCTCTTCTGGAATCGTCTTTGAACTTTTCGCCGGCGAAGTGGCGGAAGGCGACGCGCAGGACCCGGAGCAGTACCGCCGCGTCTTCTTCCACCGTCAAAAAGTAACTTTGAAGGAATCCGACCAGGCCCTCTTCGGAGAGGAGAGCTACTACGGCGAGCGGGAAATGAATGTCAGAATGATGAAGGAACGGATGGCTGCGCTGGCCGCGGCGGCCGAAAGCTACCGCCAAAAGCTCTCCCAACTCGCCTCCGAAGAGATTCGCCACCGCCTTTTCGGCCGACCCAGGCCAGCCGCGCTCTTGGCGGCGGGGAAAAAACCGGCCGAAGAGGAAAAAATAGTTTTGGCGCAACTGCGGGACGCTGCTGCGGGGCAGGCGGCTCAAAAAAGCCAAATGGACGCCTATCGGGTGGAAATTCACAAAAAATATTCCCTCGCGGCCGCCTGCTTCGTCTTCGTTCTCGTGGGAGCCCCGCTCGGCGCGGCCGTGCGCAAGGGGGGCTTTGGCACCGCCGCCGGGCTTTCGCTCGGATTTTTCATCTTTTACTGGGCCTGTCTGATTGGCGGCGAGGAACTGGCCGACCGGGGGAAAATCACCCCCTTCTGGGCGATGTGGTTCGCCAATCTCGTTTTGGCCGGCTTTGGAATTCTTTACTACTATATGATGGAAAAGGAAAACCGCCTGCGGATCTGGGACTGGACGCAGGAGCTGGCCATCCAGCTTGCGGGAAAAATAAAACGAATCTTCCAGCCCGCCGCTTCCTCGACTACGCTCGGAACAGGGCGCTGACCGATGCTTTACATTTTGCAGGAATATTTTTTCAAAAAATTCCTGACCGTTTTGGCCTTCGCCCTGGTCGGTTTTATGGCGCTTTTGGTGATTATAGATATGGTGGACCACATCGACCGCTTTCTGGATAGAAACGCCACCGCCCATCAGATTCTCTCCTACTATTTCTTTTGGGCCCCCACCCAAATCGTGCGGGTGGTGCCGGTGGCAATGCTCTTGGCCATTCTGTTTGCCACCGCCGCGCTGGTGAAATACAATGAACTGTTGGCCATCCGCTCCTCCGGCTTCGGGCTGTTTCGGCTCTTCTGGCCGGTTTTTCTTTTTTCGCTCTTTCTGGCGGGGTTGGTTTTTTTGATGGGGGAATACGTGGTTCCCTTTGCTTCCAGTCAGAGCGAGTACATTAAAAAAATCGAAATTGAAAAACAGGCCCAAACCGACCCGGAACAGGCGGCTGTCTTTCTGGCCGCGCCGGGGGGATGGATATTTTACTTCGGAAGCTTCGACCCGAACGCCAAAAAAGCCTATACCATTCTGGCCCAGCGCTTCGAGAAAGGCCGACTAACGGAGGTGCTGGAAGCCGAGGCGCTCGAATTTTCCGGCCGATTCTGGGTTCTGGAGCAGGGACGGCATCGAAATTTTCCGGGGGATGGAAAGGAAAGTTTCACCACCTTTGCCCGCTTTGAAATGCTGGATATGACCACCAGCCCAGCCAAGTTGCTGCGCCGGAGAGAACAGCCCAACCAGATGACCTTTTCCGAGCTGGCCACCGTGATTGCCGCCAAGAAAAAAGCGGGCCAGCCGACGGTTAAAGAAGAAGTCGGCCTGCATCTGAAAATTTCCCTGCCCCTTTTGAACGCCCTGATTGTCTTCATCGGCGCGCCGATTGCGGTCAAAATCCGCAAATCCGGCTTCGCCTTGAATTTCATCATCGCCGTCGCCATCGCCTTCCTTGGCATCGTCCTTTTCCGCTTGTTTCAAGTGCTCGGTGAAACCGGCAGCCTGCCGGTTCTTGTCGCCGCCTGGGGGGTTGACCTGCTCTTTTTCGTCGCTGGTCTCTCACTGCTTTTCTGGGCTCGCCGGTAGCTCTCTCCCTCTTGGTTTCCCCCTCATAATTTTTTAGATTACTCCTAATGGAATCCGATTTTGTTCAAAAAACAGCC
Organism: Candidatus Zixiibacteriota bacterium; assembly: GCA_022614805.1. Taxonomy (GTDB): domain Bacteria; phylum Zixibacteria; class MSB-5A5; order DSPP01; family DSPP01; genus DSPP01. The sequence continues at coordinate 202,830 of JAKEHY010000038.1, read as the reverse complement.
GATTTTGTTCAGAGAAAAACGCTTTTAATCGGCAAAGAAAAAGTGCTGGTGGCCTGTTCCGGCGGGCCGGATTCGGTCGCTTTGCTTTTTGCTTTGAGAGCTTTGTCGAAAGACTTAAAGCTGAAGCTGGGCGTGGCGCATTTGAACCATAAGCTCCGTCCGGAAGCGGGAAAGGATGCCGCCCTCCTCAAAAAACTATCGCATGAGTTGAAACTGTCCTTTTTCTATTCGAAAGTGGATACCAAAAGAGTTGCCAAAGAAAACAAATGGTCACTGGAGGAAGCCGGAAGAAATCTGCGCTACGAATTCTTTGAACAGGTGGCCAAAGACGAAAAGTTCGACAAAATCGCCACCGCCCACACCGCTGACGATGTGGCCGAGACGGTATTGCTGCAATTGATTCGCGGCAGCGGCGGACCGACCGGCATTCCGGCCCAACGCGGCGAAATCATCCGTCCGATTTTGTGGGCTGCCCGCAAGGACGTTCTGACGTTCTTGAAACAGAAAAAGCTTTCTTATCGCACCGACCCCTCCAACAAAGGCAAGAAATTTGCCCGTAACCGGGTCCGCAACCAGCTTCTGCCCCTCTTGGAGAAGGAATTCAACCCCCAAATCCGTTCCGCTTTAATCCGGCTGGCCGAAATCTTCTCGGAAGAAAAGAAGTTTTTGCAGGCCGAGGCGGAAAAAGTGCTGAAAAAAGCGGCGGTTGATGAAAATCAGGCATTAGGTCTAAAACTTCCCGTTCTCTCGAAAGCGCCCAGGGCCATCTGGCGTGAGATTTTTCAAATGGTCTGTGAGCGGTACTTTAACTTGAGTCTGGAATTTACAGCCATTGAACGGCTGTTTAACTTGCTTGAAGAACCCGGCAAAACCGAGTTGTCCAAAAAGTTTTTTGCCGACTCGACGAGGATTGGGATTTTGTGGTTTTACCGGCTGGGGAAAAAACCGGAATCGGTCGAGCTAAAATTGCCGTTGCGGAAGTTGGTGAGGGCCAACGGCTTAGTGCTGCATGCCAAAAAAATTTCCCGCAACCGGCTTAAATCGCTTGTTCTGACGGACGGCTGGCAGGCCTATCTGGATGCCGACGCTCTGAAACCTCCCCTCCTTTTGCGACCGATCGAAAAGGGCGACCGGTTTATTCCCCTCGGGATGAAAATTTCCAAAAAAGTGGGGGATTTTTTCACCGACGCCAAAGTGCCAGTTTTTCAGCGCCAAAACGTCCTGCTTCTGACTTCCGCCGGAAAAATCTGCTGGGTCGTCGGCCACCGGATTGCGGAAGATTTCAAAGTCGGGACGGATACCAAAGAGGTTGTCTACTTTAAGGCGGAGCCGAATGGAAGATGAGTTGATACCGTTTCTTTCCGCTGGCCAAATTCAAAAGAAAGTGGCCGAGCTGGCCCGTAAAATCTCCCGCGACTACGACGGCAAAAAACCGGTTTTAGTGGGGGTATTGAAGGGAAGCTTCGTCTTCCTTTCCGATTTGTCCCGCAAGCTGACCATTCCCCACGAGGTGGATTTTCTCGAAACCGAAAGCTACGGCCCTTCCACCTTGACTTCCGGCGTGGTGCGGCTCTTGAAGGATTTGCGCTCGGAAATCACCGGCCGGGAGGTGCTTTTGGTGGAAGACATTATCGACTCCGGCTTGACGCTGTCCTACCTCGAACGGAGCCTGCTGGCCAAAAAGCCGAAAAGTTTTGCCGTGGTGACGTTGTTGGAACGAAAGCGCTCCAAACGGGTAAAAGTTCCTGTCCGCTACCGGGGATTCTGGGTGCCGGGCGGCTTTCTGGTCGGCTACGGACTTGACTACAACGAGAAATACCGCCATCTTCCCGGCTTGGCTTTTTTGGCCCGAAGCGTAAACCAGCCCGAAAAGTAAACGTAGAATATAAAGGGAGTGTCGATAAATTTAGTATGAGCGAAAAAGACGAGAGAAAAGAAGGCCCCGGCCCGGACGGCCGGCGGCGGCTGCCGCCGGTCTTGAAGGAAGAACCGGGCTGGAAACGGGGGGGAAAAGCGGCCGCCTTCTGGGTCGTCCTTTTGCTTCTGGCCATCTTCGCCTGGCGCTTCTTCTCCCCGGAGGGAAAGGATGTCTGGAACATCTCCTACTCCGATTTCATCGCCGAAGTCGATAAGGAAAACGTCAAAAAAGCCACCTTTTACGAAAAAACGATAAAAGGGGAATTCAAGGAGAAAATCACCCGCACCGACGCCAACTCTGGCCGCTCGGGAAACTACGGCCGTTTTCAGCTCTACATTCCTTTCGAAGACCCACAGCTGTTGGAACGGCTCCGCAGCCACAAAGCGGAAGTGTACGCCCAATCGGAAAACCTGAACTGGGGGACGATACTTCTCTCGACTTTGCCCTGGATTCTCTTGATTCTGTTCTGGGTCTTTATGTTCCGGCAGATGCAGTCCGGCCCCAAGGGGCTTTTCTCCTTCGGCAAAAGCCGAGCCCGGCTCGCCAATCAGGAAAAGCCGAAAGTCACCTTCGCCGACGTGGCCGGGGCGGATGAGGCCAAGGAAGAGTTGCACGAAATCATCGAGTTTTTGCGCGAGCCGGCCAAGTTTCAAAAACTGGGCGGCAAAATTCCCAAGGGGGTTCTCTTGTTGGGCCCGCCCGGAACCGGCAAAACTCTTCTGGCCCGGGCCGTGGCGGGGGAGGCGGGGGTTCCCTTCTTTTCGATGTCCGGCTCCGATTTCGTTGAAATGTTCGTCGGCGTGGGGGCCTCCCGCGTGCGGGATTTATTCGAGCAGGGAAAACGCAACGCCCCCTGTATCATTTTTATCGATGAAATGGACGCCGTCGGCCGCCACCGCGGCGCCGGACTGGGTGGCGGACACGACGAGCGGGAGCAGACTTTGAACCAGCTATTGGTGGAAATGGACGGATTCGAGTCCAACGAGGGGGTAATCATTATGGCCGCCACCAACCGCCCGGACGTTCTGGACCCCGCCCTTTTGCGCCCCGGCCGCTTCGACCGGCAGGTGGTGGTGGACGCCCCCGACGTGAAAGGCCGCGAAGGAATTTTGAAAGTGCACACCCGCCGCATCCCGCTGGCCTCTGACGTGGCGTTGGAGATTCTGGCCCGCGGCACCCCCGGCCTATCCGGCGCCGACTTGGCCAACTTGGTCAACGAAGCCGCCCTTCTGGCCGCCCGGCGCAACCACGACAAGGTGACGATGAACGATTTCGAGGAGGCCAAGGACAAGGTGATGATGGGTATAGAACGCAGGAGTTTGGTGATTTCGCCGGAGGAAAAGCGCATCACCGCCTATCACGAAGCCGGCCATGCCCTTATGGCCAAGTTGACCCCCGGCTCCGACCCCGTGCACAAGGTGACCATCATTCCCCGCGGCCGGGCTTTGGGTTTGACCCACTACCTCCCGATTGACGAACGCCACACCTACTCCCGCCCCTACCTGGACACCGTCCTTTTGCAGTTTATGGGCGGACGGGTGGCGGAAAAGCTGGTCTTCAGTCAGTTGACCACCGGGGCCGGCAACGATTTGGAGCGCGCCACCGAGCTGGCCCGCAAGATGGTCTGCGAGTGGGGAATGTCCGACCGGCTCGGGCCTTTGACTTTCGGAAAAAAGGAGGAGGAAATCTTTCTGGGGCGGGAAATCGCCCGCCACCGGGACTACTCCGAAAAAACCGCCCAGCTGATTGACGAGGAGGTCCGCTCCATCGTGGAAAAAGCCGAAACCAGGGCAACCGACCTGTTGACCAAAAACCTGGACAAGCTGCATACCGTGGCCAAAGCCCTCCTGGAGCACGAATCGCTGGATGGCGAGGAAATCGATAAACTGGTGACCGGTCAGGAACTTCCCAGCCCCACCCCCATCGTCCACAAGTAAGTTTTCCTGTGGTGAGCGGAGTCGAACCGGTGGAAGTTTCTGCTTCCAAAACCTTAAAGTTTCGCGCCAAGACTTACCCCCTCGGCAAAAAAACCTATTTGATGGCAGTTTTGAATGTCACGCCGGATTCTTTTTTCGACGGCGGGCGGTTTTTCGATTTTGATGCCGCCTATAGCCGTGCGCAGAAAGTGGCTGAGCAAGGGGCTGATTTTCTGGACGTTGGCGGCCTTTCCACCCGCCCCGGCTCCGAACCGGTGGAGGAGGCCGAGGAGTTGCGGCGAACGGTGCCGCTTGTCGAGAAACTTGTCAAAGAAAATTATCCCATTCCGATCTCCATCGACACCTACCGCTCTGCCGTGGCAGAAAAAGCGTTGGGCGCCGGCGCCGAACTGGTCAACGACATCTCCGGCCTGCAATTTGACACCCAAATGCCGGCGCTGGTTGCCCGGTGCAACTGCCCGGTGGTCATTATGCACATCAAAGGCACCCCCAGAACGATGCAGCAAAATCCCCATTACGAGGATGTGGTGGAGGAAGTGTATCAGTATTTTCAGGAACGGCTTCAATCCGCCCAAAAAGCAGGCATACAACCGGAAAACGTTATTCTCGACGTCGGCATCGGTTTCGGCAAGCGTTACGAGGACAATCTAAAACTTCTTTACTACCATTCCCGCTTCAAGGAATTGGGCTTTCCGCTCTTGTTGGGCGTTTCCCGCAAGAGCTTTATCGGCAAGGCATTGGCCGACCGGCCTCCGGAGGGGCGGCTTTCCGGTTCCCTGGCCGCCGCCGCCTGGGGCGCCCTTTCCGGCGCGGACATCATCCGCGCCCACGACACAGCCGAAACCGCCGATTTGCTGAAAATCTTGGCCGCCATCCAATACGCACAGTAGTGGCGCGACTAAGGGATGAGCCCTAAGTTTCAGACCGCGTTTCTACGACGTTATTTCCATCTGCAACAAAGAAAGCTTTTCCTGCAAAAGCTCCGGTGAGTCCGCCTCCACATTCAACCGCAAAAGCGGCTCCGTATTGGAGGGGCGCAAATTGAACCACCAGTCCGGATACTCGACCGTCAACCCGTCTTCCCTGTCCGCTTTCCCGTCGGAAAACCGCCCGGCCGCTTTTTTGATGACTTTTTGCTGTTCGGAAACCCGAAAGTTGATTTCCCCGGAACGGAAGTAGGGGTCGATTTCTTTGGCCATTTGCGAAAGCGGTCGCCCTGCTTCCGAAAGCAGTTCCAAACAAACCACCAGCGCAATCACGCCCGAATCGGCATACCAATTGTCGCGAAAGTAGAAGTGCCCGGAATGCTCTCCGCCGAAAATGGCGTTTTCGGCTTTCATCAGGGGTTTGATGTAGGTATGGCCCACCCGCGAACGCATCGGCCTTCCCCCCGCTTTTTTAATCGTTTCCGGAACAAGATGGGAGCAAATCAGATTATAGACGACCGCCGACCCTGGCGCTTTTTCCAGCAATTTTTTGGCGACCAAACCGGTCACCACGTCCCCGCCCAAAAGTTTCCCCGTTTCGTCTACCAAAAACATCCGGTCGGCGTCGCCGTCAAAGGCCGCACCTAAATCGAGGCCTTCCTGCTTCACCAGCTTTCGCAGCCCCTCGGTATTTTGCGGCTCAATCGGGCTGGCCGGATGGTTGGGAAACGAGCCGTCCAGTTCGAAATAAAGCGGCGTGAGTTTGCACGGTAGATTTTTGAAAAGTTCGGGTATCAACCTCCCCGCCATTCCATTGCCAGCATCCACAGCGATATGGAATGGTTTTAGCTTTTTGGGGTCGATGAAACTTAGAACGTGCTGAACGAACTCCGGCAAAACCTCCCGCCGGACTATTTTTCCTTTAGCCCGAATCGGCTCGTACTTCCCTTTCCTCATTATATCCCGAATCAAATTCAACCCTTCGGAAGCGGAAAGCGGCACCGCCTCCCCCCGGCAAGTTTTGAACCCGTTGTACTCTTTCGGATTGTGCGAAGCGGTAATCATCACCCCTGCTGGCACCCCCCATTTTCCCGCCGCGAAATACAGCGCATCCGTGGAGCAAAGCCCGATGTCGATGACGTTGACTCCGGAATCAGTAAGCCCCGACGAAACCCCCTCGAATAACTCCGGCGAAGAAAGCCGCATATCCCACCCCACGACGGCGGCCGGAGGACGCAAAAAAGTGGCAAACGCCCGCCCGAACTGGTAGGCAATTTCTTTGTTGATTTGGTCCGGATAGGTCCCTCGCACATCGTACGCCTTGAAAATCCCCGGGTCAAAATTCATTTCCGCGAATATAACGCTTTTTCTTGTGGCGCAGGTTGAGTCTTACCCAACCTGCGCTTATCCCCTCCAAAGAAAAACGCAGGATGGGACCGCCAAAAGCGGTCTTTATCCTGCGCTGCAATACAAAAAAACCGGCCTTAAATCATCCGGTTTGCAAAAGAATATCCAGTTCCCCCTCGGGGACGTAATTGAAACTTATCCGTTCCCCGTCCACTTCCGCCTGGCAGTGGGGGCAATACCAGCGCTCGGAGCCGTCCTGGTATAACCGCTTGCCGCAGACCGGGCAATGCCTTTTCATCTTCCTTTTCTTTTTTACGGTTACCTCGACCGTTTGCGCCAAAACGTTCTCGGTCTTTTCCGGGTTCTCCATACCATCGCCTCCAAAGGTATTCTCATCCGCAAGCCGCCTGCCCTCCGCCAAACTTTCTTTCGCCTTGAAAGACACGGGGTTGCGGGTATAATTTTGGGGCCGGTATGCAATCCTATGGTTATTTTTCCACATACTCTCGCCGCGGGCAAGAAAAGCTTTGCGTATGGCCGAAAAATGACGGGAATATTAAGCCGGTGTTACGAAAACAGGAATAAAAAAGCCCCGCAAAAATCGGGGCTCTTATGAAAACGATTGAAAAAATTACATTTCCGCCGTGGTTGGGTCAATCATTCTTTTAATTTCCGATACCCGGTTGGCCGGGAACCCACCCTGCCGGGCATGTTCCCGAATCATTTCCTCGTTCGGGGCGATATAAACGCAGTAAATTTTGTCCCCGGTAACGTAACTGTGAATCCACTGGATTTGCGGCCCCAGCTTTTGCAAAACACCGCAGGACTTTTGCGAAATCGCCTGCAGCTCCTGGGTTGAAAGTTTTCCCGCACCCGGAATTTCCCGCTCGATGACGTATTTGGGCATTTGGCCTCCCTTCGTTATAATGTTTTATGTTTGTTCGGTCGCCGGCTTCGGTTTGAAAAAGTTCTTGTTTATTTCGGTAAAATGTTTCCACTTTTCGGGTATGTCGTCCTCGTTGAAAATGGCGTCCACCGGGCATTCCGGCACGCACAAATCGCACGAGACGCACTCGTCCGGGTTGATGTAGAGCATATCCGGCCCTTCGTAGATGCAGTTGACCGGACAGACCGCCAGGCAGCTTTTATCCTTTACGTTGATGCACGGTTCCGCTATTACGTACGCCATTTCAACTCCTTCTCCTCTCCGGCAATATATGTTTCCGCCTCATAATTTCAACCTTGGATTTTCGCCTTTTGTCGTTCTTGTAGGGGTTCAATATATTGAACCCTTTATGCTTGCAATAGATTGGACTTTCCACCGGAATCTTTTTAACTTTCCGCTTACCGATGGTAGCCGATATTTTGGTATCGGAAAAGCGGAACTCGCGATAAAATCGCGGCTGCCAGAAGTCGGCAAGGAGGTCTGAATGATAAAAACCGGCAATACCGCCCCCGCCCTTTCGCTGGCAGGCACGGACGGGAAAAAACACGGCCTGGATGAAATAAAAAACAAAGGCATCGGCTTTTTCGCCTTTTTCAAGGTCTCCTGCCCCACCTGCCAGTACACCTTCCCGTTTTTGGAACGCATCCATCAAAAAATTAAGGATAAAGGCATCCCCTTCTGGGGCATCGTGCAGGACCCAATGGATAAGGCCCTGGAATTTGCCCGGCAGTATGGAACCTCCTTCCCGCACCTGATTGACGACCGGCCCCACCTCGTTTCCAAAATCTACGGCATATCGATTGTGCCAACCTGGTATCTGCTCGATGGAAACCTGAAAGTCCTCGCCACGGGCGAAGGTTGGGTCAAAAAGGAATACGTTGACTTGGCGACGCTTTTAGCGGAAAAAACCGGCGCCGAGATTCTGGGACTTTTTAATCCGGAAGAAAACGTCGTGGAGCTCAAACCCGGTTGAGAATCCCGTTCGGCTTAGTTTAAGCCGTGCGCATTTCTGCAAATAGGTGAAAAGCTACCTTCTGGGGCTTTCCTGCAGCCGCTGCTCCAAGGAATATTCGGCGGACGAGCCCCAATTTCTCTGCTCCTGCGGCGCCCCGCTCTTGGCGCAGTATGATTTGCCCCGCGCTAAGAAGGAATTGGACAAAAACAAACTCGCCGGCGACTCCCTTTGGCGCTATGCGGCGCTCCTTCCCATCCGTAACAAAAAATTCCGCCTCGACTTGGGGGAGGGCCAAACCCCGATTTTATCCGTGCCGAAGCTTTCGAAAGAATTTGACCTGCCCCATCTTTTCGTAAAGGACGAATCCGGCAATCCGGGCGGTTCCTTCAAAGCCCGCGGGCTATCGGTGGCGGTTTCGAAAGCCTTTGAATTGAGCGCCAAAGAAGTCGCCCTGCCGACCGCCGGCAATGCCGGCGGCGCAGCCGCCCTCTATGCCGCCCGGGCTGGAATCAAATGCTACATCACGATGCCGAAAGATACCCCTTCTGCTTTCGTCACTTCCGCCCGTTTGTCCGGCGCAACGGTGGAATTGGTGGATGGCACCATCGCCGAAGCGGGCATAAGAATAAACGAATTGAATGCCAGCGACCGCTTTTATCTTCTTTCAACCCTGCGCGAGCCGTATCGAGTCGAAGGGAAAAAAACGATGGGTTACGAGTTAGTCGAGCAGTTCGACTGGAAACTGCCCGATGTGATTATCTACCCCACCGGTGGCGGCACCGGCCTGGTCGGAATGTGGAAGGCATTTGATGAAATGGAAAAGCTTGGCTGGATTGGCCCCGAGCGTCCCAAAATGCTTTGCGTGCAAACGGAAGGCTGCGCCCCGATTGTTAAAGCATTTCAGGAAGGAAAGGAAAAAGCCGATTTCTGGGAAAACGCTGCCACGATGGCCTACGGCCTGCGCGTCCCTTCGGCCCTGGCCGATTTCATTATGTTGAAATTGTTGCGCGACTCCGGCGGCTCTGCCGTTGCCGTTTCGGAAGGGGAACTGGTCGAAGGCGTAAAGAAGCTGGGAACCGAAGGAATTTTCGCCGCCCCGGAAGGGGGTGCGGCCCTAGCGGCTGTCTGGAAATTGAAGGCCTCCGGCTGGCTCCAGCCGCAACAAAAGATTGTTATATTCAATACCGGCTCCGGCGCCCTTTATGCGGAAAGCTTGGCGAGGTATTTGTAGATGCTAAAAAGAAAAATTACCCTGCCACTTGCAACATTTCTGATTTTTTGCATTCTTGATGGCGGTGGCTGGCCGCAGTCGGATAAAATGCAGACTGAAAAAAAAGAAAAACCCGTGCAAATAACCAAGGGCGGCGCCGGAACGTTGGAAGGGCTGGCACCGGTCGGCAAAAGGACGAAAAAAGACCACGAAATCAAATGGGTAGAATGGTCGGACGCCGCTTTTGAGCGCGCCAAAAAAGAAGACAGGTTGCTGCTTTTAGACATCACCGCCGTCTGGTGTCACTGGTGCCACGTGATGGACGAAACCTCCTACTCCGACCCGGAAGTCATTCGCTTGCTGAACGCGCGGATGATTCCCGTCCGGGTGGAAGCCGACCAGCGCCCGGACGTGCAGAACCGCTACCTTTCCGGCGGCTGGCCCACCACCGCCGTTTTAGTCCCCACGGGCGAAGTGCTCTGGAGCGGCACCTACGTCCCGCCCCAACAGCTGCGGCAGGTGCTGGCACAGGTGGAAGATTACTATCGCAAAAACAAAGCCGCTGTTCAGGCCCGCATCGACTCTTTCAAGACGCAGGTTTCGGAAGCGATGGCCAAACCGGCCCCGCTGCCGGACGAGTTGAAGCTGGAAGCGATTGAAGATGCGGTCAATTCCGCCATCGAGAATCTGGACACGGTTAATGGCGGCTTTGGCGACGGCCAGAAATTCCCTGCGCCGGGAACGATGGCGTTGCTCTTGCTGGAAAATCATTTCAAAAAGAACTCAAAAATCGAAAATGTTCTTTATCTCACGCTTAAAAACCAGCAACAGCTGTTGGACCCCGTCTGGGGCGGGTTTTACCGCTACGCCACGAAGCCGGACTGGAGCCATCCGCATTACGAAAAGATGCTTTCCGCCAACGCCGAGCTGGTGGAAAATTATATCAACGCCTACCAAGCCACCGGCGAGGAGGGTTACAAAAAGACCGCTTTGGAGGTGATCCGCTGGCTGGAAAATTTTATGCAGGACCCCAAGGGGGGCTTTTACGGCAGCCAGGATGCCGACGTCGGCAGCCACGAGCCGGAAGGGGAGTTTATTGCTGGCGAGGAGTATTTTAATTTTGACGACGACGCCCGGCACAAGCTCGGGATTCCGCACGTAGATAAGAACATTTACTCCGACTGGAACGGCCAGATGATTCGGGCCTACTTGATTGCCTATCCTGTTCTTGGCGAAAAGAAACTGCTCGATTTCGCTCTTTTATCCCTAGGCCGCATTAAAAAAACCGCTTGGCATGCGGTATTTGGGATGGCTCACAATCCCGCCGCCAAAACGGTGGTGCATGGTTTGATTGCCGACCAGGTGGAAGTCGCCCGCGCCGCGCAGGCGGCCTATCAGGTAACCGGCAAAAAAGAATATCTCGATTTCGCCAGGGAAATTATGGCCTGGGTCTTGAAGACTCTGCAGGATGCCAAAGGGGGCGGTTTCTATTCCGTGCCCCTCGCCAACCTTTCCCACGGCAATCTTTCCATTCCCGACAAACCGTTCGACGAAAATTCGACCACCGCTCTGGCCTTGATTGAACTCTACCGGCTGACCGGCGATACCTCCTACAAAAAAGCCGCCGAGCATACGCTAAAGCTCTTATCCAAGTTTTATACTAACCGCGGCCATATGGCCGGCACATTTGCCGCCGCCCTGCGGTTTTTCAGTTCCTATCCTAATCAAATCGTGATTGTCGGCAACCCGAAGGATAAAGCTGCCCAGGCCCTGTATGCCGCCGCCCTGCGCTACTACGACCCGAACAAGGTGGTCATCTTTTTGGACAAGGGGACCAAGCCCTTGAAAGTGGGAGAAATCGAATTTCCGGAGATGGACAAGCCGGCCCTTTTCGCCTGCCGCCAGTCCTTTTGTTCCTCTCCCATTTCCGACCCGACTACCGCTCCAGATAAGCTGAAAAAATTTTTCGCACAAACGAACTGAATGGAAACTTATGCTCTTTGAAACCAAAGACAAAATCGAACTCAAAGTCACCGGAATGACTTGCGGGCATTGCGAATTAAAAATAGAGCAGGTGCTTGGCCGGCTGCCGGGCGTCAAAAAAGCCGCCGCTTCCCGCATCCGCCAAAAGGTGGTCATCGAACCGGATAAATCCGGGGGACTGGGTTTGCAAAAGGTCAAAGAAGCTATCGTTGCGCTCGGCTATCAGGTAATCGAATAGCCAAATCCCTCGCAGAAATTGCGCCCAACAGGTAATCAGCCAAGTTCCTTGCACTTAGGAAAAAACATCCGCTCTTTCGCCTGACCACAATTCGCAGCTTCTGCGAAATGGCCGCAAAGAATCATTTCTAAATCCAACTCGAATCCCCTTAACCCTTTGCAGTACAAGCAGTTCTTTTATGCGGCAAATTTCTACGTGGTGGCACGAAAATTGATGCTTGTACAGATTGGCGACTAACAACGCAGTAGCATTTCTGGTGGACTGAAAGAATTGAAAGTGATTTCAAACTTTCAGGCAGACCAACCAGGTGGTAATGAGGGGTTCCCTTGTGGGGAGGGAACCCTCTTAATTTTGTCGAAAGTCGGAGTGCTTTCCCTTCCTCTCTCGGGTTTTGGAATCCTACCGGGAAATTCGGATTAAACCTTCTTTCCCCCCACTTGTAAAACCTATGTCGGCGGCCCTATATTGCCGCCAGACGGAGGTTGATTGATAAGGAGTGCAATGTTCCGCAAACCCTGGTTTTGGGTGGTGTTGGGGGTGGTTGTCGTCGGCGTCGTCTTGGCCTTCGCCCGTTCCAACAGAAAGGAAAAAAACGGCGCCGCCACGCTTAAAATCGCCCGGGTGACGCGGGGAAATTTGCTGGCCTCCATCACCGCCACCGGCATCGCCCGCCCCATTCAGACCGTCGAACTAAAATCGAAGGCTTCCGGCGAAATCATTGCCCTTCCCATTGATGCGGGGGACTACGTAAAAAAGGGGGATTTGATTTGCAAGCTGGACCAGACCACGGCCAAAAACGACCACGAACAGGCCAAAGCGGATTATGAAGTGGGGCTGGCGGCCGAAAAAAAGCAGAAAAAGGAATTCGACCGGATTCTGGAGCTCTTTGAAAAGAAACTGGTTTCCGAAGTGGAGCGGGACAACGCCGAGCTGGCCTATCAGCAGGCTCATTCCCAGCGAGTTCGGGCGGAGGCCGCGCTTTCCACCGCCGCCGAGCGGCTGGCGGAGACGGAATTGAAAGCCCCCATCGACGGCATCATTTTGAGAAAGGACGTGGAGGCAGGGCAGGTTATCTCCTCAGGCGTTTCTTCGGTCTCCGGCGGAACGACCATCGCCCTTTTGGCCAACCTGGACAAGGTGAACGTTCTGGCGGACGTGGACGAAACCGACATCGGCCGGGTGAAAGTGGGGCAGACGGTAAAGGCCGTGGCGGACGCCTTTCCCGACCAGGAGTTCGTCGGCCGGGTATTGAAAGTCGCCCCGCTGGCGAAGGTGGAACAGAATGTCACCACCTTCGAGGTGACGGCGGAAGTGGATAATCCCCGGCATCTTTTGAAATCCGGGATGAACGCCAACGTGCAGATTATGACCGCCGAGGCCCGAAACGTCTTGCTGGTCCCCAACGAGGCGGTGAAAGAGTTGATGGACGTGATGCAGTATTTTTCCGAAGAGGAGCAGAAAAAATTTGCAACAATGATGGACGGAGAAAACCGTTCCCGAACCTCCCCGGCCGGTGGTAGCGGTGGGCAACAGGTTATCGTGATGCAGGGAGGTCCCGGCGGCGGAGGTAGCGGGCGGGCGGGTGGTGGCAATCGTCAAGTCAGGCGAAATTTCGACCCCTCGAAGATGGATACGACCAAAATGGGCCCGGAAACACGCGCCCGGATGCGGGAATTTTCGGCCAAACGGGCGGAACGGAAAGCCAAAGGGGACTCGGCGGGAGTTGAAGCGACCCCCCGCTGGGTCCTGGTGAAAGAAAAGGATAAAATCACTCCCAAGCAGGTTTTGGCCGGGATTTCCAATTTAGACAACACCGAAATCATCTCCGGGCTTTCCGAAGGGAAGGAAGTGATTGCCCAGCCCACCTCGATGCTGGCCAAGGAAAGGGAGGCGATGATGCAGCGCTTCCGCTCCTTCGGCGGCATCCCCGGGATGAGCGGCGGCAGCGGGACGAGCGGGCGGCGATGAAGGTCCAGACTCTTTCCGCTCCGGGCGTAGAAGCCGAAGCACCGGCCGTTGCAATTCCCCGTCCCGCCCGTTCCAACATCAACTTTTTGGAAAGTCTTTCCGTGGCCGTCAATGCCTTGCGGGCCAACAAAATCCGCTCGATTCTGACGATGCTGGGCATCATCATCGGCGTGGGGGCGGTGATTGCGATGATTGCCCTGGGGCAGGGGGCCAGAAAGGCGGTGGAGGATTCAATTTCTGCTCTGGGTACCAATCTGTTGATGATAAATCCCGGCTCGGCCCGCCAAGGAATGGTCCGCCTCGGCGCTGGCTCCTCCATCCGTTTGAACGAGGATGACCTGAAGGCGATTCAAACCAAAGTCACCGGCATACAGGCCATCGCTCCGGAGCTTTCCCGCTTCGGGCAGTTGAAATACGACAACAAAAACTGGAACGCCCGGGTGGTCGGCACCACCCCGGACTACGAGTTCGTCCGCAACGCCCGGCTGGAAAAAGGGACTTTTTTCACCCGGCAGGATGACGCCCTCCGCCAGCGGGTGGCGATGGTCGGCCCGACCGTGGTGGAAAATTTGTTCGAGCCGGAGGAGGACCCGGTCGGCAAACAAATTAAAATCAACAACATCAGCTTTGCCGTAATCGGCGTTTTGAAAGCCAAGGGGCAGCAGGGGTGGATGAACCAGGACGACATCGTCGTAATCCCCTTGCAGACCGCCCAGAAAAGGCTTTTGGGGCTGGATTTCTTCACCAACATCAACGTGCAGGTGGCCGACATTTCCTTGATGGAGCAGGTCTCAATGGATATCGAGCAGGTTTTGCGTAGAAGCCACCGGCTCACCGGGCAGGAGGAGAACGATTTTTCCATCCGCAACCAGTCCGACATCATGGCCACCCGCACGGAGACCGCCAAGACTTTGACCTATCTTTTGGCCTCCGTGGCTTTCGTTTCCTTGATGGTCGGCGGCATCGGGATTATGAACATTATGTTAGTTTCGGTGACGGAACGGACGCGCGAAATCGGCGTCCGCCGGGCTTTGGGGGCGCGCAAAAGGGATGTTTTGGCCCAGTTTTTGACCGAGGCGATAACCCTCTCTTTGGTTGGCGGGATTATCGGCATCGGCTTGGGAGTGGGGGCCACGATTTTGATGTCCAAGCTGGCCGGCTGGTCCACTTTGATTTCTTCCGGCTCGATTTTGTTGGCCTTCATTTTTTCCGCCACGGTCGGGATTTTCTTCGGCTTGTACCCCGCCAAAAAAGCCGCCTCCTTGAACCCCATCGAAGCCCTGCGCTACGAGTAGTTCTTGCGCTTGGCTGAAAATGCAGGGATTTAAAGTATTGATTCGTTGAATGATTGAATCATTGAATTATCGCAACGAACGAAACAACTCTGTAACCAGCAAATTTTAAAGATTAGCTGTAACCTAAGGCCTGTCTTTTCTAATAGGGATTTATTATCTTTTTGACAATGGAAGTGCAGGGAAAATTTGAAACCTTAAAAACCAATCTTCACTGTTACGAGCGAGTTTTGGTTGCTTTTTCCGGCGGAGTGGATTCCTCCTTTGTGCTCTGGGCGGCGGCACAGGTTTTGCCGAAGAAGAACGTGTTTGCCGTAACGGCTGTTTCTCCCAGCTTGGCGCCCGAGGAGTTGGGAGAGGCGAAGGAACTGGCACAAAGCTTTGGAATCGCCAAGAATCACTGGCTTATCGAAACCAATGAATTAGAGATTGAAGGCTACCGTGCCAATCAATCCTCCCGCTGTTTTTTCTGCAAAGACGAACTTTATTCCAAGTTGACGAAGTTGGCTGAACTACACTCCATAGTGCACGTTCTGGACGGTTTCAATGCTTCCGATGTCGGGGATTTTCGCCCCGGGCGAAAGGCGGGGGAGAAATGGCGGATAAAAAGCCCGCTTCTGGAAGCCGGGTTGACCAAACCGGAAATACGGGAGATTGCCCGGGCGCATAATTTGAGCTTTTGGGACAAACCGCAAATGGCCTGCTTGTCGTCTCGCATTCCCTACGGGCAGGAGGTGACCGTCGAAAAACTTTCCCAAGTGGCGCAAGCGGAAAAGCTTTTGCACCAGTTCGGTTTCCGGCAGGTGCGGGTGCGGCATCACGAAAAAATCGCCAGAATCGAAGTGGAGCCGGAGGAATGGAGCCGCTTTTCCGATTTTGACCTGCGCGCGCAAGTCCAACAAAAATTGCGTGAGCTTGGATTTCTTTACGTCACCCTCGATTTGGTCGGCTACCGCACCGGCAGTTTGAACGAGGCCTTGCGAAAAGGGGGCGGGAATGGCGGATGAGCCAAAAAAGCCCGCCATCAAGCTGGTCACCGGCGACCAGGTGCGTGAAATCAGCTACGAGGAGTTGGCCCTCTCCGTGCATATGTCCCAGGAAGCCCTGGTGAAGGTATTGATTGAAAAGAAGATTATCTCTCCGGAAGAATTTTTGAAGGCTTTGCGGGAAGTGAAAAAAGAGCGCTACCGCACCGAATAACCGTTTAACATCTTTCATTAATTTTATGCTTTCCTGGCGTTACCATCCGGCGGCTAAAACCAAAGCCAAAACTGCCTTAGCTTGTGCTGTAATTTTGGCCTTTGGGGTTTTTGTTTGGTGGTATTCGCAGTCGGCCATCTTTGCTTTCCTCGCTGGTTTGATTTTAACTGCTTCACTCGGTGTATTCTTTTTCCCCACCCGCTACACACTTGCGGAGGACGAGATTACAGTTGAATTTCTGGGCACCAAACAGGTTAAAAAATGGAGTGGTTTTGTCCGCGCGGAGCCGGAAAAAAACGGCATTTTTCTTTCGCCGTTTGCCCGTAAGAGCTTTCTGGAGCACTACCGAGGGGTTTTCGTACGCTATGATGGAAACAAAGGGGAAGTTGACCGGTTCGTTTTGAACGCTCTGGCCAAAAAGGAAACCAATGTCGTTTAAGGACGCTTTTGCCCTGCATCCCGAAGGGGACAAGCCGAAACTGACCGAAAAGCAGTCGGAGCTTTTGGACAAGCTGGCGCAAAAGGTGGTCGGCTACAAAATGACCGTGCCGGCGATTATGTTTCTGGAAACGGTCAAACCACTTTCCTACATCGGCAGCCAGACGATGGTTTTCTTTGAGCCGATGGTGAAGGCGGTTTTCAGCTTTGCCGAATACGACGACTTTCGCATCATTATGGAAGACCGGCGTAATGTGGAGGAACTTTTGACGCGAATCGAGCGTTTCGACGGGGAGGCGCTGGAAAAAGAAAAGGCAACCAGAAAGGAAAGTCGGCTTTTGAGATGGTTCAAACGCAAAAAAAGTTCCCCCTCGTAGGATGAGCAAAATGTCGTTCCTGATGGTTTTGTTCTCAACCGGTCTTTTTGCCTGCAACCAGGAAGTGGAGAAGGCAACCGGTCAGGCCTTAAACCGCAAAGCCCCGGAAATATCCGAAAAGGAATGGATAAACAGCCATCCTTTGACCCTGACCCAACTGCGGGGAAAGGTGGTGGCGATAG
Source organism: Candidatus Zixiibacteriota bacterium (assembly GCA_022614805.1). Lineage (GTDB taxonomy): Bacteria > Zixibacteria > MSB-5A5 > DSPP01 > DSPP01 > DSPP01. Next base: position 185,913 of record JAKEHY010000038.1, on the reverse strand, counting down.
AATTTTGGGAATACACTTGCATCAACTGCCTGCGCACCCTGCCACATGTCAAGGCCTGGCACGGAAAGTATGCTTCGCAAGGGCTGATGGTCATCGGGGTACACACCCCGGAATTTGAAAGCAGCAAAAAGCGGGCAAACGTCGAAAAAACGGTTCGCGAACTGCAGATAAAATATCCCGTGGTGCTGGACAACGACTACGTCATTTGGAACGCCTACGGCAACAACTGGTGGCCGCGGATTTTTCTAATCGACAGGGAGGGAGTCATCCGCTACGACCACATCGGCGAAGGGGCTTACGGAAAGACCGAAGCAAAAATCCGGGAACTTTTGCAGGAGGCCGTCCCCGAAAAACTTTCAGTTCTTCCAGATTCGGCTCAAAATTAGAGCCGTAAGCTTGGCGCGTTCGGGGAGAGTGATTAGATTTACCCACTCGTCGGTCGTGTGCGTGGCGCCGCCGACGGGACCTAACGCGTCAATCGTCATACACCCAGCTAAAGCCGCAATGGAAGCGTCCGAGCCGCCGGCAGAACCTTTCACGCCGGCGGGAACTTCAAGCAGTCGAGCCAAGGCGAGAACCTCTCCCGCCCAACGATAACGGGCAGTGTCCGGACGCATTGGCGGGAAATTGAATTCGAAGTCGAGTTCGGTTTTGGCTTCCTCTTTCGTCCACGGATTGCGCAGATAAACTCGGTGGCGGATTTCCTCAACTTTGGCGCGCAGATAGCTCGTATCTGCCGGGTCTAAATAGCGGAAATCGACTTCGGCCCGGGCAAAATCGGGCACCCGGTTGGACTTGGCAAAAGGGCCTAAATCGATTACTCCGGGGCTAACGGTAATTCCTCGTTTGTAGTCGGATAACTTACTCAACTCTAAAAGTTTTTGGGAAAGTTCGACAGCGGCATTGATACCCAGATAATGCTGGTTCCCGGCGTGGGCGGCGTGGCCGCGACAGGTGATAGTTGCGCCAGCAGTACCCTTCCGAGCTACCACGATGCCCCCATACGGCACGTCGCGGCCTTCCTCGAAGTTCAGGCAAAAATCCGCCCGCTTGGCCTCGGCAAAGATTCTCTCCTTGGAAAATTTTGAGCCGGTTTCCTCGTCGCCGTTGAAAAAAACAGTTACGTCCTTATCTTTCAAAAACCCGGCTTTGTCGAGCACTTCGAGAGCGAAAACGATTACAACCAATCCGCCTTTCATATCGGCCGTTCCGGGACCAACGGTGGAGTCTCCGGCCGTACCGGGAAATCGAATAAACTTAAGAAACCCGCTTTCCGGCTCGAAAACGGTGTCCAAATGTCCCATCAAAAGCACTTTTTTCCCCGTGCCAGCCTTTCGCAAAATCCGGTGCGGGCCCGAGGTTTGAATTTTTTTCTCCCCGGCAACGTCAAACGTTTCCGCTTTGGCGGGGATGAATTCCTCCTTGAAGCCGAGCTTGATTAGGCGGGAAGACAGAATTTTGCCGACGCTGTCGATACCGCGCGCATTCCGGCTGCCGGAGTTGATTTCGACGATTTCCTTCAACAGGGCAATCATTTCTTCCTTTTTGCCGTCCAAAAGCTTTGCCAGTTCCTTTTCTTTTTCATCAAGCGGGGCGACCTTTATGGCTTCCGCCACTACGACTCTGGGATTAACCAAGGCCTCAACTTCCGGCAGGGGAAGCGTACTGTCGGCCGGATAAGGAGCTTGTGGAAAGGCCAAACGAAAAAGCAGAACCGCTGCCATCAGCAACAGAATTATTCGAATCATACTGGAAGGATAGTTAGCGGGGCAGCCAGCGTCAATCGGCAAGCGTGATTGACTAAGTTTGGGGTGCGCGTATATTTCGAGAGTAAACGGGGCCGTAGCTCAGCTGGGAGAGCGGTACGTTCGCAACGTACAGGTCAGGGGTTCGACTCCCCTCGGCTCCACAAAAAACAGAGATTGGTGACCGGAGATTAGAGATTAAAAACTTCTTTTCACAGGCGCCGCCCATCGTCCAAATCTCCAATCGGCAAGGCAAAAGTTCGCTTGACTCGCTTCCGTCCCCGCGCCTTGGTGGAGGTTTTTGGAGGCCTTGACGATAGTATAATAGGTATGCAGGCGGTTGATTTTCAGTTTTTTTCGCGAAAGGAGGATGGCGTATGACTAAAGCAGGGTTGTTATCGGTTCTTCTCGCTTTGTTCTCTTTGGGTTGCGCCCAGGTGGGGGGGGTGGAGACGGTTGAAGTCGAAAAAAAGAGTTCGCCGCGCGGGCGGGTCGCCAATTTGGGGATTCCGCCGGGGCATCTGCCTCCGCCCGGCGAATGCCGCATTTGGTATCCCGGCCGCCCGCCCGGACACCAGCCGCCTCCGGGCCGCTGCGGCAAGCTGGCCCGGGAGCTGCCGGCCGGCGCCTGGCTCGTTGAGCGGTTCGAGGACGAGCACGTACGGGTCTCCGTCTGCCACAAAAGCCGCCCCCGCGCGGTCGTGGCGGTGCGCATATACGCGGCGGCAACTGGAAGGTTCGTCCGGGAAGAAGAGCCCTAAGCGATTTTGGACAAATTACGGGGCTTTCAATCGAACACGGCCTGGGCGACTGTTCGATTGCGATAAGTTATTGTTTATTTTTTTGAACGGCAAATCATTTTGCGGTCAATGGGTGGCAAATATACGTGATGATTTGGGTGCGCATCGCCTCCCTGCCGCACAATCAGGTTGTGTATCGAGTGTTTTCAAATCTCTAAAATAGGCGGCGTTCCGCCGGGGTTAAAAAGCTAAACAAGCGGCGGTATTTGCCGATATTATTTGTGAAAACGGCCTTATTTTAACGAGGGGGGAGACAATGAATACAGAGACCGAAACGAAAACACAAAATACGGCGCCCGAAATCGACCCGGTAAAGCTGAATCGGTTGATTCAGGAGATAAAAGACAACCAGAACCTGTTGTCCGGAACCCTGGCCGGCGTCGCTGCCGCGCTCTTGGGGGCCGGCCTTTGGGGGGTTATCACGGCGGTGACCAAGTATCAAATCGGCTGGATGGCCATCGGGGTCGGGTTTTTGGTGGGGATGGCCGTGCGAACGTTCGGGAAAGGCATCGACAAGTCCTTTGGAATTGCCGGCGCCGGAATTTCGGTTCTGGGATGTATGGCGGGGAATTTACTGGCCGTCTGTATTATGATTTCCCAGCAGCAGCAAATTCCCTTTTCAGAGATACTTTCCGGCCTTACCCCGGAGGTTGCGGTCAATCTTATGAAGGTGACCTTCAATCCGATGGACGTTTTGTTCTACGGACTTGCCGTCTATGCCGGTTATCGGTTTTCGTTCCGCCGGATTTCGGCAGAAGAGCTGGCGAAGCTGACCCGGTAAGACCGGCACGGCGCAACCTTTTCTGGCGGCCCGCGCGAATACGATTCCGAAGGCGCTCGGGCCGTTTCATTGGAGCCTTTTAGCTCCTCCCCTTGTTTTTCCTTCTGAAATTTTTATTCTTTATTTGTGGCTTCAAAACCTCATTTGATTCGCCCCCTGGCCACGGGAGAAGCCTCCGCCTGCGAGCGGATTATGCGGTCGCTGCCGGAGTGGTTCGGAATTGAAGAAGCGATTATTGCGTATGCGCGGGCGGCCGAAAAGATGGAAACTTACATTGCCGAGGCCGCTGGCAATCCCATCGGGTTTGTGACCATGAACCAGCGCAGCCCGGTTGCCGCCGAAATTCACGCAATGGCCGTCCGCCGGGAATATCACGGCCGGGGGGTCGGGCGCGGCCTTGTGGAACACGTGGAAAAGCTCCTAATCGGACGCTCCATCGAGTACCTTCAGGTGAAAACGCTCGGCCCCTCCCGACTGGATGACAACTATGAGCGCACCCGCGGTTTCTACCGGCGCCTCGGCTTCCAGCCGTTGGAGGAAAACAACCTGTGGGGGGAGGTCAACCCCTGTCTGATAATGGTGAAGCATCTTCGTTGCAGCGGAGCGCACGCCTCAACTTCCGCTTGAAACGGACGGCTGCGCTCCGGCTGAAAGAGCCAAGCGCACGAAAGGAACCTTAGGAACCTTTTCCCCTCTCCCCTTGTTTTTCCTCTTAAGAAATCGTTTCTTAATCCTTGGAGCGTATAAAAACGGATGATAATGAATTTTATTACTGCCATTTTTGGCAGCAAGCACGAGCGGGATATCAAAAAGATTATGCCGCTTGTGGAGCAGATAAACGAAATCTACCCCGCGCTTAAGGACTTGTCCGACACACAGTTGGCAGACAAGACGGCCGAGTTCAAAAAGCGGCTGGAAGAAGGGGAAACGCTGGATGATTTGCTGCCGGAGGCGTTTGCAGTGGTCAAAGAGGCCTGCCGGCGGCTCTGCGGCAAGTCCTGGCCGGTGGTGGCAATGCCCATCGGCTGGGAGATGATTCCCTTCGACGTCCAGCTTATCGGCGGCATCGTTTTGCATCAGGGAAAAATCGCCGAAATGGCCACCGGCGAAGGAAAGACCCTGGTCGCCACCCTGCCTCTTTATCTCAATGCCCTCGAGGGCAAGGGGGCGCATCTGGTCACGGTCAACGACTACCTGGCCCGGCGGGACGCCGAGTGGATGGGGCCGGTGTTTCAATCCCTCGGGCTAACGGTCGGCTGCATCCAGAACGAAATGGATCCGGCCACGCGCAGAATTCAATACGATTGCGACATCACCTACGGCACCAACAACGAGTTCGGCTTCGATTACCTGCGGGACAATATGTCCGTGCGGCTGGAAGACCGTGTCCAGCGCGGCTTTGCCTACGCCATCGTGGACGAGGTGGACTCGGTTTTAATCGACGAGGCGCGCACCCCCTTAATCATCTCGGGCCCGGTCAGCCACTCCACCAACCGCTACAACGAGATGAAGCCTTTGGTGGAGCAGGTGGTCAAAAAGCAGACCGTTTTGACCAACAAGCTCATCGCCGAAGCGGAAGAGCTGTTGAAAAACGGGGACGGGGAAAAGGAATACGAAGCGGGCATCAAATTGCTGGCGGTCCAGCGCGGCGCGCCGAAAAACAAGAAATTTTTGAAGCTGGGAAAAGAGCCGGGGATGAAGAAACTCATTCACCGGGTGGAAACCGATTACCTCCGCGATAAGAAACTCCACGAAATCGATGATTTGCTCTACTACTCCATCGACGAGCGGGAAAACACCTGCGAGCTGAACGAGCCGGGACGCTCCCAGCTTTCTCCGGAAGACCAGAAGCTCTTCATCATCCCGGACATCACCGAGGGGCTTTCCGAAATCGAGGGGGACGAAAATTTGTCCGACCGGGATAAGCAACAGCGCAAAGAAAAGCTTTACGCCCTGCACGCCGAACGCTCGGAGAAGGTCCACAATATCAGCCAGCTCTTGAAGTCCTACGCCCTTTTCGAAAAGGACGTGGAATACGTCGTGCAGGATGGCAAAATTTTAATCGTGGACGAGTTCACCGGTCGCTTGATGCCGGGACGGCGCTATTCGGACGGGCTGCACCAGGCCATCGAAGCCAAGGAAGGGGTGAAAGTCGAGGGGGAAACGCAGACTCTGGCCACCGTCACCCTGCAGAATTTCTTCCGGCTCTACGACAAGCTGGCGGGAATGACCGGCACGGCGGTGACGGAAGCGGGGGAGTTCTGGGAGATATACAAACTGGACGTTACCTCCATCCCGACCAACAAGCCGGTGCGGCGCATCGATTACAACGACCAGGTCTTCCGCACCAAGCGGGAAAAGTACAACGCGATTATCGAGGAGGCTACTGAATACCATCAAAAGGGGAAGCCGGTTCTGGTCGGCACCACTTCGGTGGATGTTTCCGAAACGCTTTCCCGGATGTTGAAACGACAGGGGATTGTCCACTCCGTTTTGAACGCCAAATACCACCAGCAGGAAGCGGAAATCGTCTCCCGCGCCGGACAGGCGGGGGCCGTCACCATCGCCACCAATATGGCCGGTCGCGGCACGGACATCAAACTTGGGCCGGGCGTGGTCAAGCATTCCCATTGTGCCCTCGTTGACTTGGACCCGGACGTCGAACCCTGCCCCTACCTCAAGGAGCTGGACTGCTACGCCAAGGTTCCCTGCGGGCTGCACATCATCGGCACCGAGCGGCACGAAGCCCGCCGTATCGACCGGCAGTTGCGCGGCCGTTCCGGCCGTCAGGGGGACCCCGGCTCCTCCCGCTTTTACCTTTCGCTCGAAGATGATTTGATGCGTCTTTTCGGCTCCGACCGGATTGCGGCGGTGATGGACCGGCTGGGACTGGAGGAAGGGGAGGTCATCGAGCACCGGATGGTCACCAAGGCGATTGAACGGGCCCAGAAACGGGTGGAAATACAGAACTTCGCCATCCGCAAGCATCTGCTGGACTACGACAACGTGATGAACAAGCAGCGCGAGGTGATTTATGCCCGCCGGCTGGAAGTGTTGGAAAAAGAGGATTTGAGCGAGGACGTGGCCGTCCAAATCGAGGAGGTGGCCGAGGGTATTGTCTTTGCCCACTGCGATAAAGATGCGATTCCGGAAAACTGGAACTGGACGGCGTTGAAAGATGACCTGCGCCGGACTTTTCTGGTCGATTTGAAAATTTCCCAGGAGGAAATCGGGAAAATCGACTTCGATACGCTGGTGGAAAAGATAAAGGAAATGGCCCTGCAGGTGTACCGAGCCAAAGAGGCGGCCATTTCCCCGGAGATAATGCGCCAGTTGGAAAAATTCGCGCTTTTATCCACCATCGACGAGCGCTGGCGGGAGCATCTCTACGAAATGGACCAGTTGCGCACCGGCATCGGCCTGCGCGCCTACGGCCAGCGCGACCCGCTTATTGAATACAAAAAAGAGGCCTACCGGATGTTCGAGGAGATGGTAGGGCAGATTGACCGGGAAGCCGTCGAGCTGATTTACAAGCTGCAGGTCGGAGCTCCGCGCGAAGCCCGCCGCCCCCGCCCGGAAGCGGTGCGCGCGGTGCACGCCGAAGCGACCGGGATGGGTTTGATGGGAGAAGGCGGCGCCGCCGAGCCGGCCGAGGAAAAGCAAAAACCCGTCCGCGTCGACCCGAAAATCGGCCGCAACGACCCCTGCCCCTGTGGCTCCGGCAAAAAATACAAAAAATGCCACGGGGCCGTGGCGGCGTAAAATCACACACCATTGAAGTAGCCCAGAATCTGCTGTCCCGGGGATCGGATGGACAACCGTTCTGGCTTTGCTTAATTTCACGCTATTTATGAAGCTTGAAGTCCGCGAAATTTCACCGGCACTGGCGGCCGACTTTTGCCAATTGCACGCCCGGCCGGAGTTCGGCGGCTGTTTTTGCCGTTTTTGGCAGTTTGAAGGGGACAATAATGCTTGGGGGAAAACCACTCCGGAAGGAAACCGGACAGCCAAAGAATCGGAAATTACCTCCGGTCAGACCCGTGGGGCGCTTTTTTATCTGGATGGAAAACCAATTGGCTGGTGCCAGTTCGCCCACCGGTCGTTTTTCAAGAAGATGAACGCCAACCCCTCCTTTGTTTCCACCGCTGCTGACAACATCTGGTCGATTGGCTGTATGGCAGTAACCAAAGAGGCGCGCAAAAAGGGATTATCGAAGCAAATGGTCGAAGAGATTTTGAAACTGGTAGCCAAACAAGGCGGCAAGACGGTGGAGGCCTACCCGCGCCGGGATAAAAAACTGCCGGACGAAGAGGTCTGGATGGGCCCGCGGCGGGTGTTCGAAAGTTTGGGGTTTGCCGTCTATTTCGAAACGCCGCGCTATTTGATAATGCGCAAGTACTTGGACGAAAAATCGTGAAAATCGAATACAAAGAACTAAAGCCTGTGCTGTGGAAGGACGTGGAAAAAGTTTTCGGCCCCAGCGGCGGCTGCGCGGGGTGCTGGTGCATCTGGTGGCGGCTGCCCAAGGGGGGCAAACTGTGGCAGGAAACGCGCGGTACGAAGGCCAAAAAGATGTTTCAAGGTTTGATAAAGAAAGGCAAGGCACAGGGCATTCTGGCGTATGCCGACGGAGTACCGGTCGGCTGGGCCACCTTCGGCCCCCGCACCGATTTTCCGCGGCTGGAAACGGCCAAGGCGTATGCCGTAGAGGATTTTGATACGGTCTGGTCACTCCCCTGTTTTTTCATTCCGTCCGGTTTTCGCAACAAGGGAATCGCCCGCGGGCTTTTGGCGGCGGTGATTAAAGCGGCCAAAAAACACAAGGCCAAAATTCTGGAAGGGTATCCGGTGCCTTTGACCAAGGCCGGGAAGAAACTTCCGGCGGCGTGGTCGTGGACAGGGCCATTGAAGGTTTTCGAAGAGGCCGGCTTCAAAATCGTCCAGCGGCAGTCCTATTCCCGGCCATTAGTTCGCAAAGAACTGTAGGGGCGTATCCCTCGACTCCGCTCGGGACAGGGTTGCCATACGCCCTTCCCTTTCTATATTCCCGTAGGGGCACAATATATTGTGCCCGTTTCCCTCTCCATCTTATGGAGAGGGCCTGCCCGAGCCGAGCTCGGGACTCGGCCAGGGAATACAAGGGTGAGGTTTAATAAGGAGGACGAAAATGGACAAGAAAAAACTGATTGCAGGATTGAACGAGGATATGAACCGCGAACTGGAAGCGGTGATGCGCTATATGCTGGAGGCCGCCATAATGACCGGCTTTGGCGGGCACGAAGCGCGCGAGGTTTTTGAAGCGGAAGTGACCGACGAATTGGGCCACGCCAAGCTTTTGGCCGAAAAAATCGTGGCCTTGGGCGGCAAGCCTGAAATGAAGCCCGCCTATCCCACCCCGATTCACGACGCCAAGAAAGCACTCCAGCGGGAGCTGAAAATGGAGTGGGAGGCGGTCAAAAACTACAAGGAACGGGTGAAGGAAGCGGACGAGCTTGGGGAAATCGGGTTGAAGGTGAAATTGGAAGAGCTCATCGCCGACGAAACCGGCCACGCGGAGGAGATTGAGCGGCTGTTGGGGTAAGGGCAAGATTTAATCAAAAGCCTGCCTTGACAGCATAATCGGGGCGGGTTTTCTTTTCTTATATGAGATCGCAAAGAACTTCTAAATGGCTTCTTTCGGTTTTCGCTCTTTCCGCTTTTTCTACGAAAGCTCAAGAGCCTCTCACAGTTTTAGTAAAGCAGATAAAGCCTGCCGTTGTAACCATCATCGCCTATGATGACAAAGACCAAATCGTTGATATGGGAAGCGGCTTTTTTATTGAGCAAATGCGGGTCATTACCAACTGGCACGTGCTACAAACAGCCTCGCGAGGAGAAATAAAAACAGTGGATGGTAAATTCTATCCCATTCAAGGGGTGGTCGCAGAAGACCAAGATGGGGACTTGATTGAAATAGCAGTTGATGTTGCGGAAACCGTGAAAACCCTACAAGTAACCAAGGAATTCCCAACGGAAGGGGAAAAAGTGGTTGTAGTGGGCAGTCCGTTTGGTTTTGAACAGACCGTTTCCGATGGAATTGTCTCCGCCCTTCGAGAAGTCTCACCGGTTGGCAAAGTCATTCAGATTACGGCGCCCTTTTCACCCGGCAGCAGTGGCAGCCCGGTAGTCAATCTGAAAGGGAAGGTCGTGGGGGTCGCCACTCGCCAACTTTTGGAGGGCCAGAATCTGAATTTCGCCGTTCCAGCCACTCGTATTTTGACTCTACTGCCCGGAAAACTCCGCCCTTTGGCAGAGTGGTCGGCCGGGACAAAAAAAGAAGATTTTATCGTTGAAGGGGAACAGTCCCCATTTCAGGGGCTTATAGCCAATGGCATGAGATTTTTGGAAAGCGGAGAATATGAAAAGGCCCTTCCCTGTTTTGAAAAAATTGTTACCCGGGATCCAAACATAGCGGAAGCCTGGGTAAACCTTGGCAACTGCAAACTTCATCTGGGTCACCGGGAAGAAGCGATAGAGGCGTACAAGCGAGCCATCCGGGTTAAACCGGACCTGCTCGAGCCCCACGTGAACTTGGGTGCGATTTACGGAAACTCTGGCAACTGGATTGAAGCAACAAAGGCTTACGAAGAGGCCGTTCGCGTCAAACCTGACGATGCCGAAGCTCTTTTTTCTTTGGGATGGGCGTATAGCAACCTTTATCGCTGGCAGGAGGCAATGGATGCCTGTCGAAAGGCGGTCCGCATAAACCCAAAATCAGCCGAGGCCTACTACAAGTTAGCCGGGGTCTATTTCAAAATGGACCGGTTCAAGGAGGCGGTCGTGTACAGTAAAAGAGCTCTTAACTTCAAACCAGATTATGCCGAAGCCTACCTCACTTTGGGCAACGCTTACGGCGGTCTGGGCCGTATGGAAGACGAGGCAAAGGCTTATCAAGAGGCGATTCGCCTGAAACCAAGCTATGCAGAGGCGCACTCCAATCTCGGCTTGACCTTCGCGCGCCAGCACCGCTGGCCGGAAGCAATTGCAGAATACAAAGAGGCTGTCCGTCTTAACTCTGATATGGTTGAAGCCCACTACAATCTCGGCGTGGCCTTTTCCGTTACCGGCAATAAAAGTGCCGCGCTGGACGAATACAAGATTCTCCAGAATCTTAACAAAGAACTGGCCGACCGGCTCTTCGACTTTATTTATAAGTAAGCGCTTTTCCAAATTCCCTCTGGATTTAACCTCGCAACTGCTTAATATTCCGTAGCGATATGGAACTTACCTCTTCCCCCAGCTTTGGTCTGACCGTGCGGGTGGAGCTGGAGCACAAAGCCGGGCGGCTGGCCTCGCTGCTTTCCGCTGTGGCCAAAGCGGGCGGGGTCATCGGCGCGGTGGACACCGTCGAAACCACCAACCACACCACCATCCGGGATATCGCCGTCGAAGCCCGCGATGCCGCCCATCAAAAAGAGATTTTAGCCGCCATAGCCACCATCCCCGGGGCCTGGCTGATTGCCGCCAGCGACCAGACCTTTCTGGCGCACCTCAAGGGAAAAATCGAAATTACCAGCAAAATCCCGATTTCCAAGCGGAGCGATTTGTCCATCGCCTACACCCCCGGAGTCGGCCGGGTTTCGGCGGCGATTGCCAAAACGCCGGAGCTGGTCTGGCACTACACGATTAAAGGGAACTGCGTGGCCATCGTCACCGACGGCACGGCGGTTTTGGGACTGGGGGACATCGGCCCGGAAGCGGCCCTGCCGGTGATGGAGGGAAAAGCCCAGCTTTTCAAACGCTTCGCCGAAGTCAACGCCTTTCCCATCTGTCTGGCCACCAAAGACCCGGATTTGATTGTCAAAATCGTCAAAGCCATCTCCCCCGCCTTCGGGGGCATCAATCTGGAGGATATTTCCGCCCCCCGCTGTTTTGATATAGAATCCCGGCTTAAACAGGAATTGGATATCCCGGTTTTTCACGACGACCAGCACGGCACGGCAGTGGTGGTTCTGGCCGCCTTGCAAAATGCGCTCAAATTGGTAGGGAAAAAGCTGGAGAATTTGAAAACCGTGGTCATCGGCGCGGGCGCGGCCGGGGTGGCCTGCGTCAGGATTTTGCAGGCCAAAGGGTTGAAAAACGTGGTGCTCTGCGACCGGGTGGGGGCGCTCTGCCGCGGCCGCAAAGAGCATATGGATTCGGCCAAGGAAGCCCTGGCCGCAGCCACCAATCCGGAGAATTTGAAAGGTTCGATTCTGGACGTCGCCGCCGGGGCGGATTTTCTCTTGGGCGTTTCGGGGCCGGGGGTGATTCCGCTCGAGGCAGTCAAAAAGATGGCCAAAAATGCCATCGTTTTCGCTTTAGCCAACCCGGTGCCGGAAATCCAGCCGGAGGAAGCCGGGCCGTTCGTCCGGATTATGGCCACCGGCCGCTCCGATTATCCCAACCAGATAAACAACGCCCTCTGCTTCCCCGGAATTTTCAAGGGGGCCCTTTCCTGCAAGGCGCGGGAAATCAACGAGGCGATGAAACTCTCGGCGGCGGATGCCATCGCCTCGCTGGTACCGGAGCAGGCCCTGGATGAAGAGGACATTATTCCCTCCATTTTCCATCCAAAAGTGTCTGAAGCCGTGGCGGACGCCGTTCGGGATGCCGCCATCCGCACCGGTGTGGCCCGGCAATTCAAGAAAACTCCCGGCACGCTCGTCGGTTGAAGCTTCCTTCCGGCGGATATTTCCCCATTTTTTCCCGCCGATGTGGTATATTGAAGTGAAAGGAGCATCGAATGCAAACCATTGGGGACCCAAAAACGCTTCTGGTTGGGTGGAATAAGGAAGTAACCGATATTGTCCAGCGCCTGCGGGAGGAGATGGCTAAAATCGACAAAGGGATTGTGGAAACGGTCGGCCGGCTTTCGTTCGATTACCGCCGCAAAGAACTTTTTGCCTACATCTGGCCCTACAATGAAGGGGTCAACTTCGGTTTTCACACCGGCAGCAAAATGACCGACCCGAAAAAACGGCTGCAGGGCTCCGGCAAACACAGCCGCCACTTTCAATTTTCCAAGCTGGAGCAGGTGGACAGCTACGTCACCGACATGGCCAAAAAGGCCTGGGGGCGCGATACGTAGAGGGAATGGGGCTTTTTTCGCGCTGGTTTAAGGCCGAAAAAAAAATTTACGCCTCCGACATTTTGGCCCGCCTGCCCGGCTCTTGGGCCGGCCCGGGAAAGGTTTATACACCCGCCGGGGTTCAGAATTATCGAGTGGAGTTAACCCTTGCAGCAGAGAACGTAGGGGCGAGGCATGCCTCGCCCCTACAAATATCCGGCAAGATGATTTCCTATTTTGAATCCGGAACTATTCTCGATACGCCCGTTCAACTGAAATTGGAAAAGGATATCTGGTCTTTGATTTATACCCAAACCAACGTACATGGACAGGGGAAATTCTCCGATGGAAAATTGGAATTCTTGCAAAAAGACCCAAGCGGCAAACCGGGCGGCCAAACAGTGGAGATTTGGAATCTCCTCTCTTCCGACCACCTTTTCATCGAAAACTTTATCCTCGGCCCGGATGGTAAAAAAGAACCCTTTTTGAAAATTATGCTGCAAAAAACGTAGGGGTTTGATTAATCAAACCCCTACCAACCCAAAACCTAATCCTCCGCTACCCGCACAAATTCGGTCTTGGGGGCGCCGCAGGAAGGGCAGACTTCCGGTAGCCCGTCCGTTTCCTTGCGGTGCCACTGGTGCCCGCAGCGGGTGCATTTCCACAACAATTCCCCGGCCCATTCGGCCAGCTCTTCGGTGGGATTGGTGTAGTCGGTCATATTTATAAAATTGTAGGGGCGACCCTCTGTGGTTGCCCGGGGGTTAGTTTCCAACCCCTATGTTTTTTTTCTTTTCTTGCCGTCTTCCAGGGCCTTCTTCTTCAATTCCTCCCAGCGGGCGATTCGATTTTGGATTTCCTTTTCAAATCCAAATTCAGTTGGATGATAGTATGTTCTCCCCTTCAGCGAATCGGGCAGGTGATCCTGTGCTACAAAATGCTCATCGTAATCGTGGGCGTACTTGTATCCCGCTCCGTAGCCCAAAGCTTTCATCAATCCCGTCGGCGCATTGCGGATGTGCAGGGGCACCGGCTCCGCCTTGGTTTTTTCCACGTCCTCGGCCACCTGGCCAAAAGCGGCGTAAACGGCGTTCGATTTGGGAGCCGTGGCTAAATAGATGGCCGCCTGGGCCAAGGCCAGTTCTCCTTCCGGAGTGCCCAAAAAGTGATAGGCATCCTTTGCGGCCAACGTGACCGAAAGCGCCTGCGGGTCGGCGTTGCCGATATCCTCGGAAGCCATCCGCACCAGGCGCCGGGCACAGTAGAGGGGGTCTTCGCCGGAAGCCAGCATTCGCGCCAGCCAATAGAGCGCACCATCCGGGTCGGAATCCCGCACCGATTTGTGCAAAGCGGAAATGAGATTGTAATGCTCTTCCCCCGCCTTGTCGTAGCGCAGGGCTTTCTTTTGCGCCGCGTTTTCGATGACTTCCGGGGTAATTTCTCCGTTTTTACCGACGATGTTCAGGGAGAATTCCAGAAGCGACAAGGCAATGCGGGCGTCGCCGTCGGAGAAAATGGCAATCCGCTCCAGCGCTTCATCGTTAATTTTGAGATTGAATTGCCCAAGCCCGCGCTCTTTGTCGCCAAGGGCGCCCCGGGCAATGGTCTTTACATCTTCGTTCGTCAATTCCTTCAGAACAAAGACCCGGCAGCGGGAAAGAAGCGCCGAGTTGACCTCGAAACTCGGGTTTTCGGTGGTGGCGCCGAGCAGGATGATGACCCCCCTCTCCACAAAGGGCAAAAAGGCATCCTGCTGGGCCTTGTTGAAGCGGTGAATTTCATCGATGAACATAATCGTTTTCTGTCCGTACATCACCTGCCGCTTTTCCACGTCGGCAATCACCTCTTTTATTTCCTTGATCCCGGCGGTGACGGCCGAGAAGCGCAAAAATTCCGCTTTGCTGTTGGCGGCGATGAGATACGCCAGCGTGGTTTTTCCGCTTCCGGGAGGCCCCCAAAAGATGGCGGAACTCATTTTGTCTTTTACTATCGCCTCGTAGAGCGGCTGGCCGGGGGATAAAAGCTGCTTTTGGCCTACGAATTCTTCCAGTTTCTGCGGGCGCATCCGGTCAGCCAGCGGGGCGTGTTCGGAAACCTTGTATTTTTCCTTCGGCTTTTCAAACAGGTCGGCCATAGCAAATTCTATGAAGAAAACATAGCGGAATAAGAGGGGAAAAGCAATCGGGCGGTACGAGCGAACGGCCTTCGCAGGCAGTCATCGTAGGCGGCATTAAAAATGCCGCCGCTGGGTTGCCTGCCCGGCCAGGGAAAACCCGGCCTACGAAGGTTTTTTTGTAGGGGTTTGATTAATCAAACCCCTCCGTTTTCAACAAAACCGTCCCTCAAAACCCTTTCGGATGCCTTTTATGAAAATCCGTTGCGTCCTGATACGTCTTGGCCACCGCGAGAAGGGTGGCTTCGTCATATAGCCGCCCGATGAAAGTGACGCTGGTCGGATGGCCCTCCTTGTCAAACCCGTTCGGCAAGACCACGCAGGGGTGGCCGGTCAGGTTGGTCAGCAAGAGATTATCTCCCTCAAACGGCGGAGCGATATAAACGTCGATAGAGTCCATCAACTTCTCCATTTCATCGATGACCATCCGGCGAACTCGGTTGGCCTGAATGTATTCCACCGCCGGAATGAAACGGGAGGCACGGAAATAATTGGGCCAGGCATCCTTAATCTGGCGCACCATTCGGTCGTCCTGATTCGTGCGGGTGAGCTCGTCAAAGGCGGCGGCCGCTTCGGCGGTCAGGATAAAAGACATCGGAAAAATCGCCAGCTTGGGGAGTTCGATTTCGTGGAGGGAGACCCCCATTTTCGCGAATGTCTCCAAAACAGAGGTATTGAATGAGGCGTTCGAGGTGTCTTTTTCCATATCCTTTTTCAAATAGCCGATGCGCAGTTTTTTCAGGTCGATATTGGCCGAATAGCCAAACGGGTAGTCCCGCACGGCCCGGTCCTGACCATCCGGGCCGCGGATGGCGTCAAATACAATGGCGCAGTCTTCCACCGTCCGGCCAATCGGGCCGATTTTGTCCATCGACCAGCTTAAAGCCATCGCTCCGGTGCGGCTGACCCGCCCAAAAGTCGGGCGCAAGCCGGTGGTGCCGCAGCGGGTGGAGGGGGAAACGATGGAGCCCCAGGTCTCCGTCCCGATGGCAAACGGCAGGCAGCCGGCGGCCACGGCCGAGGCGGAACCGGCCGAAGAGCCGCTCGACCCCTGGGCGGCATCCCAGGGATTGCGCGTCATCCCGCCAAACCAAACGTCCCCCCAGGCAAATTCCCCGACGGTCATCTTGGCCACCAGAACGGCCCCCGCCTCGGATAGTTTTTTCACCACGGCGGCGTCCTCGTCAATCATTTGGTCTTTGAAAATGGCCGAGCCCCAAGTGGTGGGATATCCTTTGGCCGCCAGAATATCCTTGGCCCCATAGGGAATGCCGTGCAGGGGGCCGCGATACTTCCCGGCCGCCATTTCCGCATCGGCGCGGGCCGCTTCATCTAAGGCCCGCTCCACGGCCAAGTTGACCATGTTGAGAAGCATCGAGTTGTATTTTTTCAACCGCGCGATGAAGAAGCGGGTCAGGGCGGTCGAACTTATCTGCCGGGTGCGGACAAGTTCCCCCAATTCGCGTACGGAATAGAAAGCCAAATCTTCCATATGGGCGGGTATTTTTACCTGACCCATTGAGCCAAGCTGCATTCGTCTTGCACGGGCTTTGGAACGAAAATTGGTCGGAATGGGGTCAAAAATCAAAGCCGGAGCCAGGTTGTTTGGGATGGAAAACTTGCGCAGGGAGTCGTAGTTGGTCAAATATTCCTTCAGCACCCCCAGCATACTATCTTCTTCGGTCTTCGTGAAGTCTAGTCCAACCAAATCCTGGGCGGCAGCCACCTTTCTGCGGGTGATTCGAGACGTGTCGGGCTGGGTATAAGCGAGTTGAAAAGCGGAAAGAAAAACCATTGCCAAAGCGGCCCTCAACCTGAATGATTTCATCGTTCCCTCCTTTTTGATTTTGAAACAAAAATGGCGTAGGTCGTACGCCCCTGCGAATCCCCGCATGATTTATTTTCTTTCCAAAATCTCTTTCGGGTAGCACCCCAAAGCCAGCATCCACTCCTTCAACTTCGGAACGCGGACTTTGGAGTCGACGGGCAAATTAAAGGGCCGGCCGCGGCCGTCCAAAATAATTCCGACCACGCCGCCGGAGATTTCTCCCTCCCATTTTTTCCCAGACCCAGCTTCAACGTCAAAGTGGCGCACCGGGTTCAAGGATGCCTTTGCTTTAAGCGGCAGCTCATCCGGCCCGAGCCCGAGGGAGATCAGTTTCATTTCGCCGAATTTCAGTTCACCCGCTTCGACTTTGCCGTCCGGCAGCGTAAAACTAAAGTCCAGAATCTTTTTCCCCTCCTTTTCCTGCCCGACCGGGACTATGGCGGTGCCCAAATGAATCAGGCAGTCTTTGTTGAAGACTTCCAACGCCGCCTGCGGATGTACTTCGGTCAAAACCCCCAACTGGGGCATCATAAAAATCGAATCGACCGCCAGCCGGGTTATTCCCTCCGGCATAAAAGCGTCAATCAGCATCATCGCCG
This sequence comes from Candidatus Zixiibacteriota bacterium, assembly GCA_022614805.1. GTDB lineage: Bacteria > Zixibacteria > MSB-5A5 > DSPP01 > DSPP01 > DSPP01. The sequence goes on along the minus strand of JAKEHY010000038.1, from coordinate 168,899 downwards.
ATTGATGGCGGCGCGGGGCGTGCGAAAGCACCCCGCCGGAGCCGATCAGCATATCCAAATCCATCATATTGACGATGGTCTGGCCGGAGGCGGTTTGCTCGAACGCCTCGGCAATGGTGCGCTGCTGCTGCACCCCCTTCAGGGTTGTGGCAAACGATTTGTGCTGGATGAAGGCCAGCCGCAAGGCCTCCTTGGCAATCGCCTGCTCGAAAATCAGTTCCTCCATCTCCTGGGGAATGGTGGTGGGGCGAATCATTTTGTTTTTCACCCGGTTGCGCAAATCCCGCTCGTCCATCGGAAACGGCACCCAGCGCATCACGTTTTCCAGCTTGGCTTCGGCAAAGACGTTGGAAATCGAATAACTCATCCCCAGATTGGCCGAGACCGTGCGGTTGAAGACCCCCTGAAAAACGGAGAAAATGTCGGTGGTGGCGCCGCCGATATCCACCCCCACCACTTCGATATGCTCCAGGTCGGCGATTTTTTTCATAATCAGCCCGACCGCACCGGGAGTGGGCATAATCGGGGCGTCCGTCCATTCCATCAGCTTCCGGTAGCCGGGGGCCTGGGCCATCACGTGTTCCATGAACAGGTCGTGGATTTTTTCTCGGGCCGGCAAAAGATTTTCCCGCTCCAAAACGGGGCGGATGTTATCCACGATGACCAAGTCGGTTTTTTCCGCCAAGGCATCCTTGACCGGGCTGCTGGCCTCCCGATTTCCGGCGAAAATCACCGGCAGCTTGTATCCTGTGCCGAGCCGGGGGCGGGGGTCGGCCGCCGAGATAAGTTCCGCCAATTCCACTACGTGGGTGGTGGTGCCGCCATCCACTCCGCCGGAAAGCAGAATCATATCCGGGCGGAGATGCCGGATTCTTTCGATTTGCTGGTGGGGCAATCGCCGGTCGTTGGCGGCAATCACGTCCATCACGATGGCCCCCGCGCCCAAAGCCGCCCGCTCGGCCGATTCCGCTGTCATCGAACGCACCACCCCCGCCACCATCATCTGCAACCCGCCGCCAGCGGAGGAGGTGGAAACGTAAATGTCGGTTCCGACATTTCCCTTGGCAGGGGAAATAATCTTTCCGTTCTCGTCCAATATTTTCCGGCCGGAAAGCTCCTCCACTTCGGCGATGGCGTTCAAAACCCCCATCGTCACGTCCTCAAACGGCGCTTCCACCGTGGTGGGGGCCTCCCCGCGCACTTTCAGACGGTACGACCCATCCGCTTCCTTTTCGATTAAAATCGCTTTGGTGGTGGTGGAGCCGCAGTCGGTGGCAACGATGACTTTAATCTCTTCCGGTCTCAAACCCTTCATTTTTTACAGCGCACCCAAGTTCGTGAAAGTAAAAAAGCAGAGGGAAAAAAGCAAATAGCGGGTTGTCTTGCCGGCAGCGGGGCAACGGCAGATATGTTTCTTTGCCGGAAGACATCGTGGCCCCGCGTTGACACTTTCCGACGAAAAGGATAGATTCCCTGTGAAGTATGAACCTTCCCAATCAATTGACCCTGGCCCGCATCGTTTTGGCCTTCGTTTTCGTCGGTTTTTTTTTAATCGATTCCCCTTGGGCCAAAGCGGTTGCTTTGGCCGTGTTTCTGGCGGCCGCCCTCACCGACCTGTACGACGGGTATTTGGCCCGCCGAACCGGGGTGGTTACAGGATTCGGCAAGTTCATGGACCCGCTGGCGGACAAGGTTCTGGTCACCTCGGCTTTAATTTCCTTTGTCGCTTTGGACTACATCAAGGCCTGGATGGTCGTGGTCATCATCTTCCGGGAGTTTATGGTCACCGGGCTTAGGTTGCTGGCCGCCTATAAGGGAATCGTGATTACCCCCTCCTTCTGGGCGCAGGTTAAAACGGTTCTGGAGATGACCACGATTGCATTGATTTTGATTTTCACGACGCTCAAAGTCTGGCTGGTGCCGAACGGCCACAACTGGGGGATTTTCTCTTCCGAATGGACTTTCAAAAGCTTCAACGGGCTGGTTTTTGCCGCTATGCTTTTGTCGGTCGCCACCGGCATCGATTATCTGGTCAAAAATGCCCCTCTCCTGCGTGGCGTGCTTAAATAATGAAATCGGAGATAATCACGGTCGGCAACGAACTGCTCTCCGGGGCCACCCTGGACACCAACTCCGCCTACCTGGCGGAAAAGCTTTCCGAATTCGGAATCCTCGTGAGCCGCCGCACCAGCGTGCCGGACGGCGTGGAGCCGATTGCCGAAGCGGTTGAAGAGGCCTGGCGGAGGGTCGCCCTCATTTTGACCACCGGCGGGCTGGGGCCGACTTCCGATGATGTTACCAAGAAAGCCTTGGCGCGGGCCTTGGGGAAACCGCTCGTTTTGCACGAGGAGATTTTGAAAAAAGTGGAGGAGCGCTTCCGCCGGCGGGGGGAAAAGATGCCGCTGGTGAATCAAAATCAGGCGCTTTTGCCCTCTGGGGCGAAATGGTTCGTCAATAATTACGGCACGGCGCCGGGGATTTTGATCGAGGATGGAAACAAGCGGTTGATTGCCCTGCCCGGCGTTCCCAGGGAAATGAAGGGAATTTTCGAGGAGGGGGTGATTCCTTATTTGCGCGATGTATTTGGCGCTGCGCCCCCCGTAATCCGCCGCAAACTGCGCACCACCGGCCTTGCCGAATCGGCCCTGTATGAGAAAATCCGGCGGGTGATTCCGGAAGGGGGGGGGTTGCATTTCGCCTTTTTGCCTTCTTACTACGGCGTTGATTTGCGGCTGGAGGTCTCGGGACGGGAAAAAGAAGAGGCGGAGAAGCTTTTGGAAGAAAAGTTGTCTAAAATCCGGCCGCTTTTAGGCGATTTTTTGTACGCCGAAGGGGAAGTCTCGATGGAGCAAGTGGTCGGCCGGTTGCTGCTGGCGGCTCAAAAAAAGCTGGCGGCGGCGGAATCCTGCACGGGGGGGCTGGTGGCCAAACGAATAACCGACGTCCCCGGCAGTTCGGACTACTTCGAGCGTGGGGTGGTTACCTACGCGAACGAGGCCAAGCACCAACTTTTGGGCGTGCCGCAGAAGCTGTTTAAGACCGTCGGGGCGGTGAGTCCGGAAGTAGTAGAGAGGATGGCGAAAGGAGTCAGGCGGTTGGCGAAAGTGGATATCGGTATCGGCGTAACCGGCATCGCCGGGCCGGGAGGCGGTTCGGCGGGAAAACCGGTCGGTTTGACCTTTATTGCCCTGTCCGACCGGAAGAAAGTCTGGGTGGAAAAGTTTATTTTCTCCGGCGACCGGGAGATAAATCGTTTGCGCGGCTCGCAGGCGGCTTTGAATATGGTCCGCCTCTACCTGCTTGGAAAACTGAAATAATGCGCCTTTTTGTGGCGGTTCCGTTCCCTGTAGAGGTCAAAAACGAACTCGGGAAACTTATTGACGACTGGCGGTGGGAAGGGGATAAGGTTGCTTGGGTCAAAAAAGAAAATTTACATCTTACGCTCAAATTTTTAGGAGAAACGCCGGTTGAAAGGCTGGAGGCGCTGAAGGCCAATTTGTCCTCCCGCCTGAACGGACTGACGGCTTTCCCCTTGGCGCTTTCCGGAGCCGGCGCTTTTCCCAATCTCAACCGGCCCCGGGTGCTTTGGGTCGGTATTTCGGAAGGGAAGGAAAAACTGGCGCAAATGACGGAAAAAGTCGAAGCAGCGACAATACCGCTCGGCTTTCCGCCGGACGAGCGGGGCTTCTCGGCCCATTTGACTGTGGGACGGGTCAAGGAAGCCCGGCTTTCCCCCAGGCTTTTGGCCAAAGTTAGGGCTTGCATTTTTGAGGCCAAAGGTATTATCGTATCGGAAGTGGTTTTGTTTCAAAGCGAGCTGGCGCCGGGGGGCTCCATTTATACCCCGCTGGCCCGTTTCGAGTTGGCGAAGTGAGCGTTTGAGGATATTCGTAAAGGAGGAGTAATGGCTACCGACGGGATTGGGGAGAAGAAAAAAGCGCTGGAACAGGCGGTTTTGCAGATTGAAAAACAGTACGGCAAGGGGGCGATTATGCGCCTGGGGGAAACCCCCCAGGAGCGGGTGCCAGCCATCTCCACCGGCTCGATTGCCCTCGATTACGCTCTCGGAATCGGCGGAGTGCCACGCGGCCGGGTGATTGAAATCTTCGGCCCGGAAGCCTCCGGCAAAACCACCCTGGCCCTGCAAATCATCGCCGAAGCGCAACGATTGGGCGGCACGGTCGCCTTCATCGATGCCGAGCATGCCTTGGACGCCGAGTACGCCCGCAAATTGGGGGTCGATTTGGACAGTCTGCTTCTCTCCCAGCCGGATACCGGCGAGCAGGCGCTGGAAATCACTGATACTTTGGTCCGTTCCGGCGCAGTGGACGCGGTGGTCATCGACTCGGTGGCGGCGCTGGTGCCGAAAGCGGAAATTGAAGGGGAAATGGGGGACCCGCAGATGGGGCTGCAAGCCCGCTTGATGTCGCAGGCGTTGCGTAAGCTGACCGGCACCATCAGCAAGTCGAAATGCTGCGTGGTATTCATCAACCAGATTCGGATGAAAATCGGCATAATGTTCGGCAACCCGGAAACCACCACGGGCGGGAACGCGCTCAAATTTTACTCCTCCGTCCGGCTGGACATCCGCCGCATCGCCTCCATCAAGGAAGGGGATACCGTCATCGGCTCCCGCACCCGGGTGCGGGTGGTGAAAAACAAAGTGGCCCCCCCCTTCCGCGAGGCGGAGTTCGACATCATTTATGGGGTCGGCATTTCCCGCGAGGGAGAGCTTTTGGACATTGGTTCCACGCCGCTGAAAGAAGGAACTGCGCCCGTTATCGAAAAATCGGGCGCCTGGTACACCTACCGGGGTGAGCGGGTGGGGCAGGGGCGGGAACAGGCCCGTCAGTTTTTGCGGGACAATCCGGTCCTGGCCGAGGACATCCGCCTCAAAGTCCGGGAGCAGCTCGGTTTGGTGAAAGCCGAAGCGATTCGGGAAATTACCAAAGCGCCGGAGAAAAAGGAAAGAGAGAGAGAGACCCGCGAACCGGTTCGCGCCAGGCGTTAAGCCTCAGTTTCAATTAGAAAAGGCAGGCCTTTTGGCCTGCCTTTTGTTTTACCTCAATAAATCATTTACTTTGGCCTTCGGTTTGATTTTTTTGTAACTATGTATTTGCCCCTCGAATATTTGCTTCTGGCCGCGGCTTTGCTGCTCGGGGCCGGGGTTCTGGCAACCAAGCTTTCTTCCAATCTGGGCGTTCCCTATCTCGTCCTTTTTCTGGCCGTCGGGATGCTGGCCGGCTCGGAAGGGCCGGGAGGGATTCCCTTCGAGGATTACCGGATGGCGCGGGCCATCGGAAATTTGGCTCTGGCTTTAATCCTTTTTTCCGGCGGGCTGGATACCCGCTGGAGCGAGGTCAAACCGAGTTTCAAAAAGGCGCTATCGCTCTCCAGCTTGGGAGTGCTTTTGACCGCCTTTGCGGTCGGCTTTTTTGCCCGCTGGGTTCTGGGATTTTCCAGTCTCGAAGCGATACTTTTGGGGGCGATTATCTCCTCCACCGATGCGGCCGCGGTCTTTTCGGTTCTGCGCTCGAAAAAGCTGGGGTTGAAAGGGGAGTTGAAGCCGCTTTTGGAGCTGGAGTCCGGCTCCAACGACCCGATGGCGGTCTTTCTGGTCATCGGGCTGGTAGAACGGGCTTTGCATCCGGAGTTTACGCTCGGGAATTTTGCCGTTCTTTTCGTCCGGCAGATGGCGGTGGGGGCGGCTGTCGGCTACCTGCTCGGTCGCGCCCTTGTGTGGGTGGTGAACCGGCTTTCGCTCGACCATGAAGGACTGTACCCGGTCCTCTCGATGGCTGCGGTTTTTTTCTGCTATTCAACCACCCAGCTTTTCGGCGGAAGCGGCTTTCTGTCCGTTTACATCGCCGGGCTGGTGATGGCCTCCCAGCCGATGGCGGTCAAGAAGACGCTGTTGCGCTTCCACGATGGCTTGGCCTGGCTGGCCCAAATCGGAATGTTCGTCGCCTTGGGGCTTCTGGTCTTTCCCTCCCAGCTTCTGCCGGTGGCGCCGAAGGGGTTTTTGCTGGCCGCTTTTCTTTTGATAATCGCCCGGCCGTTGGCCGTTTTTGCCTCCCTTTTCTTTTCAAACCTCGGTTGGAAGGAAAAAATTTTCGTTTCCTGGGTGGGGCTGCGGGGCGCCGTGCCGATTGTTCTGGCCACCTACCCGCTTTTGGCCGGGCTTTCCGGGGCCAAACCGATTTTCAACCTGATTTTCTTCGTGGTTTTGACTTCGGCCCTCTTGCAGGGCTCCACGGTGGGGCTGGCGGCGCGATTTTTGGGTTTATCCCGTTCGATTTTGCCCCCTGCGGCGACGGCTCTGGAGCTGGCCACCGAAGCGAATCAGGAACTTTCTGTCATCGAACTTTTGGTTCCCTATAGCTCCAGGATTGCCGGGCGCAGCATCGTGGATGCCGGATTTCCGGAAGGGACTCTGGTGGTGTTGCTTTCCCGCAACGGAAAAATGAATGCCCCTTCCGGCCGGACAGTGCTGGAAGAAGGGGACCTGTTGTACCTGCTGACCGAACAGAAAAACCTTCCCCAAGTAGAGACCCTACTGGCTCCCGAAGCCCCCGTCGGCGAGTGAGTCGCTCCCGCAATCAAAGCGTAGCGGAGAGCTTTAGCCCTCCATTTGTGGAAACCTAAAGGTTTCCGCTACGCAAGAATTAAATTGGGTGTTGCGATTTTTTCCCTATTCGCTACTTTTCCAGCTTAAAATGAGCCTAAGAGGCGTCAAAGTCTTAGTCACCGGAGCGGGCGGTTTCATCGGCAGCCATTTGGTTGAACGGCTTTTGCAGGAAGGGGCCGTGGTTTCGGTTTTCCTGCGCTACAACGCGCTGGGGCATAAGGGGTGGATTGACACGTTCAAAAACGGACAGCTTTCCCGTTTGAAAATCTTTTTGGGGGATTTGCGCGACCCGGAAGCGGTGCGCAAGGCGGTAAAGGGGCAAAGCATCGTTTTTCACCTGGGAGCCTTGATTGCCATCCCCTACTCCTACATCAATCCCCGAGAGTTTGTGGACACCAATGTGGTCGGCACGGCCAACGTTTTGAACGCCGCTCTTGAATACAAAACCGAACGAATCGTGCATACCTCCACCTCGGAAGTGTACGGCACGGCCCAATACGTCCCCATCGATGAATCCCATCCCTTGGTCGGACAGTCCCCCTACGCCGCCTCCAAAATCGGCGCCGACCAACTGGCCCTAAGCTATTACCGCTCCTTCGGCCTGCCGGTGACCGTTTTGCGCCCCTTCAACACCTTTGGCCCGCGCCAGTCGGTGCGGGCCATCATTCCGACCATTATCATCCAGGCTTTGGCGGGAAAAAAAATCAAATTAGGCTCGCTTTATCCCACCCGGGATTTATCTTTCGTCGAAAGCACGGTGGAAGGGTTCGTCCGGATGGCCCAAGCCAGGGGGGTCTTGGGGAAAGTCATAAACGTCGGGGCGGGGGCCGAAATTTCGGTGGGGGAACTCGTGGAGGAGATTGGCTCGATTTTGAAAAAGAAACTGGTCGTCGAGAAAGAAAGGGAGCGGGTGCGGCCGGCCGAATCGGAGGTCGACCGGCTTTTGGCCGATACCCGCCTGGCGCAGGAGGTTTTGGACTGGAAACCGAAAGTGGACTTCACAACGGGACTCAAAAAAACCATCGACTGGTACAAAAGAAACCGGCTACTTTTTCCGAAGGAATATGTAGTATGAACTTTCCCGAACGGGCCATCATTTTGGCCGGAGGCAAGGGGACCCGGCTTGCCCCTTATACGGCGGTCATCCCCAAACCGCTTATGCCGGTGGGGGATATGCCGATTTTAGAGGTCGTTTTGCGCCAGTTAAGGAAAGCCGGCACCCGGCGGGTGACCATTGCCACCGGGCATTTATCCCACCTTATTCGTACCTTTTTTGGCGACGGGCGGCAGTTCGGGCTGTACATCGACTACCTGGTAGAAACCAAGGCTTTGGGGACGGCCGGGCCTCTGGCTTTGCTTACGGATTTGACCGACCCGTTTTTGGTGATGAACGGAGACGTTTTGACCGATTTGGACTACCGCCGGCTCTGGCACTTCCACGAGAAAAACGGCGCCGTGGCGACAGTGGCCACCCACCACCGGGAGGTGCGGGTCGATTTCGGCGTGGTGGTGACCAACCACAACCATCAAATTTCCAACTACATAGAAAAGCCCTCCCTTCCCTACCAGGTTTCGATGGGGGTGTATATCTTTTCGCCGGAAGTGTTGCGTTTCATCCCCAAAAACCGGCGTTTCGATTTTCCCCAGCTGGTTTTGACCCTTCTCAAGGCCAAGCGGAAGGTGGCCAGCTTTCCTTTCACCGGCTTTTGGCTGGACATCGGGCGGGGGGAGGATTACGCCAGGGCGGCCGAATTTTTCTCCGCCCATTCCTCCCGCTTTCTGCCGAAATGAGAAACCGGTTTAGGGCACGCTAATCAGCTAATGAAGCTTTTAGCCGCCTTGTGGAAATCGGCCCGCCCCTACCAGTGGCCGAAAAATCTCCTTTTGTTTGCGGCTTTGATTTTTTCCAAACATCTGTTCGATGTCGAGTTGTTGGTCAAAAATTTCTGGGGGTTTCTGGTTTTCTGCCTGGCCTCCTCTTCCCTCTACCTTTTGAACGACGCCATCGACTACGCTTCGGACGTCAAACACCCGCTGAAGTCGAAACGGCCGGTCGCCTCTGGGCAACTCCCCCGTTCGGCCGCTTTTGGCGTTTCCTTAGTCGGGCTTGGCATATCCCTGGTCTGGTCTTTTGAGCTGGAGCAAAAATTCGCCTTGGGACTGGCGCTTTTTATCGCCACCAATTTCGCCTATTCTTTTTTCTTCAAGCGTTTTGTGATTCTGGATGCGATGCTTTTGGCTGTTGGCTTTGTTTTGCGGGCCGTTGCCGGCGGCTGGCTCATCGGGGCGCCGATTTCCGACTGGCTCATCATCTGCACCCTGCTTTTATCCCTGTTTCTCGGATTTTCCAAGCGGCGGGCGGAGATGGTACTGCTTGAAGGTGAAGCCAAAAGCCACCGCGCCAGCCTGGAGCATTATTCCCCTTATCTTTTGGACCAGCTTATCGGCGTGGTGACGGCTTCAACCGTGGTGGCCTACACGTTCTATACTTTGTCACCGGAAGTGAAGGAAAAGTTGGGTTCCACCCACCTTTATCTCACCGTCCCGTTCGTCCTTTTCGGAATTTTCCGCTATTTGTATCTGGTGCACCAGAAAACCGAAGGGGGGGACCCGACCAAAACGATTTTTTCGGATTTACCCCTCGTCCTGGGCATCATCCTATGGGCCGGGGCGGTATTTTTATTGATTTACAAATAAATCAAGAGATTGGATATCCAGTTCTGGACTTGACCATTTCCGCCAATTCCCGTTCCAAGGCAAAACGGTCGAAAAGCGGGTAGCGCAGGAAGCGTTTCACACCGGAAGCCAGAAGCATTGCGTTGTCCCCTTCGGCTGCGGCGGCGGCCACCGAACGGCCGATGGAGAGAAGATTATCCGGCAGGCCGGAGGCGTAATACCGGGAGGCGGAGGAAAGAAATTTGCCGGTCGGTGTCTCACCGGCGGCCAGAGCGCGCATGGTCAAGCTTTCACAGCAGTAAGCGGCGATTATCAAGTCGGCCACGCCAGCCAAAACCTGCTGCCGTTCATCCATCTTTGTCCCGAATTTTTGGGCGGCGGCGCCGGCCAAAAGCAGAGCGGCTTTTTTGATGCCTTCGGCTAAAGCTAACTCGGCTCCTAGTGGACCTTGCGCTTCTTCACCGGACGGCAAATCCATCAACGCTTGCTGGGCCTTCTGGGCGGCGGCCAAAAGCGGCACACGGCCGCCCATCGCCCGCTTCAAAAGCATCCCGGTGACCAGCATCCGGTTGATTTCGTTGGTCCCCTCGAAAATCCGGTTGATGCGGCTGTCCCGGTAAAAGCGCTCGGCCGGATATTCGGCCGAGTAGCCGTAGCCGCCGTGAATCTGCACGCAGTCATCCACGCTTTGGTCCAGCATTTCCGAACAAGCGACTTTCAAAATGGAGGATTCGACGGCGTACTCCTCCACGGCGGAAAGTTCAGCGGCGATTTTTTCCTTTCCTTCGGCGCGCTGCTTGGCGGCGGCATCGATAAGCCCGGCGGTGCGATAGACAATGCTTTCGGCCGCGGCGGCGCGAACGGCCATTCGGGCCAACATCGCTTGAACGAGCGGGAAGCTGTCGATGGTTTTGCCGAACTGCTTGCGTCCGCCGGCATAGCCGGCGGCGATTTGCAGAACGTATTTCAGAGCCCCGACAGTGGCGGCCCCTAACTTGAAGCGGCCGACATTCAAGACGTTGAAAGCAATTTTGTGCCCCTGGCCGATTTCCCCTAAAACGTTTTCGGCCGGCACCATCGCATCTGAAAAAGAAAGCGCACAGGTGGAAGAACCGTGCAGCCCCATTTTCTTCTCCTCTGTTCCGACTGAAAAACCGGGGACGGTGCGCTCGATTACAAAGCCGGTGAACTTCTCCCCGTCCACTTGGGCAAAGACCACGAACAGGTCGGCCCAGCCGGCATTGGAAATCCAAACCTTGCCGCCGGAGAGCTTGTAGAACTTGCCATCCGGCGTCAAGTCGGCTCTCGTTCGCGCCGCCAAGGCATCCGAGCCGCTGCCCGGCTCGGTCAAGGCGTAGGCGGCCATCCACTCGCCGGTGGCCAGTTTGGGCAGATATTTATCCCTTTGCGCCGGTGTTCCGAAGTACACGATCGGGAGCGCGCCGATTCCGGTGTGGCCGCCGAAGGTGACGGCAAAGGAGGCCTGGCGGCCGATTTCTTCGGAAGCGGCGGCGGAGGCGACTTTTCCCATTCCCAGCCCGCCGTATTCCTCCGGTATTTCGATACCCAAAAGTCCGAGCTGTCCACACTCTTTGAAGAGGGCCACCATCAACCCTTCTTCCTTCTTTTCTATCGCCTCCGATTTGGATACTACTTTTTTCAGCATAAAGTCGCGGGCGGTCTCGACGATGGTTCTGACCTCATCCGAAAAACGTTCCGGCGTAGTGAGGCATTCCGGACTTGAAGGCCCGAGCAAAAAGCCGCCGCCGGAAGGGATGGTTTTATTTTCCTTATCTGACATTTTCGTTCATCTGATAAAAAACGAGACCCGTCTCCCCCTTACGAAATCCTTTCAAAAATTCCGGCGGCCCCCATTCCACCCCCCACGCACATCGTCACCATTCCATATCTTTTGTTCGACCGCAAAAGTTTATACGTTAACTCGACCGTCAGCTTGGCTCCGGTCGCACCCAAGGGATGCCCCAGGGCGATGGCGCCGCCGTTCGGGTTGACCTTTTTTATATCCAGACCGAGCTGGCGGATGACCGCCAGGGTCTGGGCGGCGAAAGCCTCGTTCAGCAAAATGATGTCGAGGGTCGAAAGAGAAAGGCCGGTTCGCTTCAACAGCTTTGGAACGGCCTCGACCGGACCGATGCCCATAAGCTCCGGCGCCACCCCGGCGGTGGCGTAGCCCACGAAACGGGCTAGCGGCTTCCAGCTCTGTTTCCGGGCGAATTCCGCTTCCGCCAAAACCACCGCGGCGGCGGCGTCCGAAATCTGGCTGGAATTGCCGGCCGTTACAGTGCCCTCCTTTTTAAATGACGGCACCAGTTTGGCCAAAGCTTCCAAGCTGGTATCCCGCCGGGGGCCTTCGTCGGTGGAAAAAGTCGACTTCGAGGTTTCAATCTTCCCTTTTTCACCGGGATTTTGCCGGAGGATTTCCACCGGGGCAATCTGGTCGGCGAAGGCCCCGTTGTCAATTGCGGCAACCGCCTTGCGGTGACTTTCGAGGGAAAACTGGTCCTGCTCCTGGCGGCTCACCTTGTACTTTTCGGCCAGGTTCTCCGCCGTCAACCCCATCGAGATGTAGGATTCCGGACGGGCACGCACCAAAGTGAGCTCCGGCGCAATTTTGTTCCCCCCCATCGGCACGGCGCTCATCGATTCCACCCCGGCGGCTATGATTAGATTTGCCTCCCCAAGGTGAATTCGGTTGGCCGCCAGGCTGATTACCTCCAGCCCGGAGGCGCAGAACCGGTTCACGGTCATAGCCGGAACGCCATCCGGCAGTTCTGCAGCGAAACCGATGAGCCGGGCTACGTTCAACCCCTGTTCCCCTTCCGGCATCGCACAGCCGACGATTAATTCGTCCACCAGCCTTGGGTCGAACCCCGGAAGGGCGCCGGCAACCGCTTTAATCGGAACGGTGCCGAGGTGGACGGGATGCACCTGGGCCAAAGAGCCGGTAAAACCCTTTCCTACCGGGGTTCTTTTGGCGGCAACGATGACGGCTTCCTTCATTTTTTTTTGACGATTTTAATTTCTCAACGGTTTTCCGGTTTTCAACAAATGCGCCATCCGCTCCTGCGTTTGGCGCATTCCGACCAGGCGCAAAAATTCTTCCGCCTCCGAATCGAGCAGGTGCCGGCGGGGGACTTCCGGTTCACCCGGCACTTCGCCGCCGCATAAAACCTTTGCCAGCGAGCGGCCGACGGTGACATCGTGTTCAGTTATCATTTTGCTTTCACGCATCAAGTACAAAAACGTTTCGATGGCAGCCAGGCCGTTTTTGCCGGCCACCCGGATTTTTTCGGAAGCTATTGCAGGGGTTCCTGCATCGGCCAGAAGCCGGGCTTGGGAGAGGGCCGCGGCGACGAGGCGGCCGCGGTTGGGAACCACCAAATCCTCCGGCTGCAGATAACCCATTGCCAAAGCTTCATCCGCACTCGTGCTGACTTTGGCCAGGCCGACGTTTTCGAAAACGGTTTTCAAATGGGGCAGAAGCATTCCGCCCTTGGCCCAGCGGGCAATTTGTTCGGCCATCCGCGTCGTTCCCCCTCCGGCCGGAAGCAGGCCCACCCCGGTTTCGACCAGGCCGATATAAAGCTCACGATGGGCCACCCTTCGGGTCGCCGCCAAACAGATTTCACAGCCGCCGCCCAGGGTCAGGCCAAAGGGAGCGGCGACGACCGGGAAGGCGGCGTTGCTCATCCCCTCGGTTACGGATTGGAATTTTTTTATCATGAGGGCAATTTCGTCGAAATCCCCTTCCGAGGCGGCCATCAAAAGCCAGGCCAGATTGGCGCCAGCGGAAAAAGCCTCCACCTGCGGGTCGTTGGCTATTACCAAAGCATCGAAATCGCTTTTGACTTTCTCAAGCGCCTGCTGGGCAAGACTTAGGATTCCGGCGCCGATGACGTTCAGCTTGGAATGAAAAACCAGAACGGCGACTCCGTTGCCGGCGTCCAAAAGCGCAGCTTCCTTGTTTTCGGCCACCACTTTTTCCGGTTTTGCGGGAAGCAGAATAGGCCCGGGCTCACCCGATTCGATTTTTTCGGGAAGGGTTGGAGCCGGCAGGGAGAATTTTGAAGCGGCCTTGCTTAAAAGGTCGCAGTTGACCGCTTTGGCCAGCTCCAAAGGCCCCATCTGCCAGCCGAAGCCCCAGCGCAAGGCATCGTCGATTTGCCCCGGCCGGTCGCAGATTTTTCCCTCCAGCGCGGCGGCATAGCCGGCCACGGATATTAGATGGCGCGAAACGAAAGCTCCCCCCGGGTCGTCCAGCGCGGCGAAAAGCATTCGCACCCGTTTAACCAAGTCCTCTTCGGCGCCGGCCTGGGCCAGAAGGGATGTTTGCAGCCTTTTTCTTTCGGCATAATTCAGATTCTCATCCGCTTCTTCAATTTTGTCCCCTTGCTTGCGGTAGAAACCGGCGCCGGTTTTTTCTCCCAGCTTTCCGGAGGAGAAAAGCGCCTGCAAAATCGGCGGCGGGGTGAAGCGGTCGATGCGTGGGTCGTCGGCAGCCCCTTCGCGGACGATTTTAACCACCGCCATCACCGTGTCCAGTCCGACCAAATCGGCTGTGCGGAAGGTGGCGCTTTTGGGGCGACCGATTAAAGGGCCGGTTAGATGGTCAACTTGCGACGGAGAAAACTTGTATTCGGCCGCCAGTGCCAGCGCATCTAGGAGGGCGAAGATGCCAATCCGGTTGGCCACGAAGGCGGGGGTGTCCTTCACCGGCACGATGCTTTTCCCCAGATGCCGGTCGAGAAACCATAGAAAAGGGGTGCTGGCTTTGACATCCGTCTCCGGGTGGGGCAGCAGCTCCAGCAGACGCAGGTAGCGGGGGGGGTTGAAGAAATGGGTGATGAAAAAGCGCCGGCGAAGTTTTTCCGGCAGCACTTCCCCCAGTTTGGCCACCGAGAGGCTGCTGGTGTTGGAGGAGAAGATGGCGTCCTCCACCAGATAGCCGGAAATTTTGGCAAAAAGTTCCTGCTTGGTTTTCAGGTTTTCCGGAGCCGCTTCCAAGACCCAATCGACCTCCTTCAGCCGTTCGAGATGATGCCCCAGGCTGCCCGGGCGGATGTTTTCCAACTGGAACGAGTGAAAGAAGGGGGAGGGCTTTTGGGCCTTCAGTTTTTTTAAGGCTTCCTTGGTTATCTTTTCCGGCTCTTTGGGGTCGGGGCCGGGAATGTCAAAAAGCTCAACTTTGAGGCCGCTGCCGGCCAGAAGGGCCGCCAGCTGCGAACCCATCACCCCCGCCCCCAGAACGGCGGCCCGGCGGGGGGTTTTCATTGAGCCACTTTTTCGCCCGGGGCGGTTACGTCGGTTTCTATTTCCAGGGGTTTTTCGCGGTAGGCGGCCTCGATTAAATCCCGGTAGCGCGCCTCCACGATGGAGCGGCGGACTTTCAAAGTCGGGGTCAGCTGCCCCCCCTCAATCGAAAACGACTCTGGCACGAGGGCAAAATAGCGCACTTTTTCCCAGCGGGCAAAGATTTGGTTGATTTTCTGAATGCTACGGGCCAAACGGGTTTTGAACTCCGGCGACTGGATGAATTGGTCGATGCCCACCTGCCCATTCCCTTTGAAATCGAGATACTGCTTGAGAAAGTTTTTGTCCGGCACAATCAAAGCCGCTGGCGCGGGTCGGGCGGAGCCGGTGACCACCGCTTCCTCGATAAAGGGGCTTTGTTTCAGGGCCTGCTCGAGCTTGGAGGGATTCACAAAATCGCCGGTGTTGGTTTTGAAGCTCTCCTTTTTTCGCCCCTTGATGATTAAATACCTTTCCTCGTCCAGTTCGGCCAGGTCGCCGGTGGCGAGCCAGCCGTCCGGTGTTTTGATTTCGGCGGTGGCGGCGGGCTCCTTGTGATACCCCTGCATCACGTTTTCGCCGCGGACGAAAAGCTCGCCGTCATCGGAGATACGCACCTCGATTCCATCCAACGGTTTGCCCACCGTGCCGATTTTGTTCATCCCGGGACAATTGGTGGCGACGGCCGGGGAGGCCTCGGTCAAACCGTACCCCTGAAAGACGCGGATACCCGCGCCCATAAAAAGACGGGCGAGCTCGGCATCCAGAGCGGCGCCGCCGGTGAAAAGGTAGCGCAGGCGGCCGCCAAAGGCCTCGTGCCATTTGCGGAAGACCAGACTGCGGGCCAGCCCGAGGCGCATGCGGGAGATGCGGCTTTCCTCCATCTCCGGTTTCCATTTGCCGGCGACGCTCATCGCCTGCTGGAACAGAAAGCGTTTCAAAAAGGGGGCGGAATTTCCTTTCGCCACCGTCACGGCGTACACTTTTTCCAAAAGCCGCGGCACGGTGGTCACTATGGTCGGCCGGACTTCGCGCAAATCCTGCATCAAGGTTTCAATTCCGCCGGCGAAGGCGACCCGGATGCCGCTGGTCAGGTAGTAATAAATCACCAGCCGTTCGAAGGCGTGGGAGAGGGGGAGGTAGCTCAAGGCGATATCCTCGCCGGGGTCTAACGGAATGCGCTGGCCGACCGCAAAAAGATTGGAAAGGAGATTGGCGTGGGTCAACTCCACCCCCTTGGGGTTGCCGGTGGTGCCGCTGGTGTAGACGATGGTGGCCAAATCTTCCGGCGTCAAGCTATCCCGCTTTTCGGCAAACAGGGTGGGATGGCGCTCGGCCAACTCATCCCCCATCTCCATCAAGCTCGGCAGGGCTAAAACTTTCGGTTCGCGCACCACGTTGGAAAAGAAGACCACAATCCCGAGGGGTTTCAAATCGGCCAAACCCGGGCCGAATTTTTTCCAGAGCTCGGCGTTTTCTACAAAAATCGCCCGCGATTCGCTATGTTCAACGATGTATCTGGCAATCTCCGGCGTTTGGGTCGGGTAAACCGGCACCGAGGAAGCCCCCAGCGACTGAATGGCCAAATCCGCCATCACCCATTCCGGGCGGCTGGCGGACAAAATCGCCACCTTGTCCCCTTTTTGAAGGCCCCAATCGGCCAGCCCGTAGGCGATGCGCCGGATGTTTCCGGCCAGTTCGGTGGTGCTGGCGGCCTCCCAGCGGCCCAGATACTTGCGCATCAGGTGACGGGGATGGTAGAAACGGACAAAGACCTGGGAAAAAAGCGCCGGCAAACTTCTAGGCCTGTCGCTCATGCCGCTTTTTCTCCTTGTTTGCGGGAAGCCGATTCCCGCAGCGCCCCTGTCTTGGAAAACGGAAATTCCAGATAGAGCGGCGGTGGTTGGGGGTTTTCGAGATGCGCCAGGGGTTGGCGGGGACGGAAGTTTTTCAGCTTGGGCAAAGCCGCTATCATCGCATTATAACCGGCCTCCACGAATTCCTCCACCCGGTCGAAATCGGTCCAGAAACCGCCGGGAAGCTCCGGATGCACCACCAGATCGCAGAGCCGGTGCAAATAGCTGCGGAAATAGGAGCGCTCCAACTCCTGCTGGCGCAGAAGGGCTTGCAGGGCGGTGGTGACTTCCCAGTCCGGCCAGACGGTGCCGGAAACGTCAATCGCCAGCGTGTGGGTGATTCCCAGACCGGCCAGGCAGTCGATGGGAAGGATGCTGGTGGCTTCCCCATCCACCAGCAGGTGTCCGTCTTCCCGGATGGGGGGGAAATAGCCGGCCAGCGAGGTGGAGGCTCGGGCGGCTCCGAGAATTGAGCCGGAACGGAAGCAGACCGTGCGGGAGGTCTTTAAGTCCGAAGCCGCAATGCGGACGGGGATGGGAAGCTCGGAGAGCTCGCCATCGGCGACGAATTCGGACAAAACGGCGTCTATTTTTTCGCGCGGGACGATGCTCTGACGCCGCAGGGCTATGGCAATCAGAACGTTTTCACGGATGCCGCTTAAAATGGTATTCCAGAAACCCTGCCCCCTTTGCATATCCTTGCCGACCCGGTCCAGTCCCAGCGCTTTGAAGGCCTCCGAGCGGGCGAAGCGCTCGAAGAGCTTCTGGCACCAGGCGGCATTCTGCATCCGGCTGTATTCGGCGGCGACGATGGCCCCCAGGGAGGTGCCGGCGATGGCGGCAATCGGCACGGCGGCATTTTCCAAAGCCCGCAAAACCCCGATATGGGCCAGCCCCCGCGCCCCCCCCCCGCCCAAAAGGAGGGCTATTTTCATCTCCTGTTTTCCCGGCAGAATTTTCATTTTCGCGCCTCTATTATTTATAACCTCCGTTTTGGGTACAGAGTTGCCCCCTTAATAGTTATCGGAAAAAGCGGGATTTGGGACAGGGCTTAAAATAGAAGTGGGATGCATCCAAACACGAACGCTCCGGCTTAACGGCGAAGTCGCACCCTCTCACCGGACGGACGGCTTCGAATTCTATCAACTCTTGACCTACACCGATGACGTAGATTTAAATCAAAAACTACGGGTCTGGGAGGGCTCCACAGCTTCAACCGGCCGCATAGTTCCTTGGCCGGGAAAGCTCCTTATGCAGTACTTAAAGAGAAACTGACATCTGGACAACCGGTGTCTTCCGAAGTATGATGTATCACATCCATTATTCTTCAGAGGGTCATACATATTGTCGTTATCTAAACAAACTTCTCGGGTCGGTGAGCTTCCCCGTCAAGGCAGCCGCCAAACCGGTCAAAAAAGACCCGGTCCAGACGTCTTGCGGGTGTAGATGTTCCAGGCAGGCTCGGTCTGTCGTGGCAAAGATTTTCCCCGACCAGGAAACCGGAGAGCTGCCCGGCGGAAAAATGTAGGCGCCGGCCCCCACCAGCGTATCCAGCACCCCTTTGCGCAAGGCCTTGCGATAAACCGTCCGGGAGGCGGGAAAGATGGAAAGCTCCACCCCGTCGTCAATCATTCGGTTTTCCAAAAGCCGGGCCACCGTCTCCAAATCTTCTAAATTTCCGCTCTGGCAGCCGCCGATGAAAACCCGCTCCACCGGCCAGCCCAAGCGGCCGGACAACGGCTCGCCGACGAGCCCCTGCGGGTAATGACAAACGCCGGGGTCAACATTCGACAGGTCGAATTCCAGCCGTTCCACCTTCCAATCCCCGATACGCGCCTCTTTTTCCACAGGCATTTGCGCGGCCACAAGGACGGTTTGCAAATGAAGCTCCCCGGCCAGATTGGCCAGGCCGAAGCGCTCTTCGGGGGAAAGGCAATCGACCCCCTCCCCCAGAAATTCCACCACACTGTGGGAGTTCCAGTGGGGGGGAATCCGATTTTGCAGCAAAAGAACCAAATCGGCGACCGTTGTGCCAAAGGGAAGCTCGCCGGTCAAAACGACCTGATAAACCTTCGGAATCGTCAGGGAAAGGGGGTATCCCTCCGCCAGCCGCTCCCGTTCCGTCGGAAAAACCAAAGCGCCAAAACCGGATAGGGCGGTATGATGGTGGCCGGCGATGCCGACCAGTTCAAACGGCCGGGGGAGGCGCTGCTCAAAGAGGAGCTGATGAAAAACCCCGTCGCCGGCGGAAAGAACCCGCCCGTCGATCTTCTCCTCCCCCCGGACGGTGCCGGAGCCGGAGCGGGTCAGCGGATTGAAAAACTCGAACAGGTTCACCGGATAGGGCCTTTCCACCTCCGGCCAGTCCGGCAGCTCCTCCGGCGAAAACCAGACAGCCCCCCGGTCGGGAAAAATCTCCACTTTTTCCCCGACCTGAAGCTCTTTTCCTTTCAATTTTTCCGTCAGCACCTGTTCCAGAACGGTCGATTTCCGGTACGCCTCCCGCCGCGGCGACCCGATTCCCAAATCGAGCTGGTGCAGCTTTAGAACCTTCGGCCGTTCGGTAAGCCCGTACACCCGCCGCCAGCGGTAAAAGGCGGCTTTGGAAATCCCCAACCCCCCCCCCGCCTTGGCATCCGAGCCGGTCTCTTCCCATAGGGATTGAATCTGGTAGCGGGAAAACTTCGGCTCGGAGATTTTGGGGACGCTTTTTTTCCGCATCCAGTAGGAAACCAGATAGGCCGGCACTCCCCCCAAAGCCTCGCCGATGCGTTCGTGGGTTTTGTACTTTTTCTGCAACTCGACCAGTTGGGTTTTGTTGGGAATTCTGCTCATTTTCCCCTGCCGTTCAGATACGGATATAACAAATCATAGGTTTTTCGCAACCCCACCGAGAAAACTTTGGTCTTTCCGACCACCGGCATAAAATTGGCGTCCCCCGTCCAGCGGGGCACCACGTGCAGGTGCAAATGCCCCTCCACCCCCGCCCCCGCCGCCCGCCCCAGGTTCATGCCGAGATTAAACCCTTCCGGATGCAGGGCCCGCTTCATCCCCTCCGCCGCCCGGGCCGCCAGCTCCATCATCTCCGCCGATTCTTCGGCGGTCAGTTCCGAAAGCGCGGCGATGTGCCGGTTGGGGAGAATCATCAAATGCCCGCTGGTGTAAGGATAGAGGTTCAGTATGACGAAGCTGGTTCGCCCCCGAAAAAGGATTAAATCGGTTTTGTCCCTTTTCCGCCGGAGACGGCGGCAAAAGATGCACCCCTTTTCCTTGCTCCCCAGTATAAACCCCTCCCGCCAAGGGGCCCAGATGGCCGGAAGGGGATGGTTCGCCGAATTTTTAGGCATAGCCGTTCAGGGGGGAAGATAATACTTCCCCGTTTCCGTCAACAAGCGGGTTTTTCTTTTCCGACCCCCTAAATTATTTTCATTTTCGCTGAAAATCCCTATTTTCGGGCGGCTTATGGATGGTCGCTTTTGGCCGAATAGATAAATAGAGCGAAGTATGAAAATTCATGATATATCCGTGCGCATCTCCCCGGAACTGGTTGTTTACCCCGGCGACCCGCCGGTGGAGATTGTCCCCCTTTCCCGAGTCGGCCCCACCGGTGACCCGAACATCTCCCGGCTCTGTTTATCCACTCACGCCGGCACCCACATCGACCCCCCCTTCCACATGCTGGCGGAGGGGGCCAAGGCCAACGAAATTCCGCTGGAGACTTTGATCGGCGAGTGCGAAGTGATTGACATCGGCATCGAGGATGAAATCACCCTCCCCGTTTTGCAAAAGCATAAAATCACCGCCGAACGGGTGATTTTCAAGACCAAAAACTCCTTTCTGTGGGAACGGAAGGAATTTTCCAGGAGCTACACCTATCTGACCACGGCCGCGGCCGAATACCTGGCCACCCGCAAGCTGAAGGTAGTCGGCATTGATTATTTGTCGATTGAAAAGTTCGACGTCAAAACCCCGCAAACCCATTTGGCCCTCCTCAAGGCCGGCACGGTGATTTTGGAAGGACTGAACCTCTCCTACGTGCAGGCCGGGAAATACGAACTCTTCTGCCTGCCATTGAAAATCAAGGATGGCGACGGTGCCCCCGCCCGGGCGGTTTTGATAGAGCGTTAAGAAATCTTTTTCGTTTTCCCGCAACCATCCGCAAAATCTGAAGTTAACCAAAATGTTTCACGTGAAACATTTTTTGTCCGAAAGGGTTGCGCCCTTTAGGCGAGCCTACAACCAGTCTTGCTTTTTGAAATACCGCACCAATCCCAAAACCGAAAGGGACATTAAGGCCAGTAAAATCCAAAAGCCGTAGGGGGTGTCGGCCAGGGGGAGATGCGCGAAGTTCATCCCGTAAATGGTGGCGACAAAGGTCGGAACCAGAATGATGGCCCCCCAGGAGGTGACTCTTTTTATCGTCAGATTCAAGCTGGCGGAAACCATCGAGAAGTGCACCTCGGTGGCGGTGGATAAAATATCGTGGTAAATCGAAACGCTTTCGTACAGGGATGAGATATCGGCGTAGTGCAGCCGGAATTTCGCCACCAAAGCCCGGGAGACCTGGTCGGCGTATTCCTTTTGCAGGGAGGAGAGCACCTCACGGTTGGCCGCCAGGTCCTTGCGATAGTAAACCAGAGCCTTTTTAACCCCCAGCACTTGTTTCAAAACCGTGTCCCCCGAATGCCCGCTGATCACCGCATCCTCCACTTCTTCCACCACGTCCTCCACGGCCGCCAGGGCCACCCGGTAGCTTTCGATAAACTCGTCCAAAAGGGCGTAGAGGAGCATCGTCGGCCCCTTGGCAAAAAGCCCCGTCAGCCGCTGGGTTGGATACCGGTAAATCCGCTGCATAGAGCTGGAAGGGTGGCGGTGGAGGGTGATGAAATCCTTGTTTTTCTTGGAGACTAAAATCACGAAAGGCTGGGTGAAGGCCTCTGGATGGCCCCGCAAAGCGGAGCGGAAAATCATAAGGGAATAGTTCTCATAATTTCGGGTCACCGCCATCTGCCCCCGGCCCAAATAATCTTCCAGTTCCGCTGCTTCAACCTGCGTCAACCGGGCGATGGTTGCCAGCTCCTCTTCGGAAGGGTTTTCAACATCCATCCAACTGATGACGCCCGGCCGTTCCACATCCGACAGGCTCCCTTCCCGGACGGCGCCGCCTTCGAAAAGGAGGGTTTTAACCATTACCGTTTTTTCTCCAACGCCTCTATCCGCTGCCGCAGCCCCTTATTCTCATCCTCCAGCCCTTCCAACCGGGCGCGCAGCTCGTCCAACGGAACCAAGCCCTTCTGGCCGGTGCGAATCGATTCTATCGCCTGGCGGGAGGCCTTGACCAGTTGATAGTGCGTCTCGCTCGCTTCCGCTTTTTTCAACTCATCTATGGTTTCTTCATCACCGAAGGTGCCCAAAGCCTCGATGGCCGCCAGCCGGGCGTTGTATTTCGGGTCGCCCAAAAGAGCCACCAGCCACTTTTTGATTTTCTCCTTCAGCCGGGAAGCGACAAGCCCTTCGTCTTCCCCCAAATAATGCCCCAGTTTTCCCAAGGCCTCGATGGAGGCGGAGCGGACCGGAAAGGGACGGCCGTAGAGGGTGTGGGCGAAAAGAATGTCTGCCGCCTTCAAGTCTTTCAACTCCGCCAATCCCTTCAAAGCGGCGGTGGAGATAACCTCGTTATGGGAGGAGCGCAAAAGCCCCTTTTGCAGAAATTCGAAAGCATCCGGCGGCCCCAGTTCGGAAATGGAGGTCAGAATCTCCGCCACGATGGCGTAGCTCGTGTCGGCGGCAAAAACTTGTTTCAAGCGGCCGACCACTTCGGCATCCTCCGAAAAACTTGCCAGGGCCTTCACGCAGTTAAGTCGGACACGGGAA
Source organism: Candidatus Zixiibacteriota bacterium (assembly GCA_022614805.1). Classification (GTDB taxonomy): domain Bacteria; phylum Zixibacteria; class MSB-5A5; order DSPP01; family DSPP01; genus DSPP01. Next base: position 146,555 of record JAKEHY010000038.1, on the reverse strand, counting down.
TCGTCGTCCGATAAACCGGCAAAAAGCGCTTTTTTGGCCCGTTCCCCCCGGATTTTCCCCAGCGACAGGGCCGCTTCCCGCCGGACATCGAAAAAACGCTCGGACTTCAGTACTTTGGCCAAAACCTCAACGGTCTCGTCCGAAGTAAATTTTCCTAAAGCCTCGGCCGCCTCCCGGCGGGATTCGGCGATTGGGCTTGCCTCTAACTGGTACCGCAAAGCCCCTTCCGCGCGTTCGAAATCGACCTTCTTTAGAACGGTCAGCCGGGGGTCTACTTCCACCATCTTGGGCCGTTCGGAGGAGGGGATGTAAAAAACCTCCTCTTTCTGGTCAACCCAGAGGGTGTCGTGAACGGTTTCCTTGGGGGTTGTGATGACCACCGGCAGCTTCACACGGAAAAGAGGGGTCAGCGAATCGGTTTCCTGGGTCTGCTCGACCGTAATTTTCGTCACTTTGCCGGAATCATCCCAGCGGGAGCGGATTTTGAATTCCGGGTAGCCCGCCTTATAGACCCACTGCTGGAAAAACCAGTCCAGATTCTTGCCGGTTGCCTCTTCCATTGCTTTCTCAAAGTCGGCGGTGACCACGCTGCCGGCATAATGCTTTTTGCAGTAATGATTGATTCCCTTCCACCAAAGCTCTTCTCCCAGATAATTACGCAGCATATGTAAGACCCACCCTCCCTTGGGGTAGGTATGGGAATCAAACACATCCAAGGGGTCGGAGTAGTATTGCGTGACGATGGGGCGGCGGTAGTGCCGGTCTTCGCTCATATAATAGTCCCGGCCCTCCCGCATCTCGACCGGCATCTGGTCGGAGCCCAAATCGTACTCCTGGAACAGGGCATCGAAGTAGGTGGCAAACCCTTCGTTCAGCCAGACGTGGGACCAGTCCCGGCAGGTGAGCAAATCCCCCCACCACTGGTGGGCCAGTTCGTGGGCCACCAGCCCTTCCGATTTGAAATCCTGGTGTGCCCGCCGGTCGTGGAGCGTCCGTTCCGTCTGCGTGGTGGCGGAAATGTTCTCCATCCCGCCCCACATAAACTCATCTATAGTGGCCTGGGAATACTTTTCGTACGGATAGAAAACCCCTATTTTTTCCGAGAAAAAGCGCATCATCTTGCCGGTTTTGCCGAAGGAGCGGACCGATTTCTCCTCTTCTCCGGGGGGATGATAGAAAAGAAGCGGAACGGTCTTAATTTTTCCTTCGACACTCAAGGTGGCCGTGTCGGAATACATTTCATATTCCCCGGCGACGAGTGAAATCAGATAGGTGACGTGGGGAACGCCCTCCCGCCAGTGGAAAACCCGCTTCCCGCCTGTGCGGGTGTCGGAAACCAGTTCCCCGTTGGAAACCGCCAGATATTTTTCCGGTACGATGACGATGACTTCCGAAGTGGCCCGATCGTTCGGGTAGTCGTAAATCGGAATCCAAAGGCGGGTGTCTTCGGTTTCCCCCTGCGTCCAGATTTGGCGGCGCTTGCGCGGATATTTCGAATCCGGCTGAACGAAATAAAGTCCCGCTTTCGGTTGGCCGCCATATTCGATAGTTATGACAAAAGTGTCTGCAAATGGCTTAAACGGCAGGCCCAAGTCAATCTTCAGCTTTTCGTCCAATTGTTCAAAAGCCAAGGAATTTCCGGCCGGGTCGGAAACTTTTTCAATTTTCAGGCCGACAGCATCCAGAAACAAAAATCTTTGTTCCGGCAAAATGGGAGTGAAAGTGTGGGTGACCTTGCCGGAAAGGGAGCGTTCGGCCTCATCAAAGGAGATTTCCAACCGGACGTGAATCAAATCGAAAGCCCGGTCGCGGGCGTAGTGGAAATCGGAGTGGGAATCCCCCCAGCGCCCGCGGGCCGAAAGAAGAGTAAAAAAGACCATGCTTATCAAAGCGGCGGCTGCCAAGCGGCGCATAGCTCCTCCCTTAAACGAACAATTCAACGGTCCCTACCCTCCCGGCCGTTTTAATTTTAAGACGGGAATATACGTATGCCTGAACGGATGGCAATATGGCGCTTCGGCCGCGATTTTCTATCTTCCAGTCGTGGAAAGGAAAACCTTGAAAATCGGCCATTCCCCCGACCCGGATGACGCCTTTATGTTTTACGGCCTTGCCAAAGGGGCGGTCAAAATCCGGGATTTTGAAATCGAGCATGTTTTGGCCGATATCCAGACCCTGAACGAGCGGGCCTTCAAGCGGGAACTGGAGGTGACCGCCGTTTCCGCCTTTGCCTTCACGCAGATGGCTTCCGACTACTGGATAATGAAAACCGGCGCCAGTATGGGGAAGAACTACGGCCCGATTTTGGTCGCCCGGCAGGCGATAAAACCGGATGAACTGAAAGGGAAAAAAGTAGCCATCCCGGGCGTTTGGACCACCGCTTATTTGCTGGCGCAAATTTTCCTGCCCCCCTTCGAGCCGGCGCCGGTCGATTTCGCGAAAGTGTTTGAAACAGTCAAAAACGGAAAGGCGGAAGCCGGAGTGATTATTCACGAAGGGCAGCTGACCTATCCGGAAACCGGCCTTTTCAAGATCGCCGACTTCGGCCCGCTCTGGTTTGCCGAAACCGGCCTGCCTTTGCCCTTGGGGCTGGACGTGGTGCGCAAGGATTTGGGAAAAGAACTGGCGAAGGAAATTTCCACCGGGTTGAAAAGAAGCATTGAATACGGCTTTGCTAATGAACCGGCGGCGCTGGAATATGCCTTGCAATTTGGGAGAGGAATTGGCAGGGATACTGGTCGCAAGTTTGTGCGGATGTATGTCAACGACTACACGCTGGATATGGGGTTGCTGGGGGAGAAAGCTTTGAACTTGCTGTTTGAAAAAGCGGCCCAAAAGGGGATTTTGAAAGGTGAACCGAAGGTGGAATTGGTCTGAAGGTTACAGGGTCGAGAGCAGAGCTCCCTCCCAACTTAAGCTACCGGTTTAAGCGAGCGACAGGCGCCCATGCATTGAGCCAGTCGCTGAAGTCCCTCGGTCCATCAGCGAATAGTCCACTCGCTATGCGAAGCTGGTCGGTCTTTTTCAAGCCTCGAGTCTCCCAGCAACGGTTGTTATCGGTGATCCACAGATACGTCTGGATTACCTTCTGCCGGCCATGAATGCGTTCCAAACGCCGCAATAGTTCACGGCGCGGAGCTACTACGAAGTCGATGCTTCGACTGGCGAAGCCTTGTAGAACGAATACCCAGTAGTCGGCCACCGACCCCTTCAACTTGTCCCGATTGAGCGTCCACCAGCCGCATGCCCTGAGGCTCCGCTGAAACTGCGGTCCCAAGTCTGTAACCAACCAATCTTTCGAGAACTTCACTTGAAGCGAAACTGACCGGCGATTGGATCTGTCAGAAACCAGTAAGTCGATTCCAGTATCTTTGGCAGGCACCCACACATTCACATGTCGAAAGTGGCGCTCGATGTGCGAGCCTGCTAAGTACTCGCCAGCGTGAACCGAGAACAGTGGCTTCATGACGCTCGCGACGTGGTGCGGTCTAACTCCATTTATCTGCTTAGCCCTCCGGCCTCCGCCGGAGGAAAATCCCAGGGGCAGAGGCCCCTGGGCTACCCAATGTTAATAATACCGAATAATCTCGTACAGTGTAGTACGCTGGGCGGGGCGGAAGCCGGCTTCTTTTATCAAGGTAACGACTTCTTCCACTGTAACTTGATTGACAAAGCCAGTCGCCTCGTGAACGTGCTCTTCGAAAAGCGTTCCGCCGAAATCGTCCGCGCCAAAGTACAGCGCTGCCTGGCCGGCTTTTTTCCCCTCCGAAAACCAGGAGGCCTGAATGTGGTCGAAGTTGTCCAGATAAAGCCGGGAGACGGCAACCATCCGCAGATAAGCGTTGGCTCCGGCATAAAAGGGGATATGCTTTTCCAGCTTGGTGTTCCCCGGTTTGAAGCTCCAGGGAACGAAGGCGGTGAACCCGCCGGTGTCGTCCTGCAGGGAGCGGATGGAATCGAGGTGAATAATGACATCCTCCGGCGTTTCGATATGCCCGTACATCATCGTGGCGGTGGAGCGGAAGCCCAGCTCGTGCGCCTCCCGGTGCACGTCCAGCCACTTGGCGGAGACCCCTTTTAAGCGCGAAAATTTCCGACGCACCCGGTCGGAGAGCATCTCCGCCCCGCCACCGGGCAGGGTGAACTGCCCGGCTGCCTTCAAGCGGGCCAGAACCTCGCGGGTGGAAAGCCCGGAAACCTCCGCCATCCCCCATATCTCCGGCGCGGAGAAAAAGTGGGGCGTTAGTTGGGGAAAAAGCGCTCGGGTTTTTGTAACCAATCCGGTGTAGTACTCCATCGGCAAATCGGGATGCACTCCTCCCTGCAGCAAAACGGTGGTGGCGCCCCGCTCCACCGACCATTTGATTTTCTTCAGAACTTCGTCGTGTTCCAGCGTGTAGGCGTCCGGCGCATCGGCGTGCCGGTAGAAGGCGCAGAAGACACAGTCGTAGTCGCAGACATTGGTGTAGTTGGGGTTGGAGTCCACCACGAAGGTAATCACATCCTCCGGCAACCGGGCCGCTTTCTTTTCCGCAGCCAGCTCCCCCAAATCCAAAAGCGGAGCTTCTTTGTAGAGAAAAACCCCTTCATCGAAAGACAAGCGTTCCCCGGCCCGGATTTTCGCTTTCAGATTCTCAAACGACGGCACCCGCCTCCTCCAGCATTTTTGCCCGCACGAGAGCCGACTTGAATAGCTCCAGCCCCTTTTTCTCCTCCGGGCCCAGGCGGTAAATGATTCCCCGCAAATAATTGGTGCGCTCCTCCAAAGTTCCCAACTCCTCCGAACCCAAAGCGGCCACTTTTTCCAGATTCGCCAAGCTTTTTTCCAGCGAGCTTTCCAGTCGGATTTTGACCTTATCGATAAAGGCCGCCGGCAGTGTTTTGCGAAAGGCCCAAACGGCAAAAACGAAAGGCAGCCCCGTCCAGTGATACCAGAATTCGGACAAATCGTACAGATATCGGTACGTTCGCAACTTGTTTTTCTTTTCCGCCAAAGCCTGGTTGCCAATTAAAAGCATCCCGGTTGGCTTCTGCAAAAAATCGGAAGTATAGCGAAGACCGGTTTGCTTTTCCTTCTCTTCCAAAATCAAACGCATAAGCCGGAAGGAAGTGGCGGTCTGGTCGGAAACGGCGATTTGCTTGCCGCTTAAATCCCACAGGGGGCAGTTGCTAAAAAGCAGAATGCTTTTGACCGCCCCTCGGGCGGCAATTCCCAAATCAAGGGACGCAAATTCATCTTCAACCGTGAAGTAGTCGTAGAGCGACAAAAGCCCGCCGTCGATTTTCCCCTCCCGCGCCAGTTCCCCCAACTGCTTCGGAAAAAGCTCCACCGTCTCAACCGGCAGATGTTCCCACCCGAAATAAAAAGGAAAGGAATTCAAATACGGAATTTTCCCTATGACCGGTTTCATACCAGTTGGGGTTTCCGGTTTTCCCTTGGGATGTTTCCATTTTCATACACGTTCAAAATGTTGTAGCAGGCATCCCGCTCCGCCGGAATCCGGCCCGCTTCCCGAATCATTGCCAAAAGCCGGCTCCGAGTCAGCCCCACCGGGCTTTCGGCTAGGGCGAGGTGGGCGATTTTTTCCTCTCCGATGGTGCCGTCCAAATCATCCCCGCCAAAGTTCAGCCCGATGGAAGCCGTGTTTTCTCCCAACATCACCCAGTACGATTTGATGTGCGGGAAATTGTCCAAAACGAGGCGGCTGGTGGCCAGCGTGCGCAAATCGTCGATGGCGGACGTGAAGCGGTCGGTAATGCCGGTGTTCCCCGGCTGGAAAGCGAGCGGAATGAAGGTCAAAAACCCGCCGGAGCGCTCCTGCTGGGCCCGCAGCTTGAGCAGGTGGTCCACCCGCTCTTCAAGGGTTTCTATATGGCCGTAGAGCAAAGTGGCGTTCGATTTCAATCCCAAACGGTGCGCGGTGGCGTGAACCTCCAGCCAGCGCTCCTCGCCGATTTTTTTGTCGAAGAGCTCCTTTTTGACCCGTTTGGAGAAAACCTCCGCCCCGCCGCCGGGCAGCGCCACCAACCCGTGCTCCATCAGCTTTTTCAAAACGGCTTCGATCGACAACTTGGCCCGCTTGGCAAAAAAATCGATTTCGACGGCGGTGAACGCTTTCAACTGGGCGCTGGGAAAACGCTCCCGAATTTGGTCCATCAATTCGAGGCTGTGGTCCAAATCCCAATCCGGCCACAACCCGCCAACGATGTGCACCTCGTGCAGCTCGTTGGAGAGCCGCGCCAGGGCCTCTTCGGTTGTCATATTGTAAGCGTGTTTATCCCCCGGTTTGGCGGCAAAATCGCAGAACTTGCAGTCCAGAACGCAGAGATTGGTGGGGTTTAGTTGAGCATTGATGACGAAGTAAACGTAATCCCCCGATTTTTTTTCCTTGACCCAGGAAGCCATTTTGCCGAGCGAAATCAAATCGCGGGTCTGGAGGCAGGCCAGCCCGTCCGCTATATCAAGCGGCTTGCCGGAGACTACTTTTTCCCAAATCAGTGCTAATTTTTTGTCTTTGAATCTTATATCCGGTACTGGTTCCATCGCTCATCCACTTTTTTGATTATCTCCCCGTCCATTTCAACTGGGAGAGGATAACCGCTTTTGAAAGTGGCGTCAATACCTAATACGCCCCGGTAAACGGGTGATGCACCGATTAGTTTGGCCGAAGCGAAAACGATGTCGCGCGCGCAGTCGAAACGGGTGAAAATTCCCCAGAGCAAATTCTCCTCGTTCCGCAGATTCACGTCCGGGCTGACGACAGCCGCGAGCTTCACCGGCGCATCCAGCTTTTGCACCAGGCTTTCAACGAGTTTCCGCCCCTCATTTTTGGTTTTGACGACAAGCAGGCAATTCTCCAGCAAAACAAATTCATCGACACCGGGTACCGATTGCAGCCAGGCGAGATTCGGTTTTTCGGAAACGGGAGCCGGAGCCGGTTTTCGGGTCGCATCCAAAATCATCTTGCTTCCCAGGTTCATCTTGAAGCTGGTGAAATCGAGCGTATCCAGCGGCACGCCGGGTAAAAGCAGAAAATCCTCCGCCGGATTGAAATTCGCTGCAATTTCCCGCAAAACAGCGTGGAAATTTTTGACGTTGACACCGGCGGAAACCAGAACGGCCACCTTCGTCAACCCAAGCTGTCCCTGCCCCAAAAGCGAAAGGGCCGTTTTGACCCCCTCCTTGGCAAAGCGGTTGGTCACAGAAACGACCAAAAGATTGTGAAAACCGGCCTGATAGTAGCTCCACATCTCCTCGATTTCCGGGTGCATCAGTTTTATCAGGGGGCCGAGCACTTCCTGCACGGCATCCCCCATCCAGCGGTCCTCCTGCGGCGGTTTGCCGACTATCGAGGCGGCAAAGATGGCGTCCTTCCGCCGGGTGATTTTTTTGGCTTGAAAGACCGGAAAAGGAGCGGGATGGGAGTAATGGCCGAAATGGTCGCCGAACGGCCCTTCATCTTTCCGCTCACTGGGAGGACAAATCCCCTCGATAACCAGTTCCGCTTCGGCTGGCACTTCCAAGTTCAAGGTTTTGGCTTTCACCATTCGCGTTGCCATCTGCCGTAAAAAACCGGCCAGCCGGACTTCGTCTATTCCCTCCGGCAAAGGGGCCACTGCCGACAAAATCAAAGCCGGGTCGGCGCCGCAAACCACCGCCACTTCCTGGGGAATCCCCAACTGTTCGCATTCGAAAAAGTGAAACCCGCCCCCCTTCTGAATCTGATAATGCATCCCCGTCGTGGTCGGTGAATAAATGTGCATCCGGTAGATGCCGACGTTGCGAATCTTCGTTTTCGGGCTTTCCGTGAAAATCAAACCGAGGGTGCCGAACCGCCCGCCGTCCTTGGGCCAGCAGTAAAGAAAGGGGAGTTGGTCCAAATTCGGCTCTTCGACCACCTCCTGCACCGGCGCCCGTGAGCGTTTCTTTGTCCCGCTTTTCAAAAACCGTTTGACGAGCGGCCGATGTCCAAAAAAATTTTTGAAGGAAAAATTCGGCACGTCCTGCGCCAGTTTGACGAGCGAAGCCCCCAGTTCCGCCGGCGGAACCCCCAGTGCCCATTCGATTCTCCGCTTGGCACCAAGGATGTTGACGGCCAGAGGAAAAGCCGACCCCTTGACGTTTTCAAAAAGCAAAGCCGGGCCTTCGCTCTTGACCACCCGGGTTGCGATTTCCGTAATTTCCAAATGCGGGTCCACTTCCACTTTGACCCGCCGCAAATCCCCCTTGGATTCCAAGAAATCGAGAAAGCTTCGCAGGGAAGAAAAACTCAAAGCTCCCCTTCTCTCCAGCCCCCCGGCACTTTCACCCCCATTAAACGCAGAATTTTGCTGGAAAAATCCCGGTAAGTGTCCTCCAAGCTTTTCGGTTGGGTGTAAAAAGGGGGCGAAATCGGCATCACAATCGCTCCGGCTTGCGAAAGTTTAAGCGCATTTTCCAAAGCAATCGAGGAAAGGGGCGTTTCCCGCACGGCCAGAATGATTTTTCGCCGCTCCTTCAGGGCCACTTCCGCCACGCGGGTAATCAAGGTGTCGGCGATGCCGGTCGCTATTTTGGCCAGAGTCGAAATGGAGCAGGGATGCACCACCAAGTAGTCAAACGGGTTGGAGCCGGAGGAAAAGGGGGCCGCCAACTCCTTGTTGGAAAACATCTTGGCGCAATGGGGGGCCAAATCCTCCAGCGCAAGCCCGGTCTCCATTTTCAAGACCGCCTTTCCCCAGTCGGATATGACCAGATATTTCTCCTCTGGACAGCGTTGGAGGAAATCGACCCCGTAAATGATGCCGGAGGCGCCGGTCATTGCGATAATCGTTCTCAAAAGCCCCCCCTCCCGAATGCAACAACTCCTAGAACGACGAATCCCACGGCGGCGTTGATTTTGAAGAAAGCCAGCTCAACATTCTCCGCCACCCGGTGCTGCCAAACCAGCAGGAGTCCAACGGCGGCGAGCATCGCCCCCGACCAGAGGTTCGGAAACTGCCAGACCATCAAAATCGCCAGCGAACTGAACCCGAAAACGTGCAAAATACTGGAAACCAGAAGCGCTTTCGCCTTTCCGAGCGACACCACCAGCGAATGCAGATTTTGCTGTCGGTCAAATTCTTCATCTCCGACGGCGTAAATGATGTCAAACCCTGAAACCCAGAAAAAGGAAAACAACCCAAGCAAAATCGACGGCTCGCAACCGGCAAAAGTGCCACTGACCGCCATCCATCCGCCTAAAGGGGCGCAGGCAGAAGCCGCCCCAAGGCCAAAGTGGGCCAAAGGCGTAAAACGCTTCATATACGGATAAACTACGAAAATGGCCAAGGGAATCGGCGAAAGAATCAAACACCACGGGTTCAGCATTGCGGCGGCGACGATGTAAACAAGCGCGGATACGAGAGCAAACCCCCACGCCTCGGCCACTTTTATCCGACCGGCGGGCAGTTCCCGCGTCGCCGTGCGGGGGTTCAAAGCGTCAATGCGGGCGTCGATGATGCGGTTCAAAGCAAATGCCGTCGAGCGCGCCCCGGCGGCGGCCAGAAAGATGAGCAGGTATTCTTTGAGCGTTACGGAAAACCCCTTCGCCAGAAAAGCCCCGGCATACACCATCGGCAAGGAAAAGAGGGTATGCTCGATTTTCACCAGCCGGGCGTATTTCAGCATAGCCCGCAAAAAAGAAGTTTAGCAGGATTTGGTCAAGCCTTTTGATTTTGCTGCTGGCAACAGCCGGCTACCTGATTTTCCCTCCCCTTGAGGGGAGGGATTAAGGCCGCCGCTGCAAGCGGGGGCCGAAGGGTGGGGTCAATGAGTGGTAATTTGTCCTAAAGTCAGCCCTGCGGTGCTTCTCGCTTGCGGAACCATCCCTTGTTATTGTCCCGGCCATCCGCTATACTCCCTACCGTCTCCGCCTGTGCGGAGTTCTGCCTCCCTGGGCTTCTTCCGCCTCAAAGAGGCCATCCAATTGCGGAAGGGATTGCCGTTTTCATAAGAAAACGGAAAAGAGTTTCGGTATGGCAGTGAAGTTGTACGTAGGCGGGCTTTCCCCTCAAGTCACGACCGAGGAGCTGCAAGCCCTCTTCGCCCAGGTCGGCACGGTGGAGTCGGTGAACATCATCAACGACAAATTCTCCGGCCGTTCCCGCGGCTTCGGCTTTGTGGAAATGTCCAGCAAGGCCGAGGCGGACGAGGCGATACAAAAGTTGTCGGGCCAGGTTCTGGCCGGTTCGCCGATTGTGGTCAACGAGGCCCGTCCCCAGGCCTCGCGGGGCGGCGGTGGAGGAGGCGGTTTTGGTGGTGGTGGATACGGCGGCGGGGGTGGTCGAAGAGACCGCGGCCCCCGGCGTCCGGGTGGCGGCGGCGGCCGCCGCGGCCGGTATTAAGTCACGACCAAAAATAAATCTAAACCAACAAAAAAGGCGGCCTTGCGGCCGCCTTTTTAAGTTTTGCGGAAATTACCGCGCCGCTTTTTCCAGCTTCTTCCGGCCCTTGGGGCTGAAGGTGAAGACCAGCTTTTCGGCCCCTTCCGGCCAGTCGATGGAAACGTCGCAGTCGCCGGCGTGCTGCCCGCGCAAAAGCTCTTCCGCCAGCGGGTCTTCGAGTTGTTTCTGTATGGCCCGGCGCAAAGGCCGCGCTCCAAAAACTGGATCGAACCCTTTTTCTAACAGGAACTCCTTGGCCCGGTCGGTCAAGGCAAAGGCAATCCCCTTTTCGGCAACCCGCTTGGAGACGTCCGCCAGCATAATGTCGATGATGGCCAGAATTTCGGTGCGTCCCAGGGAATGGAAAACCACCGTCTCGTCAATCCGGTTTAACAGTTCCGGGTTGAAGAGCCGCTTCAGCTCGTCGGTGACCTTGGTCTTCATCTGTTCGTAGGAGGACTCCTCCGATTCCTTGGCGAAACCGAGCGACTTGGAATGGCGGATTTCCCGCGCCCCGATGTTGGAGGTCATAATCACCACGGTGTTTTTGAAATCCACCCGGCGGCCGAACGAATCGGTCAAAACCCCGTCGTCCAGCATTTGCAACAAAATGTTGAAGACTTCCGGATGAGCCTTTTCGATTTCATCCAGCAAAACGACCGAATATGGCTTGCGGCGAACTTTTTCGGTCAATTGTCCCCCTTCTTCGTAACCGACGTACCCCGGGGGGGCGCCCACGAGGCGGGAGACGGCAAATTTTTCCATATACTCGGACATATCAATCCGAATCAGGGAGTTTTCATCTTCGAAGAGGAAAGCCGCCAGAGCCCGCGCCAGCTCGGTTTTGCCGACGCCGGTGGGGCCCAAAAAGATAAAGCTGCCGATGGGGCGGCGCGGGTCGGAAAGCCCGGCCCGGCTGCGGCGGATGGCTTTGGAGACGATTTCAATCGCCTCCTTCTGCCCCACCACCCGGCCGGTCAATTCTTCTTCCATCCGCAGAAGCTTCTGCGACTCTTTTTCCTCCAGCCGGAAAATCGGAATGCCGGTCATCACGGAGACCACCTTGGCGATTTCCTCGGTTTTCAGCTCCACCAGCTCCTTGCTGCGCTCATCTTCCCAGTTCTTTTTCAGCTTGTCCGATTCTTCCTTCTTCAGCTTCAGCTCGTCCCGCAGTTGAGCCGCCCGCTCGAATTCCTGGTTTTTGACCGCCTGCTCCTTGTCCTTCTGGATGGTCAGAATATCCTGCTCCAGTTCGGAGAAAACCGGCGGCTTGGTGAAGCTGGACAAATGGGCCCGGCTGCCGGCCTCGTCCAAAACGTCAATCGATTTGTCCGGCTGGAACTTGCCGGAGATGTAGCGGTCGGAAAGCTTCACGGCCGCTTCCAAAGCCTCGTCCGAAATTTTCACCTTGTGGTGCTCTTCGTATTTGGAACGCAGCCCTTCCAGAATTTTGAGGGTGTCCTCGGCCGAGGGAGCTTCCACCATCACGGTTTGAAATCTCCGCTCCAAAGCCCCGTCTTTTTCGATGTACTTGCGGTATTCGTTCAAGGTCGTGGCGCCGATGCACTGCAGCTCCCCGCGCGAAAGCGCCGGTTTGAAGATGTTGGAGGCGTCCAAAGAACCTTCCGCCCCGCCGGCGCCAACGATGGTGTGCAGCTCGTCGATGAAGATGATGACGTCTTTGGAATTGATGATTTCGTTCATCACCGCCTTGAGCCGTTCTTCAAATTGACCCCGGTATTTGGTGCCGGCCACCAGCGAGGCCATATCCAAAGTGACTACCCGCCGGTTCTCCAAGGTTTGGGGGACTTTGCTTTCGACTATGCGCTGGGCCAGCCCTTCCACGATGGCGGTCTTGCCGACGCCCGGTTCGCCGATTAAAACCGGGTTGTTCTTTTTGCGGCGGGAGAGAATCTGGGTCACCCGCTCGATTTCGTTCTCCCGGCCGATAATGGGGTCCAGTTTCCCCCGGCGGGCGAGCTCGGTCAAATCCCGGCCGAAATGGTCTAAAGCCGGCGTTTTGCTCTTTTTGCGCTTCTTGCCGAAGGCGGAGGGCTTGCCGGTGATGATGTTTTTCAGCTCTTCGTAGGCCTCTTTGTAGTCCACGTCATACATCGAGAGCACCTGCGCCGCCACCCCTTCTTCTTCCTTCAACAAGGCCAAAAGTATATGCTCGGTGTCAATATCCTTCGATTTCAAAGCCCGCGCCTCCTGGCCGGAAAGCTCCAAAGTCTTTTTGGCCCGCGCCGTCAGCGGCAGCTGCCCCATCACCATCGTCCCGCCGGAGGGCTGCACCACGTCCTCCACCGACTGGCGCAGCTCGTTCAAATCCAGCCCGATGTTGGTCAGAATTTCGATGGCCCGCCCCTCGCCTAATTTGACGATCCCCAAAAGCAGATGCTCGGTGCCGATGTAGTCATGTTTTAAGCGGGCCGCCTCGTCGCGGGCGTACTCTATCGCCCGGCGGGCTCTTTCGGTGAACATCTCGTTCATATCAGCTGATTTCCTCCATTCTATCTAATAATACGCTCACTTGAGGAAAATGCAACCATTTTCCTCTCTGAAAACTAAAACCCCTTAAGCCGTCTTGGAGTTCCCCGGACCGTTAGCGCCCCCCGACAGGGCTTTTTCGATGCGGGCGCGGGCCAACTCCGCCCGCACGGCGTCCCGTTCCCCCGGCTCCATTTCCCGCCCGGCGAACTTCTGCAGATGGGCCGGCTGGCACAGAAGCAAAAGCTCGTTCACCAGCCCCAGGGGAATCTCCTTCAAGACCCCCATCCCCAGCCCCAGCCGCACGGCCGAAAGCAGATTCATCACCTCGCCGGAGGTCAAAACCCGGGCGAAGCGCAAAATCCCGTAAGCCCGCCAGATTTTGTCTTCGATTTGCTCCTTGGCATCCCGCAAGAGAACGTAGCGGGCGCTTTCTTCATACTCGATGACCTGGCGGGTCACTTTTTCGAGACCTTCCAAAACCTCTTGCTCCGAGCGTCCGAGGGTGGTCTGGTTGGAGAGCTGCAAAAGATTCCCCAAAACGTCGGTTCCCTCCCCGTAAAAACCCCGCACCGCCCAGCCCACCTTGGTCACCCGGTTGATGACCGAATCGATTTCCCGGGTCAAAACCAAAGCCGGCAGGTGGATGAGAACGGAGGCGCGCAGCCCCGTGCCGACGTTGGTGGGGCAGGCGGTCAGATAGCCGAATTCCTCGTCATAATCAAAGACCAGATTGGCGGAAAGCTCGGCATCCGCCTGGGTCGCCAGCTCGTGGGCCCTTCCCACTTCCAGACCGGAGGTCAAAGCCTGAATCCGCAGGTGGTCCTCTTCGTTGACCATCACCGAAAGCGATTCATCCTCCCCCAAATACAGCCCGTGTCCCTCCCCCGCCTTCATAAACTCGGGCGAGATGACATGCCGCTCCACCAAAAAATCCCGGTCCATCCCCCCCAAGTCCCCGTTCTGGAAAAACTTCCCGCTCTTTAGGAGAATCGAGCGCTCGATGGCGGAGCGGACTTCGCCGACCACTTTGCGCCGTAATTCAACGTCGGCGGCGGGGGGGAATTTGCAGCGGAGGAGGTTGCGCGCCAGCCGCACCCGCGAGGATAAAACGATGCCGGCCTGGGGGCCCGCCCCGGAAAGCCAGGCCGCCGGTTTGGAGGAAAGCTCTTCGAACATATCAGTCTTGCCTCATCAGTGTTTTTATCCGGTCCCGCAGCCGGGCCGCTTTTTCAAAATCCTCGGCCGCAATCGCCTTTTTCAGCTCATCTTCCAGTCTTTTTTCCTCTATCAAAACGGTGTCGATTTCCGGCTCCTGCGTGGGCTTCCGCCCGATGTGGCGGGTGGAGCCGTGGATTCTCCGCAAGAGGTCGGAAACCTGCGGCTGGAAGGCCCGGTAGCACTGGCCGCAGCCGAACCGCCCCACCTTGGAAAACTCGGCGAAGGTGAAGCCGCAGCCGGGGCAGCGGGTCTCGCCGCCCCGCCCCTTTTTCTTTTCCGGCGCCTCCCCCATCATCGAGGATAAAATCTCCGCCAGGGGGAAGGGGACCTGCACCAGCGGATTGGCGGTCATCCCCCGCCTTTCGGCGCACTCCCGGCAGAGGTTCAAAACCGTCTTTTTGTTGTTCACGATTTGGGTCAGATGCACGCCCGCCTCGGTCTTTCCGCATTCCTGACAGAGCATCTAAACTAACACCAGCTTTCTATCTTTCAATTCCAAAACCCGGTCGGCCCGGCGGGCCAGACCCGGATTGTGGGTTGCGACCACGAAGGTCTGTCCTTCTCTTTTTAACTCGGAAAACAGCCCGTGCAGTTCCCCGGCGGTGGCGACGTCCAAATTTCCGGTCGGCTCGTCGGCAAAAACCACCCGCGGGTCTCCGGCCAGAGCCCTTGCCACCGCCACCCGCTGGGCCTCTCCTCCCGAAAGATTATACACCGGCTCGTCCGCTTTTTTCGAGAGCCCCAGCCGCTCCAGGTAGCGGGCGGCGGCGGCGAGCGCCGAAGCCTTCGGTTCCCCCCGCATCAAAAGGGGAAAGGCGGCATTTTCGCCGGCCGTGAAATCGGCCAGCAAATGATGAAATTGGAAGATAAATCCGAATTTCCGGTTGCGGGTCTCCGCCTGCTTGTGGGGTGAAAACTTGCCGATGGATTCGTTGTCCAAGAAAATTTCTCCTTCCTCCGATTGATCCATAAGCCCCAACAGGTTCAACAAAGTCGTTTTTCCCACGCCGGAGGCCCCCACCACCGCCACCATCTCCCCCGGTTCGACCGAAAAGTCGAGCCCTTCCAGGACTACCAGCCGGCCGGTCGCCACAGCATACGATTTTTTCAAACCAACCGCCTCCAAAACTGGCATTTTTAAATATGTCCTCCCGAAAAACCCCCGTCAAGCCAGCCCTCCCGCATTGCTCGAGCATCGTCTGCCCGCCGCCGGCCTCTTTCTTTATTGTCGCCCGAAAAAGAGTTTCCTTTATCCGCCCGCACGAATCGCCTCCACGGCGGGGAGCGACGCCGCTTTTTTGGCCGGGTACAAAGTGGCCAGAAACGAAAGTAAAATGGCCGCGATGGAAACGGCCGCGAAATCCGCCAGCTTGAAACCGACCGGCAGAAAATCGATGAAGTAAATTTCCGCCGGCAGCCGGATGATGTGGTATTTGTACTGCAGCCAGGCCAGGGTGTATCCCAACAAATTGCCGAAGAAAATCCCCAAAATTCCGAGACCGGTCCCCAAAGTCATAAAAACAAAACGAATGTTTTGCGCCGTGGCCCCCATCGCCACTAAAATCCCAATCTCCTTTTTCTTTTCCAAGACCAGCATTACCAAGGAGGACACGATGCTGAAGGCCGCCACGGCGACGATTAAGCTCAAGGCCACGAACATCGCATATTTTTCCAGGCTCATCCAGGAAAAAAGGTTTTTGTGCATCTCCTGCCAGGAAACGGAATAGGCCGGGGAAGGCAAAAACTGGTTCAACGTTTCCGAATACCGTTCCGCCTCGTCCGGGTTGGAGAGCCGAATCTGCAAACCGGTCACCCGTCCTTCGAAATCGAACAACTCCTGCGCCTTGGTCAAATGGATGTAGGCTAAATTGGCGTCGTATTCGTACATCCCGGTCTCGAAAATTCCGGACATCTGAAACTTTTTCACCTTGGGGGAAACGCTCCCCCCCAAAAAGACCTGCCCCCGCAGGGAAAAGAGCAAAACCGAGTCGCCGAGCGTCACCCCCAGCCTTTGGGCCAGTCCTTTTCCCAGCAGAATCTTTGGCAGGGAATCGGGGCTGGCTGCCAAACTGAAATCTCCCGCGACAATTCGGTCTGCAATTTTGGTCGCCTTCGGCTCCTCTTCCGGCAAAATTCCCCGCACTATGATGCCGTCGTTTTCCAGCCGGGAGGAGACCGCGGCCTTGTAATAGACGAAAGGGGCGCGGGAAACGAACCCGGGCAGCGATTGCAAAAGCGAATCCAGTCTCTGCCAGTCGGTCAGTCCCACATCGCCGGAGGTGAAGATGGCGACGTCGGCGGTGGTGCCCAATATCCGGTCTTTCACTTCCGCCTCGAAGCCGTTCATCATCGACAAAACAAAAAGGAGGGCCGCCACCCCGACGGCAATCCCCCCGATGGAAATGAAGCTGGTGGCCGAGACAAACCGCTCCCGGTGGCGGGAACGGAAGTAGCGCCCCGCCACCAGAAACTCCCACCGCACTATGTTCCCTCCGGGCTTTCGGAATCGGTGGGGCGCATCTGCGGGAAGAAGAGCACGTCCCGGATGGAGCCCTGGTCGGTCAAAAACATCACCAGTCGGTCCAGCCCCACCCCTAATCCGCCTGTGGGAGGCATCCCGAACTCGAGCGCGTTCAAATAATCCTCATCCAAAACGTGCGCTTCTTCGTACCCTTTCTCCTTCTGGGCCAACTGGGAGGCAAACCGCTCCCGCTGGTCGATGGGGTCGTTCAGCTCGGAGAAGGCATTGGCCATCTCCTGTCCCATTATAAAAAGCTCAAACCGCTCGGTGAGCCGGGGATTGCTCCGATGTTTCTTTGCCAAAGGAGAAATCTCCGCCGGGTAATCGGTCACGAACGTGGGCGCCAAGAGGCCGGGCTGCACCTTTTCGGAAAAGAGAATATCGACCAAAACCCCCCAGGTCGGATTGGCCGGCACCTCCAATCCCATTTTCCTAACGGCGGCAGCCAATCCTTTTTCGTCCATTTTCAGACAGTCCAGCCCGGTCGCTTCCTGGATGGAATCCAAAAGTGAAATCTCCTTCCATTCCCCCGCCAGGTTGATGGTTTTCCCCTGATGGGGCACTTCCAGCTTGCCCAAAACTTTTTGCGCGATATGAACGATAAGGCTCTTGGTCAGCTTCATTATATCCCGGTAGTCGTGGTAGGCCCAGTACAGCTCCATCATCGAAAACTCCGGGTTGTGGAAACGGCTTAAACCCTCGTTGCGGAAATCCTTGCAGACTTCGTACACCTTTTCGTATCCGCCGACGATGAGCCGCTTCAGGTACAGCTCATCCGCAATCCGTAAGAAGAGGGGAATGCCGAGCGCATTGTGGAAGGTTTTGAAAGGCCTGGCTGCCGCCCCCCCGTAGAGGGGCTGCAGAATCGGCGTTTCCACTTCCAAAAAGCCCTGTCCGTCCAGATACTCCCGCATCGCCCGGTAGATGGCCGTCCGCTGGACAAAAACCTCCTTTACGCCCGAGGTGGCGATTAAATCGACGTAACGCTGGCGGTAGCGCAGCTCCACATCCTTAAGCCCGTGCCATTTTTCCGGCAGGGGGCGCAGCGACTTGGCCAAAATCTCCAATTTAGCCGCCCGGACGGAAATCTCCCCCTTGTGGGTTTTGAAAACCACCCCAGTGATGCCGACAAAATCGCCGATGTCCAAATCATTCAACAACTCATACTGTTGACCTAGAACATCCGCTTTGGCGTAGATTTGAATCTGCCCCAGGTCGTCTTGAATGTGAAAAAAGGTGGACTTGCCGTGTTCCCGAAACGAGCGAATCCGCCCAGCTACTTTGACCTCTTTTTCTTCGAGGGCCGCGAAGCTGGATTTTATCTCCTCCGAAAAATGCGTCCGCTCGAACTTGTAGGGATAGGGGTTTATTCCCCTTGCGACCAGCCGCGCCAGCTTTTCCCGCCGGTGTGCCAAAAGCTCATCCAACGGCCGCTCATAGTGTTCCTGCCCTTTTGACTGCTCCGGCAAATCCGCCATAGACGGCGAATATTAGGGGATTTGCAAGGGTAGTCAAGAAAAACCGCTATCAATAACGATTGCAGTAATCGACTTTCATAACTAAAACAAAAAAGGGCCTTCCGGAGGAGGGGAGTCGGAAAGCCCTTTTTGCTCATTGTTCCGAGCAAGAGCCAAGGGAGGAAAAAGCTTAGGGGTTTTTCTCCTTTTTGACGATGGACAAAATGTTCTGCAGGGACGTGGTGACGTTGGAAAGCACCTTGGAATAGCGCTTCAAAAGCTCCGTGTACTGCCAGCGCATCGAAAAGGCCTTTTCCGGGAACTCAAAAAGCTCCAAGAGCGTCCGCTTGTAAATCTCCTCCACGTATTTCACCACGTAAAACGGAAAGTCGGGAATGTTCGGGTCGGTCGTTTCCCCCTTGGCCAGCCTTTCCTTGTAAATTTCCACCCGCTCCAGAACCACCGTGCCGAAGCACCAGGGGGTCATCACCACCGCCAGGTTCCCGGATTCGGGATAAAAAGCGTACACGGTTTTCAACACCACGTCCACGATGACCTTGCGGGCCCGGTAATAGGCGGCCGTCTCGGTCATCCTTGGGTCAATGCTTGCCAGCTTGGCGTTTAAGGTCTGTTTTTCCTCCAAACAGCGGATTTCAACCTGCTCCAGAAAGCGATAATAGTCGGCAAAGTGAACTTTTACGTTCTCGTTGACGGAAAGGATGTAGTACCCACCCTCATCTTTCCCCGCTCGCGGGTCGGAGAGAAGGCGCATTTTTTCCGGCGTAAACCCCGGCGCAATTCCGTTTGAAAGCATTCCCCATTTTCCCTTTCACCCTCCGCTTCTCGCAATTTGCAACCGGTATGCCATAGCGCTCGAAATGAGAGAGGAAAATTCGCCTGAAAAATCGCCTTTGAAATTCCTGATAATCGGTTGCAGAGAAACCGATTACGGTATGGGGGATTTCCCATACTTTTTGCCTTGTTTCAAACCGGCGAAAATTGGCGACGGATGGGCAAAAATTCGCTGTGCAAGCAAACGCACAAATGTAGGGGCGTATTGCAATACGCCTTTATGTTCTTGGTAGCGGAAACCTTCAGGTTTCCATTCCCCCTCTCCGTTTACGGAGAGGGGGTTAGGGGGTGAGGTCGACCCGCTCGGCGATAATCCGTAGCCCCTTCAACGTCAAATCGGGGTCAACTCTTCGAATCCGCTTGGACAATCCCGCCACGGTTTTTGCCAGTCCGCCGGTGGCGATGACTTTGACCTTGGCACCCAATTCCGTCTCGATTTCCGCCACCATCCGGTCAATCCCCCCCGCCGCCCCGATGAGGATGCCGGCCTGCAGGGCCTCCTCCGTTGACCGGCCGATGGCTCTTTTAGGTCTTTTCAAAACCACTTTCGGCAAAAGTGCCGTCCTGCGGACCAAATCCACCGAGGCGGTCTCCACCCCCGGCCCGATGGCCCCCCCCAAATACTCTCCTTTTTTGGTGACCACCTCAAACTTGGTGGCCGTCCCCAAATCGACCACCACCACAGGCCCGCCGTAGAGGTGAAATCCAGCCACCGCGTTCGCCAGCCGGTCAGCCCCCAGTTGCTCCACCCGCCGGTACCCTATTTTAAGTCCCACCGGCAAAGTTGCGGAAACAAGTATGGGAGTCACCCCGAACTTTGTCCCAATGGCACTGGTATAAACAGGTGTCAGGCGCGGCACCACCGAAGAGATTACCGCTTGTTCGGGGGAGGGGATAGCCGATGCCCTTTTTTGAAAAAACGAGGAAAGCATTTCCACGCACTCATCAACAGCAAGGTCCAGTCGGGAAGGTAAGCGGGTGGACAGCACCAGCCGGGAACCCCGAAAAAGCCCAGCCGTGGTGGTGGTGTTCCCGATGTCAATGGCTAAAAGTATCCCGGCCATGCTGCCAAAAAGCGGGCCAAAAGCTTCTTTGTCAAAACCTATTTCGTCTCATCCACAGGGCACGATTTATGCACGGAAATCAGTTATATTAGGAGGCTGATATGAAAATCCCGACTTTCATCTTGACGGCTCTTTTCTGGTTTTCAACCGCCCCGGCGCAGGAGCAAAAACCGGCGGTCGGCAACACCGCGTCACAACCGGCCAAGCCGAAGGCCCCGGCCAAAACCGATTCCGCCGACTATTACTTCACTTGGGCCAAGGCCCTCTGCGATTCCGCTAACTACCGCATGGCGGTCTTGAAGTTCAAACGGACCGTTACTCTGCGCCATAACTTCCCCGAGGCTTGGACGGAGTGGGGCGTGGCCCTGGCCAATCTGGGGCGCACGGAAGAAGAGATTGCCAAATATCAGGAGGCGATAAAAATCGACTCCGCCTACGGCGACGCCTATTTCAACTGGGGCACCACCCTGGCTTTTCACCAGCAGTTCAAAGAGGCGGCCGACATTTTCAAAAAAGGGATCGCCGCCGCCCCCAAGTATCCCAAAAACTACGAAGGGCTGGGAAAAGTCCAGAACCAGACCGGCTTCTACTCCGAAGCGGTCAAAAGTTTCGAGAAAACGCTCCAGTTAAACCCGGCCAACCCCTGGGCTCTCTTTTGGCAGTCCGGCTGCTATGCCCGGTTGAGAAAGAAAACCGAGTCGCTCGCGGCCCTGGAAAAAGCCATCCAGTGGGGCGGCGACTTCTACAAAATGGAAGCCCAGAAAGACGGCGCTTTCAACTCCCTCTGGAGCGACCCGGATTTCAAAAAGATGGTCGGGCTTTAAATCGCACCAATGAAATAATGCCGCTTTTTCAGGTAATCTCCTCCTACGAACCGAAGGGGGACCAGCCCCAGGCCATCGAAGCCCTCTCCAAGGGGATCAAGGAAAACCGCCGCTATCAAACCCTTCTCGGAGTCACCGGCAGCGGCAAAACTTTCACGATGGCCAAAGTGGTGGAGGCGGTGCAAAAGCCGACTCTGGTCATTTCTCACAACAAGACCTTGGCGGCCCAGCTTTACGGCGAACTGAAAAACTTTTTCCCCAAAAACGCCGTTGAGTTTTTCATCAGCTACTACGACTACTACCAGCCGGAGGCCTACGTCCCCCAGTCCGACACCTATATCGAAAAGGATACTTCCATAAACGAGGATATCGACCGGCTGCGTCTGCGCGCCACCAGCTCCCTTTTGGAGAGGGAGGATACCATCATCGTCGCCTCCGTCTCCTGCATTTACGGCTTGGGCTCGCCGGAGGATTATCGGGATATGATGGTCTTCGTCGAGGTTGGTCAAAGGCTCGAACGGGACAAGTTTCTGAAAATGCTGATAGACATCCACTACAACCGCAACGACTTCGAATTCGGTCGCGGAAGTTTCCGCGTGCGCGGCGACGTGGTGGAGGTACATTTGGCTTACGAGGAGAACGCCGTTCGGGTGGAGTTCTTCGGCGACGAAATCGAAAAAATCTCGGTCATCGACATTTTGAAGGGCGAGGTGCTGGAGGAAAAAAAGAAGGCCTCCATCTATCCCGCCAAACACTTCGTAACCACGATGCCCAAAATCGAGCGGGCCATCGTGACTATCGAAGAAGAACTGGCCCAGCGGCTGGAATTTTTCCGCTCACAGGGAAAACTGCTGGAGGCCCAGCGCCTTGAATCCCGCACCCGCTTCGACGTCGAAATGATGAAGGAGGTCGGCTACTGCACCGGCATCGAGAACTACTCCCGTCATCTGGCCGGGCGCAAGCCGGGGCAAAGGCCCTTCACCCTCCTCGATTTCTTTCCGAACGATTTTCTCTGCATCATCGACGAATCCCATCAAACCCTCCCCCAGATTCGCGGGATGTACAACGGCGACCGGGCCAGAAAAGAGGTCCTGGTGGAATACGGCTTCCGCCTCCCTTCCGCCCTCGACAACCGCCCCCTCTTTTTTGAAGAATTCGAATCCTTGATTCCCCGGTTCGTTTACCTTTCCGCCACGCCGGGGGATTTGGAACTGGAGAAATCGGAGGGGGTGGTGGTGGAACAAATTATCCGCCCCACCGGCTTAATCGACCCGAAAATCACGGTCAAACCGCTCGCCCGCCAGGTGGATGACCTGCTGGAGGAGATTCGAAAGCGGATAGCCAAAGGGGAACGGGTTCTCGTCACCACCCTGACCAAGCGTATGGCCGAAGACCTGGCCGACTATATCGCCCAGATGGGCATCAAGGTGCGCTATTTGCACGCCGAAATCGACGCCATCGAGCGCACCGAAATTCTGCGCGACCTCCGTCTGGCGGAATTCGACGTTCTGGTCGGCATCAATCTGCTGCGGGAAGGGCTCGACCTGCCGGAGGTCTCCTTGGTCGCCATTCTCGATGCCGACAAAGAGGGATTTTTGCGCTCCGAGCGCTCGTTGGTTCAGATTGCCGGCCGGGCCGCCCGCAACCGGGCGGGGGAAGTGGTGATGTATGCGGATGCGATAACCGATTCGATGAAAAAAGCGATGGCCGAAACCGAACGGCGCCGGAAAATCCAGGAAGAGTACAACCTGACTCACGGCATCGAGCCGCAGACCATCTACAAAAGCAGGGAGGAAATCTTGAAAGCCACCCTCTTTGCCGACTCTAAAACCCAGCCGGAAGCGAAGGAGGAAAAACTGGACCTGTTCGAACGGATGGAGCTGGAGGAGCGCATTGCCGCGTTGATGCGGGAGATGAAGCGCCGGGCGGCCCAGTACGAGTTCGAAAAGGCCGCCGCCTACCGGGACGAAATCGGCAAACTCAAGGCCAAAGTTAAAAAAACCGGCCGGAGAAGTTGACACATCCTCAGCTATTTTATCCCCTACAGCTTTGAGGTCTTTCCCCTCCCCTTGAGGGGAGGGATTAAGGTCCCCGCAGAATGCGGGGGCCGAAGTGTGGGGTCAAATACTCTCCAGTCTGCACGTAAAACATTATATTACCCCTTAGTGGTATGCAATTGAAACCAACCCGATGGCATAAAACGCTTTTCTTGCTGCCCGCCGGAGCTCTTCTTTTATTCCTGCTTTTCATCTCCGGCTGCGAGAAATCCGTTAAAGTGAGTTTCACCACCCGCGACATCATCCGCTTTTTAATCCGGGATAATCCCGGAATCTTTTCAAATTCCTTTCTCGACACCTCGCGGGCCGCCGTGGCCGGGACCGATTTTTCCTTCTCCCGCAACTTTACCATAACGTCCCCCGACACGGCCATCACCCTGAACGACCTCGATACCGTTGACCAGGGGGGTGTTTCCACCGTTGTTCCCCGAGCTCCCCGCGATGCCGGCGCCGAAATCTTGGACACGCTCGTCGGCCAGTTCCGCATCGACAGCGCCGGCAGCCCCCGTCCGGCCAAGTCTTTTAAGCTCCCGGTGTTCAAATTCGGCTATTTCCAAAAGTTAGATAACGATAGCAAACCTAATCGAGGGTGGTTTGTGATGGGCGCCACCCAGACGTTTGTCGGGGTCGTCCGGCTGATTGACACCGTTCACCTTCACGTCACCAACCCCAACAACCTTTCCGGCTATCCAAAGGATTTGCTGGCCGTGCGTCAGGACCGCAACACGAACTTGGACCCCCTCGACGACCCCCAGGTGGTGAAAGTCCGCACCAGCCCCTTTCAACTGAAACCGAACGATTCGGTGGAAGTGCGCGTGCGGGTGCGCAACACCCTCGATACCCTCCTCCACGTTTTCTGCCACATCGGCGACCTGAACGCCAAACGGCGAATCCAGCTTACGGAAAGGGTTCCCGGGGAGTTTTTCGGCGGGTTCAAAGTTTCACCGGAAGTTTATTACGACTACCGCCGCTTGGTCGTGGATGCCTTTACCAATAATACCTTGGCCAACCCCTCCACCTTTCAGAACGAAATCTGGGGAATCATTTACCAGGTTTACCCGTAGCCAAAAATGCCGATATTAGTATAATGTAAGTTATGGAATCGCCGACAGTTAGGGAACATTCGGGGGAACGGCTCTTCATCGGGGGGGCCTGGGTTTCGGGGGAAAATTTTCTTCCCGTAATCGATAAGTTCACCGGCCGGCCTCTCACTTCCGTGCCGACCGCCGACGAGGAACTGGTGGAAATGGCGGTCCGCTCGGCGGAAGCCGGCTTTGCCGCAATGAAAGTTCTCCCCGCCCTTAAACGCAGCGAGATTTTGGAAAAAATCTCCGGCGCCCTGCGGGAGGCAGCCGACGAGTTCGCCGCCGGCATCATCGCCGAAGCCGGCAAACCGGCCAAATTCGCCCGCCAGGAAGTGGAACGCTCCATACAAACGTTCAAGTTCGCCGCCGAAGAGGCCAAACGGCTGCACGGCGAAACCGTCCCGCTGGATGCTCAAGGCGGCTCGGAAAAAAAGTTCGGCTTTTACCACCGTTTCCCCATAGGCGTCGTTGCGGCCATCACCCCTTTCAATTTTCCCTTGAATCTCGCGGCCCACAAGCTTGCCCCTGCCCTGGCCGCCGGCTGCTCGGTCATTCTTAAACCTTCCTCCCTGACGCCTTTGACCGCGCTCAAGCTGGCCAAACTGGTGGAGGCCTCCGGCGCTCCCGCCGGGGCGTTCAACGTTTTGGTCGGCTCCGGGGGAACCGTCGGCGACTGGCTGGTTTCCCATCCCAATGTGGCGATGGTCACCTTCACGGGCTCGGCCGAGGTGGGGAAACAGATACGGGAAAAAGCCGGGTTGAAAAAGACCCTTTTGGAATTGGGGAACAACTCCGCCGCCATCGTGGATGAAACCGCCGATTTGGACTGGGCCGCGCAGCGCTGCGCTGCCGGCGCTTTCGCTTACTCCGGCCAGGTCTGCATCTCCCTCCAGCGCATCTACGTCGAAAAATCGGCCGCCAAGCCGTTCACCGAAAAATTAGTCGCGCTGGCCAAAAACTTGAAAGTCGGCGACCCCAAGCTGGGCACCACCGATATCGGCCCCCTCATCTCCGAACCGGATGCCCGCCGGGTGGAGGACTGGATTAACGAAGCCAAAGCCGCCGGGATGGAACTGAAATGCGGCGGCCGCCGCAAGGAGGCCTTTTACGAGCCGACCGTTTTGTTCGGCGACCCCTCCGGCTGCCGGATTGGGACCGAAGAGCTTTTCGGCCCGGCCGTGACGGTGACTCCGTACGAGAAATTTGAGCAAGCAGTGGAAGCGGTCAACTCCACCCCCTACGGCCTGCAGGCCGCCATCTTTACGAGGAATTTGAACCGCGCCTTCGCCGCCTTCCGGGAATTGGAAGTCGGCGGCGTGATTATCAACGATTCTCCTTCCTACCGCGCCGATTTTATGCCCTACGGCGGGGTCAAGGAATCCGGCTCCGGCCGCGAAGGGGTGCGCTTTGCCATCGAAGAGATGACCTACCTCAAAATGGCCGCCCTGCACCTGTCGGAGTAGGGGCAGACCGACTCGTCCTGAGCGAAGTCGAAGGATGTGTCTGCGCAAAGTTAGTTACTAAATTCACATTCCAACAAATCTAACCGAAGTCCCCTTGACTTATATAAGCAGGGAAATCCATATTGGTATTACCAAAAGAATGTTTGTATGAAATTTTTATCAGCAAAATCCCAAACCCGATTGGCATTCGCCGGACTTTTCATCACAGTTCCCTTGCTCGCTTTTTCAACAGTTTACGCTGAAGAGCAATCGACTTCCGACCAATCCAAAAAACTGGACAGCATCCGAACAATAAGAAAGGAGAAAATATCCGCCTTCCGTCAAAGTAATCCCTACGTCCAAGTCAGAATCGACTCAATCTCTGGCACCCCTAAGTGGCTTGAGGGAAAACTCAGCGAAGGTTTGACAAAGTCGGACCCTGTTGAGATTGCCTTGGAGTTTTTTGAAAGGAATAAAGGCATTTTTGGAATATCACAACCCTTATCGGAGTTAAGATTAGAAAGAGTGCGAACAGGCGAAACCGGGATGAAACATGTTTTTTTCAAACAGTTCTACGGTGGCGTAGAGGTATGGAACGGAAAGATAAACGCCCACTTTACTTCCAAAGGAAAACTGGATTTAGTCAATGGTTCTCTCTATCCGGACATCGACATTTCCACCACGCCGAGGGTTGATGTCACTTTCGCGGAGGTAAAAGCTAAAAATGACCTACCTCGAAAAAGCAAAAACGTTCAGATGATTTCGTCGGAGCTCCGGGTTTTCCCTCATCAAAACAATTACTATCTTGTCTGGCTGGTCAAAATACATGTAGATAGTCCTCCTGGGGCTTGGGAGTATTTTATCGATGCCAATTCCGGCCAAATCCTTCACAAGGCCAATCGAATAATGAGGATTAACTTGAAAGATAATCTAACAAAAGGAGCTTTTGTTATTAGGGTAGGACAACTCATCTTTTTTGCAACCTAATTTGTTTCACGTGAAACATTTTTTATAACCGCTTCATAATCAAATCGCTATTCGGAACCGCAAAAGATTTTCCGCCAAACGGGCAAAACCGCCTTTCGCCCCTTGCCAAAGCCCGCCAAAAAACTTTTCTTCCAAGCAGAATGAACAAGACCCAGCGCACGATTAAAGCGCCCGTTTCCACATCCGGCGTGGGGCTGCACACCGGTAACCAGACCACCCTCACCTTCAAGCCGGCGGCCATCGATTCCGGGGTCACCTTCGTCCGCACCGATATGGATGGAAAGCCGGAAGTGGCCGCCCACATCTCCAACGTGGTGGATATTTTGCGCGGCACAACCATCGCCAAAGGGGAGGTAAAGGTTTATACGGTGGAGCACGTGATGGCCGCTCTCTCCGGGCTGGAAATCGATAATGTCATCGTGGAACTGGACAACAGCGAGCCGCCGGTCGGCGACGGCTCGGCAATGCCCTTCGTCGAAATTTTGCAAAAAGCCGGCTTGGTCGAGCAGGACGCCCCCCGCAAGTTTCTGGAAGTGGAAACCCCCATTTCGCACTCGATTCCGGACCGCCACGTCGATTTGGTGGTCTTGCCTTCCGACGATTTCCGGGTCACGTTCTTGGTGGACTACAAAAACCCGGCCCTGGGCACCCAATACACCTCGATGGTCTCGCTGAAGGACGAGTTCGTCAACGATTTCGCCCCCTCCCGCACCTTCTGCTTTTTGTCGGAGGTCGAATCGTTGGCCAAGATGGGGCTTATCAAGGGCGGCAATTTGTCCAACGCCGTGGTGATTTGCGACGACGGCGTCGGCCCGGAGGATTTGAAGAGGCTGAAAAAGATGCTGGCGCTGAAAGAAGAGTTATTCATGGGCAAAAATGGCCTGATGAACGACGTTCCCCTCCGCTTTCCCAACGAGCCCTGCCGCCACAAAGCGTTGGACCTAATCGGTGACTTGGCCCTTTTGGGCGTGCCGTTGAAAGCCCACGTTTTGGCCGCCCGAAGCGGCCATGCCGCCAACGTGGAACTGGCCAAAAAATTGCACTCCCTGTATGAAAAAGAGCAGATAAAAACGAAATATCAAAAGGAGCCCAAGACAGAATATCTCTTGGATATCCGCGCCATTCAGGAAATTTTGCCCCATCGCTATCCCTTTCTGCTCATCGACCGGGTGATTGACCTGGAGCCGAAGAAAAAAGTCGTGGCCATAAAAAACGTGACCATAAACGAGCCCTTCTTTCAGGGGCATTTCCCCGGCCACCCGGTGATGCCGGGGGTTTTGATTGTGGAGGCGATGGCCCAGGCCGGCGGCTTTTTGATGCTCCACGCCGTGGAAGACCCCAAAAAATCGGTCGCCTACTTTATGGGAATGGACGCCGTCCGCTTCCGCAAGCCGGTGATTCCCGGCGACACCCTGCGGCTGGAGGTGGAAATGCTTTCGATGCGCCGCGGCACCTGCAAAATCTCCGGCAAAGCCTTAGTCGGCGACACGTTGGTGGCCGAAGCCGAGATGATGGCCGCCATTGTTGACAAGTAAATTGCCGGAAAGCTGCGCAGTGGAAACTATGATTCATCCCACCGCTCTTGTTTCTCCAAAAGCTCGCCTGGCGCCGGACGTGGAAGTCGGCCCCTACACGGTCATCGCCGAAGACGTCGAAATCGGCCCTAAAACCAAAATCGGCTCCTCCTGCTTTATCGACGAAGGCGCCCGCATCGGCGCCGAAGTAGAGATTTTTCACGGCGCCGTCGTCTCCGGCCGGCCCCAGGACCTGAAATACGCCGGGGAAAAAACCCGCTTTTACGTGGGGGATAAAACGATAATCCGCGAGTTCGTCACCCTCCATCGCGGCACTTCCGCCACCGGCCAAAGCTCGGTCGGGAAAAACTGCCTGCTTATGGCCTACGCCCACGTCGCCCACGACTGCCGCCTGGGGGACAACGTCATTATGGCCAACGCGGTCCAGCTGGGGGGGCACGTGGAAATCGGCGACTGGGCCATCATCGGCGGCGGCACGGTGGTGCACCAGTTCTGCAAAGTCGGCGCGCATTCAATGGTCGGCGGCGGCTTTCGGATAACGCAAGACCTCGTTCCGTATGCCCTGGCCGCCGGCTATCCCTTGAAGGTTCTGGGCATCAACAAAGTCGGGCTGGAGCGCCGCGGCTTTGAAAAGAAAACGGTCGCCGCCTTGGAGCGCGCCTTCCGCCACCTTTTCCGCGGCAAGCTGAACACCTCCCAGGCGCTGGAAAAAGTGAGAGCGGAGTCCGACTCCCTGCCGGAAATAAAGACACTTTTGGACTTCATTGCCGCCGCCGACCGGGGCCTAATCAAGTGAAAATCGGACTGACGGGCCTGGGACATCTGGGCAAGCTGCACTTGAAAAGCTGGCTCGCTTTCCCCAAAATCGAAGTGGCCGCCATTTTCGATATCGACCCGGCCAAAACGAGAGAAACCGCCGCCGATTTTGGCGTCTCGGCCGCTTCCAGCTTCGAGGAGCTGGTCGAAAAATCGGAGGCGGTCGATTTGGTGACCCCCACCGTCACTCACTTCGAGTTGGGGAAAAGAATTCTCGAAGCCGGACGGAATCTGTTCGTCGAAAAACCGCTCACCTCCTACGTGGACGAAGCTGAGAAGCTGATGGAACTCTCCGAAAAAACCGGCCGCCTCCTCTTCATCGGCCACATCGAGCGCTTCAACCCCGCCTTCGAAAAACTCCTCTCTTTCTCCCCCCAACCCCTCTTCATCGAGGTTCATCGGCTGGCCTCCTTTTCCCCGCGAAATTTGGACGTGGACGTCGTGCTGGATTTGATGATTCACGATTTGGATTTGGTCTTGAAGCTGGTCAAAAGCAAACCGGGGGAGGTGCGCGCCTCTCTGGCGCCGGTGCTCTCCGCCCAGCCGGATATCGCCAACGCCCGGATTGCCTTCGAAAACGGCTGCGTCGCCAACCTGACCGCCAGCCGGATTTCGGTCGCCAAAATGCGCAAATTCCGGCTGTTTCAAAAGGAGGCCTACTTTTCCCTCGATTTGCTGGAAAAAAACCTGGAAGCCTACGTCCTTCTGCCCAACACCTCTCATATTCCGGCCGAAGAGCTGGTGCGTCTCCCCCTCTCCTTCGGCGAGCGGGCCATTGCGATGACCCAGTTCCAGACCGCATCCGAAAGCGATATGTTGACCGCCGAGCTGTCCGAGTTCGTCGCCGCCTGCCAGAAAAAAACGCTGCCGCGAGTGACGGCCCGGGAGGCTCTGGAGGCCGTCCGGCTGGCGCGGAAGGTGACCAAGGCCGGGCTGACGTCGCTGGCGGTTCTGCAGAATGCCTGAAGTTTTCATCTCCGCCGGCGAAGCCTCCGGTGATTTTCTGGCCGGGGCTTTGGCGGTGGAGATGAAAAAAATCAACCCCGCGCTGAACTTCTTCGGCCTGGGCGGCCCCTCCCTCCGCGCCGCCGGAACGCGAACTTTCTACGCCATCAACGAGTTGGGCGTGGTCGGCTTCTGGGAAGTGGCCAAAAAGCTCCCCTTTTTCCGACGGGTTTTCTCCATAGTCGAAACGGAACTGAAAAAGCGCAAACCGGATTTGGTTTTGCTGGTGGATTATCCCGGAATGAACCTGCGCTTAGCTAAACTGGCCAAGTCGCTGGGGCTGAAAGTCGGCTACTTCATTTCCCCGCAATTTTGGGCCTGGAAGGAAAGCCGGGTGGAAGCGGTCAAAAAATACGTGGACAAAATGGTGGTGATTTTTCCCTTCGAGGTCGAGTTCTACAAAAAACACGGAATTGAAGCCGAATGGTACGGCCACCCTTTTCTCGACCTGGTAAGGCCGGAAACGTCCAAAGAGGATTTTTTCAAGCTGAACAACCTTGACCCCAGGTTTCCCTTGCTGTCCTTTTTTCCCGGCTCGAGAATCCAGCAACTGGAAAAACACCTCCCCCTGATTTTCAAAACCCTGACCCGCTTGAAACAGGACGGTTTGAAGTTTCAGTCCGCCTGGGGGCTGGCGCCGGGCCTTTCAAAAGAACTTGCGGCGGCAAGCTTGCCCAAAGCGTATGAACCGGAAGTCCGGCTCGTTGACCGGCACCGCTACGGTTTGATGTCCGCCTCCGATTTCGCCCTCTCCTCGGTTGGAACCGTGACCTTGGAGCTTGCCCTTCTGCAAACCCCTTTTTTGATTTTCTACAAAACCTCCCCCCTGACCTACTTTTTCGCCAAACGATGGGTAAAACTGCCCTACGTCGGCCTGGTCAACCTGGTGGCGGGGAAAAAAATCGTGCCGGAGTTCTTGCAAAGTGAGGCTCAACCGGACAAGCTGGCGGAGGCGGCCTACTTCTACCTGAAGGAGCCCCTTTTGTCCGGCCGCTTGAAAGAAAAACTGGCCGGAGTG
This sequence comes from Candidatus Zixiibacteriota bacterium, assembly GCA_022614805.1. GTDB lineage: Bacteria > Zixibacteria > MSB-5A5 > DSPP01 > DSPP01 > DSPP01. The sequence continues at coordinate 115,777 of JAKEHY010000038.1, read as the reverse complement.
CGGGAAAAACTGGGTCGGCCGGGCGCTCTCCCCCAAATTGCCGCCTCTTTTTGCCGGCTTGTCTAAGCGCAGGCTTTTGCTTTTCTTCCCCTTATGCTCCTGTTTCTCTACCGGATGGGATTCTGGTTCGCTTTTCCATTCTTGTTCTTGTGGATTTTGGCCGAATCGCTGGTGGAGGGCCGAAAAGTCTGGCAGCGTATCGGGCTGGGGTTGCCCCGGCCGGCCGGTCGCAAGCGGATTTGGCTGCACGCCGCCTCGGTCGGGGAAGTGAACGTTCTGGGGCTTCTTTTCCCCCACTTTCAGAAAAACTTTCCCGATTTTGAAATCCTCGTTTCCACCTTCACCACCGCCGGCCGCAAGCGGGCGGAAGCCCTCTTTGGCTCCTTCCAGCCGAAAATCGAGGTTTTCCACCTTCCCTTGGATTTATGGGGGATAACCGAGGCGGCCTTGGAGCGGCTTTCCCCCTCTTTCCTTGTTCTGACCGAAACCGAACTCTGGCCCCAGCTTCTATCTTCCTGCGCCAAAAGAAAGCTGCCGGTTTTTCTGGCCAACGGCTCTCTTTCCGAGAAAAGCGCCCGCCGCTACCGGAAGGTTCGTTCGGTCTTCAACGCCGGACGGCCGGCCTTCCAAAAGCTTTTGGTGCAAACCGAAAAGGATAAATCTTTTTTCGAGACGCTCGAAATCCCCCTCGAAAAAATTGAAGTCATCGGCCAGACGAAGTACGACCTATTGTGGAACGCAACCGAAGTCTGCCCTCCCGCCAAACTGGCCCCTTTTTTCTTCTGGGTGGCCGGTTCCACCCGCCCCGGCGAGGAGGAAAAAATCCTGACCGCTCATCGCCTCCTTTCCGAAAAATATCCCAGCCTGAAACTGATTGTAGCCCCCCGCCATCTGGAGCGCCTTGCGGAAATCGAAAACCTGATTGCCGCCTCCGGACTTTCGGCCAAGCGCACGAGCGGAGAACTGGACTGCCGGACGCCGGTTTTTCTTCTGGATGAAATGGGGGGGTTGGTCTCGGCCTATGCCGGAGCGCAAGCCGCCTTCGTGGGGGGGACCCTGGCTCCCTTCGGGGGGCACAACCTGTTGGAGCCGCTTTCGGTCGGCACTCCGGTGATTTACGGCCCTTCGGTGGAAAGCGTAAAAGAAACCGCCGAGGTGCTGGCAAAAACCGAAATCGCCCGCTCGGCCGCCGGGCCGGCGGAGCTGGCGGAAGCGGTCCGGTTTTTCCTGCAAAGAAAGTTCCCCCGCTCCGAGGTTCGTGAAACGGCCCAAGCCGCTTTCGCCCCCTGGGGGGGCGTTTCCGAAAAGACCGTTTCAAAAATCCGCCAGGCGCTGAACCGGCCATAGTCAAAAAGCTCGATTCCTTTTGCCATGCTAAGAAATCTTTTCCCCCACCCGATTTGGCTTCCTTTTTCCTGGCTCTTCCGCCTGGGGGTGGCGTTCAAAAACTTTTTGTACGACCACAAGCTTTTCCCCCTCTATCGGCCCCCCGTCCCGGTCATTTCGGTGGGCGGACTGGAAGCCGGCGGCAGCGGCAAAACCCCGGTGCTGTTGACGCTCGTGCGCTACTTTTTGAACAGGGGGACAAGCGTGGCGGTCATTTCCCGGGGCTATCGGAGAACGACCAGCGGCATCCGTTGCTTAAAAGAGAAAACCGACTGGCGCGAATGCGGGGACGAGGCCTATCTGGTTTGGAAAAAGACCCGCGTTCCGGTGGTAGTCGGAAAAAAATGGAAGGCCGCTCGCTGGGCGGTGGAAAACCTGAAGCCCGATTTGCTCTTGGTCGATGACGGTTTTCAGCACCGTAAGCTGGCCCGGACGGTGGACATCTTGGTGAGTTCCGATTGGGAGACGCTGAAAGCCGAACGGCTGCTTCCCGCCGGGCCGTTGCGCGAGCCGCTGAAAAGCCTCCGCCGCTCCCACCTTTTGCTTTTCCGCCAGCACAAAAACCCCAAGCTTCCCTTCGACCGCCCCGCCGTCCCCTTTTCCTACGAACTCACCCGCGCCCGATTGTGGCCGGAAAAAAGAGAGTTGGAACTCCCCGCATTGAAGCAAAAAAAATTGTTCCTTTTTGCCGGCCTGGGCCAGCCGGAGAACTTTCTGGAGTCGGCCAAACGCTGGCAGCTCTCGATTGCCGGCTCGTATGGCCTGCCCGACCATCACCCCTACACGCAGGCGGAAGTGGACTGGCTGGTGGAAAAAAGCAAGGCCTCCGGCGCCGACTTTTTGGCCACCACCGAAAAGGACGCCGTCCGGTTGGCCGGCCTTTCCTTCCCCGGCTTTTCCCTGGTGGTCTTGGAAATCGAATGCAAAATCGAGGGGGAGGAATACTTTTTCCGCAAACTGGAGGACCGCCTCTTTGGCCGCACGTTCGTTTGATTTCTTGGTTCTGGGTTCCGGCGTGGCCGGGCTTTCCTTCGCCCTCAAAGTGGCCCCGGTGGGGAAGGTAGCCGTGGTTACCAAAAAGAAGCGAAGCGAATCCAACACGAACTACGCCCAGGGGGGCATCGCCGCCGTCTTCGATTCGGCCGACTCCTTTGAAAAACATATTCAGGACACCCTGGCCGCCGGCGCCGGGCTGTGCAAGGAGGGAATTGTCCGCGAAATTGTCGAATCGGGCCCCCGGCTCATCGAAGAGCTGACCCGCTGGGGGGTCCGGTTTTCCCACGAGGATGGCCGCTTTGCCCTCGGGCGGGAGGGGGGGCACTCCCAAAAAAGGGTGGTCCACGCCGGCGACTACAGCGGCCGGGAGCTGGAGCGGGTCTTGGTGGACAAAGTCAAAAGGGAAAAAAATATTGCCGTCTTCGAACATCATTTCGCCTTCGAGCTGTTGCAAAAAGAGGGCCGCATCTGGGGCGCCCGCACCTACGACTCGGAGGAAAACACAGTCGAAACTTTTTCGGCGCCGACCACACTTTTGGCTACCGGCGGCTGCGGCCGCTTGTGGAGGCACACCACCAACCCCCCCATCGCCACCGGCGACGGCCTGGCCCTGGCCTATCGCGCCGGTGCGGCTCTGGCCAACCTCGAGTTTATGCAGTTTCACCCCACCGCTTTTTACCAGGCCAACGACCAGCCCTTTTTGATTTCCGAAGCGGTGCGGGGGGAAGGGGCCATCCTGCGCGCCAAAGATGGAAAGCGCTTTATGGAAACGATGCACCCCTTGAAGGAACTGGCGCCGCGGGATGTCGTCGCTCGCGCCATCGACCGGGTGCTGAAGGAAACCGACGGGGATTGCGTCTTTTTGGACCTGACCCATCTGGAGGTCAAATTTGTCGAAAAACGGTTTCCCCAGATTTTCGAGTTCTGCCGGCGGAAAAAACTCGATTTGAAGAAAGACTGGATTCCGGTGGTCCCGGCCGCCCACTATATGTGCGGCGGGGTGGTAACGGATGTATATGGACAGACCAGTCTTCCCGGATTGTTGGCTGCCGGCGAGGTCGCCTGCACCGGGATGCACGGCGCCAACCGGCTGGCCTCCAACTCGCTGTTGGAAGCTTTAGCGGTGGCCGACTTCGCCGCCCGAAAAATCAAGGAAGAAAAAAGGCCGGCCAAACTTCCCGATTTCCCCATCCACACACACCCGGCGGATAAACCGGCCCCGGAAAAAATCGTGGCCGCCCACGAACGGGAGGCGATGGCGGCGGTAATGTGGGACTACGTCGGCATCGTCCGCACCAACCGGCGGCTAACATTGGCGGCCGAACGGCTGACAGCGGTTGCGCAAGGGGTCAAAAATTTTTATTATGGCCATCCGTTGAGCTACGATTCGATTGAACTCTTCAATCTCTCTTTGGTCTCTCGGCTGGTGGTAGAAGCTGCCCGAGCTCGCAAAGAATCGCGCGGCCTGCATTACAACCTTGATTGCCCGGAAACGGACAAAACTCATCCGGCCAAGGATACCTTGTTGCCGCCCGGGCTTTTTGTCTGATGCACCAGAAAATCGTCATTTTGGACTTCGGTTCCCAGTACACCCAGCTGATTGCCCGGCGGGTGCGGGAGGAAAAGGTTTTCTCCGAAATTTTACCGTTTGACACCCCCCTTTCCAACCTGACCGGCCCCGAAGTGATAGGCATCATCCTCTCCGGCGGCCCTTCCTCGGTATCCGACCCCGGAGCCCCGACCGCGCCGCGGGAAGTCTTCGAGCTCGGCCGGCCGGTTTTGGGCCTCTGCTACGGGCTGCAGCTTCTGGCCCACCTTTTGGGTGGCAAAGTGGTGCGCTCGCAAAATCGGGAGTATGGCCCGGCCGAGTTCCAGGTGGAAAAAGCCAACCCTCTTTTCAAGGGGGTCAAGCGCCGCTCCAAAGTCTGGATGAGCCACGGCGACACGGTCAAAAAACTCCCTCCCGGCTTTGTTTTGACCGGCTCCACCCGCACCGTCAAAGTTGCCTCCTTTTTCCATCCGGGAAAAAAGCTTTTCGGTCTGCAGTTTCACCCGGAAGTGATGCATACCGAGGAAGGCCAAAAGATTTTGCAGAATTTCATCTCCATCTGCGGCGCCCGGCGGGACTGGACGATGGCTTCCTTCATCAAAACCGAAACGGAGAAGATTCGCCGGAAGGTGGGAAAGGCAAAAGTTCTCTGCGCCGTCTCCGGCGGGGTGGACTCGACCGTGGCGGCGGTTTTGGTCCACCGCGCCATAGGGGGCCGGCTGCACTCGGTATTTGTTGACCACGGCTTGCTGCGGGAAAATGAGGCGAAGGAGGTCGAAAAACTCCTTTCCCGTTTTAAAATTTCATTTTCCACCGTCGCTGCAAAAAACCTCTTTCTGGACAAACTCAAAGGCATAACCGAGCCGGAGGAAAAACGCCGCATCATCGGCCATACCTTTATCGAGGTTTTTGAGGAAGAAGCCAAAAAGAAAGGGCCGTTTGAATTTTTGGCTCAAGGGACGCTTTACCCGGATTGGATTGAAAGCCGAAGTGCGAAGGGCCCTTCGGCAACCATCAAAACCCATCACAACGTCGGCGGCCTGCCGGACAAGCTTCCGTTCAAGCTTGTCGAGCCGCTGAAAGAGCTTTTCAAAGACGAAGTCCGCCGGCTCGGGCTGGCCTTGAAAATCCCCCGCCAAAATTTGTTCCGCCATCCCTTCCCCGGCCCCGGTTTGGCCGTGCGGATAATCGGGGAGGTGACCGCAGAGCGGGTGGCGCGGTTGCAGAAGGCCGACTCCATTTTCATAGACGAAATGAAACGCTGGAAGCTGTATGACGAAAGCTGGCAGGCCTTTGCCGTCTTTCTGCCGGTCTCCACCGTCGGGGTGATGGGGGATTCCCGCACCTACGAAAACGTGATTGCCCTGCGGGCGGTCACCTCCGCCGACGGGATGACCGCCGACTGGTCGCGTCTGCCCAACGATTTTTTAGCCCATGTTTCCAACCGTATCGTCAACGAAGTGAAGGGAATAAACCGGGTGGTGTACGACGTCTCCTCCAAGCCCCCCGCCACCATCGAGTGGGAGTAGCTTTATCCCGAACGGAGTGAGGGACGTGTCCAAGTTCATCGACCTTTCCGGGCAGGTGGCTGTCATAACCGGCGGCTCCCGCGGCATCGGCAAAGCCACGGCCCTCTATTTCGCCCGAGCCGGCGCCGACGTGGTCTTCAGCTACGTCAAAAACGAAATGGCCGCGCGCCGGACGCTCGAGGAAATCGAAAAAACCGGCCAACGGGTGCTGGCTGTCAAAGCGGACGTTTCCAAATTCTCGGATGTAAAAAAACTAATTGTAGCCGCCGTAAAGAAATTCAACCGCATCGACATTCTGGTCACCAACGCCGGTATATGGGAGGAAGCCGCCATCGAAAAAATGACCCCCGCAAAGCTGGCCCAAACGGTGGCAACCAACCTCTACGGCACTTTTTATCCGATAACGCTCGCGGTCCCTCATATGAAAAAGCAGCGCTCCGGCAACATTATCACCGTTTCATCGACGGCTGGTCAGCGGGGTGAGGCTTTTCACTCCCATTACGCCGCCACCAAGGGGGCCGTTATCAGCTTGACCAAGTCACTGGCGCCGGAGCTGGCTCCCTTCGGCATCCGGGTCAACTGTGTCGCCCCCGGCTGGGTCGATACCGATATGAGCCACTCTGCTTTGACCGGCGAAGAGAGGAAAAAAATCCTCTCCGCCATTCCCTTGGGCCGGGCCGCCACGGCGGAGGAGATTGCCGGGGCCATCCTTTTTCTGGCCTCCGGCCTTTCCACCTTCGTGGTCGGGGAAATTCTGAACGTCAACGGCGGCGCCGTCTTAATTGGCTGAACGTTCGGACCTAAATCGGGTAGCCCCGGAGCTCCTGCTCCGGGGAACAATAGAGGCTCTCTTTTTCCTCCACTATTTCCCTTGACAGCCGTTTCTTTTTCGACTTATCTTGGGTTCACCAAATGAAACGGTTTTGCTATGCACAAGCGGGCAGGTTTTTTCTTGCAAAACAAAATTCAAGGCGGGAGGCTCAATGAACAACCATTTCAAACGTAGGATTCTAACCGGCCGGCTATTTCTGGCCTACTTTGCGTTCGCTTCGGTGTCCGTGCTCTATCCAAACCGGCAGGCCCGGGCGCAGGGAAACGTCTTGGAGCAGGCCCAGAACGCTTACTACGACGCCAAGTTTGACGATTGCATTACGCTGTTGGCCCCCCTCGTGGTGACTGGCAACCTTTCGGACGTCCAGCTGGACACCGCCCTGCAGTTTCTGGGGGCCGCCCACCAGCAAAAAGGGGATGTCTCCAAAGCCAGGGAGACTTTCCAGGACTTGGTGACCTTCGACAACAATGCCCAGATTGACGAGCGTTTCTTCCCGGCCGATGCCGTCACGGTCTTTCAGGAAGCCAAGCGGGACTATCTGGCCTCCTTGGACAAAGTCGGTTTCTTCAAAATTTCCGGGCAGGGTCCCGACGCCCATATCCTGATTGACGGCAAGCGCCGCAAAAATACGGAAGACCCCTTCAAGGTGGCGGTCGGCAAACATCGCCTCGAATTCCGCAAGGCCGGACAGACCCCCTTTGTCCGCGAAGCGGAACTGAAACGGCAAGGGGAGACGGTCGCAATCCAGGTGCGGGATGAGGACTGGCAGGGGGCCGCAATGGCTTTGGGCACCCTAATTATGGTCTTGGACCCGCTGGATGCGGCAGTCGAAATCGACGGCCGGCCGGTCTCTTTGGCGGAAGGGAAAACCGAGCTGGTTCCCGGCAAACACACCTACCGTGTCTCCCGGGATGGCTATGCCGACAAAACCGGCAGCTTTGAGGTCAAAACCGGCAAGACCGCCACGGTTTCCGCCAAGTTGAAACCGGTTTCCGGAACAAGGGCTGAAGTTACCGGCGAAAAGAAAAGTTCCTCCAAAAAATTCTTGTACATCGGCGCCGCCGCAGTAGGGGTGGCGGCCATCGTGGCCGTCGCCGCCGCCGGCGGTGGCGGAGAGGGGGGCGGTAACGGCGGCCCCACCGGTCCCTTGGGCTTCCCTCCTCCTCCTCCTTCCAAACCGGCCGTCGGGGGGGGAAGATAACCATGAAAAAACTGCTAATTATCTCATCCGCCGCCCTTCTTTTCGGCTTTTCATTGACGGCCGCCCAAACCCCGGACGCTCCTTACCGGATTCAAGCGGCTGGCACTCCCTATAACGTTACGTCCGCAGACCTCAATAATGACAGAAGGCCTGATTTGGTCGTCGTATCTTATAGTGGCGACGTCGTTTACACGATGCTTGGGGATGGAAATGGCGGCTTTGGAGCTGCAAATGTGGTCGGCATCGGGGGTTTAAGCGCCGATAGCGTGGCGATGATAGACGCAGCCTGTGCCGACTTCAACGGCGATGGCAATACGGATGTCATTGTTGCCTCCTATGGAACGATTGAGTTCCTGTTTTATTCCGGAAATGGCGACGGCACCTTGACCCTCGAGTTCGGATTTAACTTGGACGCTCCGGCAATTTCCGTTGTAACTGGAAATTTTGACTTCCTGTCCGGTCCCAACCTTAATGCCGATTTTGCTCTTCTCCTGAACACCTCTTCTCCTACAGAGGACAGCGTGCGCTATTGGTTTGGAAACGGCAGCGGCGGTTTCTCCACGGGAACGACTTCGGATAGAATTTCCACGGGGGGAAAAGGTGCGATCTTTATGGCCAAACAGACCGACCCCGCCACCGGGCTCGAACACGTTGCCGTTGCAAACTATAGCGCGGGAAACATTGGCATTATCGTTTCAGACGGCAACGGAAATTTTCAACCACCTGTGACCATCCCCACCCGTCCGGGGTACGGGATTGCCTGGGATTTGCTGAATAACGACAATCTCTTGGACCTCGCTTATACCGGCATTGATTCCGATTCGCTGTTTGTCCGAACGGGTACCGGTTTGACCACCTACAACGCGGAAGTCAGTTATCCTACCTCCCCTACCCCTTTGGGTCTATGCAGCGGGGACTTTACAGGGGATGGTTTCGTCGACTTGGCGGCCGGGCCCTTTTTTACCGATAGCGTAAATTTCTTCATAAACAACGGAACGGGAGGTTTTGGCACACGCGTGGATGCCCAAACGAATATTTACGGCTGGGGCCTGACGGCCGCCGACATCAATCGAAACGGCGCTCCGGACTTGCTCATTGGATCATTTTCCGGTGACTCCATAGGCATCTTCAACCTGCAGTCCCCTTCCGTCACGCCCGCATCAATACCGGGCAACCCGGCCACCGGAGCGACCCTTCCCCTGCCGGCGATAACGGCGGTTGACTCCACCAACATCGCCTCCGTCAAGCTGGTTTACCGCCAGATGGGCAAAACCACCTTCGACACGTTGACTTTGACCCCCGGAGCTGGCACCCCCACCCAGCGTGACTTCACCGGCACTCTGCCGGCAACGGCTTTGACCAACCGCGGTTTGGAATATTTTTACAGAACCTCGGACGGCTTTGTGACCGCCAGCGTCGACCCGATTACCAACATCCCCCCCTTTCGCCGTTTGAGCACGACGATTACTCAAAATGCTCCCGCCACTTTCGACCGTGCCTACCAGTTGGTGTCGTTCCCGATGCGGTTTTCACCGACAAGCAATGGTTCCGCCAGCATTCAAATTGCCGATGATTTCAGCCTGACCGATTCAAATGTCGCCCGGCTTTTCTGGTGGGACCCCGTGTTGGCGGATACCTCTCCCAATCCCTCCAACTTGAACGGCTACCGGGAGTTCCCCTTTCCGGGCTTGACGAATTTTTACTTTCAACCCGGCCGCTCGATGTTTTTGGCCACCGTCGGTTCCAAAGTGTATGATGCGGCGGGACTTTCCACCTTGCCGAACATTACGTTTTTGCGCGAGACTTCGCCCGGCGACAGCGTGTTGACGGACTACTATCTCGCTTTAGTCACTATCGATCCCGGCTGGAATATGATTGCCACTCCGTTTCCCTATACGGTTGATTTGGACTCCGTGGTGGCATACGTCCCGCTTGTTGACTTCAACCTTCACTTTAAAGGCGACCCAATTCGGGACAACCGCATCGGCACGGGGAGTTTGAATTTGCGCGAGAGAACCGCTTCTGGATATCAGGTACCTAATCCTCCCTTGTTGAAACCTTGGCGCGGTTATTTTTTGAAAAACAACGGACCTGAACAGGTGTTCCTGCTTTACCCCAAACTCGATGGCAACTTTCCTTTGACCGCCCCGCCGGCCCCCACGGCCTTGGCCGCCGGGCTGGCCTGGAAAATCGATATTGCGGCCAAAAGCAGCGAAATAGTTACCCCGCCCACCACCTTGGGCACTTCAAAATCCGCCCTGCGGGAATATGACCGGTTGGATTGGGAACTCCCCCCTCCGATGCCCGGCGATTTGCGGGTGGTCTTCCAAAGAGGCAAGGAGTTTGGCATAGCCGGCGATTATCTTTCCGACATCCGGCCGACTCTGACCGAAAGCGAAACCTGGACGTTCACGGTCGAACCCGGGGAAACGAGGGCTATCGAGTTGAATTTTGACGGTTTGGCGGACGTTCCGGCGGAATACGACGTCATCTTGGCCGATGTGGAAGGCCGCGCCAAACAGAATCTGCGCTTGGAGCCGGCCTATCGCTTCATTGCAAGCAAGGACCGGCATTTCGAGCTGACGGTTGCGCCGAAGACGGCCGGCCAGGTGGCTCTCCTGCCGACCAAATATGATTTGCACCAGAACCTCCCCAACCCCTTCAACCCGCAGACCTTGATTAAATACGACCTGCCGGAAGCAGCCAATGTCCGGCTGGAGGTGTTCAATCTGCTGGGACAGAAGGTGGCCACGCTGGTGAACCGGTACGAAGCCGCCGGCTCCAAATCGGTGGTCTGGGACGGCACGGACGAACGGGGAGCGAAAGTCTCTTCCGGCGTCTATTTCTACAAGCTGGTGGCCGGCGATTATGTAGCCACGAAAAAGATGATGCTGGTGAAGTAATCGACACCCGAAAAACAAAAAGCGCCTCGGAAACGGGGCGCTTTTTTATTCACCCGCGTGGGGGTTCAATATATTGAACCCCTACAAACCGATTTTATCCGCTATCCCCTGCAACGCTCCCAAAACGGTGGCGATATGTTCATCCAGCGGCACCCCCAATTCCTCGCCCCCCCGCTGAATGTCCTCACGGCTCACCTTCCGGGCAAACTCCTTTTTCTTCAGCTTGTTTTTGACCGACTCCACCGTCACTTCAGCAAGCTTCTTGTTCGGCATCACCAAAGCCACGGCGACGATAAAGCCAGCCAGTTCGTCGCAGGCGTACAGCGCCTTTTCCAAAGGGGTTTGCCTTGGCAAACCCAGATACTCGGCGTGGGTTAAAATGGCGTGCCGCACCTCCTCCGGATACCCCCGCTCCTTCAGAATTTCCGAACCTTTTTGCGGGTGGGAGGAAGGGTCGGGATTCTGCTCGTAGTCGAAATCGTGGAGCAGCCCCACGGTTCCCCAAAGCTCTAAGTCCCCGCCGTATTTGGAAGCATACGTCCGCAAAGCCGCCTCAACCACCAGCATATGCCGCCGCAAATTCTCGTTTTTGGTGTACTCGCACAAAAGCTCCCACGACTTCTCGCGTGGAATCAAAAATTTATCCTCGCTCATCTCGTCTCTCGTAGAGGCGAATCTTGTGTTCGCCCCTAGGGGCACGTTGCAACGTACCCCTGCAATTTCCCCCTCTCCATTTGATGGAGAGGGGGTCAGGGGGTGAGGGGTTCATACCGTTGAGGATGGGCACACCTTGCTCAATACACACCCCGGGCAGTTCGGCCTTTGCGCACGGCAAACCGCCCGGCCGTGGTAAATTATCTGGTGCGGAAACAAAATCCAATCCTTCTTCGGAATCACCTCCATCAAATGTCTTTCCATTTTTTCCGGGCTCGTTTGGGGCGAAAGCCCCAGCCGGGCGGCGATGCGGTTGACGTGGGTATCCACCACCACGCCGGAGGCAATGCCGTAACCTGTGCCGAGCACCACGTTCGCCGTCTTGCGCCCCACCCCGGGCAGATGAATCAATTCCTCCATCGTTTTGGGCACCTGCCCGCCGTGCTTTTCCACCAGCGCCTGCCCGGCCGCCTTCACGCTCTTGGCTTTGTTGCGGTAAAAACCGGTGGTGCGCACGTATTGCTCGAGTTCGGGCAGGCCGGCTTCCGCAAAATCCTTGGCCGTTTTAAAGCGGGCAAAAAGAGCCGGCGTCACTTCATTCACCCGCTTGTCCGTGCACTGGGCCGAAAGAATGGTGGCAATCAAAAGCTGGAGGGGATTTTTGTGGTCGAGCGAGCATTTCGCCGTCGGATGTGCCCTGGAAAGCAAAGCGATGATTTTCTTCGCCCGCTTTTTCTTTTCCTCCGGCGTCTCTTTCCAGGTTTTAATTTTCATATAAAATGCTTTTCATTCCCCCCCTTCCCGTCCCGGGAAGGGGGCCAGGGGGTTAGGTCACCCCTTCCATTTCCCTTCTCCGCCTCCCCGCCGTCTCAAACCCCTTCAGAATTAGAACCGAAACTCCCAAAAGCAAATTCACCACCACCAAAGCCGTATAGCGCCGGTGCAGCTTTTCAAACTCCCGCCGAGCCGGAGACGTGTCCTGCTCCGAGGGAACGTCAAAACTGGTGATTTGAGTACGCAAAGCGGACATCTGCGGCCGCCACACCCGGCCGTAGAGGGTGGCGAAAAGAAACATTAAAATCAAAGCTATGGAAACGTACGTCCGCACCCAATTTTTCTCCGTGATTAAAAGCAGTACGATGGCGGCAAAAAACAAAACCAACGCCAAAAAGTACTCCATCCGCGAAAATTTCTGGATAATCACCGCCACTACCGAGCCGGCCGCCGAGCGGGACTCAAACGCCTTAAAGACAACCGGCGCGGCAAAAGCGGCGAGGAATACCAGCCCGCCCACCCACAACCCCAAAAGCAGATTTTCGATGCCCCGCAAAAACCCGACCAGCCGCATCATCAGAGCCGGATGGAGACGGAAACCCCATCCCGCAGCGGCAGAATGGTGGTGAAGAAGCTCTTGCTGGCGTAAAGTTTTTGGGTGTATTCCAGAATTCCCTGCGTGTTTTTATCCGGGTTCTCGTCCAAAACCTGCGCGCTCCAGAGCAAATTGTCGGTCACCAGAACCCCACCCTTTTTCAAACGTTTTTCGGCGAACGTCACCACCGCCGGATATTCCCACTTGTCGATGTCGCATAAAATGATGTCGAACTTTCCCGGGAGCTTGGCCGCCAGCTTCAAGGCGTCCCCGATGCGGTACTCGATTCTGGCCTTGATTCTCCCCCGTTTGAAAAAATCCCGCGCCCGCCGGGCGTTCTCTTCATCCCCTTCCGTGCAAAATATTCGACCGCTTGCCCCGATGGCCCGCGCGAACCAGAAGGCGGAATAGCCATAGCCGCTCCCCAGCTCCAGAATCCGCCGCGCTTTCGTCAGATGCGCCAGCTGGTACAAAAACCGCCCCACCAAAGGGCCGATGATGGGGAAATCCTTCTCCTTCGCCAAGGCCTCCATTTCCTGCAAAACCGGCTCCCGCTCCGGCGCTACACGCAAAAGATAGTCATCCAACCCTTGCGGCAAAAGCGGCCAAATTTTCGGCATTCTTCCTCCTTCCTTTTTAGGGGTTTGATTTATCAAACCCTATTTCGCAGACGCCACCGCCTCTTTCAACGTCTTGTAATCCTCTTCGCTTCCGGCCTTGAACGCCAGATTCTTGTACCGCACCACGCCATCTTTATCCAAAACATAAACGGTTCTTTTGCTATACCCCGCCTCTGGATTGTAGCTGGCGAACTGCAAGGAAACTTTTCCCAAATGGTCGGAGGCCAGCCAGAACGGCAGGTTGTGGTGCTTGGCCCACTCCTTGTGCGAGAAAACATAGTCGCCGGAGATGCCGATGACCGCGGCTCCTAACTTTTCAAATTCCGAAAAGCTGTCCCGGATGGTGCAGACCTCTTTGGTGCACCCGCCCGACCAGTCCGCCGGATAAAAGGCCAAAACCACCGGCCCCCTTTCCAAAAAGTCGGACAGCTTTTTCCCTTCAAAGAGGATGGTGTCCTTGGTCGCTATCGGCAGTTCAAAATCCGGCGCTTTTTCACCCACCTCCGGCGCTTTCACCTCCGGCTGTTTGTCCTTCTGCTGCTTGGAAGCCTGATATTGTTTTTCCTCCTTCGCCGCCTGCCCAAAAGCTGCACCGGATACGAACGCCAAACTCACGAGCAAAATCAAAAACCGTTTCATTTTTTCTCCTCCTTATTTTGCTTTTGCTTTTTTCCTGATTACAACCTGCGAAACTTCAATCTGTCTCCCAATCCTCCGCCAGCTTTTCCGCCGCCGTCTCCTCCGGCAGGCCGACGTATACGTCTTCCCCTTCCACTTTCACCGGATAGGTCGCCAGCTTGGCCCAGTCGTTGGTCAGGCACTGGCCGGTGGAAATATCGTATTGCCATCCGTGCCAGGAACAGGTAAGCTGCCTCCCTTCCAGATGCCCGGTCAAAAGCGGAGCATGCATGTGCACGCAGTGCCCCTGCGTGGCAAAAATTTCTCCTCCGGCATAAAAAATGGTGACGCTTTTGAACAGTCCGATTTTGAACGAGCGTATCGGCCGCTCCCGTAAAAGCCGCAGGCTCGTCGCCTTAACGAATCGCGGCGGCATTCGTTACCGTTGTCTCTACCTTTGCGCCGAAAGAAAACTTCCATACCTCTCCCGCTGTCTTCATCTCATATGCCGCCCGAATTGCCAACCGCAGAAGTTCTTTGCGGGTCTCGACGGCTGCCTTTCCAAAAGGCAGCCCGCAGTCCCCGCCAAAAAGCACCGTCCGTGGCCCCCGAGCTGCCTCCAACGCCCGGGGGATGAAGGCGAAAGTAACGGTCGCGATTCCCTCCTTTTCCAAAGCCCCCGCCACCTGCGGCAAAACCTCATGGCAGACCACGCAGGCCGGCGTCAGAAAAACGAGGTCGGTTTTATCCTCCCGCAAAATCTTCAAAAGAGCCGGCGCCGTCTCTTCCAAAAGCTCTTTTCGTTTCAAATTAAACCCCAAAAGCGAAAAATGATGGAGGGCGGCTTCTCCGCCGAACTCGGCGGCAACGGTTTTCAACTCCGGCAGCGGAAACAAACTGGCCGGGTCGGCCTCAAAACCGGTCCGGTCTAAATCCGACTCGGTCAACCGCAGGGAGGAAAGCGGAAAATCGGAACGAATTACCCGAAACGAGGCGTCCCCGTATAAGCTTTTGTAGTCGAAAGGCGCCTCCCCCTCCAAGTACAGCCCGGCGCTGGAAAGTAAGGCCACCCGTGGAGTTTTGGTTTTAAGAACTGCCAAGCCGGCTACCTTTTGTCGGAAAAAGGGATACGCCAGCTGCAGCTTTTTCGATAACTTCGGCGAAATCCGGTGTATCACCCGTCCAAAAGCCAAAATCACGGCCTTGAGGAACTTCATATTCTCAATGTAACCAGCCCCCTTTGGAGCGTCAAGACGCACAAAATGATTCAATGACTCAATGACCCGATGATTCAATTCCCCGCAACCCCGCCTCTTTCCTGCCGTATAATCCAGCGTAATGACGGCTTTACACGAACTGTTTCCGCATTTATACTTCCCCTCTGAATTTGTACTCCTGTCCCCCATACGAAGGGGGACGCGCCGGGGTTTTTTAAAACCCCGCGCAGGGGGTCAAAAAGATGAATCGTTCTGCGAAGATGGATGAAACCAACCAAGGAGGAATTATGGCCAAACGAGCAGTAATTTTAGCTGCGGCCCTGTCTTTGGGTCTTTTTTCTTTTGCCGGGAGTAAGGTCACCTTGGACGTCAAGGAAAAAACCCTTAAAAACAGGCTTAAAATCCTGGTGGTGGAAAACCACACCGCCCCGGTGGTCTCCTGCCTGATGCGCTTCAAAGTCGGCTCCGTGGACGAGCGCCCCGGCATTACCGGCACGGCCCACCTCTTGGAGCATATGCTCTTCAAGGGGTCCAAACAAATCGGTACCACCAACTACGAGGCCGAAGTCCCCATTATGAAAAAAATCGACTCCCTGGCCACGCTCCTGCGCGCCGAGCAGCACAAACTGCAAAACGTCCTCTGGGGCGGCGACTCGGCCAAGGTCAAATCCCTGCGCGGCCAGATTGCCCAGTTGCAGGATGAACAAAAGAAATACGTCATAAAAGACGAGCTTTGGGAAACCTATCTGGAAAACGGCGGCACCGGCCTGAACGCCTCCACGGGCAACGACGGAACCCAGTATTACGTCGCGCTTCCCGCCAACCGCCTCGAGCTCTGGGCCTGGCTGGAGTCCGACCGGCTTCGCAACCCGGTCCTGCGGGAGTTCTACTCCGAGCGGGACGTGGTCTTCGAGGAGCGCCGGCTGCGGACCGACACCCAGCCCTTCGGCAAGCTGTTCGAGCAGTTCAACGCCCTGGCCTTTAACGCCCATCCCTACCACTGGCCGGTGGTCGGCTGGCCCGGCGATTTGAAAACCGTCCTGCGCGAGGAGGTCGAGGTCTTCTTCAAGCAGTACTACGCCCCCAACAACGCCATTATGGCCGTCGTCGGGGATGTCAAAGCCGATGAGGTTTTCGCGATGATGACCCGCTATTTTGAGGATATTCCCCCCTTCCCCCAGCCCCCCCGGCCGGTCTTCACCGACGAACCGAAGCAGGAAGGGGAACGCCGGGCGGAGGTGGAGTTCGAAGCCAATCCCCTTTTGGCCATCGGGTATATGGGCCGGGAAATCGCCCACCCGGACAACGAGGTTCTGGACGTCATCGCCTCGATTCTCTCGGACGGCCGCACCAGTCGGCTCTACAAAAAAATCGTCGAGGAAAAAAAACTCGCGGTCGGCATCAACGCCTCCAACTCCTCCTCCCGCTATCCCGATTTGTTCTACATAACGGCGACCCCTCTCACCCCGCACACCCCTGCGGAAATCGAAACGGCGGCCTACGAGGAGCTGGAACGGCTCAAAAACGAGCCGGTCACCGAATGGGAGCTGCAGAAGGTGAAAAATCAGCTGGACGCCAACTTCATCCGCTCCCTTTCTTCGAACACCGGCACGGCTTTCGGCCTCGCCACGGTGACGGCTTTGACCGGCGACTGGCGCTACGCCCTGCAGAATATTGAAAACCTGAAAAAAGTGACCGCCGCCGACGTTATGAAGGTCGCCAAACAGTATTTCACCAAATCCAACCGCACGGTGGTGACTTTGGTGACCAAAGAAAAATCCCCCGCGGCTGAATTATAAAGGAGCAGAATGATGAAAATCAAAATCTGGATGCCGGCGCTTTTGACTCTCCTTCTAACCTTTGGGTTGGCTTTCCCCCAGCACGGCCGCCCCGTCGAACCGGCCCGGCGGGACACTTCCAAAGTCTCTCCCGGCTCCAAAAAAGTGGAGGCCTTGAAGTATCGCGACCTGGTCTGGTCCGTTCCCGAACTCGGCAAGGAGGTCAAAAAAATCGTTCTGGCCAACGGCCTCTCCCTCTATCTCTATCCCGACCGCGCCCTGCCGGTCTTCAACGTGCAGGCGGCCGTCCGCACCGGCGAAATTTACGAGCCGCCGGATAAAGCGGGCCTCTCCCGCCTCTGCGGCACGGTTATGCGCACGGGGGGGACGAAAACCTTGACGCCCGATTCGTTGAACGCCGAGCTGGAGTATATGGCCGGCTCGGTCGAGACCTCCATCGGCACCGAGCAGGGGTCGGCCAACCTGAACGTCCTGGCCAAGGATATCGACCGCGGGCTGGAGATTCTGGCCGACGTCCTGATGAACCCCGCCTTCCGGCAGGAAAAGCTCGACTTGGCCAAAGACCAGATAAAAGAGCAAATCCGCCGCCGCAACGACCAGCCCGGCTCGATTCTCTTCCGCGAGTTCACCAGCCGCATCTACGGCGGCCATCCCTACGGCCGGGTTTTGGAATGGGAAACGGTCAAGAAACTGACCCGCGAGGATTTGCAGGACTGGCACAGAACCTATTTTGCCCCCAACAACGTTTTGCTCGGAATAAGCGGCGACTTTGACCCGGACGGGGTGGTGGAGAAAATCAAGAAAGTCTTTGCCAAATGGGAGAAGAAAAACATCCGCTTCCCGGATATTCCCAAAGTTGCAGGCCAACCCAACCCCGGCATCTACGTCATCGACAAGCCGAGCTTGAACCAGACCAACATCACGATGGGGCATTTGGGGGTGGACTTCACCAATCCGGATATCTACGCCATTCAGGTGATGAATTATACCTTGGGCGGCGGCGGCTTCACTTCGCGGCTGACCTCCCGCGTACGCTCCGATTTGGGGTTGGCCTATTCGGTAAACTCCCAGTTCAATACCGGCTCGCGCGACTTGGGCACCTTTGCCGCCTCCTGCCAGACCAAAACCGAAACCACCCACAAGGCTGCCTCCGAGATGATGAACGTGATTAAAAAAATGCGCGAAGCCCCGGTGACCGAGGAAGAGCTGAAAACCGCCAAGGATTCCTACATCAACCGCTTCGTTTTCCAGTTCACCTCCGCCCCTGCCGTGGTGGGGCAGTTGATGGGGCTGGACTACTTCGGCCGCGACCCGAATTTTTACAGGGATTATCTGGACAATGTCCGCAAGGTCACGGCGGAGGACGTTTTCCGCGTGGCGAAGACCTATCTGAAGCCGGAAAATTTGACGATGGTGGTGGTCGGCAACACAGCCGGCTTCGACGCCGATTTGTCCTCTTTGGGCCCCACCTCCAAAGTCGCCCTCACCCCGCCGGTGGTGGAGTAGGGGCAGGCCCCCGTGCCTGCGCGTTTTTGTCTTTGTTTTTGTAGGGGCGGGTCTTGTGCCCGCCCGCTTTTTATGTTCCTCTGTTTTTTGGGCCGGTATTGGGCGGACGAATCGCTTACCACCAACCCCTGTCTTCCCCGTAGGGGCAGACCGATGTGTCTGCCCGTATTTTTTATCTTCGCAGGGACGGTTCCCCCTCGCCCTCTGAATTTTAAGGAGGTCTGAAATGAAATCCCTGGTTTTGGCCGGGCGCTTTCTGATGTTAAATCTCCCCCTATCCTGCGCAGCGTCGGCGTCAAAACCGGCGGTTCACGTCCCCCGCGGCGCCCCCGTCGTCA
Source organism: Candidatus Zixiibacteriota bacterium (assembly GCA_022614805.1). Classification (GTDB taxonomy): domain Bacteria; phylum Zixibacteria; class MSB-5A5; order DSPP01; family DSPP01; genus DSPP01. Next base: position 97,260 of record JAKEHY010000038.1, on the reverse strand, counting down.
TCGATGGACGGATGGAGGAAAACGAGTGGGACGGTTCGGCCCTCCACCGGCTCCCGGACGGGACTGTCGTTCGGCTGCGGCACGACCACGGCCACCTCTTCGTCGGCATCACCACTCCCCGCCCGGGTTTTGCCAGCGTGTGCGTCGCTCAAAGGGACTCTGTCCGTGTTTTCCACGCCTCCGCCGCCTTGGGAAGCGTGAACTATGCGCGGAGAGCCCGGGAGTGGGTGACAAGTGACACGCAGTTCGTCTACGGGATGCGCAACACGGAATTAAACGACCAAGCGCGCGCGGAAAGGAGCGAGTACCTCTCTCGCCACGGCTGGGTGGCTAGTACCTTTCGCATGGGGGGCGGATTGGTGCAGGAGCTGCAATTTTCACTAACTCGAATCCCCGGAATGACCGGGCTGGCGCTTGCTTTCTTCGTTCCAGAGGGCGACACGGGCGCCGTGGTCACCTGGCCGGCTGCGCTCCCTCCGGACGACGGTTGCTGCGACAATCGGTTGGTTCGCGGGTATGTGCCGCCCCACCTGCGCTTCGATCCAAGTAAGTGGGCGGTGCTTGCCCTCGACCCATAGGCCGCACCGGACACTTCCGCTCCCCGGTCTTCATTACCTGAAAGGTTCGCCGCGGGAACAAAGTCAGTGTGCCCGCCCGTTTTTGCCTTCCGCCTTTGTAGGGGCGGGTTTACCCCGATCGTCCCCGACGACCCCAACCCGCCCGCCTTCGCCTTTCGCATCCATAGGGGCGAACCGGCGTGTTCGCCCTTCCCCTCTCCATTTATGGAGAGGGGCCAAGGATGAGGTGTTTTTGTAGGGGCAGGCCGATATGTTTGCCCGATTTTGCCTGTTGCGTCAGAAATCACTTCTGACGCATTCTGGACGCGGAGGCAGGGACGAATCACTAATCTCCAATCTCCGCCTTTTTGTCCCCTCCTTACGAAGGAGGCCTGCCCGAGACGTGGCTTCGGGCCACGGCCAAGGGGATTGAAGGGGAGGTTAAACGTACCGCAAGGCCGGAGGGGTGTTTCCGGCCACTTTACAAACTCTTTCCGTTTGACTAAAATCGCTCAGACCCGTGATTTTGGCGGGGGATTTCACGTTGATTGCTATGATTGGTAAAACAAAAGTCAAACTCTTCTTTCTTTTATTCCTGACCGCAAGCAATGCCTTCCCCCAACCCGACTCCACCCTCTCCGTGGATGAGCTTTTGGAAAAGCTCCGCGACGGGGAAATTTCGATGGAGACCTTTGAAGAGGCGATTATGGCGGCGGAGGCAAGCGGGGCCCGGCTTTCATTCGTGGCGCAGGAAGAATTAAAGATCGACTCCGTATCGGAAACTCAAATCCCCCTTTACTTCAACCTCGGCAGCCAGTATTCGCTCGTGCCGCAAAAGGACAGCCGCAACTATTTCACCTTCAAATGCCCGGCCAAAAACAGCTTCGGCTTCTTTGCCGAAGGGGTCAAAACGCCAACGGAAAGGGAGCTTTCGCTGCGAAGGCGCGGCACCTGGTTCACTCAAAACGGTTGGGGGCTCCGCGCCGGAAATTTTGATTACGAATGGGGCCAAGGCCTGATTTTGGGCCGGGGATTTTACCCCCTTTCCTCCGCCTCCAAACCGGACGAATTCACTAATTCGATTGCCTTTCCCGCCTTCACCCGCTACAACGGGGCGCTGGGCCGCCGCACCCTCGAAAATTTTTTGCTCGAGGCCTTCGGCTCGTTCGACAAGAGCGAAGCCCACGAAGACTTGCTTGGAGCGGGGGGCGCCGCTTATTTTCGAAAAAATTTTGAAGCCGGTGCAATGGTGGGTAGTGAAGAACTGAAAAACAGAGAGACGCAGGCCAAAAAAACCTTCCCTTTCGCCTCCCTGCATGTCCGTTTCAAACTAAGGGAGGCCGAATTTTCCGGCGAAACGGGATATCTGGACAAAAAATCGGCGGGATACATCTTTTCGGCGCTGGCCAAACACGGCTTTTGGAAATCGGAATTTGTTTTTTGGAACTACAACTCCGGCCTCCTCATCCACTCCGGCGGCCCCTCCTTTGGCGATTACCGCACGCAGGAAATCGAAGAAGTGGACTTTTCCTACCGCACTCCCCGCAGCCAGACCAAAGGGTTTTTCTGGAGCGAAAGCTGGCGGCCCAGCGACCAATGGAGTTTCGCATCCAGAATTGGCTTCTGGGGGCCATTGGGCGAAAAGCTGAACCGGCATCGGTTTCACGTTTCAAGCCGCTATCGCCCCGCAAAAAAACTCGGAATTCACGGAAGCTGGACCAAAAGCGACTTTTCCGACACCTTGGAAGCCCGCCAAAGATGGCAGGGAAGAGTTTCGACCGACTACGAGTTTGGCGAAAAACTGCATTTGCGATTTACCGGGGAAATGTCGAAGGGCTTTCTCGGTTTTCGGGGTGAAGCCCTTTCAGCCCGGCTGCGCTGGGCGCAAAATCGGCTGGCGTTGACCACCTGGGGCAAAATCGGAGAACGAACCGACCGCGCGACCAACCGATTTTATTATATTTTCTACCTCGAGGAGCGATTGAAAATTTACCCGGAACTGGTATTTATGGCGCGTCTGTCCAAGGATTTCAACCGTTCGCTGTCGAACAAACCCTCCACTTTTTTGAGGGTCGAACTCGCCCGCCCTTGGTAATGCGCACCGTCTTCGCCGTTCTTTCCACCGTCCTATTTTCCCTCCCCGCTTTTGCCCAAGCGCCGAAGGTCGTTATAAACGAGGTTTTAGCCAACGAACCGGGCTCTTTTACCAGCTTGGAATGGATTGAACTTTTTAATGTCGACGCAAATTCGGCCCCGCTGTCCGATTTTTCTATTGTGGTCGGCAACGACACCTCCCGCCTCGACTCCGGCTCGGTAATCCTGCCGGCGAACGGTTTTGCCGTCGTTTCCCGCAAACCGGTGGCCGAATACGAAACGGAAAACTCTTTCGAAAAACAGTGGGGTGATAATTCCGGCATCTGGGGGGATGAGGCCGCCGAAAACTATCCTTTGCTGAAAGGCAAATTCACTTTGAACAACGCATCCGGCCGGGTTTTGTTGCTTCACCAAGGCAATCCCGTTGATTCTTTCATCTGGACGGCTGATTCCGGTGATGGCAAGTCCTATGAAAGAATTGCGGCTGCATCTCCGGCGGCGGCACCCAACATTGCCGTCTCCCGCGCTTCCTCCGGTTCCACGCCGGGGAAAATCAACTCGGTCGCGCCGGTTGCCAATGATTTGGCCATTGAGCAGGTGACCGCTCAAACCCTGACCGGTTTCACGGCCCGGTTCTCCGGCACCGTGAAAAATGTTGGGCTCGATTCGACTGTTGCCCGGCATCTGTTCTTTTCTATCGGCGTTCCCGGCGATACCGGATTTACAGCCCTTCAAATCTTGGATTCAACGCAGATTACGGCTCTTGCAACTCAAGAGAATGATGCTTTTACAATAGACTTAATTCTGCCATCCGGCTACCAGCGCATCGTCATCTCCCTTCCACTCGACGGCCGCAACGAAAACAATTTTGCGGCGGTCACTATTAAAAATGGAGCGGTGGCTCCAACCCTGCTCATCAACGAATTTCTCCCCGACCCCGCCAGCCCGCTCGAATCGGAATGGATTGAATTGTACAATGCCGCTGATACGGCGGCAGAGCTTTTCGGCTGGAAAATTGGCGACGCCAAAAGTCAGGTTGCTATTGTAGTCGATTCTACAGTTATCCCGGCCAAAAGCTTTACCATAGTTGCCAATGATAAAACCGGCTTCCAAGCGTTTTACCCGAATGTAACCGCCCCTATTTTTCAGCCCGCCAGCTGGCCGGCTTTGAATAACGACGGCGATACAATAAAGCTGGTCAGCCCCTTCGGGCTTCTGGAAGACTCCATCGGCTACGGCGAGGGCTACGGCGGCAACGTCTCTTGGGAGAAAAAAGACCCGGCTCTGCCGTCCGACAATCTGGCCAACTGGTGGCGCTCGGTGGACGTTAAAGGAGCAACGCCCGGCAGTCAAAACTCCATCGCCGCCGCCTATTCGGAAAATCTGGGGGTCGACATCTCGCCGAATCCGTTTTCTCCCGATGGCGACGGTTTTGATGATGAAGTCACGATAAACTTCACCCTCCCTTTTCAGGCCAACCTGACCGCCCGTATTTACGACCTGAACGGCCGGGAGGTGAAAACGCTGCTGGATAATTCGCCGACTGCTTCCAGCCAGCTTCGCTGGGACGGCAAAGGAAATAACGGTAAAACTTTGCGTTCCGGCATTTATGTTCTTTTTATGGAAACCTCCGGCTCGGCCCGTCTGACCAAAAAGGGGACCATTGTTCTGGTTAAGAAAAAGTAGCCGGCTCGTTCTTTTCTTCCTCTGTTTTTCCACCGCCCACGCCGGCTTCGAGCGCGCCGGTTGGGGCCCGGCTTCCAGCGCCCTGGGCGGAAGTTACTTCAACCCCGAACCGGAAGCGGTCTTTTACAATCCTTCACTTTTGGGCTTACTCTCCAAACGCGAAGCGGGCTTTTGTCATCAACGTTTGTTCGGACTGGACGAGCTTTCGTCCAACCAGGCCGCCGCCGTTTTTCAATTTCGAAACCTGCACGTCGGAGCGGGATTTTATTCCTTTGGCCGAAATAACTACTATCTTGAAAACGGCCTCTGGCTTTCCGCCGCTTTCCCGGTCTCCCGACTCATCTTCGGCGGTTCGGTCAAAGGTCTTTTGGCGTCCTACGGGGGTGATTATTCCTCGGACGAAACAATCGCGGCGGATTTCTCGCTGCTGGTCGCACTGAAGCGAATCCGTTTTGGAGCGATTGTGCAGAATGTTCCATTCGCTCCCGACCAAAAGAGCTCTCCTTTGGCACCGGCCGTTTTTATTGTCGGTGCATCGGCAGAGGCTACCGAGAAAGTCGACCTCTTTGCCGGCGGAACAACGCAAAAGGATGGAAAAGAAGGGCTGAATTTGGGTCAGGAATATCGTCCCGCCGAATACCTGGCCCTGCGGGCCGGTTTTCGTACCGCCCCGGCCCGCTACAGCTTCGGCTTCGGTGCGCTTTACAAACTCTTTCAGTTTGACTACAGTTACACCAGCCACCCGGAACTGGGGGGTGAAAACAGCTTTGGCGTGCGAGTCAAATGGTAAAACCACTCATCTTCCCCGAAGAAAAAATTTTAGCGCCGTATGCCGCCCGCTCGGCCGAAAGCCGCGGAAGGGTGCATCTGGAGCCGGAACACCCCTACCGCTCCGCCTTCCAGCGCGACCGGGAACGCATCGTGCATTCGACCGCCTTTCGCCGGCTGGAATACAAAACCCAGGTCTTCGTCAACCTCGAAGGGGATATGTACCGGACGCGACTGACCCATACCATCGAAGTTTCGCAGATTGCCCGCTCGGCGGCCCGGGCGATGGGGTTGAACGAAGACTTGGCGGAAGCCATTGCGCTCGTGCACGATTTGGGCCACACTCCCTTCGGCCACACCGGCGAAGAGATTTTGAACGACCTGACCGCCGAGGTAGGGGGCTTTTCCCACAACCGCCAGTCTTTGCGGGTGGTGGATTTGCTGGAGCAGAAGTATCCGGGCTTTTTGGGGCTGAATTTGACCTACGAGGTGCGCGAAGGCATCGTCAAGCACAAAACCACCACCCAACTGCCGGTGCCGAAGGAGTTTCATCCCGAAGAACAGCCGACTTTGGAATGCGATTTGGTCGACTTGTCCGATGAGACTGCCTACAATTGCCACGATATCGACGACGGGTTGACTTCCGGCATTCTGACCCCCGATGAAGTGCGCACGTTGCCTCTCTGGAAAACACTGGAGGCCACCGCCACCCGGAAATTCAAAGAACTTCCCTTTTCCCGCCTGCAGAGCCACATTGTACGGGAGATGATAAACCGGGAAGTGAACGATTTGGTCGCGAACTCGCTGGACAAAATCGAGAAACTGAAAATCCAAAGTCTGGCGGGCGTGCGCCAAGCGAAAAAAAGTCCGCTCGGTTTTTCGGAACCGATGAAAAAGGAGAACCAGGAGCTACGGGCCTTTTTGAACGAAAATTTCTACCGCCACCACCGGCTGGTGCGGATGGCCGACAAGGCCAAGCGCATCATCGCCGATTTATTCTCCGCCTACGTGCGCAACCCGGACTTGTTGCCTCCCGGCACCCGCGCCCGTTTGAAAGCCGAGCCGGCCCCGCGGGTGGCCGCCGACTACATCGCCGGAATGACCGACCGGTACGCCATCTTGGAGCATCAGCGGTTGTTCGACCCGGCGGAGAGGGTGTAGCACTTTTAAGATTTAATTCTTTATATTCCCAAAAACGAAGGGAGGGTCAAAGTGGAAACAAAAGAAATTTGTCGGATAGGTGCTTTCTATGATGGCTCATTCTTTTCTAAGTCTCAAAAGTACTATTACCACAGAAAAAAGTTGGGATGGCTTGATTTTCGCCCCCTTCATTCATTAATACAAGATTACGTTCGAACTAAGGAACAGGGTTATGGAACTTACAAAGTAGTTTATGCGACTTGGTTTCAGGGCTTGTACACTTCTGCAAAGGCGGAGGAAAAGCATCTTCGCTATGAACGCAATGTTTATCATGACCTAATGCACTCTGGCATAGAACCAAAATACCTGCCAATGTCGACAACAGAGGGAGAAAAGGGTACGGATGTTGCCCTAACGGTAGATGCTTTACAAGTAGGTTTGGGCGGAAAAATTGATATCGCCGCATTGGTAACTGGCGATGGAGATTTTGTTCCACTGGTAAGAGAATTGATGAAAAATGGTGTCCGTGTTCTAATAGTCTATTTCGATTATCATGATGGAGAAGATAAAAGCTTTGCCAACGACCGCTTGCTTGCAGCATCAAACTATGAGCTTAATCTAAGCTCCTTAGAAACAAACAAAGAATTCAAAGCTGCTTTTAGGGGATTGTTCAAACAGCCCAAAAAGGTCGAAAAGACATAGGGAAAAATTTGATTCGACCTGAAAGAGTCTGATTAAGAGAAATTAAACGTAAAGGAACTTGCTCAAATCCAGCCCGTAGTCGTGGGAGTTGAGCAGGCGTTTGATGTTGCGGATGAACTGGCCCGAGTTCTGGTCCCGCTCGGACAAGTCCACCACCCGGAATTCGCTGACCGTACCGGAAGGTTCGGCAATCACCCGCACCTTGGGGCGGTAAATGTTTTCCGGATTGGTCTTGTAAACGATGCCCACCTCGCCGGTGTCCAGCAGCACGAGCGAGCCGATGGGAAAAACGCCGACCGTGGAAACAAAAATTTTCAACAGCAGGGGGTCGAACTGGGTCCCCATCCCGGCAATCAGTTTCTGGATAACCTCGTCCGGAGAAAACGGCTTGTTGAAGTATATCCGCCCGGAGGAGAGCGCATTGAAGCTGTCGCAGATTTTTACAATCATCGGGAATATCCCCGGCACCGTTTTTTCGGAAAGCTCCGGGTAGCCGGTTTTATCGTAGTTGACGTGGTGCAAAAAGGCAATTTCCACCGCCCGGCCGGTATAGTCGTCCGTGCCCCGGGTCAGAATCACCGTCTTGGCCCCGAAGACCGGATGCCGGCGCATCTGCTTCCAGTCATCCTCGTTGTACTGGGAGGGCTTGTTGACCAAATCGGCGGGGAGTTTGACCTTGCCGATGTCGTGGAACAACGCCCCAAAGCCCAGTAGCGCCAGCGATTTCTTGTCCAGCCCCAGACGGGTGCCGAGCGAAATGGACAAGACCGCCACGTTGACGGAATGGGCGTAGGTGTAGCCGTCATAATGTTTCAAGGCCGCCAGTTCCATCAAGGCCGCCTCGTCCGCCACGATTTGATCCACCAATTCCTGCACGACCCGTTTGGCCGCGTTCAAATTGGCTCCCTTGCCGGCTCGTGCGGTTGCCATCGTCGTCTCCACCAGGGAAACCGCCGTGACAAAAGTCTTGCGGGCGGCGGCGCGGGAACCCTCCAACTTTTCCAGTTTTTTGGGGTCCTCCTTCTCCACCTTCTGTTTTGGCACGATGCGGGCGATTTTCTCCCGGGCAAACAAATCCGCAAGCCCCTCCAACTCGTCGGGCGGTTTCTTGAAGAGCGTAACGAAGCGGTCCAGTTCCTCACGGCCAAGCCCCGGCTCGAACGAAAATCCCCCCAAATTATGGGAGGTCAGAAGCCCGACCACGAACTTGCTGGCGGCGAACCCCTCGAAATCGAACTTCAAACGGGCCTCGTTGACGAACAGATGTCCGTCCAAAGTTTCCAAAAGCACGCTTCCCTCCCTCTCCTGCAGGCCGGCGATGACCGCCAACAAATGCTCGGCCTGCTTCTGGTAGGAAGGATGGCTGGGGGCGTAGAGCTCGGCGGTGCGGAACAAAACGAAAAAGCCGTTCACCAGCTCCCGCTTGAGGTCGCCGGCCGGTTCCGGGGGGCCGGCTTTTTCCTTACTCTTTACGCCCGAGGGGGAACTCATTTTTGCTCCTTGGTCACGTATCCGCAGCGGGCCAAGGTATGCTGTGCGCGGTGGGCGATTTCTTTATTTCCGCTGCCGGCCAGGTTGGACAAAAAAGAGGCGGCGGCGTTGCCGCAAAAACCCAAAGCCTCCACGGCTAAAAGCCTTTCGGCCTGCAGCGCCTTCCGCCCGAACAGGGAGAAACGCTTGATTTTGCCGACCAGGGGCAAAACCGCCTCTTCCTGCCCCACCCGGGCGGCGGCCTCAAACCAGGCCTTCTTCTCCAAATCCGACTTTTTGGAAAAATCTTTTGCCTCCATCCCCGCCGCCAGCGGGGTCAAAAGCTCCTTGGTGGTGCAGCGGGCCAAAAGCGAGAGGGCCATAATGCGGATTTTTTCGTCGCCGTCCTTCAGGGCTTCCGCCAAAAGCAAATAGGCCTTGGGAGTGCCGATGCGGGCCAGAGCCGAAAGGGCCTCTTTTTTGACCCGGTTGTCCGGATGCGCCAGGGGTTTTTTCAGATAATCCAGCGCCCGCTCCCCGCCGATTTTCCCCAAAACGGAGGTGACGTTGCGCACCACGAACCAGCGTTTGTCGAAAACGGCGTTGCCGACGATGTCCAAAACCTCGCTTCCTTTCGTTTCCAAGGCCTCGCAGACCGCCCGGCGGAAGGCGAAGCTTTCCAAGTCCCCCAGCATCGACACCATATTGGCGAAAGCCGGACGCCCCATAAAGGACAAATAGGTCTTGAAATCGGCCACCGAGGCCTCCGGATTGGCGTTGACCGCCTTGACCAAAAGAGCGACCCGGGCGCGATCCCCCGCTCGGGCGGCAAGCGTGCGCAAACGTTCCCGCCGCTGCGGGTGCTCCTCGCCGACCAGATATCCCACCTCGCTGGCCACGGTCAAAATCCTTGAACAGGTGGAGAAATTCCCGTTTTTCAACTGCTCCTCGAAAAGCTTTTCCAAAAGAACGGCGGTCTCGTCAAAGGCCGGGCGCTCGGTTTCCAGAAACAAAGTCTCCCGCAGGATGAAAAGCTCCATTTCAAAGGGGTCAAAATTCCCCTCTTTGGAGAGCCGTTCCAAAATCCCCTCCAGTTCCTCCTTTTCGAGATTTTGCGGGTCCCCCAGGCTTTCCATGATGGCCTGTACCTGGGGCTGGAAGCTCTGGCGTTCATCCTTTTTCTCCTGCTCCCCCAGTTCTTTTTTTCCCGGCTCCTCAAGGGTTATTTCGCTGTACTCGATTTTGCCGCTCTCCTCCTTTTTGATTTCGAAGGGCTTGGTATCCAAAGTCTGCATAAAAGGAGCCGCGACCACGGCAAAGCGGACGTGCCGAAACTCCTTTTCCCAAAGCCGGCTGACCAGGTCGTCGGCATGCGGCCCGCTTTCTCCGGTGGCTTTTTCGTGAGCTTCCGCCAGCTCCCGGAAGGTTTCCAGAAAGGTCAGAACCTCCTCCGGCGTGGTTTCCGCGCCAAAGGTCACCTCGCGGATGCCGTCCGTGTGCATCCGGGTGGCTATCGATTCCTCCCGGGTGGATTCCACGAAAACCTTTTCGTTTTCGCACCAGAATTCCCCCGGCTTGACGGTCAGCGCAAGCGAGCCGGAGGCGGAGAGAAAGGCGCAGAATTTTTCAGAAAAGTTTTTCTTAAACTCTTTGGGGAGAGGGTTGTCCGGCGGGTAGAGCATCACGGTTTTGACCGTTTTGGAAAACAGGCCGAACAGGAATTTGAGTTCGTCGATTTTCGGCTTTTCGAGTGTAGCTTTTTCTTCCGTCAAAAGACATCCCCCGCAAAATAGGTTGTCGGACGGCCTTCTAGAAACGGAACCCGCCCTTTCTTTTTTATCGGAAGAGCTTGCAAATTCTAAAGTTGCGAGAGATTCAAAAGGGTATCTATTACGCCGAGTTTGAAGACTGGAACTCCGGCTTCTTCCGCCACCCCTGGGCCAGGAGGTAGATGCCGAAAAGGGACATTGCCACCAGAAGCAGGTTCATATGCAGGCGGGAAAATTGCTCCCTGCCGGTGGACATCCCCCAGACGGTTGGGGGAATGCGGTCAAAAAGTAGGTTGCCGAAGACCAAGTTGATGGCCACCAGCCAGAGGATGACCCCGCCGGCGATGGTCTGGCGCCGTTCCGGCCTGCGGGTCAGAAGAAAGAGGGCGAAAAACCCCCCCGCCAGCCCGCAGATGGTGGGAACGAAGGCGAAAAATGGGGAATTGGCCGCCAGCCCGGTGATGAAAAGCCAGATGACCGAGCCCAAAGCCCCCCCCATAATGCCGATGGCCGCCCCCGCATTGTAGGTTTTTTCCATAGTAGTAACAATATCGGCAAGCCGAGCGAAGGATTTTAGCTAATTCTGGGATGGTTACGTCAGGAGTTACTCCTGACGCGGGTGTCGGGAGCAACTCCCGACACAACAGAGGATGCGAGGGATTTTGAATCGCTACTCGACCGTAACGCTCTTCGCCAGGTTCCTCGGCTGGTCGACGTTGCAGCCGCGCAGAACGGCGATGTGGTAGGCCAGAAGCTGGAGCGGAACGACCGAAAGCATCGGGGTCAAAACCGGCAGGGTCTCCGGGATGTAAATCACGTGCTCGGCCAGGTGGGAGATTTCTTTGTCCCCTTCGGTCGCCACGGCAATCACCTGCCCCCGGCGGGCCTTTATTTCCTGAATGTTGGAGACCACCTTGTCGTAAATCGGGTCTTTCAGGGCAACCACCACGACCGGCATATTTTCGTCGATTAGGGCTATCGGGCCGTGCTTCATTTCCGCCGCCGGATACCCCTCGGCGTGGATGTAGGATATTTCCTTCAGCTTCAAGGCTCCTTCCAAAGCCACCGGGAAGTTGATGCCGCGGCCCAAATAGAGAAAATTTTCCTTGGTGTAATATTTCTCCGCCAGTTTCTTAATCTGGTCATCCGTTTCCAGAATCTGTCTAACCAGACCGGGGATTTTGGAAAGTCCGGCGATAAACTCCTTCCCCCGCTCTAGCGAAAGAGTCCGTATCCGCCCCAAAAGCAGCGTGATTAAGGCCAAAGTCATCACCTGCCCGGTGAAGGCCTTGGTGGAGGCGACCCCGATTTCCGGCCCTGCGTGGATATAAAGACCGCCGGAGGCTTCGCGGGCGATGGTGGAACCGACCACGTTGCAGATGGCCAGAACCTTCGCTCCCCGGCTTTTGGCCTCCCTTTGAGCCGCCAGCGTATCGGCCGTTTCTCCCGATTGGGAGATGGCAAAAACCAAAGTCCCCGGATTGACCACCGGCGAGCGGTAGCGGAACTCCGAGGCGTATTCCACCTCCACCGGAAGGCGGGCGATTTCCTCAATCAAATATTCGCCGACCAGGGCCGAATGCCAGGAGGTGCCGCAGGCGGTGATGATGATGCGCTCCACATCCGCCAACTCCCGCGGGGAAAGGCGCAACCCGGAAAGACGCGCCGTTCCGTCGGTAAAGTTCAGCCGGCCGCGCAGGCAGTTTTCCAGCGTGTTCGGCTGCTCGAAAATCTCTTTCTGCATAAAGTGGGCGAACCCCTCTTTTTCCGCCTCTTCCAGGCTCCAGGAGATTTCTTCCAGCTTGGGGTTGACTTCCACTTTGTCGATGGTGGAAACCGAGAAGCCATCCTTGCGGACTTGGGCCACTTCCTTGTCTTCCAAATAAACCACCTGATTGGTGTGGCGCAAAACCGCGGAGGCGTCGGAAGCGACGAAGTTTTCGCCTTCCCCGCGGGCGATTAAAATCGGCGAGCCCCGCCGGGCGGCGATGATTTCATCCGGGCTGTCTTCGTGCAAAACGGCGATGCCGTAGGTTCCTTCGACCTGCGTCAGGGCTTCCCGCACGGCTTCCAACAGGTCGCCATCGTAGTACTCTTCAATCAAATGGGCCAGCACTTCGGTGTCCGTTTCGGTGCGGAAGATGTGCCCCTTTTCCGCCAAAACTTCCCGAAGGGTTTTGTAGTTTTCAATGATGCCGTTATGGATAAGAGCCAGCTTTCCCTTGCAGTCGGTATGGGGATGGGCGTTGGAATCGTTCGGCTCGCCGTGGGTGGCCCAGCGGGTATGGGCAAAACCGATGGAGGAGGAAAAGTTGTTCCCTTCCAAAATTTTGTCCAGAACGGCTATTTTACCGGCCGCTTTCCGGATGGTCAGTTTACCCTTTTCGAGCAGGGCGATGCCGGCCGAATCATACCCCCGGTATTCGAGCCGGTGAATCCCTTCCATCAAAATCGGGACCGCTTTTTTCTCTCCCACGTAGGCCACGATGCCGCACATAAACTTTTCCTAACCGGTTAAGAGTTTTTTAAGTTCCCGGGCCTTCGCTTCCGCCCAGCCGGGTTGGCCTTCGACCGCCAAACGCCAGATGGGTTCGGTGTTGGAGAGCCGCACCTGAAACCAGCCTTCCGGAAATCCGAGCCAGAGCCCGTCTCTTTTATCTTTTCGGCCTTTTGGGTGCAATTTTTCAATTCTCCCAAGTTTTCCCTTTATATCCGTCTTGGAGCCTAAAGTTCCCTTGGCCTTAATAAAGCTAAAGCGGGGGAGCCCGTCAACCGCCTGCCCGAGCGTTTTCCCTCTTTCGGCAAGGTGAGAAAGTATCAAAGCCGCCCCAACCAGAGCATCTCGCCCCGGGTGTAATTGGGGCAAAATTACCCCGCCGTTTCCTTCGCCGCCGATTATGCTCCGATGCTTTTTCAAAGCCAAAGCCACGTGGGCTTCCCCCACCGGCGTGCGGTAGCATTTTTGGCCGTATTTTTTGGCGACCTCGTCATTCATTTGCGAGGTTGATAAGTTGACCGCGATCGGGCCGGGGGTTTGGGAAAGAACGTAATCAACTGTCAGGGCCAGCGTGTATTCTTCGCCTACTGCTTTTCCGGCTTCGGAAACCAAGGCCAGCCGGTCGGCATCCGGGTCGGTTGCCATTCCCAAATCGGCGCCGAGTTCGCTCACTTTCGCTTCCAACTGTTTCAAATTTTCCGCTACCGGCTCGGGATTATGGGGAAAACGGCCGTCCGGGGTTACGTTTATGCCGGCAACTTCGCATCCCAGCCGTTCCAAAAGTAGGGGGAGGGCGTGAAATCCCGCGCCGTTGACGCAATCGACGGCAACTTTAAACCGCCTCGCGGCGATTTTTTCTTTTTTTACAAGCTCCAATGCCAGAATTTTTTCGATATGCGCTTGGACCGCTCCTTCCCAGCTTGCTTTTTTACCTTGCTTATCGGAACCCTTTCGAACCCGCGACGTTTTTGCCAATTTTTTTAGCTTTTCCACCTCTTTGGGGGTCAAAAAAGTGCTTTCGGAACCGAAGAATTTGAGGGCATTCCATTCCGCCGGATTATGGCTGGCGGTGACCATCACCCCTCCCGCCAGTTTTTTTTCCAAAATGGCCATTTCGAGTGTGGGTGTCGGCACGATGCCGAGGGTCAAAACATCGATTCCAGCCGCCATCAGGTTGTCGACCACCAGATTTTCGATGGCCACACCGGAGGGGCGGGTGTCCCGCCCCACGGCAACGGTACCCCTTTTGACCAGCCGGGCGAAGGCGGAAGTGTAGGTGGTTATGATTTCCAGCGTCAGCGATTCGCCGACGATGCCGCGAATGCCGGAGACGGAAACGAGGGGTTCTGATTTCTTTTTCACATTTCGAAATTAGAGCCGATTTCCGTTTTTGTCAAAGAAGGTTATATTGGGGGAAACGGGCGGTTAGCTCAGTTGGTTAGAGCGTCTGCCTTACACGCAGAAGGTCAGAGGTTCGAGTCCTCTCCCGCCCAGTTAAAACAGGGATTAGTGATTGGGGATTAGGGATTAGTAAAAACTACCCTCAAGTTATTTAATTCTGAAATCAAGAGAGTCGGTGTACCAAAATTTTATTGGATTTCCATTCAATATCGCTGGTTTAAAAGTCCATTGTTTTGCACAAATAATTGCATCTTGGTTAAAAATCTCATTTGTACTGTTCGCCACCTTAACACTCAAAACTTTGCCATCTACATCCAATAGGATTGCCAATACCACCCGGCCTTCGATTCTGTTCGCGAAAGCGATAGGTGGATAGTTTGGTTCGGCCTTGCGAATTAAACTTGGTTTTTGGTCAACGTTTTGATCTGGAGGTACATCATCAAATGTAGAAAGAGGGATGCTATCTAGCTGTTTTGTTTCATGGCGCACGGGTGGCTGGAGAGTAGAAGGGGCAGCGCCTACTATTTCGGCCTTTCTCGCTCCAGGGGGATTAAGAATGGAATTTGAGAGCATGTGCCGAATAGGGGAAACGGCCTCATACATTGTATCAGAAGTAGAAGCTTTCTCTGGCAAGCTGTCAATGACTTTCTTCACGGAAACTTCGGAAGGGCTTTTTCGTTCTTCAACAAAAGAAACAGTTGCAAGACAGCCCTCATTTATTTTCAGCACAGTTATTTTAGCTCCCGATCTCACAAAACTCGAAACCTTTTTGCATAAAGGGCAAAGGTTGATTGCGCCACTATCACGTTTGGTTACTTTAAAAGTTTTCCAAGTTTTCCATGTAGCATCACACACTATCTCGGCTTCTGGAATCCGAAACGAATCTTGGGTCGTATAGGAGATTTTAATCTCGTTGGCTGTTATTTCCACCTTGCGGTTTAAAGTTGAAGCGGGGTCATTCCAATAACTCAAAATGGAACTACAAATCTGGCATTCAGAAGTCCCTGGTCCAAACCTTTGCCATTTATCAGCGGGTCGGGGGTTTTTAGCAAGGCCTTTGAGACAAAATCCACCAAAAATTGCTGCGGACAACAAAAGTACTAAGGAAATTCTTCTTCCCATAAACTCCTTTGCCTGTTAAGTAATATAAAATATTGAAAACAAACATCAATAAAAAAAAGCCCTCCTCGGCGGAGGGCTTTTTCGGGGCGAACCCCGGTTAGTATTTCTTCTTCTCCGTCGACTTGGTCTCCTTCGGCGTTTCCATCTGCGACATCATCGCCACACACTGCCCGTGAAAGTCCGATATCTTGGCTTGGACGGCCGGGTCGTTGGACGAAAACACCAGCAAATCGCCGTTTTTGGTCTTGCCGTAGCTGGCCTGCGCACCGGCTTTCACCACGCCGCGCATACTCTGGCAGTGCTGGCACAAATCGGTTTTGGCCTTGTCGTCGGCCATTTGCGTAGCGGCTGCGAAAGCACCACTCCATTTATCACAAACCCCGTGATAGGTGGCCACCAGCTTGGGGTCGGTGATCGCTCCCGTCATCGCCATCCCATTGTCCAGCTTCACCACTTCCATTTTCATCACCGGCATCAACTGCTCCATCGAGCCGACCATATTTTTACAGACCGCGCACTTCATCGCCTCGGCCTTCCATTGCTCCATCTGGGGATTGGGGGCGGCTTTTTTATCACCGGCCCAAACGAGAGCGAAAGCCAAAACGACAAAGAGCGCCATTAATATGACTTTTTTGGTCATTTATTTCACCTCCTCACAGAAAAGAAAAACGTTAAGAATCTCAAGACAACTCCTACAACATTTATACGAGTCAAATTAAAATCGTTCCCAACCAAATGTCAACAAGAGCAAATAAAAAAAGCCCTCCTCGGCGGAGGGCTTTAGGGTGAAACAAGAAAGATTACTGCTTTTCAGCTTTGGTTTTCGTGGTGGTGGCCGGGGCCTCCATAGAAGCGGCCATCATCGCGCACTTTTCGTGCAGCGTGCCAAGCTGGGCCTGGACGGTGGGTTCCGGCGAGGTAAGCACCATTATGCTCCCGTTTTTGGTGTCGCCGTAGCTCATTTTGGCGCCGGCTTTCATAGCGGTGCGCATGTCCTGGCAGAACTCGCACAGGTCGGTTTTGGCCTGTTCGTCGGTCCAGCCAGGCGTGGCTTCGCCGGCCTTGTTGGCGGCGTTGCAGGCGGAGTGGAAGGCCGTAATTTTCGCGGCGTCACTGCTTTTCACCCAGTGGCGGACAGCCAAACCGTCATTGAGCTTCGCGGCTTCCATACCCATTGGACCGATTTCGTCCATATGCGTGGCCACGTTTTTACAGACCGCGCACTTCATCATCTCGGCCTTCATTGCGTCCGTTTGGGCGCTGGTAGTGGCTTTTTTATCGCCGGCCCAAACCAAAGCAAAAGCCAATACGACAAAGAGCGCTATCGCTAAGACTTTTTTAGTCATAGTATCACCTCCTTATGGAATTGAAAAACGATGCGAGTTTCAAAAAGGTTCCTCCAACATTCATTTATACGGGCGAAATTAAATTCGTTCCCAATTAAATGTCAATAAGCAAGAAATTGCGCTCAACGCAATCAGGATGCCGACCCGTTCGGTTTTATTTCACCGGTTTTGGGGCGGATGAGGTCAAAAATGTCGGTTACCCGGCAATAGGAGGAGCCGGCAAGGCGGCCGATTGGTTTTAGTTTTTTCAAATCAATGCGGAAGTTGTCGAATAGTTCATCCGCGACGTGAAAGAGAACTATTTCACCGATAACCACCGTCCCCCCAAGAGGTTCAGAGCCGACCGGGACCATTTGGAGCAGGCGGCATTCCATATTGATGGGGGATTCCTTGACCCGGGGCGGCTTCACTTTTTGGGAAGGAACGGGGGTCAGGCCGGATTCGGAAAACTCGCTCACCTCCGGCGGGAACTCGGCCGAAGTTAGATTCATCTCTTCGGCAAAAGCTTCGGATACAACATTGACCACAAACTCCTTGGTGGTGGCGATGTTACGCAGGGTGTCTTTGGTCTTACTGTCCGAGATGCGCACCAGGGGGCAAAAGAGAACCGCCGGGGGGTTGGCGGAAACGCCGGTGAAAAAGGAAAAGGGGGCCAGATTGGCGGCCCCCTCCGGGTTTTGGGTGGAAACAAAGGCAATCGGGCGGGGGACTATCGACCCAATCATCAACTTGTAAATGTTTTTCGGGTCGTTGGCCTTGGGGTCGATAATCAACCCTTTCCCTCGACACGCTTCGGGACAAGTCTGGCTCCGACCGGCTTTTTGCTGTTCCCCGCCGTTTTGGTTGGCTTGGCCATCGCAGTTGCCGCTGCTTTGACCGCTTCTGCGGGACGGTGCGGGGCCGGCTTTTTGACATCCTCCAGCCAGGATTTCCAGTATTCTTTCCAATCCACGGCTTCACCGGCAGGGGTCAAATGCAGGGGGTTCAACCCGTCCAGCATCACGGCATACTCATCCGTTTCCGTTTTGGTGGCCTGCGCCAGCCGGGCCTGTGGATGGGGGCCGTGGTGAATGCCGCGCGGATGCAAAGTCAGCATCCCGGCATAGATGTTGTGACGGGAGAAGAAGTTTCCCGCATGGTAGAAAATCACCTCATCGTAATCAGTGTTGCGGTGGAAAAACGGCACTTTGACCGCCTCCGGGTCTTTTTCCAAAGGTCGGGGCAAAAAGGAGCAAACCACCGCCCCCTGGGTAACGAAGGTAGTGTGGGCGGACGGCGGCAGATGCGCCCGGTGGCTCATAATCGGCCGGATGTCCCGCATATTGATTTTCCAAACCGTCAAATCCCCCTTCCAGCCGATGACATCCAGCGGATTGAAGGGATAGAAAAGGGAGGAGTATTCCCCTTCCGCTTTGATGCGCACTTCCCATTCCTTGTCCTCGCTAATGGCCTGCGGCTCCGGCGTGGTAACCACGGCCGGGTCGTACAAAGCATGCTGCCCCAAAAGCCCTTTCTCCGGCTCTTCAAACTCGGTTTTGGACTCCATAATCAAAAAGAAGTTGTCTTTCGTTTGCGGCACGATGCGATGGGTAACCGAACGAGGGACAATTACATAATCTCCCGGTTCAAAATTCAAAGGCCCGAAGTCGGATTCCAGCCGACCTTTGCCGCGATGGACGAACCAGAGCTCGTCTCCATCGGCGTTGCGGCGGTAAAACGGCATCGGTTCCGTGCGGCGGGAAACGTGCAGGATGATGTCGTCGTTTCCCATAAAGGCAACCGGCTCCCCTTTGGGGTTTTTCTGGTCGGCCGGCTCCAGCTTGTTCAAATCGAGGCAGTGGGGGCGCAGCTTTCCCTCGAAGCGAACCCACGCCGTGGGGGGGTGGGTGTGATACAAATGGGCCGACTTGCCGTAGAAACCCTTGCGGCCATGTTCTTCTTCGAAGGTTCCCTCCGGCAGCCCCACGTGGGCCTGCTGGGCGGCTTTTCCTTTTTTCAATGGATAATTCATACAAGCTCCTTTGTCATTTTTTCACCACTCGGTTTCGTAATATACCAATTTTATCGATTTCCAGCTCGATAATATCCCCCGGTTTGACCCAGCGGTCCAGTTCCAAGCCAGAGCCGCCGCCGACCGTGCCGGAGCCCAAAACGTCGCCGGGATATAAAGTCTCTTCTTTGGAGGCGAAGGCAATCATCTGCTCGAAGGTGTAGTACATTTTCTCCGAATTTCCCTCCGACCAAACCTCGCCGTTTATCCGCGCCGTCATTTTGAGCCGGTGGGGGTTGCCGATTTCATCCGGCGTGGCCAAAACAGGACCCAAAGCCGTGGCGAAATCTTTGCTTTTGGCCGGCCCCAAGCGGACTTTCATCTCCTTTTTCTGAATGTCACGGGCGGAGAAATCGTTCATCACGGTAAAACCGGCGATATAGTCGCCGGCCTTCTCCTCCGGGATGTTTTTCCCTTTTTTGCCGATGATGCAGGCCAACTCCAATTCGTAGTCAAACTTTTCGGTGAAGCCGGGCCAAGTCACTTCGTCATCTGGCCCAATGATGGATTGATGGTTGCCTTTATAGTAAACCGGCATTTCGTACCATTCCGGCGGCACCGGCTCGCCGCGCAGCTCGAAGGCCTTTTTGACGTGCTGTTCGAAGGTGTAGAAATCCCGCAGAGAGGTCGGACTGGGGAGAGGAGCTTTCAATTTCACTTCGTCCAAACGATAAAACAGCCGTTCCCCTTCTTCGCCACTGGTAACTTTTTCCGATTCCAAATCAGCTTTCAAAGCGGCCAAGACCTCTTGGGCGCGGAGCATTGAATTTTTCTCTCCCTGCAGAAAAGAAAGCATATCGGCCGGGACGAAGGCGTCCGCAATCCGATACGGCTGGGCCTGTCCCGCTTTTTTGAGTTGATACGCACAGGCGAAGTTCAAGTCGATGATGCCCTTGTCGGTCTGGGCGCCCAGCCGGCGTTTGCGGCCGACAGGGGTGGTGACCTCGAAGGTTACGAGATACATTTGTTATAGTTTTTCCTGACTGAATTCATATACTTTCAAGGTTTTTGGAGGCTACATTTCCATTCCTGCCAGATGGGGCATACCGGGCTACGATTGTCACCCAAAGAGAAACAAACACTCCCAGCGATGCAAATAGAAACTCTCTCCATTGGATGAACGCGAACACGGAATAACCGGCCAGAACTAAGGCAAGCAGCCAGATGCCCCAACGGAAAAGGCGGGACGGAAGCCAGCGTCCCCACACCCCTATCCGGCCGAGAACGCCGGCTCCAGCCACAAAAAAAGCGACTGCTACCCCCCAAATCCTGGAAAATGGCCGAAGCGGGCTTACTTCTCCTTCACCCCGAGCCCACTGAAGACCCAAAGGGCCCCCAAACGCCCAGTAAATATGAATGACACTTAATAGGAGAAGAAAAGCGGCAAGTAGATAACCGAACCGGGCGGCCAGTTCAATCTTCACAACCAAGGCCCCGGATTTTTAGCCGAACTCCCCTCACAGGTTGCCTCGGCGGGCCTGCTCCCGCTCGATGGACTCGAAGAGCGCCTTGAAGTTCCCTTTGCCGAAGCTCTTGGAACCCTTGCGCTGAATCACCTCGAAAAACAAAGTGGGCCGGTCTTCCACCGGCTTGGTGAAAATTTGCAGCAAATACCCCTCGTCGTCCCGGTCGACTAATATTCCCAGTTTGGCCAGCTGGTCCACCGGTTCGTCAATTTTTCCCACCCGTTTTTGCAAGTCGTCATAGTAGGTCGTGGGAACGTAGAGGAAATCGAGCCCCTGCGTGGTCAGTTTGGCGACCGTGTCGATGATGTTATCCGTGGCCATTGCAATGTGCTGCACGCCGGGGGTTTTGTAGTAGTCCAAGTATTCTTCTATTTGAGACTTCCTCTTTCCTTCCGCCGGTTCGTTGATGGGAAATTTGATCCGTCCATTACCGTTGGTCACTACTTTGGACATCAAGGCCGAGTATTCGGTGGAGATATCCTTGTCGTCGAAATGCTTGAAGAGCCGGAATCCCATAATCCGCTCGTAAAAATCGACGAATTTGTTCATCTCGTTCCAGCCGACGTTGCCGACCACGTGGTCGACGATTTTGAGCCCGGCCGGGCGGGAAAGCTTATCCGGTTGCGGAACGGCTTTGTAGCCGGGCAGAAACGGCCCTTTGTAGTTTTTCCGCTCCACGAAGGTGTGCACGGTTTCCCCGTAGGTGAAAATGGAGGCTTTTTTCACCTCCCCCCATTCGTCCCGAAAAGCCAGGGGCTCCCAGGCCGCTTTGGCTCCCCGCTTGGTGGTTTCCTCAAAGGCCCGAAAGGCGTCATCCACCCACAGGGCGATGTCCTTGACGCCGTCACCGTGCAGGCGGATATGCTCGGAAATCGGGTGTTCGGGGATAAGCGGGGTGGTCAAAACGAAGCGGATTTTCCCCTGCTCCAGAATGTAGGAGGCCCGGTCGCGGATGCCGGTTTCCAGTCCGGCGTAGGCAACCAACGAGAAAC
This sequence comes from Candidatus Zixiibacteriota bacterium, assembly GCA_022614805.1. Taxonomy (GTDB): domain Bacteria; phylum Zixibacteria; class MSB-5A5; order DSPP01; family DSPP01; genus DSPP01. The sequence continues at coordinate 76,200 of JAKEHY010000038.1, read as the reverse complement.
CAAGCACGTGGCGGTAGAAATGCTGGGCCTGCCGGGCGTTGCCGACGTAAAATTCGATGTAGTCGATACCGTTGATGGGCAGAAAATCGCCGACCGTCTTTATTTTTTCCGTACTCTCTTGCGGTTTGGTCATACGAACCTCCTAATTGCCGACGAAAGCTGGCTGGACCTTGAGAATTTTTTCCAAATGCTCTATCAACATCTGATTTTCCTCACCGATTCCGACCGAAATCCGAATCCCCTGCGGCAAGTTGGACGTTTCCTGCGGCCGCACGATGATACCCTTGGTCAGCAGGGTTTGAAAAAGGTTTTGAGCCGTCTCGGCGCTGGGAAGTAATACCAGAACAAAATTGGCATCGGAAGGAATCACGTTGAAACCGAGTTCCGCCAGCGACTCAAACAAAAATTTCCGTCCCTTGCGGTTGTTTTCCAGGGTCTTTTCCAGAAATTCAACATCCTCTAACGCCCCCAGCCCGGCGGCTTGAGCCGTATGCGAGGGGTCGAAGGGTAATTTGACCTTGAGCAGGTTCCGAATCAGCTCTCCGTGGGCAAAGCCGTAGCCGATGCGGAAGCCAGCCAGGCCGTATGCTTTGGAAAAGGTGCGCAAAGTAATCACGTTGTCGTGACGATAGCGCATCGAATCGGGATAGTCGGGATTTTCCCGGGCAAGCTCGAAATAGGCCTCGTCCAAAATGACCAAGAGCCGTTCGGGAATTTTCTGCAAGAACGCTTCGAATTCAGAACGGCTGAAGATGGTGCCGGTGGGGTTGTTCGGGTTGGCCAGGTAAATAATTTTTGTACGTTCGTTGATTTTGTCGGCCAAAGCGGCCAAATCGAAGCGCCAGTCGCCAGTCAGGCTGACGGTATTGACCTTGATTCCGCGCGAGCGGGCCAAGACCATAAACCCCAGAAAGGTGTGAGCGGCGGTTAAAACTTCATCCTGGTCGGTCAGGAAGGTGCGGATGATGTTCGACATTATCCCCTCCGAGCCGGCCCCGGCAATGACGTTTTCGAGTTTAAGATTGAACCGTTCGGCCAGAACGGCCCGGATGCGCAGGCCCCCGTCGGGATACAGATGGGATGCAGAAAGCGATCGTTTGACTTCTTCCAACGCCTTGGGGGAGGGCCCCAAGGGGTTCTCGTTGGAAGCCAGCTTGATAACTTTGGAAAGCCCGTAGGTGCGTTTGATTTCTTCTATCGATTTCCCCGGAACATATGCTTTCAGGCTTTCGATATACGGGGGGACCAGGCTCATTTCCGCATTTCTCCTCGGCAAAAAGATACCCAAAATGGAGGGATTGGCAAGCCGAGCACTACTTAATCTTTTCCCAGATGCCGGGGGTGGCTATTTCCAAAAGGTTGCCGGAGGGGTCGCGGAAGTAGATCGAACGGAAGTTCGGTTTTTTCCAGATGACCTCCTCTACGATTTTTACTCTGTTTTTGGTCAGATACTTTTTCCACAGTCCGTAGTCCTTTTGAGAAACTTCAAAGGCCAAATGTCCGGGGCCTTTGGCGCCGTGGGGAGTCGTTTTGTCCTTCAACGTCTTAGGAGCATAGAAAATAAGCAATACATCTCTGCCTACCCAATAGAAGAGGTGCCGACCCTTTTGTTTGGCCAAAAGCGGCAGGCCGAGAACCTGGGAATAAAATTTTTCGGCTGCCGGAAGATTTTTCACATACAGGGCGGTTTCGAGGATGCACTTGAGCTTGGGCATTTCCCTTAACCGAGGAGTTTTTTCCAAATTCCTGGCGTGGCAATTTCCAAAACGTTGCCGGAGGGGTCGCGGAAGTAGAAAGAGCGCACCACAGGAATTGCGTCTTTGTCCCAGATGATTTCCTCTTCGATTTTTATGTTTTTTTCCGCTACGAATTTTTTCCATCTCTCATACTCTTCAAACGGTACTTCAAAGGCCATGTGTCCCGGGCCGGTGGCACCGTGCGGCGGTGGGGATTTTTGCTTTACTGCCTTCGAAGCCTCAAAAAGCAAAAGCATACCTTCCCCAACGGCAAAGTTGCCATTTTTACCGGAAAGCCCCAAAACCTCGGTGTAGAATTTTTCGGTGGCAGCAAAGTTGTCTACATAAAGGACCGTCTCGAGGATTTTAGAAAGTTTGAACATTTTGAGCATTCACCCCTCTTTTCTTGGTTGCGTTCTGATTTCTCCGCGCGGCAAAATCAGGTTGGTGATTAACACCACGGCGCAGAGCTTTTTTTTGCTGTCGAATACTTTCACTTCCGAAATGGAGGTCTTGTTGCCGGAATGCAAAACGACCGCCTCGGCAACCGCCGTTTTGGTTTTTACCGGGGCGACATAGTTGATTTTCAGCTCCACCGTGATGGTTTCCCGCTCGGGGAAAAGCAGGGTGTTGGAAGCGTAGGTGGCGGCCGTATCGGCGATCGTCGCCACAACGCCGCCGTGCATAAAGCCGTGCACCTGCGCCAGGTGGGGGGCGAAGCGGACGGTGATGCGGGCGCAGCCGGGGCGCACCGCCTGCAGTTTCAGTTTGAAGTGCCGCAAAAGCGGCACGCGCGAGAAAACCTTGAAAAGCCCCCGTTCGACTTCCTTCGACAATTTTTTCATCAGGCAATCTCCACTAAAAGCACTCCGATTAGAACTACTATTCCGGCCAGCACAAATCCCAAAGAAAAGCGTTCGCCGTAAAAAGAGAACGAAAGCATTGCGGTGACCACCGGCTGGAAGTTGTTGACCACCGCCACGCGGGAAGCCTCCATCTTCGACAAGGCATAGTACCAGAGAATATAGGCGATGCCGGAGGTCAAAAAAGCGATGTAGCCGAGCGAAAGCAGGGCTTGGGTGGAAACCGAACCCCAACCGTATTGGACCGTCGGGACTATCCCAAACGGCAGAAATACGATGGTGCCGATGGCGACGGCGGCGAAGGTCAGAAAAGGGGGACCGTACTTGTTCAAGTACGGCTTTCCCAAAACGGTGTAAGCGGCCCAGGCCAAAACCGCTACCAAAATTAAGAAATCGCCGAGCAGGTATTGGGTTTCAAATTTCAGCCCCTTTTCCAGCATAATGTACATAACCCCGGCGAAGGCCAGCCCGATTCCAAAAACTTTTTGCCGCTGAAATTGTTCTTTCAGATAAAAATGGGCTAAAAGAAAAACGAAAACGGGCAGGGTGGAGTACAAAAGGGCCGCGTGGGTGGGGCTGGTGTAGGAAAGCCCCCAGAGGAAAAGGCCTTGATTGACGGGAATCCCGAGCAACCCCAGAAGAAAAAGACCGCCGTAGTCCGACCGTTCAATCCGGCGCATATTTTTGGATACCAGGGTCAAAATTAAAAGAAAGAGGGCGGAAAGAACAAAGCGGGCCGTGGCCAAATCGATGACCGGGATTTCGAGCAGGGCAAATTTGGCCACCAGAAAGGTGCCGGAAGCCAAAAGCAATTGGCCCAGAAGAGCCATTAAAACAGGAAAGGCGGGTTTAGCCATAAGGAATGGGCAATCTATCGGGGCGCGGAAGTTTTGACAAGAAACTTTTCTTTCCTATACTTGCCGGTTGTGCCGGTCCAGGTGGTCAAGAGCGTATAATGGAGTACTGGTATCCGATTTTGCGTTCGGTGACTTTTCCCGTTCCGCTGCTTCTGGGCGTGGTCTTGCTTTCGACCGTCATAGAGAAAAAACTTCCCTTCGGGTCCGAATTGAAAGCGGCCGGAAGAAAGGGCTTTTTGGGCGAGGCGCTCTTTCGGCTTCTCTGGGCCCTGCTTTTCTTTGATTTGGTTCCGGCCTGGCTTTATTCCCAGTTTCGGCCGGAGCTGTTTTCCTCCTCCCTCGTAACGGCGCTGGCCGCCACGGCGGTTATTTTCGTTTTGGGGTTTCTCCCTTTAACCATTCTTTTGGGCAGCCGGTTTGACTTCGACTGGGGCCACTTGTTCTTCACCCTCCTTTGGATTTTCGCCGCTTTGAGCATATCCTTGTGGGGGATACAGAAAGCCTATCGAATATGAGCGCGGCCCTGTCAAAACTGGCCAAGTCAATGACCCCTTACGGAAAGTATTTCCCGCTTAAAAACGTTTACTTGAACACCGCTTCGGCCGGGCCGTTGAATCTTTTTGCGAAGAAAAAATTGGACGAATTGGACAAACGCTGGCTGACGGGAGACGCCGACTTTGAGGAGGAAACTTTCCGGATGCTGGATGAAATCCGGAAAATGGGCGCCCAATTGATAGGTGCCGATGCCGATGAAATCGGTTTTTGCCCCAATACCTCTTACGGGTTGAATATTTGCATCGCCGGCTTGGACTTGAAACCCGGCGATGAAGCCGCGGTTTCCGAGCTGGAGTTTCCGGCCGGGGTGTACGCCTTAAAGCTTTTGGAACAAAAGGGGGTAACCATCCGCTATTTGAAAACGGAAAAAGGGTATCTGACGCCGGAAGAGCTGGCGGTGAGCTTGACGCCGCACACCCAGGTCTTTTTGACCTCCTATGTGCAGTTCTTCAACGGCTACAAGCACGATTTGGCCGCCTTCGCAGAAATTTGCCATAACAACGGAACGCTTTTGGTGGTGGATGGCATTCAGGGGGTCGGCAATCAAGTTCTGGATGTGCACCAAACGGGGGTGGACTTTTTGGCCGCCGGGGGGCAAAAGTGGCTGCTTTCGGCCGGAGGGACCGGCTTTTTTTACTGTTCCAGCAAACTGCAAAAAAAATTGCGCCCCGCCTATTCCGGCTGGCTGGCGGTGGACTGGAAGCTGGACTGGTCGGAGCTATGGAAAAAAGATTTAATCCCCTTCGATTCCGCCCGGCGGTTCGAAGTCGGCTCCTATCCGCACGAGGCGGTCCGGCACTTTCACCAATCCTTGGTGCTTTTGCACAAAGTGGGCGTCGCCAAAATCGAGCGCTACAACAAAGGGCTTTTGGATTTGCTGGCGGAATATCTGTCCGACTCTCCCTATCACTTGCGCGGCCCCCTGGAGGCGCCCCATCGTTCCTCCATTCTCTCCTTCACTCACCCGCAGGCGGAAGGGTTGGTGCGTTACCTGAAAAGTAAAAAAATTGCCGTCAGTTTGCGGGAAGGCGGAGTGCGGGTTTCGCCTAATTTCTACAACACGCCGGAGGAGATGGGGCAGCTCGCTTCGGAACTGAGGCGCTTTGCCGGCCGGAAAGTCGGAAAGAAATGAGTTTGGCGGGAACGGGCTTTAAGAACGGGGGTATCAAAAAATGCGAGCATCCACGTTTTTTCCAAAAAAATCCGGCGAAAGCCAACAAAAAAGGAGGAGATATGCGCAGGATGCTTTTGTTCGTAACGGTTCTTATTGGAACGGCCCTTGCGGCTGGCTGCACCAGCTACCGTACCGTAGTCGTTGCAGAAAAGGAGCCGCCGGGACAACTGCACGCCTCGCGGGTGCATACCCGCAACGGCATTCGCTTTTATGAACGGGGGCACTACCGCAAGGCGATTGTCCAGTTCGAACTGGCCATTGCCAAAGACCCCTCCAACTGGGAGGCTCATTTCTACTTGGCGGAATGCTACCGGGAACTGCGGGAGTACGACCCCTGTCTTAAACATTACCGCATCGTTTTGGAGCTCCGTTCCGAGCCGGCCTGGGCGGCCCGGGTGGAATATAAAATCGGCTGGGTGTACGAAAGACGGGGAAAATATAAAGAAGCCCGCTCCCATTACGAGCTGGCGCTGGCAGCCGTTCCCAGCCACCGGGAGGCCAAGGAAGCCAAGCGGCGTCTGGAGTCCAAAAAACACAAGGACCGGGGTGATGATGACGACGATGAAGATGACCGCCGCGGCCGGGGTAAAAAAGACGACGATTAAGCCGTATTTTTGAAAATCCGAAAGCGCCGCAGAGCCGCCTGCGGCGCTTTTTTTGTTAGCGGCGACCCTCTTATTAAAACCAGAGGGACTTTGGAAATTGGAAAATCAGCCGAAAATAGTATGGGGCTGGCCTGCCCGAGCCGAGCTCGGGACCCGGCCGGGGGAAACTGCCCCGGGCAGCCGGGGTTACGGGATTACGGAATGTTGGACTTTCATTTGAACAGGAAACCAATCAAGGGAGGGCGTATGCATAAACTTTTCGGATGGGGCCTTGTTTTGGGGGCCTTTTTGACCGGCTGTACGGCTTCGCGCACGGTCATCGTGCATGAAAGAACCACTCCACCGCCGCCGGCAAGAGTCGAGTCGCCGGGATTGGAGCATGCCTCGCGTGTACACACCCGCAACGGCATCCGCTTTTACGAGCGGGGGCATTACCGCAAGGCGATTCAGCAGTTCGAACTGGCGTTAGCCAAGGACCCGGACAACTGGGAGGCACACTTCTACCTGGGGGAGTGCTACCGCGAATTGCGGGATTGGGACCGCTGCCTGGTGCATTACTACAAAGTGCGGGACTTGTATCCCGGCGAACGGGTCTGGGTGGCCAAAGTGGAGTTTTCCATCGGGCTGGTGCACGAGCGGCGCGGACATTTGGCCAAAGCGCGTGAGCATTACGAGTTGGCCCTGGTGGCGGTGCCGAATTTCGAGCCGGCGGTCAAGGGGAAAGCCCGGGTGGTCACCAAGAAATACCGAGATGATGACGAACGGGGCAAGGGCAATTGGCACAACCGTAAGGACAAAAACGACTGAAAACAAGCCGTCAGTAAAAGCGCCCCGCAAGGGGCGCTTTTTAGTTGCTTCCTTTATAGAGACCCTTCCGTAGGCCGGGCTTCAGCCCGGCTGCGGCACTGCCTGCCCGTGCCGACACAGCTCGAGTCGGCCAGGGAAGTGCCGCCTACGAAGTCTTGCATTTAGCAAAGAGAAAAAGGCGAACACAAGGTTCCCCCCAATAACAAACGATAAAATCATTTCTCCGCCTTCTGCTTGGAGCCGGGGATTAGGACGTAGACTTTGTCCTTGCCGCGCACCACGCGCAGAAGCAGCTGCGATTTTTTGGCGTGTTTCTCGAGAGCCGCTTTGAAGGAGGGCAAATCCGTTGCGTCAGCATCTTCGACTTTGACAATGACATCCCCTTCGGAAAGTTTTCCCTGAAAGGCGGCGCCGCCGACCTCCACAAAGCTCACCAAAACGCCGACTTTGTCGTTGAGGGCGTACTGGCGGTAAAGCCCCTCCGTAATTTCTTTGACCGTGAAGCCGAGGCCGGTTTCAAACTCCTCCGGCTTGACTTTGGGCTGGGAGCCGACGTTTAAGACCAGCTTCTTTTCCTCCTTGCCGCGCCGGACTTTCAAATCTATCGGCTCCCCCACCGGCGTTTCGGCAATGGTCAAGCTGAAGGCGTTCAAATCATCCTCTTTTTCGGCCGCCATCTCCTTTTTGCCGACCTCGGTGACAATATCCCCCGCCTTCAGGCCGGCTTTCTCCGCCGGGGAGCCCTCGATAACGTCCGCAATCAAAACGCCGGAAAGCTCCGGCTCGCCGTGGTAGCGGGCGAAGTCGCGGTTGAAGGGCTGGATGACCACTCCAATCCAGCCCCGCTCGATGCCGCCGGAGGCGATAATCTTCTTTTCCACCTCTTTGGCCATATTAATCGGAATGGTGAACCCCTGGCCGCGGCCCAAGCCCATCGAGTTTATGCCGACGACTTCCCCTTTCAGGTTGACCAAAGGCCCGCCCGAACTGCCGGGGTCGATGGCGGCGTCGGTCTGCAGAAAGTCGTTCACGAACGGCACTTCCCGGCCGAAGTTGGGCATCACCCGCCCCTTGCCGGAAACGATGCCGAAGGAGACCGTGCGGTCAAAGCCGTAGGGGTTGCCGACGGCGATGACCCATTCCCCCACCTTGGTGGCGTCCGAGCTCCCCAGTTTGGCGACGGTCAGCTTTTCGGGGGTGTTGACTTTGATTACGGCCAAATCGGTCTGCTTGTCCACGCCGATCAAGTCGGCCGGGTATTCCCGCTTGGAGGGGAGGGTGACCATAATCTGTTGCGCGTTGTCCACCACGTGCTCGTTGGTCAAAATATACCCGGCCTCGTCGGTCACGACTCCGGAGCCCATCACTTTGTATTTGCGGTCGTCCACCTTTTGCACCACCTCGATGTGCACCACCGAGTTTTTGACCAGGTTGGAAACCGAAATGATGACCCCCTGCAGCTCCTCGAAGGTCTTCAGAACTTTCTTATCCTGCCCCCAGCCGGCGGCAAGGGGATAGACCAGAACCAAAATGAGAATCACAACTTTGCTAAGCTTTTTCATCATCCTTCCTTTCACTACCTCTATCGGTATATTATATGCAAAAAAAAGGAGAAGTGGGTGGGAAAAACTCTAAAAATATCAAAACTAATACCTATTCCAAGCTGGAGGCTTTTTCCAGAATTGCACCTTTTGACTTCACATCATCCACAGCCTTTTTGCTGTCCCCCGGTTTGACGTCCACGCCCCGGACGGCGTCGTCCAAAAGAACAACTTCGAAGCCGGCAGCCAGCGCATCGAGGGCCGTGTCGCGGACGCAGTAGTCGGTGGCCAATCCGCCGACAAAGACCCGCTTTATCCCCTCCCGCTTGAGCCGGGCTTCCAAATCAGTTTCTTGAAAGCCGGAGTAGGCGTCTTTGTCCCGTTCGGTCGCCTTGCTTATCACCCAGGCGCGGGAGATTTCCAAATCAGGATGGAATTTGGCGCCATACGTGTTCTGGATGCAATGCGGCGGCCAGGGGCCGCCCCGGCCCATAAAGGAAGAGTGGTCTTCCGGGTGCCAATCGCGGGTAGCAAAGATGTGTCGAAAGAGCTTTTGGGCGTGATTGAGCAGTTTTACGACCTGGTCCCCTTCCCGCACGGCCAGAGCTCCGCCGGGGCAGAAGTCGTTCTGGACGTCCACCATTATCAGAGCATCGGTGTCCAAGTCTATCTTCATATGTTTTTTGACCCCACCCTTAATCCCTCCCCTCGAAGGTGAGAAAACCTGTCTGGAAGGCCCTTTTCTTCCCCTTCCTTACAGAAAAGGGCCGGGGAGAGGTTCTCCATCCTCCAAAACCCTTCTTTGCCCCCCTAACCTCCCCCACAAGGGGAGGGAAAAAAGAAAGTAACTTGAAACTAAAAACATATCAACTTCGTAACTTAAAATAGAAAACTGGAGAAGATTTGAAAACAGTCCTTTCCGGTTAAAGGTGGAGGGCCGCCCAAGGGCGGCCTTCTCGTTTTAGCAGGCAAGTTTTCAGTTTCTATCCGGCTCCAAATTTATTAACATAGGTCGAAATGGAGGACCATGTAAACCTGCTTTTGGAAATTTTTTTGGCCTTCGGGGCGGCCAAGCTGGCGGGAGAAATCTTCGAACGCCTGCGCCTGCCGGCCCTGGTGGGGGAAATGGCGGCCGGCGTTGTGCTGGTGCCGGTCTTGGGGGCCATCCACGGGGAAACGGTGCTGGAAGTGCTGCCGGAAATCGGTGTGGTTTTTCTGCTGTTCGAGGTTGGATTGGGTACGCCTGCCAAAAAACTTCTGGAAGTAGGAGGGCTTTCCCTGGGTGTAGCCGTCCTGGGTGTTGTACTTCCCTTCGGCGTGGGGGCTTTGTACCTGTATGCCGCCGGGCACAGCGGCTACGAGGCGCTTTTCGGCGGAGCGGCCCTGGTGGCCACTTCGGTCGGCATTACGGCGCGGATATTTTCGGAACGGGGGCTATTGGAAACCAAAGTGGCCCGGGTAATCCTTGGCGCCGCCGTTTTTGACGACATTTTGGGGATGATTTTTCTGGCGGTCGTATCCGGAATCGCGCTAGGAGGGTTTTCCTGGCTGGGTTTGGGAATCGTGATTCTGGAAGCGGCCGGGTTCGTGCTCTTTTTGATTTTTTGGGGGCGCCGCATCACCCAGCCTATGGTGCGGCAGGTGGAAAAATTCAAAACCAGAAACCCGGCCTTTGCCTTCGCTTTGCTTTTCTGCCTGGGGCTTTCGGTAGTGGCGGCAGAAATCAAAATCGCCGCCATCGTGGGGGCCTTTTTGGCCGGGATGGTGCTCTCCGACTACGATGCCAAGTTCCGCTTGAAGGAAAAATTCGAGCCGATATACGACTTTTTCGTCCCCTTTTTCTTCTTTGCCTTGGGGGCCAAACTTTCGCCGGAGGCGCTCTTCAACCCGGCCACCATCGGGATTGCCGGAGCCATCACTTTGATAGCGATTCTGACCAAACTGCTCGGCTGTGCCCTGCCCGTCTGGAGAATGGGTTTCCGCAATTCCGTGGCCGTCGGCTGGGGAATGGTGCCGCGCGGGGAAGTTGGCGCCATCGTGGCTTTGGTGGGGCTTTCCGCCGGAGTCATCTCGGAGGCGTTTTACGGGGTGGTGCTTTTTATGGTTACGGCAACGACCTTAATCGTGCCGCCGTTCTTTCCCATCTTCCTGAAAAATGTCAAACCAAGCCCCGGCCCTGCGCCGGAAACAGGAGTGGAAGTTGAACCCGCATCCCCGTCTGCGAACTGATTTAATCGAATCCCAGCAGAAAGAGGGGGGGCAAACCTATTTCATCATCAAAGACCCGCGCACCCAAAGATTTTTCCGTATGCGGGAAGTGGAGCACAAAATCGTCCAGCTTCTGGACGGCCAGACCCCCCTGCCACAAATCGCAGACAAAATAGAAGAAGAATGCGGTCTCAAGCTCCCGCTGGAGCAGCTGGAGCGGTTCGTCGACAAATTGGACGAGCTTTTGTTTCTGGAATCCGAAAAATCGGAAAAAAAACTGGCTTCTGCCGGAAGCCGGTGGGAAAAACAGGACAAGACCTTTCTGGAAAAAATTCTTTTCGTAAAGCTGAAGGCCTTCGATCCGGATGAACTGGTCGCGAAACTGGAAAAAAGATTTCAATTCGTCTTTTCCCCTTATTTCCTGGCCTTGGGGCTTTTGCTATGCCTTTTGGCGGCCCGCGTCACCGTTTTGCGCTGGGAGGAGTTTTCGGGCCTGACGCTGGGCCAGCTTTTCCGGGCGGAATCGATTGTGGTGGTTTTGCTCACCATTTTCGTCACCATTTCCCTGCACGAGTTCGCCCACGCCATCACGCTGAAACATTTCGGTGGCGAGGTGCGCCAGATGGGGTTTCTGCTTTTGTACTTTCAGCCCTGCTTCTACTGCGATGTCTCGGACGCCTACCTTTTCACGGAAAAAAGGAAAAAGATTTTGGTAACTTTCGCCGGGGTGATTTTCCAGATTTTTTTGTGGAGTCTTACGACTTTGGCCTGGCATCTTTTGTCGGAAGGCTCGGCCCTCGGCCATCTTTTTTTCATCGCTTCCACTTTCACCCTTCTTACGGTTTTGTTCAACCTAAACCCGCTCATCAAGTTGGACGGCTACTACATTTTGGCCGACTGGGTCGGCGTTCCCAATTTGCGGGCTAAGGCCTTCGGCTATCTCAAGGCCAGAACGCTGGAACTGGCCTTTGGCGCCAGGCCCCGCCTTTCGGCCTATACCCCACGGGAGCGGCGGATTTTCCTTTTGTATGGCGTTTTGGGGCTCACCTACTCCCTCCTCTTTTTAGGGTACTTCTTTTTGTGGCTCTTTGGGGCGCTCACTTCCGCCTGGCGGGGGTTCGGTTTCTTATTGTTTTCCGCTTTCCTCCTCTTTATCTTTGCGGTACCGGTGGTGCATACCGTCCAGAAGGTTTTTAACTTTTTCGGGAAGGAAAACGTGAAAAAACTGTCTCCCGTCAAATTAAGCGTCACGATTGGAGGAGGGCTTCTTTTTTTGATTTTCTTTTTCTTTTTCCCTTATCCCCAGACTATCTCCGGCGAAGCGGAGATTGAGCCCTTGGCCAGCTACACCCTTTCCGCCCCCCAGCCCGGAATTCTCGAGGAAAAACTGATAATCGGCGGTCAGGAGAACCGGAACTCCACCCAGCTGATGGCACTTTTCGGCACCGACTTCGCCTCCGTCAGTATCAGTTCGAGGGTGAAAGTGGGGGACCAGGTTGCCGCCGCAGAAACGGTTGCCCATCTCGTCTCCAACCAGTATGAAAACGAACTGAAATCGAACCAGGCCGCCTACGACCAGGCCCGGGCCAAGCTGGAACTTTTGAAAAAAGGGGCCAAACCGGAGGAATTGGAACGGTTAAAGGAAGCCCAGCGGCGGCTGAAAGTGGAATTCGAGCAAAAGGAACGGGAATTTGAACGTTCCCAGAAGCTGTTCGACCGGAAAGCCATTTCACAGGAGGAATTTCAGAAGTTTGAAAGCGAGAAGAACAAAGCCGAGGCGGCCTGGAAAGAGGCGGACCGGGCCTACGACGTCGTCAAATCCGGTGCCCGCCCGGAGGAACTGCAGCAAGCCCGGGCGGAGATGGCCAAGCTGGAGGGAACCATTCGCTATTTGAAAGAGCAGTTGGCCAAGCAGACGGTTGTTTCCCCCTTTCCGGGACGGGTGACTTTGGTCAATTCACCGCAGGCGCTCCTGCGCATCATCCGGCTGGACTCGGTGCGGGTTTTGACCAAGGTTTCGGAGTCAGACCTCGACTTGGTCAAACCGGAGGCGCCCATAGAGCTGCGGCTGCGCAGCTTCCCGAACAAGACTTATACCGGCAACGTCCAGCAGGTGAGCAGCGAGGCGGAGGAGATGCGTTCCCAGATCTTCTTCAAAGTGGCCGGCGTTTTGGCCAACTCGGACGGGCGGCTGAAAGCCGGGATGAGCGGCAAGCTGAAGATACAAGCGGGCAAAAAATCCATTTTCAAAATTCTCGGCCGCTCGGTGGTGCGCTTCTTCAAAGTCGAGTTCTGGAACTGGTGGTAACAGGCGGGGCAAGGTTTTGGCGCGCAGCCCCGGTCTTTATTCTTCCGTAGCCTCCCCAATAATCGAAGTCTGCCGTGAAAGATAGTTCAGTGCGTCCTGAAATCCCTTTTGATAACAAATTTCGACCAGCATGGCGGCTTTTTCCATCATCTCTTCAGCGGCTTTTTTCTCTTCTTTTGAAAATTCGCCGAGGACGTGGCCAACGGCGGCGCCTTTGGCCTCCGGCGTGCCGATGCCCAATCGCAACCGGGAGAAATCTTCGGTTTGAAGTTGGTATATGATAGATTCGAGACCGTTGTGCCCCCCGGAAGAGCCGCCGGCGCGTAATCGGAGCTTCCCCAAAGGCAGGGCCATATCGTCCAAAATGACCAAAAGCTCGGCGGGAACCTTGCCGAAAAAAGGCAACGCTTCTTTGACTGCTATTCCGCTCCCGTTCATATAAGTCGTCAGCTTGAGAAAGACAACATCCCGATCATTTTTCTCCAGCAACGCGACGTAATATTCCCCCTTGCCGGCCTTGAAGCCGATTTTGAGCTTTTCGCAAAGCCGGTCTAAAACCTGCCAGCCCAGATTGTGACGGGTTTTCGCGTATTGACGGCCGGGGTTACCCAATCCGACGATTAAGCAAAGCGGGCGGTTCACGAACCGCCCCTACCTTTCCGGGCTGTTCTTTCCTCGGACAGCTCTTTAATCCGTTTGCCGGTCTCCCATTCCCGTCTTTCCTCTTCGGTTTCGAGGATAAGCTCCGGCACCTCCTTGGGACGACCCTGCTCGTCCACCGCCACCATATTGAAATAGCCGGTGGTGGCCAAGAACTTTTTATGGTCGCGGCGGCCTTCGCCGAAGGCGTGAATGCGCACGACCATAGAAGTGCGGCCGGTGAAAATCACCTTGGCGGCCAACTCGATGATGTCGCCGAAGCGGATGGGATGGTGAAAATCGACGCTTTCGGAGGAAGCAGTAACCGTATCGGAATGGGCAAAGCGGGAAGTGGCGATAAAAGCGGCTTTGTCCATCAGTTCTAAGAGCTTCCCCCCATAGAGAGTGCCGTAGTGGTTGGTATAGGTGAGCATCACCTGTTCGGTCAATATCGTTTCGGCTGCCCGTTTTTTTGCTCGCATTCTCTCTCCTTTGGCCCAAAAAGCGGTTGCCAAGCGTCCAAAGCTTGATAATATTGGGGGCAAGAAACCGAAAGCAAGGAGGAAATATGTCGGGTTTTATGCAAAAGGTGGAGAAGGGCGTTCTGGCCGCCGTTTTCCTGTTGATTCTGGCCGGTAACCTTTGGGCCGAGCCCTACCCGTTCGCCCAGTATATGAACATCAAATCCTGCGGCGGAGGAGATATTTCGCCGGCCGGGGACAAGGTGTTGTTCACTTCCAATATGCCCGGCGTGGGCCAGTTGTTTGTTATTTCCTCCAAGGGGGGCTGGCCGAACCAGATAACCTTCTACGAAGACCGCGTGGACTACGGCAGTTGGTCGCCCGACGGTCAGTGGATCTTGTTTGGCAAGGCCGCCGGCGGCAGCGAACGTGCCCAGCTTTATTTGTCCAATCCCACCGGCGAGAAGGTTATCCAGTTGACCGACAACCCAAAGGTGATCCACGATTTCGGGGAATGGTCGCCGGATGGAAAGAAAATCGCCTTTGCCTCCAACGAGCGCAACGAAGCGTATTTCGACATTTACGTGATGGATTTGGCCAGTAGGGAAAAGAAGATGGTCTTTCAGAGGGATGGCAATTTCTCCGTGGCAGAATGGTCGCCGGACGGAAAGACTCTGATTATTGAAGAAGCTATCACCAACACCAATTTCAACTTATATGCCCTGGATTTGGCCACCGGAAAAACCACCCTTCTTACCCCGCACCAAGGGGATGCCATCTATACCAACGTCAACTTTACTCCGGATTCGAAAACGCTCTATTTATCCTCCGACCAGGACAAGGACTTCGAAAACTTGGCCAAAATCGATTTGACCACCGGCAAGGTTGGTTTTTTGGAAAACGAAAAGCGGGAAATCGCCGCAATGATTCTTTCGGATAACGGCCGCTATATGGCCTACACGGCCAACGTCGACGGCTACGGCGAACTGTTTGTGAAGGATATGCAGACCGGGAAAATGATGAACTTGCCCAAAATGCCAAAAGGTGTTGTGGGCGGGATTTCTTTCACCAAAACCGGCGATAAATTGGCTTTCACTTTTACCTCTTCTTCCCGGAACAACAACGTTTGGTTGTTTGACCAGGCCGCCAAAACGGTTGAGCCGCTCACTTTCGCTCCGATGGGAGGCATCGACCGATCCACAATGACGGAGCCGGTGCTGGTAAAATACAAAAGCCACGATGGAATGGAAATTCCCGCCTTCTTCTATCTCCCACCGGGGGCCAAAAAGGACGGAAGCCTGCCGGCCGTTCTGGAAGTGCACGGCGGACCGGAAAGCCAGGAGCGTCCCTGGTTTGATAAGATTTTTCAGTACTTTCTTTCTCGCGGCTACGCCATCCTGGCCCCCAACGTGCGTGGCTCGGCCGGTTACGGCAAAGCCTATATGGCCATGGACAACATCCAAAAGCGCCCGGAAGCCTTGAAAGACCTGGTCTGGGCGGTGGAGTATCTGAAATCCTCCGGCTACGTGGACCCCAAAAAGATTGCCGTCGTAGGGGGCAGCTACGGCGGGTATTCGACTTTGGCGATGCTGACGATGTACCCTGACCTTTGGGCGGGTGGGGTCAGCATTGTAGGAATTGCCAATTTTGAAACCTTTTTGAAAAACACCGGCGCCTGGCGGCGCAAGCTGCGGGAATCGGAGTACGGATATTTGGATAAAGACCTCGACTTCTTGAAGGAAATCTCCCCCGTTTACAAAGCGGACAAAATCACCGCTCCTTTAATGGTGATTCAGGGAGCCAACGATCCGCGCGTGCCGCAAACAGAGGCGGACCAGATTGTGGAAAAATTAAAAGCTAAGGGGGGAGCGGTGGAATATCTGCTTTTCCCCGACGAGGGGCACGGGCTGGCCAAAATCCCCAATCAGATTAAGGCCTACGAGGCGATGGCTAACTTTCTGGATAAATATGTTAAGAACCGTTCTTCGGCCGCCGCAGCCGGCGGGGGGAACGGGACCGACAAGTGAAGGAGGTCATTAAAACTGCGGAGGCACCTGCCGCCATCGGGCCGTACAGCCAGGGAATTGCCGCCCCCTGCGGGAAAATCATCTTCATTGCCGGGCAGATTGCCATCAACCCCAAATCGGGCGAACTGGTAAACGGCGGCATCGTAGAGCAGACCAAACAGGTTTTGGAAAACATCAAAGCCATTCTGACGGTTTCCGGTGCGAAGATGGAGGATGTGGTCAAAACCACCGTTTTCTTGCCGTCGCTGGACGACTTTACCCTGATGAACGAGACCTACGCCCGCTACTTTCCGGCCAACCCGCCGGCCCGCTCAACCGTGGAGGTGGGCCGGCTTCCCCGGGGCGCGAAAGTGGAAATCGAAGCCGTTGCGGTCCTCCAAAAAAAGTAAGCGGCACTTCGGAGAAAACGTAAAAGCATGCTTGATTTTGAGTTGAACGAAGACCATAAAAGCATCGAAAAGCTGGTGAGGGATTTTGCGGCGCGGGAAGTGCTGCCCGGCATCCGCGAGCGGGACCGGGAGCAGCGCTTCGACCCAAACCTTTTGAAAAAAATGGGGCAGGCCGACATCCTGGGAATTTGCATCCCCCAGCGTTACGGCGGGGCGGGATACGACTACATCTCCTTCGGCCTGGCCTGCGAAGAGTTGGAATACGCCGATACTTCCGCCCGGGTGATAATGTCGGTGCATTTGGGATTGAATTCCCTCACTTTGCTTTCCTGGGGGACGGAGGAACAGAAACAAAAATATCTGGTCCCGCAAGCCAAAGGGGAGAAGGTGGCTACTTTTGGCCTGACCGAGCCGAATGCCGGTTCGGATGCGGTCGGAATTCAAACCACCGCCAAAAAGGACGGCAGCCGCTATATTTTGAACGGCGAAAAAATATGGATTTCGCTGGCGGACGTGGCCGATAATTTTTTGGTTTTTGCCTGGACGGACCAGGAGAAAAAGAGAAAGCGGGACCATACCGGACTCTCCGCCTTCATCGTGGAGCGTTCCTTCCCCGGGGTCAAAACCGGCACCATTCACGGCAAGCTGGGGGTGCGGGCCGGCAACACGGGTTATATCGTTTTGACCGACGTGCCGGTTCCGAAGGAAAACCTTTTGGGACAGGAAGGGGAGGGGTTCAAGATTGCGATGTTCTGCCTGGAACAGGGGCGTTTCACCGTCGCCTCCGGCGCCACCGGTCTCGTCCGGGCCTGCCTGGATGCCAGCGTGGCCTACTCGAAAACCCGGAAAACCTTCACCCGCGCAATCGGAGAGCATCAGTTGGTGAAGGAAATGATTGCCAATATGGTGAAGGGGTATGAAACCTCCCGCCTTTTGTGGCTCAAAGCCGCCTGGCTGAAAAACAAGGGGTTGCGCAACACCCGTGAAACCTCCCTGGCCAAATGGGTCGCCTGCTTGGAAGCGGAGAAGGCCGCAGCGGATGCCGTCCAGGTGCACGGCAGTTACGGCTATTCAGACGAATACCCGGTGGAGCGTTTTTACCGCAACTCCAAGGGTTCCTCCATTTACGAAGGGACGCGCGAAATTCACACCCTGATGCAGGCCGATTACGTTTTGGGCTATCGCACCGACAAGCCGGTGCGGGTGAAGCTCCCGCCCTATCCCTTCGATTAAGTTTTTGGCAATGCCGGTCTATTCCCATACCCAGCTTGAAACGTTCCGCATCTGCCCAAAGAAGTACGAGTTCCGTTACATCCTCAAACCGGAAGTGCCGGAGGTGGCGACGGCCGAGACCATCCTGGGCTCTACCGTCCATAAAACCCTGGCGCGGCTTTTTCAGGATGTTCAGATGGGAAAAATCCCGGCCCTGCCGGAGGTGGAAAAAAACTTTGACGATTTCTGGCGGAAGGAATGGCACTCCGGCCTGCGTATGTCCGGCGACTATGATGCGGACGATTACAAACGCATCGGGTTGAAGTGCCTGCGGGATTTTTACAACCATCACCACCCCTTTAACCAGAGCCGAACCTTGGGACTGGATTACCGCGCCACCGTTTCCTTGGACGAAGCCGGGCGATACAAAATGACCGGACTCATAGACCGGCTGGCCAAAATGTCGGACGAAACCTACGAAATTCACGACTTCAAGACCGGCAAAAACCTCCCCACCCAGGCGGATTTGGAGTCCGACCAGCAGTTGACGCTTTACAACCTTTTGGTGCGGCAGCTCTGGCCGCAGGTCGAAAAAGTCCGTTCCATCTGGCATTTTTTGCGCTTTGACGAAATGCTGGAAACGGTTCGCACGCCGGGGCAGGTGGAAGAAGCCAGAGAGAAGGTGATGCAGCGCATTGATGAAGTGGAAGCCGGCCGCGCCTCCGGCCATTTCCCAACCAGAGTATCCGACTTTTGCAACTGGTGCGACTACAAGCACATCTGCCCGGCCTGGAAGCACCTTTTCTGGCTGGAGGAGGAAAAAGAAAAAATCGCCGACGCCGACCAGGGGAAACAGATGGTGGACGAACTGGCCCGGCTGAAAGCGGACAAAGCCGAATTGGAAGCCCGCATCGACCAGGTGCGGGAAATCATCCTGGAATTCGCCCGCCAGAACGGCCTTTCCGCCCTGTTCGGCACCGGACAGATTGCCCAGATTCGGGATTCCGAATGGCCCCGGCTGCCGGACCGGAAGCTGAATCCCGAGGCCCGCGAAGCCTTGGAAAAACTTTTGAGAGAGCGGGGTCTTTGGGAAAAGGCCGCCGAGGTCAACCGGTTCAAGCTGGACAGAATTTTAAAGGACCGAAATCTTCCCGAAGATTTGAAGCAAAAACTGCGGGCTTTGGCCCCGATGGAAAAGCAGTTTGCGGTTAGCGTCATCCGCCGCAAGGACGTTACTATCGAGGAAGAGGAATAGACCTCTTCAGCAAAAACCGCCCCACCCCTATCTCCCCGGATTCTTCGCTTACGCCCAGAATGACAATTTAGCGGCCCCACCAAGCCCCCATTGGATTTCTGATACAGATACATATATTCCAAAAAAGATGAGGGAAAACGACAAAATCTCCATTTTTGACCTTGCCTCTCCGCTCGATTTCCGCTATTACGCCTCCGATTCGGCCGTTTTTGAACGCCTGAAAAACCACGCTTCGGAAGAGGCTTACGTGCAGGCCCAGTTGAAAGTGGAATTGGAGCTTTTGTGGGCTTTGGAAGAACTCGGATTGGCTCCCAAGGGAGCGTACGCCAAAGCCGGCAAAGCTCAAATCACGGCACGGGAAGTTTACGAAGAGGAAAAAAAGACCGAGCATAACGTCCGGGCGCTGGTAAACCTGATTCAAAAAGCGCTGCCGCCGGAAGCGGCTCCCTACGTCCATCTTTTTGCCACTTCGATGGACATCACCGACACCGCTCAAGCGGTGCGCATCAAGGCGATGGTGCAAGGGGTGATTCTGCCGGACCTCATTTCCCTGACCGAGTTGATTATCCAAATGGCCAAAAAAGAGGCCAAGACGGCCCAAATCGGGCGTACGCACGGCCAATTTGCCGAGCCGGTGACCTTCGGATTTTATCTGGCCTATTATGCCAGCCGTCTTTTGGGGCGCATTGAGAAAATTTGCGAGGCGAACAACAAACTGGTCGGCAAGTTCGCCGGGCCGGTTGGAGCTTACAATTCACTGGCTTTGGCCTTTGGCGATAAAGCTCCTCTTTTTGAGAAATTGATTCTAAATCGGCTCGGACTGGAGGTGGACGAGCGGCAGGTATCGACTCAAATCGTGCAGCCGGAGCCGCTGGCCGACTTGGGATACGCTGTTCTTTCAGCTTTCTCCGTTTTGGCCAATCTGGCCGACGATATACGCCATCTATACCGCTCCGAGATTGGCGAAGTTTATGAACGCGGCGCCGAAAAGAGAGTCGGCTCCTCCACAATGCCGCACAAAATCAACCCCAAGGATTTCGAGAACGTCAAATCACTCTGGAAGGCGTATGCCCCGCGGATGGTGACTTTGCTTTCCGACCAGATTTCCGAACACCAGAGGGATTTGACCAACTCCGCCTCCAACCGTTTTGCCGTAGAGCTTTTCGTCGCCTTTGAGCAGGCGGTCTTGCGGATGAACAAGGCCCTTTCCCGCCTCGAGCCGAACCGGGAGAATTTGAAAAAAAACCTCGAAGCCAGCAAACCCCTTATCGTGGCGGAGCCGATTTATATTGCGCTGGCCCTGGCCGGGCATTCATCTCCGTATGAGAAGGCAAAGGAATTGGCGAACCGTGTTCGGAATAAAGGTGAAAATCCGGTCACCATCGTCAAAAAAGAGCTGC
Organism: Candidatus Zixiibacteriota bacterium; assembly: GCA_022614805.1. Classification (GTDB taxonomy): domain Bacteria; phylum Zixibacteria; class MSB-5A5; order DSPP01; family DSPP01; genus DSPP01. The sequence goes on along the minus strand of JAKEHY010000038.1, from coordinate 56,163 downwards.
CGGAGTACTGGAATAAAATTTCGGACCTGGCCAAAAAGATTTTGGATGACCCGAGCACCTACACCGGAGCCGCGCCCGCCCGGGCCGTCGAAATTGCCGCCGCCGTCGCCAAGCGGCTCACCCAACTGAAAGCCGAACTGAAAAAACCCGCCCCCAAAAAGGATTTTTCGGCGGAAATTGAGGCGTTAAAAGCGACGCTGGGAAAGCGGAGGTAGGCATCCCAGGCTCCACAGAAACAATAAATCCTGCAACATGAAAACAGGAGGAAAAAATGAAGAAAGTCAATCCGATTCCAAAGGGATATCATACGGTCACTCCGTATCTGACTGTTGAAGGAACGGCCAAGCTAATTGAGTTTTTGAAAAAGGCCTTTGACGCCAAAGAAAAGGAGCGGATGACCCGGCCGGACGGCACTATCGGCCATGCCGAGGTGAAAATCGGCGATTCCATTGTGATGATGGGGGATGCTATGGGAGGACACCCGGCGCGGCCGACCAACCTCTATTTGTACGTCAAGAATACGGACGCCTTCTACAAACGGGCGCTGGCCGCCGGCGCCGCTTCGACAATGGAGCCGCAGGATATGTTCTGGGGGGACCGCAACGCCGGGGTGAAAGACCTCTTTGGCAACGAGTGGTGGATTGCCACGCACAAGGAAAACGTATCCCCCAAGGAAATGAAAAAGCGGGCCGAGGCATACTTTAAAAAGCTAAGTCAGGGCTGAAATGAAAGAACTGTGGCGCAGGTTGAGTTTTATCCAACCTGCGTTCCTGGATTATGCACAGTAATAATAAATCCCGCAGGATACGCCCGCCTCTGGCGGACTTTATCCTGCGCCACGACTGTTTTCGATGAATCGTGAAAAAGATTACATCCTCGGCACGCACGACGAGGAAATCGAACGCCTGGGCCTGCAGCACCGGGTCTGGCGGCCAAAGGTGCTGGACGCCTGGAAGCGGGCTGGATTTACCATCGGCCAGAAGATTTTGGACGTCGGCTGCGGCCCGGGCTACGCTTCGCTTGATTTGGCCGAAATCGTCGGCCCCTCCGGAAAGATTTTCGCTGTTGACCGCTCGCGGCGGTTTCTCGACCGGCTGGAAGCCGTACGTAAACAGCGCGGGCTGGAGAACATTTCAACTTTTGAACTGGATTTGGACGAAGCAGAATTACCGGCCATCCAAGCCGATGGTGCCTGGTGCCGCTGGGTTTTTGCCTTTGTAAAACGCCCACGCGAACTGCTCAAACGAATCGGCAATGTGCTGAAACCGGGCGGAATTTTGGCTGTCCACGAGTATTTCGACTACGGCGCCTGGCAGTTCGCCCCTCGCTCGCCGGAGCACGAGGAATTTGTGCGGCTGGTAATGGAAAGCTGGCGCGCTACCGGCGGCGAGCCGGACATCGGGCTTTCCTTGCCCGGTTGGCTCCAAGAGATGGGTTTCGAGCTAAAAACACTCAATCCGATAATTGAAATTTTCCCGAAAACGAGCTACTGGTGGCAGTGGCCGAAGACCTTTATAGATGTCGGCATCCGCCGGATGGTCGATTTGGGCTATTTAACGGCCGACCGCGCCCGGGGCATTGCGGAGGATTTTGCCGCCCGCGAAGCCAAACCCGGCACGCTGATGATAACACCGGCGGTTTTGGAGATTATTGCGGTGAAGCGGTGAAATGACCTAATTCTTCAAAATTATTCTCTGTAATTCTTCTCGTGACAGAATCTTGTCATATTTTTCTTTCCTTACCTCTTTACTCGTCAGATCAGTTTTTACTCTGATTAAAAACTCTCTAAAATCTGCATTTACTGTAAGTTTGTTAACCGTGTCCCAATCTAAATACTCCCGAGGTTTCGCTGGAAACAATATTTTAGTAGAATCAGGATCTTCTATATCTATTTTTATAACACCTATTCCAAATGATGAAGACAATCTTTCCAGCTCTTTCTGAAATTCCTCATCGTTTGAAATTTCTGAAGCAGCCAAGTACCCCTCATTAGCCCAAGATGAATTTGAGACCGTTTGAAAAAACGATTCCCTTAAATTTGAGAAGTTTAGCTCCCTTTTTATCTCAAAAGAGTAAATTTTTATCGGGTTGTTGCCTGTTGTCGAACTCAATTCGAAAACTTCCGGTTTCCACTCATCCATGGAAAAATAACAACCAACCATATCGGGGTGAAGCCATTCACGAAATTCTCCCCGGTCAGACCTCGTATGCTGAATGGTTTTTAAAAAAGAATTTAAAAAGTAATTGCCATAGTATGCCAAGAATGGGTGTAAGTCTTTCTCTAAATATCCGAGTTTTTTTGGTGGAAGAACCTCAACAGGTTGTTCTTCGATTATTCTCGATTCATCTCCCTCTTTCATTAATTCTCGAAGGTAGAATCTTCTTGGTCTTGAACCTATTTTAACAAATGGGCTTTTATCTTTTTTATCTCGAATATTAACATACAGTTGGGCACTTATGGTTATCCAAGGAGTTTTTCCTTTGGAACCAACGTATTTATCGTATCCTTTAATTTTTGCCAGTTCCCAGATTTCCTCATGTGTGAGAGGTTTTCTTTCTTCTTTCAGAATTTTCTTTGTAAGTTCTAAGAACGTTAACTGCTCCATGTTATCAACTCTATCCTTTGTTATTTGGCTTCATATTTTAATATCCACTAATAGTTTTGTGGTGTCAATTTGTTTTCCGGATTTGCGCCACCAAATACCCAATAATCTTATAAATCAGTTTGGCGGCGATGAAGTCCGAGGAAATCTGGCCGGGGAGAGGGCAAAGCTCCATTACGTCAAGGCCGACCACCTGCTTGCGCTCGGCCAAAAAGCGCAAAAGCTTCAAAGTTTCATACCATCCCAATCCTCCCGGCTCCGGCGTGCCGACGGCGGGCATAAAGGAAGGGTCAAACCCGTCCAAATCGAAGGTCAAATAGACGGTGTCCGTCAACCGGTCTAAAATTTCGTCTATCGAGGTTTCACCGGAGATAAAACTGTAAGCGGAAACAACCGGAACTTTCTTCGTTTTGATGAACTTCGCCTCATCTATCGAGTAGTTGCGAATGCCAACCCCGACCGTGGGGCAGATTTCCGAAATTCGGCGCATTACGCAGGCATGATTGTAAGGGGAATCCTCAAAGGAATCGCGCAAATCGGCGTGGGCGTCGATTTGCAAAACGGAAAGATTTTTATAAACCTGTCTGTAGGCCTTGACGACGCCGAAGGTGAGGGAATGTTCTCCTCCCAGCATTATTACTTTCTTCTTTTTGCGCGCCATCGGCAAAACGGCGCGATAAACCTGCTCGACCATCTCCTTCGGCCCTTTAGTGGTGATTTCCAAAGAAGGATGGGTGTAAATGCCGGCTTCATACGGCTCAAAGCCGAGTTCATCATCATAGGTTTCCACCTGGCGGGAGGCAGCAAGAATAGCCGCCGGGCCTTCCCGCGTGCCGGCCTTGTAAGACGTCGTGGAATCGTACCCGACCGGAAAGATGACGAAAGGGGACTTCGGCGACGAATTCTCCGGCGGAATGCCTAAGAAGTTGTTGTGATGAAAATGGAGCCCTTCAGCCAAAGTCGTTCTCCTAAAGGGCGACCTCAAACGAGATGATGGGATGGGAGAAAAGCTTTTTGGTTAGGCGTCGGGGATGGACTTGCCTCATTCGGTTATGAAAATGCCGGCCGCCACGACAGTGGTCCAAAGCCCGTTTTTGTCCCCTTCGGCTGACTGGGTGATGGAGCGGGTGCGCACTATTTTGCCGGAGATTTTCCAGATTTCGCGTTTTTCGTCGTAGCCTTTGTTTGGGTCAAACTCCAGACCCAAGGTGGTGGCCAGCATCTCCGCCGCCAAATCCTCGACGTAATCGCTGGCTTTCTTTTCGGTCATTCCGTAATCGTGATGCTCGGACAGGTAGCCGAACTGCCGCCGGTCCTGCGGAACGGCCAGTCCGACGGACGAGGAAATCAGCCGGTTCGGCTCATTGGTGGCCGCCCGCGCCATCACGCAAAAAACGACCTGCCCGTCGTACAAATAGGTCAACCCCTCCTGCTTGCTGATGATTTTGCACTTGGGAGGAAAAATGGAGGAAACCGAAACCAGATTGAAGCGGGCGATGCCGGCCGAGCGGAGCGCCAACTCAAAGGAGGAAAGCTGCTCTTTGTGCTTGCCCACCCCTTTGGTCAGAAAAATTTTTTTCGGTAAGATTACCACTTGCGCCTCCCTTTCGACTCATTTTTCCTCAATGCGGCGAAAAATATATGTAAGCGGGGCCAAATGCAATAAATTTTTTGCGCCCAGCCGATGAAGTTTTAGAATTTTCTTTCTTCCAGCACGGAAAGGGGGGCGGCCAAAAGGAAAAATAAGAGCATCTGGACCTCCTGGTCAAAAAAAGAGGCCTCAAACTGGCCATAAACCAGATACTCCCCCAAGCTCGTCACGCCCATAATCAAAAATTTCCGCTCCGGCCCGGCCCGGATTTTTTGGAGCCCTTCCCGAAGCCGGAAAAAGAGGACTTTCCAGAAAAAAAGAAAGGCCGCCAGGCCAAAAAGCCCGGCGGCTACCAAAACGTTCAAAAAATCGTTGTGCGCATGCCCCAACACCTTTGCGCCGGATTTCCCCAGCTGCTTTTGGTATTCCGACTCAAAGTTGCCGAACCCGATGCCGAAGACCGGATGGTCCTGAAAAATCCGATAACTTCTTTCCCAGATGGCCAGCCGCCGGTTGGGAGCCGCCGGGTCAAACTCAAAATGTTCAAGCTGATGAAACCGGGTAAAAATAACCGGGCTGACGAGATAGGCCGCCAGCGTCACCGCAACAATGGACGCCGAAACCCGCCAGCGGTCTTTGGCCTTCAAGAAGAAAAGAACAAGTAAAAAACCGGCCAATAGGGAGAGCTGGGCGGCCCGGCCGACGTTATAAAGCACGGCCAAAAAGGAAAGAAACGACACAAAAAGGTAGAATTTTCCCCGGCTTTGGCTGCGTTCCCCCCAACCGAGGCAAAAACAGGCCGTGGTTGCGAGGGCGAAGTAAAGCCCGAAGGTCAACGGCGTGGAGAAAGTCCCCACCGCACGAAAACGGCTCCCAATCGGGTTTAGCGGCTCCGAGCGGTGCGGGTTCCAACCTGTAAAATGCTGCAGGATGGCGTAAACCGCGATAATTCCGGCCGAAAAAACCAAAACGTCAAAAACCCGCCGGCGCAAAGCCCCATCTTGCAGGCGGCGGGAAAAGAAGAAAAGGGGGAGAAAAAGCCACAGTTCCAGCAGCGCGGAAAAGGAGTTTTTGGCGTTTGCGCCGAAAAAAGCGGCCAAAAGTGCGGCCGCTATGTAAAAAAGTACCGACCCAACCAGAAAACCGGCCGGAAAGGGGCGGGGGAATTCAAAAATAAAATCCAGAAGCCAGAATCCCAAGGCCAGCACCAAGCCGATTTGGGCTCCGGCGATGGAAAAAGGGGAAAAAAAGGCAAATAAATAACACCCGGCCAGCTGGCCCCACCACAAAAGCTGGCGGAAGGCCCCCATCTATCGGGGCCATCCCGCTTCCAACGCCTCCCCCCAGAAATGGAATATGGTAATGTGCATTTCCTGAATCCGCTGGGTGTCGTCGGAGGGAACGGCTATCCAAAGGTCCGCCAGCTTCCTCAATTTCCCGCCTTTTTTTCCAGTCAGCGCAACGATTTTCAGTCTTTTTTTTCGAGCTTCTCGCGCTGCTTCAACTACGTTGGCGGATGTGCCCGAGGTGGAAATAGCCACAAGCACGTCGCCGGACGCACCCAAGGCCTCCACCTGCCGGGCAAAAACTTTTTCAAAACCCAAGTCATTGCCAGACGCGGTTAAAATAGAACTGTCGGTGGTCAAAGCGAGAGCCGGCCAGGCTTTTCTCGGTTTTCCTTTCCGCAGCCGAACGACCAGCTCCGCCGCAAAATGCTGGCAGTCGGCAGCCGAGCCGCCGTTGCCGCATAAAAGTATTTTTTTACCCGATTTCAAGGCCGACGCTAGCAGCCGGTAGGCGGCCGTCCATTCCGAAATGCAACCGAAACACTGCTGTCGAAGCTCAACGGATTGGGCCAGAATTCGGCGGGCGATTTCTTGCGGCGAGTTTTTCACTATCCTTGGTGACAAGCGGAGGCAAATTCGGTCAAAAGGCGACCGGGATTCCCTTTTTCAAATTGATTCCCGGCCACCACGATTTTGGCGCCGACGCGAACCTTTCGGGCTGCCTCTTCTGGCGTCCTGATGCCCCCGCCGGCGATAAGCGGCAGCGTGATATAGGAAGCGACGGCCGAAATCAACTCATCCGGCACGGAGGTGGCCGAACCGGAACCGGCTTCGAGATAGACCAGCTTCATCCCGAAGTATTCGGCCGCCAGCGCGTGGGAACAGGCGATGTCCGGTTTGTCCCGCGGGATGGGGCGGGTGTCGGAAACGTATTCAACGGAGGTGGTTTTCCCCGACTCGATGAGTAAATAACCGGTCGAAATCGGCTCCAAGCCATACTTTTTGACCAGCGGCGCTCCTTTAACCTGCTCGCCTATTAGGAAATCGGGATTGCGGCCGGAAAGCAAGGACAAAAAAAGTACGGCATCCGCTTTTGGCGCAATCTGGTTGGAGTTGCCGGGAAAAAGAACGAGAGGAATGGAGATTCTTTGTTTAATTGCGGCGACGGCTTCGTCAAACTGGGAGTTAACCAGCATCGAGGAACCGACCAGGACGGCATCCGCTCCAGCTTTTTGAGCGACCTCGGCCTGTTTAGCCAGTTCCGCCACAGGCTTGCGATCCGGGTCCAGAAGCAAAAAGAAAAGCCCCCGCTTTTTGTTGAGTTCCTCGGTAAGCCTCTGAAATACGCCCATCAGCGCGAAAGCAGTTTTTCGACCATTTTGGGCACGTCGGTCAGCACTTCGGCAAGTTTTTCCTTGTTTTTGCCGCCGCCTTGAGCCAGATGCGGCCTTCCGCCGCCGGTTCCGCCCAGCCGGACGGCCACTTCCTTGACCAAATCGGGCGCTTTTATGCTTTCCAAGGCCGGCCTGGAAATGGCCGCCACCAACGTCACGTCCGAATCCAAAACCGCCGCCAAAACGCCGGCGATTTTCTCTTTGGCGTTCACAATCAAATCGGCGGAATCCATCAAAGCCTGGCGGTTCTCCACGTTCAGCTCGGTGGCGACGACTTTGATGCCGTTAATCTGGGCCGCATTTTGCAAGGCCAGCATCAGTTTCTCTTTCGATTGTTCCTTCTTCAGCTCTTCCAGCCGCTTTTCCAATTGTTTTTGGCTGGAAAGCAACTCTTCTACTTTATGCGCCAGTATTTCAACCGGGACTTTCATCTTTTCGGCCAGTGAAAACAAAAGCTGCCGTTCCCCTTTAGCCAAATGTAAAAAACCGGAGCCGGTGACGGCTTCTATCCGCCGCACGCCGGAGGCAATGCCGCTTTCGGAAAGGATGGAGAAAAGCCCTATCTGGCCGGTGCTTGCAACGTGCGTTCCTCCGCAAAGTTCCAGCGAATAGTCGGCAATTTTTATAACTCGCACCCGGTCGCCATATTTTTCACCAAAAAGCATCATCGCCCCCATCTTTTTGGCTTCCTCCAAAGGCACGTCCCAGAGGGTTTCAATCAAGATACTTTCCAATATTTTCTCATTCACCTCTTCTTCAATCCGTTTCAACTCCTCCGCCGAAAGCGGCTTGAAATGGGTGAAATCGAAACGCAGCCGATCAGGCGCCACCAGCGAGCCGGCCTGATGCACATGTTCCCCCAGAACGTTTCGCAAGGCCTTATGCACTAAATGGGTGGTGGTGTGGTTGCGCATTATTTCCTGCCGTCGTTTCCAGTCGATTTCCTCTGATAATTCCTCACCTTTTAATTCTTTTAGATATTCCGGAAAAGACCCCAAATAAAGAAGAATGTAATCTTGCTTTTTTTGAGTATCTACAACTTTTAGTTCTTCATTGTTTTTAATAACTTTTCCAGTGTCTCCAACCTGTCCACCTGCTTCAGCATAGAAAGGTGTCACATTAAATATGACAATAGGCCGTCCAATTTCATCCTTTGCTATATCGAGAACCTTTCCTTTTGATTCTCTATGGTCATATCCAATAAATTTTGAGGATGGAGCATGCTTCTCCTGCAATTGCTTCACAACTTCAAAATGAAGTTGAACATCTTTTTGAATCGTACTAAGAAATTCTATAGGTATAGTTGCTTCTGCTGAAACAAACTTTGATGCCTTTCGGGAGCGCTCTCTTTGTTTTTCCAGTTCTTTTTCAAAACCATCCCAATCAACTGTCAAACCGTAATCTCTCGCCACCAATTCGGTCAAATCGGCCGGAAAGCCATAGGTGTCGTAAAACTTGAAAACCAATTCTCCGGGAACGATTTTTTGCCCCTTTTTGGCTAAAGAGGGAAACTCCTTTGCCGCCAACTCCAATCCGTTCTCGAGCGTTACGCCGAAGTTTTTCTCTTCTTCTTCGATAACTAACTTAATATGTTCTTTTTTTGCTTTCAGTTCCGGATAAACACCCCCCATTTCAGCCGCAAGGGTATCCACCAAGCGGTAAATGAACGGCTCTTTTTTGCCTAAAAGATGGGCATGGCGGGCGGCCCGGCGCAAAATCCGCCGCAAAACATATCCACGCCCTTCGTTGGAAGGTAGCGCGCCGTCGGCAAAACAAAAGGAGAGCGCCCGCAGATGGTCGGCGATAACCCGGAACGAAACCCCGTCCGGTCCGGTCGAGTATTTTTTGCCGGTGAGGGATTCGATTTGACGGATAATCGGGACGAACAGGTCAGTGTCATAGTTTGATTCGACCCCTTGCAAAACGGAGGCCAGCCGCTCCAACCCGGCGCCGGTATCGACCGAAGGCTTGGGCAGAGGGGTCATTTTCCCTGATTCATCCCGGTTATATTGCATAAAAACCAGATTCCAGAGCTCCATAAACCGCCCGCATTCGCAGTTCGGGCCGCAATCCGGCTTTCCGCAGCCGTATTTTTCTCCCCGATCGTAGTGGATTTCCGAGCAAGGGCCACAGGGGCCGGTTTCCCCCATCGACCAGAAATTGTCGGCTTCTCCAAAGCGGCGTAGCCGGCTCTTCGTTTCAGGCGCAACGGCCAGCCAGTGCTTTTCGGCCTCATCATCCTCCGTAAAGACCGTGGGCCAGAGCCGACCGGCAGGCAGGTTCAATTGTTTGGTCAGATATTCCCATGCAAAAGTGACGGCTTCCTTTTTGAAGTAATCCCCAAAGGAAAAATTCCCCAGCATTTCGAAAAAGGTGTGGTGCCGGGGAGTGAGGCCGACGTTTTCCAGATCGTTATGCTTGCCGCCTGCGCGCATACATTTCTGGGAGGAGACCGCTCTTTTATACGGCCGCACCTCCAGCCCCAAAAACACTTTTTTGAACTGGTTCATTCCCGCATTGGTGAAAAGAAGCGAGGGGTCGTCCTGGGGGATTAGCGAAGACGAGGGGACCCGGGTATGCCCGGCGGCCCCAAAATATTTCAAAAACCCTTCGCGTATGTCGGCGCTTTTCATAAAGAACTCAAGTTTGGACAGTTTTTCGGCGTCCATTGCCAATATAAAACCTTTTAAAGGCTTAAGCCAGCTATCCCCTTCCAATGAAAAGCGCAGGTTGGGTTTTTTCAACCTGCGCCGCAAAACTATCGCTTTATGTCCATTCTATTTACTCGCCCTCGAATTTTTTCTTTCAATTTTTTCATTTAAACTTTTCCGCCAATTTTCAGGATGATACCAAAAGCATCCAATACATCCTTTTTCGTCATCCTCGGGAATGTTTGGGTCCCACTTCTCATTACCTTCATAGAAATAATTTATGCCAATAAAGGTACCTCTTTCTCCCGTCTTTTTGCAATTTTCACAATAGCGACTTTTCCATAAGTTATGCTGGCGAGTCAAAAGTTGAAACATTTTGTGAAGCTCTTCGTCCGGCATATCAGGATCAAACTTTTCAACTTTCGACCAGCGAACTTGCGGAAAACGATGATCTACCTCCAATTGGTTAGGCACCATTTCCCGCAAAGTGATTGCCTCGGTATTTTTGTAATATTCCAATATCCGCTCTCGTAATTTAACCGGAAGTTGCGTGCGGGTATAAGGTGTTGCTATTGGAACGGTCGAAACCAATCGTCTATGAACGGTTTTGTCTTTGCAGACAGGGCAGTAAATTGTCTTTTTTTCTATGTCAAATCCATGTTGCCGAATAACTTGGATGGCTTTGGCTGGCTGAGTACCGGGCAGTTCATGTTTTCCGCAATGCCATCTTAAATCCGATAGAGTTGTAAAAATTTTTTCAAAATTAGTGCCCTTTGTAAAGGGATTGATAGTCACGGTGAAGTTTTACTTTTTAAATAGGAAAATGTATTCGTGCTTAAAGATGTAGAAACCCCCGACCAATGCCCGGTATCGCCAAAGTTCTTTCTGGTTTCTTTTGCCGGTGGTTTCTTCGAAGTTTTTTACTATAGTGCTTTTTAAGCTGTAACCTCGCTTTAATACTTCATTCATCAGCATGAATCCAAGGGGGACCCAGTTCCCCCTAGAATACTTATCTCCAATAACTAATACCAAGTATCGCCCCTTATCCAGTATCGGATAAGTATTGTCTACGACTTTGCCAAACAGCTTTACAAATTCCTCTATCGATTTAACGTTGCATAAGTCTTTAGGGTTCTGGCTAAACTTTATGATGTCGTGATAAGGGGGGTGCATAATGAGCAGTTGAACCGACTTCAACTCGTTCTTTTTGAGAAGTTCTCGAAAATCGAATTCGGTACTATCTCCCACCTCGATTTGGGTTCTGGTATCCAGCTTTTCACTTGTCACGAACGGCTCGTTTCCGTTTTTATCCTTTTGCAGAAGCTCCTTCGCTCGTCGAGCAATTTCTGGCTGTAGTTCAATTCCGATTCCGTTTCGGCCTAGCCGCTGACATTCGATTAAGGTCGTCCCGCTCCCTACGAAAGGATCCAACACCCATTCTCCGGCCTTTGTGAATCGCAATAGCATCTGACGGGGAATCTGGGGTATAAAGTTACCCCAATACCAAGCTGAATGCACTCCAGAAGAATCCCTTTTATCCAACACCCAAAGACTATCGGTTAGTATGTGGTCATACTCTCCCCAACGGTTCAGGTTGATGTCGTTAATCTTGTTTGTTTTTTTTTCTTTTATCCCCTTTTTGAGCTGATTTAAATAGTAGTGGGAGCGCTCGAAGGTTTTTGATTTTTCAATCTGCTGTAACTGATGTGAAAGATAGCTTTGAGAAACTTTAACGGTATCCCCATTTTCGTCGATATTTAAGATACCCATCGAATCTTTTTTGGGGGAAGATACATTTTCTTCTAAGCGCCTGATTTCAATCTTTAGGCTTTTTATATCTTCAAATGCAGAAAGACGGTTAAGAATTTCGAGGACTCTGGACTTATTTAGAATAACCGTTCGTTCCATAATAGTTTTTGAGCAATGATTGGCTTATTCTATTTCTCCTTCTTTCTCGACTTTTATTTTCTGGGTCGATTCCCCGCCCGCGCCGTCCACTTCCTCTTCTTCCGGCACGACGCGGGCGACGTCCACCACCCGGTCCCCTGAATCCAAATTAATCAGGCGGACACCCTGGGTGTTGCGGCCGATGACCTTGATTTTTCCAATCGGCTGCCGGATGATAATCCCCTTCTGGGTGATAATCATCAGCTCGTCCGAATCGAGCGCCTCCTTAATAGCAACCACTTCCCCCACCTTGTCGGTAACCTTCAGGTTGATGACCCCCTTGCCCCCCCGGTTGGTGACCCGGTAGTCGGAAATATCGGTCCTTTTGCCGTACCCCTTTTCGGTGACAACCAGCAAAGTCGCCTCGCGGCGGACGACCACCATTCCGATGAGGTAATCCTTGTCTTCGAGAGTAATCCCGCGCACGCCGTAGGCCCCCCGGCCCATATCCCGCACTTTTTCTTCGTGGAAACGAATCGCCATCCCCTTCCGGGTGGCCAGAACGATTTCCGACTGGCCGTCGGTCAAAGCGGCGTCGATTAACTGATCCCCTTTATCGATGCCGATGGCAATAATCCCTCCCTTGCGGGGATTGGAAAAAGCCGAAAGCACCGTCTTTTTGATGGTTCCCTGCCGGGTGCAGAGGATGATGTAATGCTGGTCATCAAACTTCCTTACCGGCAACATCGCGGCTACCTTTTCTCCCTCGGAAAGGGCCAACAAATTGACAATCGGTTTCCCTTTGGCCAACCGTCCCCCCTGCGGAATTTCGTGCACTTTCAGCCAGTAGCACTTGCCGGCGGAGGTGAAAAACAGAATGTACTCGTGGGTGGAGGCGACGAACAGATGCTCAACGAAGTCCTCTTCTTTGGTCTCGATGCCGATTAACCCCCGCCCGCCTCGCTGCTGGCGGCGATAACTGGTCACCGGCAGCCTTTTGCAGTAGCCGGAATGGGTGATGGTTATCACCATATCTTCTTCGGCAATCAAATCCTCGATGGAGAACTCCGATTCTTCCTCCTCCTTGATTTCCGTGCGCCGTTCGTCGCCGTACGTGGTTTTCAAGAATAAAAGCTCATCTTTAATGATGGCCATCCGCTTCGCCTTGGAGGCCAGAATTTCTTTCAACGAAGCGATGGTTTTAATCAATTCGACGTACTCATCCTCGATTTTTTGCCGCTCCAGTCCGGTCAAACGCTGCAGGCGCATATCTAAAATCGCCTGGGCCTGTACTTCGGAAAGCTCGAACCTTTTTATCAACCCCTGTTTGGCATCCTCTGGCGTTTTGGATTTACGGATGAGGGTGATGACTTCATCCAGGTGGTCCAGGGCAATCTTCAGACCTTCAAGGATATGCGCACGCTCTTCGGCTTTTTTTAACTCAAACTGCGTCCGGCGGGTTACCACTTCGTGGCGATGCTTGAGAAACTCCTCCAGCATCTCCTTGAAATTCAAAATCCTCGGCTGGCCGTCCACCAAGGCGAGGTTGATGACCCCGAAGGTCGCCTGCATCTGGGTATGCTTGAACAACTGGTTCAAAACCACTTCGGCAAAGGCATCCTTTTTCAGCTCGATGACAATCCGCATCCCGTCCCGGTCGGACTCGTCCCGCAAATCGGAAATCCCCTCGATGGTCTTGGCGTTCACCAGCTCGGCAATCCGCTCCAAGAGGTTCGATTTGTTAATCTGGTAGGGGATTTCATTGACGATGATGCGCTGCTTCCCCGATTTTTCGTTTTCGGTGAAAACCTTCGCCCGCAGGGTGAGCCGCCCCTTGCCGGTCTTGAAGTAATCGTTTATACCGATACGGCCGTTGATAATGCCGCCGGTCGGAAAATCCGGCCCCTGCACGTATTTGAGCATATCTTCCGATTCCAAGTTCGGCTCACCAATGAGGGCGACTAATGCATCGACTGTTTCTTTCAGATTGTGGGGCGGGATGTTGGTCGCCATTCCCACGGCGATGCCGGAACTGCCGTTGCAGACCAGATTCGGGAATTTCCCCGGCAAAACTTTCGGCTCCTGCAAGGTGCCGTCGTAGTTCGGGGTGAAATCGACGGTGTCCTTTTCCAAATCCGCCAGCATTTCCATCGCCAAAGCAGTCAGACGGGCTTCCGTATAACGCATCGCCGCCGGCTCGTCCCCGTCGATGGAGCCGAAATTTCCCTGCCCTTCGACCAAGGGGTAACGCATATTGAAATCCTGCGCCATTCGAACCAAAGTGGGATAGACCACCTGTTCGCCGTGGGGGTGGTAGTTGCCGGAGGTGTCGCCGGCGATTTTGGCGCACTTGCGGAAGGGCTTTCCGGGGGCCAGGTTCAAGTCGTTCATCGCCACTAAAACCCGCCGGTTGGAGGGTTTCAGCCCGTCCCGCACATCCGGCAGGGCCCGGGCGGTGATGACCGACATAGAATAGTCGATGTAGGAGGATTTCATCTCCTCCTCAATAAAGACGCTTAAGACTTTCTGGCGTTCAAATGGCATCATCCCACCTCATTGTTTGACAATAAAATAGCAAAAAATAAAGGTAATAACAAGGTTTGAAAGCAGCAAATTTGAGTATTGAACAGAAAAAAATAATGCCCCTTTAGACGTCAAAAAACGATACTTTTCCTGCCAAAAATTGTGAATCCTTCAATTCACACATTAAACCTAAACAAAACCACATCGCCATCCTGTACCACATATTCTTTCCCCTCCAGCCGCAACTGCCCTTTTTCCTTGGCCTTGTGGATGTTTCCGAATTCTTTCAGCCGGTCGAAATGCACCACCTCGGCCCGGATGAACCCCTTTTCGAAATCGGAATGAATCACCCCCGCCGCCTGCGGCGCCTTGCTCCCTCTGGGAACGGTCCATGCCCGCACCTCCGGGTCGCCGCAGGTGAAAAAGGAGATGAGGCCGGAAAGATGGTAAATATGACGAATCATTCCGAATAGGGCCGGTTCGGCAATTCCCAAATCAGCCAAAAAAGCCGGTCGTTCGGCCTCCGGCAACTCGGCAATTTCAGCTTCTATTTCGGCGGAAACGGCATAGAACTCGGAATGCGGTGTGGGGGTGAAACTTTTTTCAATTTCCTCTCGGCGGGGAAGGTCGCCCTCGCCGATGTTGATGACCCACAGAACCGGTTTGAGCGAAAGAAATTCGAAACCCCGAACGGCCTTGCGTTCATCCGGCGTCAAATCCAGCGAGCGCAGCGGTTGGTTGGCCTCCAGCGCGGTTTTCAGCCGCTCCAAGAACTTTATTTCATCCGCAACCTCCTTATGCCCCCGCTTTAAATCGTTGGCAAGTTTGCCAAGCCGCTTTTCCACCGAAATCAAATCGGAAAAGACCAGCTCGGCGTTCAAATCATCGATGTCCCGCTGCGGATTGACCGACTTTTTCGGATGGGCCACGTTCGGATTGTTGAAGGCCGCGATAACCGCCACCAGCGAATCCGCTTGGCGCAGATAGGCGGGAAGCTCGTGCGGCTCCGCTTTCGGTTCATCCAAGGCCTGGGAATCCCAGAACTCAATCTCGGCGTGGGTAACTTTTTTCGGCTGGTACAGCCCGGCCAGAAAATCAATGCGGGAGTCGGGAACTTTCACCACTCCTTTCTCGTAGCCTTCCTTGCGAGAACCGGCGTGATGCCCTTTGTGGCCGAGCAAGGCCCGAAAAAGGGTGGACTTCCCCGAGCGGGGATACCCCAGAATACCGACTTGCATTTTACTGGGAGGCTACGTTTTCCGGCTGGTAGCGTACGATGCGCCCGCCGGAGAAAATCGGAGCGACCGGGACGGAATCCAGACGGGCTGCCTCGCGGATGTCCGCTTCAAAACCGAGCGTGACCAAATACTTGCCATGGAAGGAGTTGCGCAGGGCGGAATACAAATCCCCTTCCTCCCGGCGGTACAGGTGAAGGGCGGCACGCGCTCCGTCGTTTTTATCCAGCTCCCGTCCCAATTTCTTCTCCAGGTCGGCGAGGTATTTTCCGCCAACCACGGCATCTTCAAACGAAAATTTTCCGGCCGAGCCGGAACAGACGATGGCGACATCCTTTTTCTCGCGCAAAACAAAGCGCAAAATTTCCGAGAGGTTAACCAAACCGCCGATAAAGCAGAGCGCCCCTTGGCCTCCTTTCAGCATCGCCTTGGAGCCGTTGGTGGAGCAAAAGATTAAGGCCTTATCCTTGACGACCTTCGGCTCGTATTCCGCCGGAGAGTTTCCCAAATCGAACCCTTCGATTTTCACTCCCTCCCGCTCGCCGCAGAGCAAAACGTGTTCTTTCCCCAGCTTCTGCTTGAGTTCCCCGGCGGCGTCGATGGAGGCGACCGGAATGATTTCCCTGGCCCCATTGGCCAAAGCCACTGCGGCGGTGGTGGAGGCGCGCAGAACATCCACCACAATGACCAGCCGGTCGGCCAAGTCGGAGTCCTGTATTTCGGACGGTATAAAGTACAAGTCGATTTTGTTCATCTATCTTCCATCTCTTTTATTTAGCCGGTTAACGGCAGTTTAAGAATGCCTCTTACTTATGCGACCCTTTTTGATAAAAGGGCGCTGGCACGACCGCCGCTGGCGACTTTTTCCCCCGGATGTCGATTTCCAATTTGGTTCCGACAGCCGAAAGGATGGAAGGAACGTATCCCAAGCCGACCCCCTTTTCCAGCGAAGGGGAAAAGGTTCCGGAAGTTACCTCTCCCGCCTTCTGGGTGGCGGTGTAAATCAAGCACCCTTTGCGGGGTATCGATTTCTCCAGCATCTCGAAGGCGGCCAGCTTTCGCTTCGGCCCTTCGGTTTTCATTTTTTCGATCGGCCCCCGGCCAATAAAATTCCCCTTGTTCAGTTTGACGACCCAGCCCAGCCCGGCCTCAATCGGATTGGTGGCGGCGTCGATGTCGTTGCCGTAGAGCATATACTTCATTTCCAGCCGCAGGGTATCCCGCGCCCCCAAGCCGATCGGTTCAATGTCGAATTGCCTCCCTGCTTCCATTATTTTGCGCCAGAAAAATTCCGCTTTTTCGGGCGGCATATACAGCTCGAACCCATCCTCGCCCGTGTAGCCGGTGCGGGAAAAGAGAATTTCCTGGCCGGAGACTTTGGCGCGCACCGCCTTATAATAGCCCAACTTGGACAGGTCAAAGTCAGTCAGCTTGGCGACAACCGCCTCCGAACGCGGCCCCTGAATGGCAATGAGGGCCGTCTGGTCGCTTTCATCGGTCAAAGCAACTCCCTCCGGCTTATGCGATGACAACCAGTCAAAATCTTTTTCAATGTTGGCGGCATTGACCACCAATAAATATTCACCGGGGAGGCGATAGACCAGTAAGTCGTCCACGATGCCACCCTCCGGATGGCACATCAAAGAATATTGCACATCCCCAACGGCCAGTTTGGCCACATCGTTGGTGGTCATTTTTTGCAGGAAATCCAAGGCGCGGGAACCAGTTATGCGGAACTCCCCCATATGCGAAAGGTCGAATACTCCGACCGAACTACGGACCTTGCGGTGTTCTTCGGTGATGCCGCGGTAGGCCACCGGCATATAAAAACCGGCGAACGGCACCATTTTTCCCCCAGCCTCTTCGTGAACGGTGGAAAGAGGAGTTTTTTTCACCCCTTCTTCAATTTGCGGCATAATAAAAGATGATACGAAAAAGCCAAAACTTAGTCAAACAATCACGCATACCGCATTGCGAAGTCCATCAACAGGCCGAAAACCGCTCCGGCGTCAAGACAAATTGGCAAAACTAAAACCCGTAAAACTGCCCGGTCTATTGGAACCCCTCCCGAACAAGAGGGGTAAAAGCAATAGGACAAAAAGAGTATGGAAACCCGCCCACTATTGGACTTCTCCCATTTTTCCTCAACCTCTTGCCCTTCAACGGGATGGCGGGGTGAAAAAGTGGCTTTGCCAACTCCTTTTTGGCACCTCCGTTGCGATGCTTCCTCACGGAGGAAAAATGAAAGTCAAATTCACTCTTTCAATGGACGACCTGATTGTCTCCGGCCGGCACTACGACCAGGTGGTGTTGGACTGGGAAGAAGAGATGCAGGAGGAGGAGGTTTTATCCCTGTCGCAAAGCTGGATTTCCACCCAGAATTTTCTTATAAATAGGATGAACGGGCTTTCGCGGGTGGGGGAATCGAGTCTCACCATCGAGCCTTTGGAGAAAACCGACAACCAGTCCAAGGGAAAGAAGAGTGCCGGTCGAAATAAATGAAACGCTAAAAGTTATATCCCCCATCTTCAATTCCACCTGGAACGCCGTAACGGCTTTTCATAAGTTCGCTTTCCAAGAATTCGGCCCTGCAGGCGGCACGGCCCTGACCGTTTTTTTGACGCTCGCTTTCCTGGCTGTCGTCATCCGCATCCTGCGTTTCGTTTTCGATTTATTCCGCTATGTCTTGCTCCCCTCCGCCGCCGTTTCCGGACTGCTGGTCCTGGTCACCCCGCTTTCTTTTCTTTTCGTTTTCCCGATTTCAACGGCCCTCTTCGGGGTTTTGCTTCTAATTAAATCTTAAACGAGCCCAATTTACGCCCTTCCAAATAAAATCTTTGCGCCTATATTTGGGGATGTGCCCAAAAAGCATGTTTTGTTTCTCCTCGGAAGCGCCGGCGTTCTGCTTTCCCCATTTCTTTTCGACCCCGCCTCGAAACTAATCCAAAATTTCGGCCCGGGCTGGGCTACCATCAAAACCACCCGCATCCATCACCTGACTTTCTGGACACTATCCTTTGTTTGGGCCGTCTATTTCGGCCTTTGGGCTTGGAAATCGGATTGGAGTTGGTTTTCCGCCGGAGTTCTGAAGAAAAAGTTTCTCCTGGTTCTTGCAGCCGGCCTGCTGTTTCGATTGGCGGTAATACTCTTTTCAAATGCCCCCCAAGTGTCCGATGCCCGGGATTATGACCAGATGGCCGTGGCCTTGGCCCAGACCGGAACCTTTCAGGACGGCGGGGTTATCACCGCTTACCGCCCCATCGGCTACGTCGCTTTTCTGGCCGCCCTTTACAAAATCTCCGGACATCCCCTCTTTTTGCCACAGTTGTTGAACGTAATTTTGGACGGAGCAACCCTCCTTTTGCTTTGGTTGCCCTTTTCTCGTTGGAAGGATGAGAAAACGGCGTTGGCCGCCGGCACTATCTTCGTATTCTATTTGCCGGAAATCTATTCGACCCAATACCTCCTTTCCGAGCAACTTTTTGTTTTCCTCTGGGTTTTGAGCATCTATCTTTGGGATAAAAATCGAGAAAAACATCTTCCCGTTTTTTTTGCAGGCCTAAGTTTCGGCTTGGCCGCCTTGGTCCGTCCCGTCGTTCTGGCCTGGACGGTAGTTCCGGCCATTACCGAAGCGTTCCGGCGGCGCTGGATGCGTTTTGCCCTTTTTCTTTTGGCCACCGCTCTGGTTACTGGCCCCTGGTTTTACCGCAACCATCAAAAATTCGGCGTGTGGGCCCTTTCCACCCACTCCGGCCTCAATTTCTGGATGGGAGCCAACCCCCAAGCCACCGGCCAATATCACCTGCCCGACTCCCTGCCGTTCGATTTCAACAATCAGGGCGAAATGGAGCGCACGGCTTGGAAACTGGGCTGGGAATATGTAAAAAACCATCCTTTGGAGTACCTGCGGTTGGGGTTGATCAAGGAGGCCGTCGTTTTTGGATTCGATTACAGCTACATCCTTTCCGGCTTGACTGAAAAACCGCCCTACGGGCAACTAATCTGGGCCATTCTGGGACAAACGATATGGTGGATTTTGCTTTTTTGGGGGATGGTAAAAGCAGTTGCCATTCTGTTCAGCGCACGCAAAAGGAGGGCCGCCGGAAGCCTGTTACCACTCGGGACCTTGCTCTACTGGGCGGCCATACACTTTTTCTTCGTCGGGACCGACCGCTACCACCATCCGGTGGTGCCGTTTTTCGCCTTTTTAGCGGTGCTCGACCTATCATCAGAGAACAAACTCAACTGATAGCCGGCTTTCAGTTCCCAAGCGCCATAAGTGGGCAAGGACTCTCCTTCTGTGGGCCTATCAGCCGCACGGTGGTAATCCTCCTTTTTCAGCGCCTTACGCGGGAACTTATTCTATCTTAAAAACAATGGGGGCGTTGTACCAGAATTTGACCGGCTTTTTGTTCAGAATAGCCGGCTTGAAGTTCCACTGCTTGACGGCCGCCTCCGCCTCTTCGTTGAAAATCTCGTTGGAGCTTTTCACCACCTTGGTGTCCAAAACCTTGCCGTCTGTGTCCACCAAAATAGCCACCACCACCTGCCCCTCAATCTTGTTGGCGTAGGCGATGGGAGGATATTGGGGCTTGACCTGCTTGATGATGGCCGGCTCCTCGTCCACTTCCACGAATTCGCCAAATCCGGGCGTGTATTCGCTCGGGTCGATGTCAATCACCGCATCCCCCATCCCCTCCACAGGCGCGGCAATTTCTGCCAGCTCTTTTTGGGAGGCGATGGTTATCTCTTCCACCACCTCCTCGTCCGGAATGGCCTTGGGAATCCCCACGGCCGGCGGCCTGACTTTGGGCGGCTCGACTTTAAGCGTCGGGGGTTTGTTTTGAAGTGAGGGCGGCGGCAGGGATTTGATGTCGCGGATGACGATTACGTTTTTGTCCCGCTCGGAAAGCGACTTGATGTAGTTGTAGAGCAAAAACCCCCCTATGATGGCGGCATGCAATCCGGCCGCGAAAAGCAAAGCCTTCGCCAGGTTTTTCTGATAGCTTCTCTTAAGCTCAAAAGCCCCGTAGTTCAAGGCAAAGTCGTTCATCGCTTACTCACCCCCGCCTAAAACCTTCTCGACCTCCTTGTCGTCCGCCTCCGTCCAGGTGTCGAAAGCAAAACGGGAGCTGTAGATAGGAATGGTCTCCTTGATGAGCTGCTCAGCTACTTGGATTTCATCGATTAAAAAAACCATCTTAAAGTAAGGCGCTTCCTTGTGAATGCGGATAAGGGTCACCAGCTTTTGCGGGTTGGCTTTGTTTTTCTCGATTAAAAAGTTGCGCAGTTGCTTGGCATCGACTTCCTTCGGCTTTTTGGTCCCGATGTTTTCATAAAATTTGCCATCCTTGTAAATGCGGATGGTGAGCAGGTTGGACTCGGCGATTTTGATTTCCTGCTTGTCGTCCTTGGGCAAATTCACTTCCATCGCCTGGGGGGTGGTGAAAATGGTGGTGACCATATAGAAAATCAAAAGCAAAAAGGCGATGTCCACCATCGGGGTCATATCGATGCGGATTCCCAGCCGCTTTTTGGGCCGCCGGAGTCCGCTTCCCTTTTTTCGGGCTCTGCTTTCGCCGCCTGCGTCTAACCCGGCCATATCCTACCTTTCATACAGTGATACGCATGGAGCGCCCGTTTATTTCAGCGCTCCTCGGCCTTGAATTCCGTCACCAGTTGAAAAACGTTCAGGTTGTTTTCCTTCATATTGTTCATAATCTGCTCGATTAAACCGTACTTGGCTTCCCGGTCCCCTTTGATGACCGGAATCGGGTTCTGCCCCCGCTCCCAGAAAACTCCCCGGGCGATGTTCAAATTGACGATCAAATCGTCCGGGCCGGTTTCCATCACCCGCCGGGTCGGAATTTTCTTCCCCCCCTCCTCCACTTCGTCGATGAACTCGATGAAAATGGAATCCTCTTTCGTAACCGTGATGTTGATGATGTTTTTGTCCGGCAGAGGGAGCTTGGCGTGCGAGGCCGGCAAGGTCACGCTTTTTTTCTCGGGCGGCTTGAAGACGGTGGTGGACATGTAGAAAATCAAAAGCAGAAAGGCGACGTCCACCATCGGGGTCATATCGATGCGGACCCCCACCCGCCGCTTCATTTTTTTCAGCATCTTACTTGCCGGCTTCCTTTTCCTTCAAGAGCTGCAAGACCTCGTAGGAGGCCTCGTCGATGGTGTAGTTGAAACTGTCCACCTTGTTCACGAAAAAGTTGTAGGCCACGATGCCGATGATGGCGTCGAAAAGTCCCCCCGCCGTGTTCACCAGCGCCTCCGAAATCCCCTGGGCCAGCGAGGTGGCGTTGATGACCCCCCCCGTTCCGGCCGTGGCGTGGAAGGCCCGAATCATTCCGATGGTGGTCCCCAGAAGTCCCACCATGGTGGCAATCGAGGCGATGGTGGACATCGCAATCAAGTTCCGCTCCAAAAGCGGCACTTCCAGCGCGTTGGCCTCCTCGATGGCCCGCTGGGTTTCGGCCAGCCGTTTGTCCGGGGTGGAATTTCCCTCCAGCTGCTGGTAGCGCTCGATGCCGGAACGCAACACGTTGGCGCAGGAACCCCGCTGCTTGTCGCAGGCGGCCAAAGCGGCGTTCAAATCCCCTTTCTGCAGGGCCTCCACTACGTAATGGAAAAAGGCCTGCACGGAGCCGGTTCCCTTGGCTTTGCGCAACGTAATCCAGCGCTCCACGATGAAGGTGATGAGCATAATCGAAAGGGCGATTAAAATCGCCACCAGGGGCCCGCCTTTTTGCAGGTACTCCGGCAGCTGCAGCCAGATGCCAAAGCCGACTCCCAGCGATACCACCAAAAGCAGGGTTACAAAAAGCGACTGTTTCACAAGCTCCTCCTAATCAGTTGGTTTGTTTTTGCTTATAGCCAATCACAAGTCCGCCGACTTTACCGTCGGCAACAAATGCGCCACGAAAACGGTCCAAAACCCCCACCCCGCACAGGAAAAAACGTCAAATATATCAAATCCCTCCCGAAAAACCGGCAGGGGACTGCCGGGGGAAGTAAAGCCGGGGATGCTCAAACCGAAAATCAAAAGATACCCGAAAAACGGAATAAAATGCAGGCTCAAAAGCTTTTTCGTTCTCACATACGGATTGGCCGGGTCGGAACTCTTCTTGAAAAGAGCAACAAAAAGCAAAAGGCCCCCCAATGGGGCCAACAGCAGATTGAAGAGAACCAAAACCGCCCCCGTCCCGGCCACCCAACTCGTTTCAAAAATCGTTCCCACCTGGGAGGCCAACGCTGCGGCCAGGTTGAATCCGAAAAACATCTCATTCCCCTGCAGGGTGGGAAGAAAAAACCAAGGGAGAGCGGGGGAGGCCGCCAAAGCGGCGGCGGCTATAAAAAGCACAACTCGCTCCACCCGATTGAAGCTGGAGACAAACAGAAGCGAAAATTCCCGCTCGTCCGACTTCTTTCGCTCCACCAGACGGCTTAAATGCCGTTTTCTTTCTTCTTCGGAAGCAAAAAAGGGCTTTTTCTCCTCGGGAAAAACTTCGAAGCCGATGTAGCGGTATCGGAGGTTCGGGTCGGCCTGTTCTTCTTTTGGTTCTTTTTTATCCGCCATCACCGTCGGAGGAGAGCTCACCTTTTAATCCTTTCAAATAATCCAACCCTTCCCTGCAGGTTTTATTGTTCGGCTCGCAATCCAGGCACCGCTGGAAATATTCCTTGGCCCTGGAATTCGATTTCGAAGCCATATGGGTCTGGGCCAAATAGGTCAACAGGTCAACCTGCTCGCACACCTTAAGCCCCTTGCCCGTCACCTGTTTCCAGGCCCGTTCCAGATAGGGAAGGGCCTGGCTATGCTTCTGCTCGTTCAAGTATATAAACCCGACAAACTTCAAAGCGTCCACGTGGTTGGAATCCTTGGCTAATACCTGGTTATAGGCCCCCATGGCCTTCGGGTAATCCTTTAGTCGAATGCACGCTTCTCCCAACTGAATCCAGCCCCCCAGAAAATCCGGCTTCAATACGGTAACCCGCTCAAAGGCGTGAGCCGCTTCCGGAAAGCGTCCCAATTGAGAAAGCACAAAACCGTGATAAAAGTATACGTTCACGGCTGCTGCGGAAGTGGAATCGGCCGCCAACCTCTTGCTAAACGCAGAATCAGCGGCAGGATAGTTTTTTAAGTAGTAGTGTGTCAAACCAATATCAAGCAAAATGGCCGTGTTATTGGGCAAAAGCTCCAAAACCTTGTTGAAATCCGCCAGCGCCAAGGCATAATGGGCCGAATCGGAAAGCGCGCGGTGAGCCCGCCCCCGACGGATAAAAAATTCGTAATCCTTAGGGCTCCATTTGAACTCCGGATTGCGCGACAAACAGGCCGCGTAGCGGTTGTAATCCTCCAAAACGGCGAGCAGGCTGGCCGAATCCTTTTGGGTATCCTGCAGGGCCTGCCCGGCGATGAAGTAGGCGTCGCACAGGGTGGAATCGATGGCCAGGGCCTGACGGGCCGCCGCGCGGGCCCCTTCGGCGTTTTTCACGGCAATTTGGGCCCGGGCCAAGTCCAAAAACGCCTCGGCGTTTTTGGGGTCCAACTGGGTGTATTTGGACAGGGCCTCGACGGCTTTTTGATACTGGGAGGAATCCCCGGCGTTTTTGGCCGAAAAGATGTAGAGTTTCCCCAAATCCTGGTAGGCCTTGGCGTATCCGGGATCCAGCTTCAAAACCCTCTGAAGTTCGGTGACCGCCTCATTATAACTTTTGTTCAAAATATAAGCGCGCGCCAAAAGGTGGCGCACCTCCACGTTGCTGCTGTCCAGCTTTAAGGCAGCCTTGTAGGAGTTGGCCGCTATGGTGTAAATCTGGCTGGCCATATTGACGTCCCCCAGATTTTTATGGTAGGCGGCCACGTTCGGGTTTTTCTGAATCGCCTGCCGGAAGGAAAGCTCGGCTTTATTCCCCAACCCCTGGCCGAACTGGACCAGACCCAGCCCGTTGTAAAATTCGTCCGTCCGCTTGTTGGTGGAAATCCCCTTCTGAAAGACCTCTTCGGCTTCTTTGAATTTCTTCAGCGCGAGCAGAGTCTGGCCGTATTCCAGAAGCGCCTGCGGGTCTTTCCCTTTCTGGCCGACGGCTTTTTTCAATAACTCCTCGGACTTGGCCAACTCCCCCAACTGGCGGTAGGCGCTTCCCAAGAGCACCATCGCGTCGACGTCGTTGGGATTCTTCTTCAGCTGTTCTTCAAGAAGCTGAACGGAGGTCTTATAATCCTTCTTCTCGTAGGCGGCTTGCGCGGCCGGCTCCGGCTGGGCCGCCCAAGCAAAAACGGACATAAAAAGAACAAAAAACAGTCCCCATCCGGCGGTGTTTCCGAATCGCATTATTTTTTCCATCTTCCCTTCGAAAAAATTCAAAACCGGCAATTTACACCTTCCTTCGCTTAGTGTCAACCCTCAAGTTGCTCTATTTGGTTATACCCCTCATCTGTCTTTTTTGCCACCGTCGGTACCAGAAAAGCCCCCGCACCACGGCATAGACAAGCAAAACGCCCCCCACCAGAAGCCGAACGGGATAGGAAACCCGCCAGGGCCCCGGTGAAAACAGGAAGTAAGCGGCCAAGGCCACAAAAAAAAGAATCAGGATAAGCGGCAATACCTCCCAAAACCGCCTCACTTCTGCACCTTCCGGAACCGCAGGGAGGCGACCCCGACGGCCACAATCCCAAAAACCGCCAGCGGCACCAGCTGGTTCCACAATTCCGGCAGACCCGCCCCTTTCATAAATATCCGCCGGACGATTTCCACGTAGTAGCGCAGGGGCACCAGATAGGTAACATACTGGACAGCGGCGGGCATATTGGCGATGGGGAACATAAACCCGGATAGAAGCATGTTCGGCACCATAAAAAACTGGGCCATCATCATCGCCTGCTGCTGGGTGGCCGCCACGGTGGAAATCAAAACCCCCAGACCGAGGCTGGTGAAAATGAAAATCCCGGAGAGCGCGAACAAAAGCCCGAGCGAACCGGCCAAAGGCACCCCGAACCAGAAAATCCCCAAAAAGAGAATGAACACGATATTGATGAAACCGATGCCGATAAACGGCAGCACCTTGGCCAAAACCACCTCCCAGGAGCGCACCGGGGTGACCGCCAGCTGCTCGGCCGTCCCCCGCTCTTTTTCCCGCACCATCGAAATGCCGGTCAAGTTCATCGTCGAGGTCAGCAAAATCACGCAGAGCATTCCCGGAACCATGAAATTGACGCTTTTTAATTCCGGGTTATACCAGACCCGCGTCTCCGGCTCCACCAGAACGGTTTCCTGGGCACGGATGCCGATGCGCTGCAAACGGGTTAAAAGCATATCCACGTTGGTCTCCGCCACGATGGCGGAGGCATAGCTTGCGGCAATTCCTGCCACATTGGAGTTGGTGGCATCCACCAGCACCTGAACTTCGGAAGTCTTTTTCCCGGCCACCTCCTTGGAATAACCGAAGGGAATTACCAAAACCACCTTCGCTTTTCCCCCGTCCAACCACCCGTCCGCCTCCCGGGGGTCGTCAATGGTGCCGGCCCGCGAGAAAAAGCCCGACTGCAAAAAACGGTCGGCCAGCTCCCGGGAGGCCCGGGAGCGGTCCTGGTCACAGACAACGGTGGGGATATCGGTCACGTCCACGTTGGCCACGTAGCCGAAAATGATGGTCTGCAGAACCGGCGTGACCAAAACTAAAACCAAAAATTTTCGGTCCCGCAGGATTTGAATCACTTCCTTTTTGACCACCTGTCCAACCCGTCCGGCGGCTTCCGCCCAAAAGGATTCCATTACGCCAGCCTCTTTTTGAATCGAAGGAGGGTGAGACCGAGAAGGGAAGCTCCCAAAAGACTCAAAAACGCCGCTTGAGGCCAGAGCACTGAAATTCCGACCCCCTTCAGGTAAATCCCCCGCAGCGCTTCGATGAAATACCGCCCGGGGTTCAGGTAGGTGAGGGCCTTCAAAGCGGCCGGAAAATTCTCAATCGGAAAAATAAACCCGGAAAGCAGAATGGAAGGAAGCAGGGTGACCAGAAAAGCCAAGGTCATGGCCCCTTGCAGGGAGTCGGAGACCGACGAAACCCAAAGCCCGAGCCCGGTCGTAACGGAAACGAAAAGCAGGGCAAATAAAAATAACAGGGCAAACGAGCCCTTGATGGGGACCTGGAACAACAGATAGCCCGCGGCTACAATTAAAATCATATCCACCAAAGCCAAAAGGATGTAAGGAGCAATTTTGCCGACTAAAAACTCCATTCCCGACAAGGGGGAGGCCGCCACCTGCTCAAAAGTTCCCCGCTCCTTTTCTCCCACGATGGCCATCGCGGTCATCACCGTTCCCATCATGCTCATAATGACTACGATGATTCCCGGAACGATGAAATTCACCGACTTCAGTTCCGGGTTGTACCACATCCGGCTCTCCTCGGTGAGAACCGGCGTTTCGAAGGGGAGGCGAATCCCTTTTTGGACCAGCTTCCCGACCACCAGGTCGGCCTGGTAGCCGCGCACGATGCCGGAAGCATATCCGACCGCCAGGGTGGCCGTGTTGTTATCCGAGCCGTCCACCAGAATCTGCACCGCCGTCTTTTCCCCGCGCGCCAGCCTCGAACCGAACTCCGTAGGAAAGACCAGGGCCAGCTTGGCTTTTCCTTTGTCGAACCTCTCTTCGATTTGGCCGTACCCGTCGACCATCCCGGCCGCGCGGAAATAGCCCGAAGCGAAAAATTTTTCCACGAGGTCCCGGCTCTGGGGGGTCTGGCTCAAATCCCACACCACGGTCGGCAGGTATTGGATGTCGAAGCGGATCCCGTAGCCGTAAATGACCAGCATAATCAAAGGCAAAATAAAAATGTTCAAGGCAAACGAAAAATCCCGCCGGACGGTGATAAATTCCTTTTTGACGAGCGCCAAAATCCTTTGCCGCCTCATACGCCGACCGTCCCGCCCGGCCCCATGACCTGACAAAAAACATCTTCGAGCGAAAAGGAGATGGCTGACATTGAGTCAACGGTGATATTTTCATTTTTGAAAAGCTCGAGAAGCCTTTCTTCCATCGCCGCCCGGTCGGAAAGGGAAACGTGCAAAAGGGAGCCGAAGAGGGCCGGATTGGTCTCTGGCAGCTCCCGGCGCACCAGGGCAAATGCGCGAATCGGTTGGAGCGTGGCCACCTCCAGCAAAACGCCGGTTTGCCGCTCTTTCAACTGCGTGGGCGTGCCGGCGGCGACGATTTTCCCGTTGTTAATCAAGGCCAGCCGGTCGCAATGCTCGGCTTCGTCCATATAATGGGTGGTGACGAAAATCGTTTTTCCCTTCCCGGCCATTTGGGCGATAAGCTCCCAGAAGTTCCGGCGGGAAATCGGGTCCACCCCGGCGGTCGGCTCGTCCAGAAAGATGATGGGTGGGTCGTGCAAAAGGGCGCACCCCAGAGCCAGCCGCTGCTTGTACCCCCCCGGCAAATCTCCCGCTAATCGATGTTTCTCCTCCTCAAGCCCGGAGAGCGCGAGCATCTTCTCCATCCACCCCCCTTTTGATTCTTTGGGCAACCGGTAAATCCCGGCGTAAAACTCGATGTTCTCCCAGACCGTCAAATCCTCGTAAAGCGAAAATTTCTGGGACATATATCCAATCCGGTGCTTGGCTTCTTCGGGATAGGTTCGGACGTCCACGCCCCCCACCCAAAGCTCCCCGGAGGTGGGGGCCAGAATCCCGCAGAGCATCTTTATGGTGGTCGATTTCCCCGCTCCGTTCGGCCCCAAAAAGCCAAATATTTCCCCCTCCTGAACGGCAAAAGAGACCCCGTCCACGGCGGTAAAAACCCCAAACCGACGCACTAAATTCCGGGCTTCAATCGTTATCCCCATAAAATGGCTAAGATTTTCTCCGGTCCGCTGAAACCATAATCAAAGGGTGTGCCACCCCAAGCAATCAAACGGGTCGTACAACCGTTTGTTTATCAATAGATTGGGGAGCTCGGTCATTTATATCTCCAGGCGCTCAACCAATTTTTGTTTTTTCACCCCAAAAACGACCAATTTCAGCCGCCCGAGGGCTGGCCTTTAACCAGGGAAATAAACAAGTCCTCCAGCGAGGGGACAATTTTTCGAATCGATTCCACCGCCCCTCCCGGCCGGGCCAAGAGCTCTTTCAGCGCAGTTTCCTCCATTCCTCCTTTTGGAAACGACAGGTGCAGCTTGTCCCCGAAAATCTCCACTTCGAGAAGCCCGGGCAAGCCCTCCAGGCTTTCCCGCCACTGCCGGGGGTTTTTAACTTTTACCTCGAAAACCTCCCGCCCGCTGGTCGTCTTCAGCTGCTTGGGGTCATCTAAGGCCAGAATTTTCCCCTTGTGGATGAAAGCCACCCGCGAGCAGCGCTCGGCCTCGTCCATATAGGGGGTGGAAACGAAAATGGTGACGTTTTCCTCCAGCAAATCGTACACGATTTCCCACAGTTCCCGCCGGGAAACCGGGTCCACGCCGGTGGTCGGCTCGTCCAGAAACAAAATCTCCGGGGTGTGAATCAAAGCGCAGGAAAGCCCCAGTTTCTGCTTCATCCCGCCCGAAAGGTGGCGCGCCTGGCGGCCGACGAAGGGCCCCAGCTTGGAGAAGTGCAAAAGCCGCTTCTGCCGCGCCTCTTTTTCCCGGCCGGAAACGAGATAAATGTCGGCAAAAAAATCCAAATTCTCCTGCACGGAAAGCTCCCCGTACAGGGAAAACTTCTGGGACATATAGCCGATCCGTTTTTTTATCTCCTCCGGCTGACGGACGACGTCGAATCCGGCCACCTCCGCCGTGCCGGAGGTGGGCAACAGAACGCCGACCAACATTCTTATAGTCGTAGTTTTTCCCGCTCCGTCCGGCCCGACCAGCCCGAAAATCTCCCCCCGCTCAACGGAAAAAGAAAGGCCGTCAACGGCCCTGATTCCGGAAAACTCTTTGACTAACCCTTTAAGAACAATTGCGGAAGGCATTAATTCGTCGGGGCAATCAAAATCTCCCCATCCGCCGGCTGCCCCGGCTTGAGGCTTTCCTCCCGGTTGGGAATGGTAATCTTGACCCCAAAAACCAGCTTCACCCGTTCATCTTTGGTCTGGATGTTCTTAGGGGTAAATTCTGCCATCGGGGAAATAAAAGATACCCGCCCGTCGAAAGCCGTATCCGGATAAGCATCCACACGCACCCGGGCTGGCTGTCCCAGCTGCACCCGCCCCACTTCAGTCTCTTTTAAGTAAATTTTCAGAGTCACTTGCGACAGGTCTGCCAGAGTCAAAATCGGCGAGCCGGGGAAAACCGTCTCTCCCGCTTCAGCTGTTTTCTTGATGATTCTCCCGGCCATCGGCGCAAAAATCCGGGCGTTGTCCACCTGGGCCTGGATGTAGTTTTTCTG
Organism: Candidatus Zixiibacteriota bacterium; assembly: GCA_022614805.1. GTDB lineage: Bacteria > Zixibacteria > MSB-5A5 > DSPP01 > DSPP01 > DSPP01. Next base: position 26,616 of record JAKEHY010000038.1, on the reverse strand, counting down.
GGCCGCTGCCTGCTGGCGGGAAAACTCCAGGCTGCGCAATTGCTCCCGCCCGGCTTCGGTCTTGGTCTGGATGTCTTCCAGCTGCTGCTGGGTGGCCGAGCCGGATTTGAAAAGCGCCTCAACACGCTTCAAGTTGTCTTCCAGGTTTTTCAGGTTGGTTTTCGCCTGCGCAATCTGCGCCTCGGTCACTTTTATGGTCGCTTCGGCCACCTTCAACTGGGCCGCCAGCTCCTTATGCTCCAGCTCCGCCAAAAGCTCCCCTTTTTCCACCGAATCCCCTTCCTCTTTGGTGATTACCTCAATCCGCCCCGCCAGCTTGGAGGAAATTTCCACCTCGGTCGCCTCGATGGTCCCCGACCCACTCAAAATCCCTTTATTGTTCGAGTTTTTTGTGCTCTGGACGTATATCAAAACAAAAAGGAGCCCAAAAGCCAAAATCAGTATCGGTATAACTTTCTTTAACATCTTATGGATATTACCCCGCCCCGCCCGCCTGTCAAGCGCCAAAATTATGCAGAGGAAAGGTACGGGCGCTATATATAATAGTGCCCGTTTTTTGAAATTTTCCCACTGATTCCCCTTATATTCTCGCCGGTGAAAAAACAGCTTTCGTTTTGGTTCCCCCCCATTGGCTACGCACTTCTGATTTTCGTTCTTTCCTCCATAGAAAGCGCTTCCCTGCCGTCTCTGCGGTTCGCGCTCGGCGATAAACTGATTCATTTGGGGGAATACGGCCTTTTCGGGTTTCTATTCGCGCGTCTTTTTGTTCAACTGGGCTGGAATAACCCGTATCTCTGGGCCGTTCTTTTCGCCAGCTTTTACGGCGCCACGGACGAAATCCATCAGTTCTACGTTCCGGGACGGACAATGGAGGTCTATGACTGGATAGCCGACACGTTGGGGGGCTTTTTGGGCAGTCAAGCCTGCCGGCTGTGGGTGAAAAAATTCAGCGGGAAATCAAAAGCCGGTTCGCCAGTCGGGCAAAATCCTCAAAACCCAAATCCTCCGGCCGGGCCTTAGCCAGGATTCGCAGCTCCTTAAAAATCCCTTCCAGTTTTTCCGCTGATTCAACTTTTTCCAAGACCAAAGAGTTTACAAGCGTCTTCCGCCGGTGTAAAAAGGCTTTTTTGACGACCTCAAAGAATTTTTCGGAATCCTCCACGCCCCACGGAGTTTGCAGATGGGGAGTAAGCTTGACTACCGTCGAGTTCACCTTTGGCCTCGGATAAAAATTCCCCGGCCCCACATCCAGAAGCTTTTCCACTTCAAAATGAAAGCGAACGAAAAGCGTAAGGGGCGAGTACTCGGCCGTCTTCGGCCCGGCCAGAAAGCGACGGGCCACTTCCCGCTGAACCATAATCGCGGCCCGTTCGACTCTTTCTTTTTGCACCGCCAGCCAGTCCAGAATCGGGCTGGTCAAATGATAGGGGATGTTCCCGACAATCTTAAATTTTCCCGAAGCTTCCAAACTCTTCAGCCAAACGGTCTGAATTTCTTGGGAAAGAATTTGAGCGTTGGGAAAACCGGCCAGTTTTGACTCCAGCTCCAGCAGAATCTTTCTGTCAACCTCCACCGCCCAGAGGCGCGCCCCGCTTTCGGCCAGAAAAACGGTCAAAGCCCCCCTTCCGGCGCCGATTTCCAAAACAAAATCGGACGGCGACAGGTCTAAAAAGGAGACAATCTTTTTCTGTATGGTCTTATTGATTAAAAAATTCTGCCCTAACGATTTTTTTGGCATTCAGATGCCAAAAGCGCGGGCGGCGTTGGTGGCCGTGACCTCCGCCAGCTCTTCTTTGGAACGGCCCAATACTGCCGCCAGTTTTTCAACCACCACGGGGATATAGGCTGGCTCGTTCCTCTTACCCCGGTGCGGCACCGGTGCAAGGTAGGGGCAATCCGTCTCCGTCAAAATCAAATCGAGAGGCAGAATTTTTACCACCTCCGGCAAAGTCGATTTCGGAAAAGTGAGCGTACCGTTGAAGGAAAGAAAGTAGCGTTTCTCGATGGCCTTCTTTGCCTCCTCAATCCCTTCGCCAAAGCAATGCAGAACGACTTTTTCCTCTCCCAAATCCGCTTTTTCCAAAACCCCCCAGCTCTCTTTGAAGGCCGCCCGAATATGCATAACCAGCGTTTTTCCCGTCTTTCGAGCCAGCTCCACCTGCGCCTCGAACGCCCGATACTGCGATTCTGCTGGAGCATAGTTGCGATAGAAATCCAGTCCGGTTTCCCCGATGGCAACCACTTTCGGGTGTCGAGCAAATTCTTCCATTTTTTGAAGCAGTTCATCCGAAAAATGTTGGGCTTCGTGAGGGTGCAGCCCGGCCGCGGCAAAAAGCCCGTCATATTTTTTCGTTAGTTCGATGGCCTTGGCGTTATGCTCGCTATCCGTGCCGATGTTGATGATTTTATCCACCCCCGCCGCTTTTGCCCGGGCGATAGTTTCCGAAAGGTCGGCCTGAAAATCAGGAAAGGTCAGATGAGCGTGAGTATCAACCATTGCAATTATGGACACTCGGTAGCCTCGACTTTAGTCGAGGGTCCATTCACCCAACTAAAGTGTCGGCTACCATCGGAGAAAGCTGACAATTATTTCTTATCGCCTAAAAGTTTCCAAGCCCCCGGCAAAACAAGGGTCGCCAGTCCGATTTTGACCGCGTCGCCCGCAAGAAAGGGTAGAACCCCCAAACTTAAGGCTTGGTCGAGTCCGACAAACCGCGCCAGCCAGAGTGCGCCAAATCCGAAAATGATGACGTTTCCCAGTGTCATTGCCAGAAAAGTAGTCGAAATTTTTCTATCCCAGCCCTTTTCCGCCAGATAACCGGCTAAATAAGCGGCCGGGAGAAAACTGACGAGGTAACCGCCCGTCGGCCCCAAAATTTTCGCAATACCCGCCACTCCCCCTGCAAAAACCGGCAATCCTAAAATACCTTCTGTCAGATAAGCGAGCACCGCCGCCGTCCCGCGCCAGCGCCCCAAAAGCATCCCGACCACCAGAACGGCGAAGGTTTGTCCGGTAATCGGTACCGGGGAAAAGGGGAGAGGAATGGCAATTTGCGCCGAAAGCGCCATCAAAAAACTCCCGCCCAAAATCAAAAACGAATCATACAATCGCGAATGAGCCTTTAATCTTCCAGCCGGAATGGCATCGACAAAAGTCATTTTCTCTCCTTTATGAAATCTCCGCCCCCGCGGAAATATCCCCGTCGGGGGTGACGATTACCAGTTTTCCCTCTTTTTTCGCGGCCAAAAGCATCCCACGCGACTCCACGCCAAAGATTGTGGCCGGCTTCAAATTGGCCACCATCACGATTTTCTTTCCGACGAGACTCTCCGGCTGGTAATGCTGGGCAATCCCGGCCACGATTTGGCGGCTTTCCCCTCCCAAATTTACCTGCAAACGCAAAAGTTTGTCCGATTTTTCCACCCGCTCCGCCTGCTCCACGACGGCCACCCGAAGTTTCAAGCGGGCGAAGTCCTGAATGGTGACGAGGCCGTCCTCTTGCAAGGCAACACCAGCCTCCGGCGCTTCCGATGAAGTTTTATCCTTTTCCAAACGCGGAAAAAGCGGCTCCGGATGGGAAACCTTGCTTCCGGGCTTCAAGCGTCCCCATTGAAAACGCCCCAGGGCCTCCGGGTCTTTTTCCACATTCTCTCCCAGATAGGCCAAAAGTTTTTGCGACTTTTCGGGCATAAAGGGATAATAAAGCAACGCCAGGTGCCGCAGGGTCTCCAATGTGTAAAACAAAACCGTCCCCAACTGTTCGGTCTTTTTCTCCTTGGCCAGATTCCAAGGGGCCTGCGCGTCGAAAAACCGGTTTGCTTTTTTCACCAACTGTCCGATTTCATCCGCCGCCTCGGTTAAAGCGACCCGCTCGAAAAGCTCGGCTGTTTTTTTTTCGGCTTTTTCCACTTCATTGGCCATTTCCAAAGCCGCTTCATCCGGACTTTTGGCGGCGGGGACACTCCCACCGAAGTTCACTTCCACCATCTTGATAGCCCGGCTGGCCAGATTCCCCAAATCGTTGGCCAAATCGGCATTGTAGCGGGCGGCAAACCGGTCCACCCGCAAATCGCCGTCCTGGCCGAAGCCGAAAGGGGTGAGCAGTAAATACCGCGCGGCATCCACGCCGTATTCGGAGGCTAAATAAAGCGGGTCAACGACGTTCCCCAGCGATTTGGACATCTTCTGCCCGTTGACGGAGAAAAAGCCATGGACGAAAATCCTATCCGGCGGTTTGACACCGGCAGCCAGAAGCAGCGCCGGCCAGAAAATGCAGTGAAACTTCAAAATATCCTTCGCCATCAGATGCAAAATCTCCCCTTTCCCCCACCAGAAATCGAAATTGTTGGCGTCCGTGCTAAAACCGGAGGCGGTAACGTAGTTGATTAAAGCATCCACCCACACGTAAGTGGTCTGCTCCGGGTCAAAGGGAAGGGGCACCCCCCAGCTTTCCCGTTCGCGGGAAATGGAAAAGTCCTCCAGCCCGACTTTAAAAAGGCCCAAAGTTTCCTTCTTCCGCTCCAAGGGCTCGATTTTGATTTTATCCTCGTAAATCAATCTCTCCACCTGGGGCAGGTAGGAGGTGAGCCGGAAAAAGTAGTTTTTCTCTTCAACGGTTTCCGGCGGGATGCGGTGGTAGATGCAAAGCCCGTTCTCCAAATCCTTCTCGGTGACGAACTTTTCGCAGCCGGTGCAGTACAACCCCTTATAAACCCCGGAGTAAATCGCTTCCTTCCCGTCCGGCGTCCTGGCTTTTTTTAACCGGGATAAAAAATTCTTGACGGTATTGACGTGCCGCTCTTCCGTGGTGCGGATGAAATAATCGTACTCGACTTTCATCCCATCCCAGACTTTTCTGAACTCCGCCGAAACTTCGTCCACAAAAGCCTGGGGCGTTTGGCCCGCCGCCTTGGCGCTCTGGGCAATTTTGGTGCCGTGCTCGTCCGTGCCGGTGAGGAAAAAGACCTTCCGCTCCCGCTGCCGCCAGAAACGGGTCAAAACGTCCGCCGCCAGGGAGGTATAGGCGTGCCCCACGTGCGGCCGGTCGTTGACGTAATATATCGGGGTGGTGACAAACAGCGGTTTCTGCATCAGGACACTTCCTTCTTCCGCCCGCAGTCGCAATCCCCGCAGCGTTTGGTTTTGCGAAACTCGTGCAGGCTCACTTTTTCCTCAAACCCGTCCGAATGCTTAACGGACATAAACTCCTTCACCACGTTCAGCTTTACCACTTCCCCTTCCCCCCGCACCGTGGCAAAGCGGCTGCCGACTTTGGGAAACTGGGCGATGGCCCGGGCGTAGTCTTCCTGCTCGTACAACAAACAGCACAAAAGCCGCCCGCAGTTGCCGGTGATTTTCTGCGGGTTTAAGGCCAGCCCCTGGTCCCGGGCGAACTGGGTGGAAATCGGCCGGAAGTCCTTGATAAAAGTGGTGCAGCACTGCTTCAGTCCGCAGCGGCCGTAACCCCCCAGCCGACGCGCCTCCTCCCGCGCCCCAATCTGGCGCATCTCGATTCGGCTTTTATACAAACCGGCCAACTCCCGCACCAGTTCCCGGAAATCGACCCGTTTTTCCGCGCTGAAGAAAAATATGGTCTTGCTGCCGTCAAACTGCACCTCCGCATCCACCATCCGCATTGGCAGCCCGCGCGTTTCCACCAGCTTGCGGCATTCCGAGAGCGCCTGCTTTTCTTTTTCCCGGTTCTGTTTGTACTGGTTCAAATCCTCCGGCGCGGCTGGTCGAAGGATGTTAAAAACGTCCTCCTCCTTCTCGTATTCCCGGTCGGAGTAAATCACCCGCAAAAGCCGACCCATATCCTCCCCTTTTTCCGCCTGAACGACGGCGAACTCGGAGGGGCGGAGGGGAACCCGCTGGGGGTTGAAAAACTTGTCGTAGCGCGCCCCCCTGAACTCCAAGACCCAATACTCGCTCATACCGAAAACCGGTTAAAATTCTCCCTTCGGCTTAAATATGACCGCCCCAAGGGGAAAAGTCAAAAAGTAGAAGACCCAAATAAACGCTTATTACCGAAAGCCGGTGGCGCAGGTTAAGTTTTATCTAACCTGCGTAATTGGCGGCTTTAGAAGTTGGCTGGGTTTCGCCCGCAAAATCCGCGCAAAAAGCCAGAACAGCGCCAGTCGGAAATTGACGTTCCGCTCCAAATCCACGCGGGTCTTGCCGACCTCGTGCAGGGCGGCAAGATAAGGGAAGGAGGTTTTTGAGGCCAATGCGGCTTTTTCAAATTCCGGCCTCAAATCCGCGCTGGCCACCCGTTCCGGCTGTTTCAGTTCGGACAGGCAGAAAAACTCCCACAAAAAAACCTCCAGCCAGCTTAAAAAGGAGAGCACCTCCTCTTTTTTGCGGGTATCGGCGGCCATCTTGAGCGCCAAAAACAGGGGCGCTTCCTGCCCCGATAAAGTCAGTTTCAAGACCTCCCAGGCCTGTTGGCGCCGTTCCAGTTCCTCCTCTTTCTGCAAAAAATAGAGCTTGGCTATACTGCCCGATGCCATCGCCGCCAACTCCCCGGCCGCTTTTTTCGAAAGCCCGAACTCCTTTGCGGCAAAACCGGCCGCCCGCTCACTGGACAATGGCGGAAAGAAAAACTTCTGCGTTCGGGAAAGGATGGTCGGCAAAAGATTTTTAGGCCGCTCGGCGATAAGGATAATCAAAGTATTTTTATGCGGCTCTTCCAAGGTTTTCAAAAGCTTGTTGGCTCCCTGCGGCAGCTGCAGCCGGTCGGCTTCTACAAGAATGGCCACCCGCCAGTCCGCTTCCATCGGCTTCCGTGAAAGCCGTTCCTGCAAATTCTGCAGGTCGGAAACCGTGATAAAATCGGCGTTCTCCTTCCAGACCGGATTGTACGGATTTTTCCTTTTTTTCTCCAGAAAATCGGTGTAAACCGCCTGACGTGCCTCCTCTTTCTTCTTTTCCGGGGGAGACCCCGCCGAAGGTAGAGGGATGGTGATTAAAAGGTCGGGATGAGACATTGCCGCCGTCTTCTTGCAGCCGGCGCAATCCCCGCAGCCGCTTTTCTTTTCGCATAAAATAACCTTGGCCAGCGAGTGGGCGGCGGCAAATTTGCCGGTCCCTTTGGGGCCGTAAAACAAAACCCCGTGCGGCAGCCGCCCGGCCTCCAAGGCCCGTTCGAGACCGGCCTTTACCGCTTCCTGGCCTAAAACGTCAGCAAAAAATGTTATCGCAGCCACCCTTCCGGGTCTTCCTGGGTTTTCCCCTTGCGCACCTCGAAATGAAACCCGCTTCCCAAAGCGGAGGCTTCCGCCGAAACGGTGCCCAAAACGTCTCCGGCCCCCACGGGACTGCCGGTATCGACGAAAACGTCTTCCAGCCGGGCATAGAGAGTATAATACCCGCCGCCGTGGGACAGAATCAAAAACTTCCCGTAGCCGCGCAGAAAACCGGAATAGGCCACCGAGCCGGCCGCCACCGCCCGCACCTGCTCCCCGGCGGAAGCATCGATATCCACCCCTGGTTGAAATGAATTCACCTTGGTTACCGGGTCTTTATGGGTGCCGAAACGGGAAATCACCCGGCCCGAAACGGGCCAGGAGAGCTCCCCTCTAAAATCGGCAAAATTCCCCCCCGCCGGTATGGTGGTGGGGCGGGTTTTCCGCTTCTTTTCCAGCTCGGCGATAATCCGTGCCAGCTCCGCCGCCGACTGTTTCAAGCGCTCGATGGAGGCCAGATGCCCCTGCTTCTGAACTCGCAGCCCGGACAAAAGCTCCTGCCGCCGCTCCTTCGCGGCCAGAAGACGGCTCTCCTCTTTTTTTCTCTCCCGTTCGATGGCCCGCAGGGTGGCCGCCTGCTTTTCCAATTTTTCCTTCTGCGCCGCCAGATACTCCTTCTGATTCTGGACCAGCGCCAACTCTTTTTTCTCCTGTGAAAGAATTCTCCGGAAGTCGAAAAACCGCTCCAGCATCACCTGCGGAAGGGCGGCCGCCAGCAAAATTTCCGATTTCGCCTTCTGGTTGGCGACGTAAAAGTACTTCAGCCGTACCCCCAGCCGTTCCTTTTTCTTTTCGTAGACCACTTCCGACATATCGAGGGTGGCCGCGGTCAGCTCGTGCCTTTTCTCGACCTCCCGCTTCTTTCGGGCCAGCCGCTTCAGGTATTTTTCGGTCAAGGCGATGTTGGCCCCCAGGTTCTCGAGCTGACGGGAAACCGACTTCTCCTGCCGCTCCACCTCCGCCAGCTTCTTTCGTTCGGCATCCAGTTCCTGGCGGATTTTCTTCAAGTCCTCCGACGCATCGGCGGCATCCATTGGCGCCCGCGCTGAATCGAAATCGCTCTCTTGCGCCCGCAGAGGGGCACAAAACAGCAGTGTCAGCGCGACGGCCATCGACCACCCCCGTTTCATACCTTCAACTCCTTTTTGATACCCAGAAAGCTGCCGGCCAGCCCAAGAATAAGCGCGAATCCCAGAATCAAAAGCCCGACCGTGAAGGGAAAGAGGGAAAGGGGCAGGGTGGAACGGATTACGCCTAAAATCAGCCAGGCCACCCCCAGCCAGGCAAAAAGGGCGGAAACAAGGGCCAAAAATATCCCCTCCAGGTAGTAGGGTATGGTCAGGAAAGCTTTGGAAGCCCCCAAGAGGGCAAAAAGGGCCACGGCTTGGGCCCGCGATTTCAATACGAGCCGGATGGTGTTGGCGGTCAAAAGCACCACTCCGGCGCTCAAGGCGAAAAAAAGCCACATCCCCAATCGTTCCGTTTTGGCAAAGGCGTTTTCCAAATCGGCCGCCCAGCTTTCCGGGTATAAAACCTCCTCGACCCCCGGCAAGGCCTTCAATACCTCCGCCAGTTCCGCCAGCCCTTCCGGGTTTTTCCTCTCCCCCATCGGTTCGACGGTAAAGGAAGCCGGCAGGGGGTTGGCGGAAAGCTCCCCGGCAATCGATTCCCCCAAATCCCGCTCCAGCTCCGCCAGGGCCGAATCGGCCGATTGGTATTCCACAGCGGCCACACCGGCCAAGGAGCCGATGCGTATCTGCAAAACGTCCCGGTCGGAATCGGTTAGCCCCTCCTCCAGAAAAGCCTGCAAAACCAGCCCCTTTTGCAGCCGTTCCGAAAAAAAACTCAAATTGTAGGCCCCCACGAAGTACAAATCCAGAAGCAGGAAGGCCATCAAAAGGGAAAGCAGGGACAAAAGGGTGTTTCCCTTTTCCCGTTTTATTCCCCGCAGCGATTCCTTGAAGAAAAAACCGGACCGCATCCTACGTTCCCCCCTTTTGCGGCTCGGCCACGAGTTGCCCCCGGTCGATGAAATAAAATTTCGCCCGCGCGGCGTTCACGCTCCCGGTGGCCGAGGTCAAAACGATGCTCCGGCCCCCCTCCGCTTCCTTTACCAAAAGCTGCAGGGCCACTTCAGCCCGGACGGGGTCCAAATTGGAAAGGGGGTCATCCGCCAAAAGAAGAGGCGGAGCGGTAATCAGGGCGCGGCAAAAGGCAACCAGGGTCCGTTCCCCCAGCGAAAGCTCCCCGGGACTTTTTTCCTTCTGCCCGAAAAGACCGACCGCAGAAAGCCACTTTTCAACCTCCTGCTTCAATTGGGGGGGCTGATGGGAATCGAAAAAAAAGGGGAGGGCCACGTTTTCGAACACCGTCCGGTCGAAAAAAAGCTTCTGGTCCTGAAAGATGTAGCCGATTTTCCGCCGCCAGTGACGAAAGGCCCTCGGCTGGTTCCAGGGGGCCGGCTTTCCTTCCAAAAACAGCTCCCCCCCTTCCGGCCGTTCGGACAAATAAATGAGGTCCAAGAGCGTGGTTTTGCCGGCCCCGGAAGGGCCGCAAACCACGACCAGCTCCCCCGGCTCCACCGAAAGGGCGGCCTTCTCAAAAACCGTGCGTAGGGGAGGGTAGCTTTTTTTTAGATTCTTGATTAATAGAAGCGGCGCCACGTCCTATGATGATACAAACAAAAAACTAATCGCGCCGGCTTTTTATCAATACCTTGGAGTATTGGGCCATATTTTCCAAAACCTTGCCGGTTCCCCGCACCACGCAGGTCAGGGGGTCTTCCGCCACGTTCACCGGCAGGTTGGTTTCCTGCCGCAGGCGCTTGTCCAGTCCGCGCAAAAGCGCTCCGCCGCCGGTCAAAATGATGCCCCGGTCCAAAATGTCAGCGGCCAGCTCCGGCGGGGTGCGTTCGAGCGCCTGCCGGACCGCCTCAATGATGGCGTTTATCGGCTCGGAAAGCGCTTCCCGGATTTGAACGGAGGAGATTTTCAGGGTTTTGGGGACTCCGGCCACCAGGTCACGCCCCTTGATTTCCATCGATTCTTCCTTTTCGAGCGGGAAGGCCGAGCCGATTTTGATTTTAATCTCCTCCGCCGTCAGCGCGCCGATGAGCAGGTTGTAATTTTTCTTCAAATACAATACGATGGCCTCGTCCAGTTCGTCCCCGGCGATGCGGATGGAGGTGTTGTTGACGATGCCGTTTAAGGCGATGACAGCGATTTCGGAAGTCCCGCCGCCGATGTCGATAATCATCGAGCCGGTCGGACGGTCGACCGGCAGCCCGACCCCGATGGCGGCCGCCATCGGCTCCTGGATTAAATAGACTTCCCGCGCCCCGGCGTTTTCGGCCGAATCCCGCACGGCCCGCTTTTCCACTTCGGTGATGCCGGAAGGGACCGAGATGACGATGCGCGGCTTCATCAAATACTTGTGCCGCACCACCCGTTTGATGAAATCGGACAACAGCCGCTCGGTGATTTCGAAATCGGCGATGACGCCGTCCTTCAACGGCCGGATGGCGGAAATCTCCCCCGGCGTGCGCCCCACCATCTCCTTGGCCGAGGCCCCGATGGCCAAAACTTTCTTGTTGGAGGTGTCCACCGCCACCACCGAGGGCTCGTTCAAAACGATGCCGACTCCGCGCACGAATACCAGCGTGTTGGCGGTTCCGAGGTCAATCCCGATGTCGTTCGATATTAAATCGAAAAATCCCATTCCGCTCTCTCCTGTCCCATAGGGACTATGTTTGTATGCGGTTTTCACCCCAATAAATATATCGGCCGATTAGGTTAATATACTCACTCCATCCGGCCTTTTTTTCTTTCTCCCAAATCCGGGCCAAAGCCCCCATTTTGGAGTCCAGTTCGTCGATGGAATAGAGGACGAACCCCTCCGGCGTCTGCGGCACGATGGGGGACCCCTGCTCGGCGGTCCCCTGATGGGATAAAATCAGGTGCCGGAGCCGCACGGCCAGTTCGGTCGGGAAGTTCTCGATTTTCTCCGTCAGCGAGGCAACGTAATGGTCGCCGGAGTTGATGTGGCCGACCAGCCGCCCTTCGGTGGTGTAGTCAAAAAACCCGACGGCCTGATATTGCCACACCTTGCCGCAATCGTGCAAAAGCGCCCCGGTGACTAAAAGTTCGACGTCAACGAGGGAATAAAACGGCGCCACTTTCCGGGCAATCTCCGCCATCTGCAACGAATGCTCCGCCAACCCCCCTATATAATTGTGGTGCCACAGCTTCCCCGCCGGTGCGACAAGGTAAGCGTCAAAGATTTTCCGGTCGGTCATAAACAATTCGAGAAGCTTCTTCAAATGAAGGTTTTTGATGCGCCCGACTTCCTCGACAAATCGTTTCTCCAGTTCCTCTTTGGAAAACTTGGAGCGGGGCAGAATCTCGTCCAACGAAAACTCCTCCGGCTTGGCGGCTCGGATGTTCCGGACGTTTATTTGCAAATCGTCCCGGTAGATGGTTACCGTCCCCTTGACTTTGACCACCGAACCCACTTCTATCTGATTGTTGGTGATGGCGGCATCCTCCCACATAACGGCATCCAGCCGGCCGGAGGCGTCGCCTAATTCCAGCTTCAAAAAAAACCGGCTGTCGTATTCTTTCAGTTCCTTTTTCCGCACGGCGAAAAAACCGCTAACCTCTTCGCCGGCTTTGAAATCCCGAATCGGCACTTATACGGACACCTCCGACCCGCCAAAAATCCCAAAAACCGTCAAAAAGTCAAGCAAAAACATTAACTCCTTGATTTTACGAAAAATAAATCCGATAATAAATAAAGAGGAGGATAAATGCCCAGGTTTCGACTATTGCTCTTGGCCATTTTTGTTTTTTGCTTTGCTGTTATTCCCGCCTTCGCCTCCGACTGCACCGCTCCGGTGCAATTTTACTGGGTTCAAGGCACAACCCTCAATATTCCCCTCAATATTTCTTTTGGAGAAAATGTTGCCGCAATAGGGGACATTGACGGTGATGGAAAAATGGATTTTGCCGTGGGTTGTCCGCGAGCCAGCCCTTATCAAGATGGCCCGCGCGGTTCGGTTTACGTTTATTCTGGAGGCACGGGCAGTTTTCTTTACCAAATTAACGGAAATATAAGCGGAGATTACATTGGACAGGCAATCGCCGGGGTCAGCGATGTGAACGGGGATGGAAATTCCGACCTAATAGCTGGGGGTTTTCTGCCTCCCCGAATCTCCTTTTACTCCGGCCCAGATGGAGCTCCTCTCTACGAAGTGTATTTGCCCGTCGCCAATTTTGATTTGACCTCCATCGCAGAAATCGGCGACCTGAATGGGGATGGAAGACCAGATCTTGTTATCGGTGTACCGGTAGCCGGCGCTGTTTTTGTATACTCGGTCGCCGATGATTCTATTCTCTATCAAATAAATGGTAATAGTTCCGATTATTTCGGTAAATCGGTGGCCGGAATAGGCGATGTGAATGATGATGGAAACGCGGACTTCGTTTTTGGTGCTCCGTTTTTCGACGCATCGTCTGGTTCGTACCTAAGCGACTTTGGCGCCGTCTATGTTTACTCTGGAATCGATGGCACACCCCTCGGCCGGGTAGATGGAACCAGCCAAAAGGATTATCTCGGTTGGTCTGCATCCAAAGTTGGGGATTTTGACAAAGACGGTAAAAGCGATTTCATAGGAGGCGGCCCTTTTCTGGGATGGTCTGGAATACCTGCAAGGCCGTCTTACACCAAGACATATTCAAGCATTTCGGAAGAACTCTTGCTAACAAAAAGCAGTGCCCCGATGAGCAATTTTGGATGGTCTGTAAAGGAATTATCAGATGTAGATGGAGACGGTTTGCGTGACTTCATGGTTGGTGCCCCTGGTGGATTCGATCTTATTTTGGGGTTGGGCTCCGTTGGTGCCATTTTTGTTTATTCCGGTTCAGACGGTTCGCTTATCTATAAGACAGAAACCCCTCTTCGTGAATGGGATTCTTTTGGCACTTCAATAGCGGATCTGGGCGACTTGGACGGAAACGGCAAGGCCGATATTCTAATTGGCGCTCCGGAGGATTCCCCCGGAATACGAGGAACGCACCCCGGCTCTGTTTATGTTTTCGCCTCCAAGACCGTCCCCAAAGGCGATTTGAATTTCGACTCCACCTTAACCATCGCCGATGTGGCCAACCTGCTTAATGTGGCCTTCATCGATAATTCGCTGGCCCTTTCCCCCTGCACCGCCGACCTGAATTGCGACGGTTCATTTTCCGCCGCCGATATAGTTCTGCTTCTTAACCGGATATTTTCGCAAACACCTTTACCTTGTTCGTAGCGTTTTTGCACTACCCAAAAATTGCCCGCCCGTATCTTCTATCCCCTCCTTACGAAGGAGGGGATTAAGGGGAGGTTAAACGCTTCGTGCCTGTGATGTTTGTCTTTGTAGGGGCAGGCCTCCGCTTGCCCTGAGCGTAGTCGTGAGGGTGCCTGCCCGTTTTTTTTATTGACTCCCAACACGTTACAAAATTCCCAAAAATTATTTTCCCGCCCAAATCAGCCATTTTTCCGATTTTCTGAATTTTCGCTCTTCCAACCCCTTTTCCCCCAACCGCTTTGCAAAAATGGTAGTGATTTTGAGCGAGTTGTCCAAAGGTCCCTTTATTAGTAGAGGGACGTGTGTGAAGGGTTTTGGGATTTTCACTAATCCCTAATCCCCAATCCCTGATCCCTGCATTTGTGCAACGGGTCGGTTTGGGCGCCGCTGGCGTGCCACAGCCGAACCCCAAAAGGACAAGGGAGCCGGTAAGACCAGGAATACGGATCCCCCCTTCCGGGGTTGATTTCCTCCATTGGTCTGGGGGAAAGAACAGCAGATTTCCTTTTATCCGGACTGCGCTTCTCTTTGAAAGGGATAAGCGCCAATAGACCAGTAACGCCGGCGCGGGGCTTGCCGCGTGCAAGGCAGAACAAAAAAACAGGCAGGCCGTACGGAGAAGGCCATCATAGGTCTGTTCTCCCACTTTCACTGCTGTTTTAAAACCCGTTTACCCCGAGCGAAGTCGAGGGGTCGCACGAAAAAGAAACAAAAAGGAAAGGCCAAGGGACAGGCCGCTGGCCTGCCCCTCCCTTTCCTTGATTTATTCTAATTCCCTCCCCTTGAGGGGAGGGATTAAGGGAGGGGTCAAGGGTGGGGTCATCCCTGCCTACAAAAACACCTGCAAAATTGTTTTGATTTTGCAGCCCCTCAAAAATTCTGCTCTACCTGCGCCCAAATTTCCAAATTCACACCAACTTTGCCTTTGCTTTTGCTAATCACTAATCCCTGTCTTTACAGCGGCTCCCTTCCCGCAAATCCCGCTCCCAAATCGTGCCAGAAATCGATTTTTTTTTCCCCCACCATCCAGCACAAAAAAACCTCCCGCCCCCCGCGCAGATGGGGAAAATCGACCAGCCCCCGGTCCAAATCCTTGACCAAAACCCCCATTTTTTCCACCCGCCCCAGCAGCCTCTGAATTTTCAGGTTTTGAGCGAAATGGTAATCCGCCTTCGAACCGCCGCCGTTGGTCTTGGCGGAATCCTGAACCTCCGCCACCTCCGCCCCGCGGGCATTCAGCTCCCCCTGAATGGTGTTAATCTCTTCAAATATTTTCGCCAGCGAGGGCAAAAGCTTGCCCGCTTCTTCCAGTGAAAAATGTTTTTTAAACTGATTTTTCATTGGAAAAAGAATTTAAGGGAAATTTTCAAAAACACCTATTCAAACTTCCGCAGCCGGAGCGAATTGGTGACCACAAAAAGAGAGGAAAAGGCCATGGCTAAAGCCGCCAGCATCGGATTCAAGGTCAAACCAAAGGCCGGATACAAAACCCCGGCGGCAATGGGAATGCCCAGAATGTTGTAGCCGAAGGCCCAGACTAAATTCCAGCGAATAGTGGAGAGGACCCGGCGCGAGAGCCGGATGAGGTAGGGGAGCAACTTCAAATTTTCGTTCAACAAAACGACATCCGCCGATTCGAGGGTCAAATCACTTCCTCTTCGCACGGCGATGCCCACGTCCGCCTCCGAAAGTGCCACGGCATCGTTGACCCCGTCGCCGACCATTCCGACCGACCTCCCTTCTTTTTTCAACTCCCGAATCCAGTTTCCCTTCTGGTCGCCGCGAACCTCTCCGCGGGAGCGCTCGATTTGCAACTGATTTGCGGCGTATTCGGTCGCCTCCCGCCAGTCCCCGGAGAGCATAAACGGCTCCACCCCGATTTTTTTCAGTTCCGCCACCGTCGCGACGGCTTCCGGCCGCAGGGAATCGGTCACATAAAAGCGGGCTGCCTCCAGGTTGCCGACGGCCATATGCACCTGCGAAAAGGGGGAGTGCTCCTCGTCCCATTCGGTCTGCACGGCGACGTGATTCTCTTCCAGAAAGAAGCGCGTGCCAATCATAATTCTTTTTTCACCGGCATAAGCGGCAACCCCCTTGCCCGGAAAGGAACGAAAATCGGCGATTGGAATTTCAGCCCCCCCCTCTTTTTTGGCAAACTCCACCAGCGGCAGTGCAAATGGATGCTCGGAAAGTTTCTCGACCGAAAGCAAAAGGGAAAGGATTTCCTTTTTATCTCCTTTGAATTTCCATTTTTCGACTTTTGGCTGACCGGAAGTCAAAGTGCCGGTCTTGTCCAGAACAAGTATTTGGAGTTTACTTGCTTTTTCCAAAGCCAAAGCATCTTTTATCAAAATCCCTTTCTTGGCCGCCCGGCCCGCGCCGGCGATTAAAGCCATGGGCGTCGCCAGTCCCATCGCGCAGGGACAGGCGATGATTAAAACCGCCGTGGTCATCTTGAGCGCGAAGCTGATGTTTGGCCCAAAGATGGCCCAGACGACAAAGGTCAAAAGGGCGATGGCTAGAACAACCGGAACGAAAACGGCCGCAATCTTATCTACCAATCTTTGCACCGGCGGCTTGGAGCTTTGAGCCTCTTCCACCAGCGAGGCCAGCGTAGCCAGATAGCTCTGCTTTCCGGCCCGGCGCACGGCCAGGCGAATGGCCCCCTCCCGGTTGATGCTCCCGCCGATGACCCAGTCCCCCGGCCCCTTGGAAACCGGCACCGACTCGCCGGTAACCAAGGCCTCGTCCACGCTGGAGCTCCCTTCCAGCACCTCCCCATCGGCCGGAATTTTTTCACCCGGCCGCACCAAAACAAAATCTCCCGGAAAAAGCGCCCCGGTCGGCACTTCCTTTTCCTGCCCGTCGGGTGTCAAAACCCTTGCCTTTTGCGGAGCCAAACTTAAAAGCTCTTTGGTGGCCGCCCGCCCCCGATGCCGCGCCGAAGATTCCAGAAATCGGCCGAGCAGAACCAGGGCGATGATGACAGCGGCAGTTTCGAAGTAAAATTCCGGTGCGCTCCCGGTGCGCAGGAACCGAACGCCGTTCCAGACCGAATAAAAGTAGGCAACCGTTGTTCCCAGAGCCACCAGCGTGTTCATATCCCCGCGCCGGTGTTTAAGCTGCACCCAGGCGCCGCGGTAAAATTGCGCCCCACCCCAGAACTGTATGAGGGTGGCCAAGGGGAGGCTGACCCAGAAAGTAAGTGCAGGGTCGAAATGAAGCATTCCAAAAACGAAAACCACCGCCGAAGCCGCCAGAACGGCTCCAAGTTTCAGTTTTTCTTTCCGGTAGCCGGCATCGGAAATTTTCTCTTCGATTTCTTCCGTTGCTACAACCGTCGCCCCGGCGGACTGCAGGAGGGAGGAAACTTCATTCAGGCTGACTAACTCCGGCAAATAGGAAACTTCGATGCGGGAATCCCGAATTTTGGTCCCCAAAACTCCCCAGAGAGAAACGATTCTCTTTTCGGCATCCGGCGGAATCCCGTTGGAGAAGCGGATAACCCCCCGCCGGGCCGGCACCTCGTAGCCGGAATTTCTTACCGCTTCGGAAAGGGCGGCCGGGTTGGTTTTAGTCTTGTCGATTTCCACCGCCGCCGTTTCGGAAACCAGGCTCACCTCGGCCCGCAAAACGCCGGGGGTTTTGGCAAGCCCCTGTTCGACGGAGCGGACGCAGGAAGCGCAGGTCATCCCCCGGACCGGCAGAACCACCCGCTCCTTTTCGGCAAGAGATTGGGACGCAGTCAAAACCACTTTATTTGCAGTTTGGATGCTCTTTTTTAAGACCTTCAAACCTGCGTCGTCACGTAAAACAATTCCCCTCGGCGCGCCAGCAACAAGACCACTTTTTGCCCCTTTTTCAGCCGCTTCATCACCCGTTCATATTCCAAGGCCGAGGAAACCTCCGTTTTGTTAACCTCCAAAATCACGTCCCCCTGCTCCACCCCGATGAGCCCCGCGGTCGAGTTGGGCTTCACTTCGGACACCACCACCCCCCGCCCCGGCTCAATTCCCAAGCGCTCCGCCTCCTCCGGCATCAGGTCGGCAACGTAAATCCCCAGCTTTCCCTCCGGCCCGCGGCGCCCGGCCGCCGCCAGCTGGGCGGTCAAAACCGCCTTGCGCAGCTCGTTCTTGCGGGCAAACAGGACCCCGAAGCTTCGGCCGCTGCGCACATCCCACAAAAAATCCTCCCAGTCGCCGGCGCTGGCGATTTTTTTCCCCTCCACTTCCGTGATAACGTCTCCCCGCATAAGCCCCGCCCGAGCCGCGGGCGAATTTTTCTCCACGCCCGACACCAAAGCTCCCTCCTTTTGGTCGATATTCAGGCTCTGCGCCAGAAGGGGGGTCAAACTCTGCACGTCAAGCCCGACCCAGGGGGGGACGGTTTCCCCGTAGGCGATTAAATCCTCCATCACACGGCGGGCCCGGTTGACCGGGATGGCAAAGCCAACTCCTTCCGAACCCCGGCTGGAGGTGAAAATGAAGGTGTTAATGCCGATGACCTCCCCGTCGGCGTTCACTAAAGGCCCGCCCGAATTCCCCGGGTTGATGGCGGCATCGGTCTGAATCATCTTGCGGTAAACCCGGCTCCCCTGCCCAATGGGGCGCTTGAAATCCCGTCCCAAAGCCGATATAACCCCGGCGGTCACAGTCGGATGGGGGTCGTCCAAAAGATAGCCGAAGGGGTTGCCGAAGGCGATGGCCCACTCCCCGATGACCAGCTCGTCCGAGTTCCCTAACTTGGCGGTCGGCAAATTCTCCCCGCCTATTTTCAAAACCGCCAAATCGGAAGTCGGGTCTTCCCCCCTCACCCCGGCCATGTATTCTTCTCCGGAAGGCAGGGTTATCCGGATTTCCTCCGCCCCTTCCACCACATGCTGGTTGGTCAAAATGTAGCCGTCCGGGTCGGTGATGACCCCGGAGCCGATGGAATGTACTCTCTGCTTGAACTCCCGCGGGCGGAAAAAGAAGCCCCAAATGTCGTCAAAATCATCCGCCCCGAACGGGTTGAAGTAAGGGGAGGAACGCACCAGCCGGGTTTGGGTGACGGCAATCGAAACCACCGCCGGCCCCACCTTCTCGGCCGCCCGCACGATGGCGTTGCGGCGGGATTCCGGAACATCCTTTTGGAACGGCTCTTCGTCGCTGGCCAGGAAAAGTTGCGCCTTGCCGGCGGCAGACGGCAAGGCGTCATACCGGCCGCCTCCTTCGGGTTTCAACAAGGCAAACGTAAAAAGAGAACCAAAAACCGCCCCCAAGAAAGCGACCAGAAAGATTAACGCTATGGATTTTCGTCTATTCATATCATCTCAAAGAAGAACTCCCACGTTTAAACCTAAAATCCAGCTTTTGACGGCCCGGTTCCATTGGCGACGGCCGCCAAAAGTCCATTCCCAGCTTATTATACGCCGGGCCTAAAGCCAAGTTTTAACCGAGCGCCTGCTCCAAATCGGCGACTAAGTCCGCGCCATCCTCGATGCCGACCGAAATCCGAATTAACGAATCGGAAATCCCTTTTTCCTCCCGCACCTCTCTGGGAACGGAGGCGTGGGTCATCAAAGCCGGATGCTCGATGAGCGACTCCACCCCGCCCAGACTTTCCGCCAGCGAGAATATTTCGGTCCTTTCGCAAACTCTTTTCGATTCCTCCAGTCCCCCTTTAACCTCAAAGCTTATCATCCCGCCGAAGCCCCGCATCTGTTTTTTGGCCACTTCATACCCCGGATGCTCCGGCAATCCGGGGTAATACACCTTTTTGACTTTTGGGTGGCTTTTCAAGAACTGGGCTATCAGGCGGGCGTTGGCTTCGTGCCGCTCCATCCGCAAAGCCAAGGTTTTCACCCCGCGCAAAACTAAAAAGGCATCCAAAGGCCCCGGCACGCTGCCGACCGCATTCTGGCAGAACTTCACCCGCTCATAGATTTTGTCGTTGGAGGTCAGAATCGCGCCGCCGACGACGTCGCAATGCCCGCCCAGATATTTGCTGGTGGAGTGGATGACCACGTCCACCCCGAAGTTCAAAGGGTTCTGCCAATAGGAGGTGGCAAAAGTGTTATCCACCGCCACGATGGCGTTCCGTTTGTGCGCCAATTTCGACGCCTCCGCCAAATCGACGATTTTCAAAAGCGGGTTGGTGGGGGTCTCCAGAAAAATCAGCTTGGTATTGGGCTTTATCGCCCGCTCGATGTCGGACAGGTTGGAAGCATCGACATAAGTAAACTCCAGTCCGTAGGAACGGAAGACCTTCTCAAAAATCCGATAAGTGCCTCCATAGAGATCGTCGGAGGCGACGACGTGGTCCCCCTTCTCGAAGTAATTCATCAAAGCCGAAATCGCCCCCATCCCGGAGGAGAAGCAGATGCCGTATTGGGCATCTTCCAGCGAAGCCAAACAGGCCTCCAAGGCCCCGCGGGTCGGGTTCTGCGTGCGGGCGTATTCGTATCCTTTGTGCTTGGCGACCCCTTCCTGCACGTAGGTGGAGGTCTGGTAAATCGGCGTGGAAATGGCCCCCGTGGTCGGGTCGGGCTCTTGCCCGGCGTGAATCGCCCGGGTCGAAAACCCCTGCTTTTTCGGCTTCGGCTTTTCCGCGCTACCCATCTTTACTTGCAATCTTTCCTTGAGCATGCAAACTCCTTTAGATTCATATTTTTATCGAGAAAGTCATAAAATCTCCAGATGGTATAATCGGCCTAAAAACCCCAAAATGCAAGGGGGGTTAGTCTATAGATCATCAATAAGTAAATTTGAGACAGCACCAAAGACCCAAGAAATGTAATAAAATTTGCCTTGAGAATTACGAAGAGGAGTATATCTTATTCTAAGTATGGGGAGACATATCGTTTGTGGTTTTTTTCTTGCATTTTTTGTTGCCTGTGCGTCTGTAACAGTAGTACCCCTGGGCGATGGAAAATCATACCCTAAACGGACATCGCCCGATAAAGTTCAGGTCTTGGTAGAAAAACCAGACACAACCTTCATTGAAATTGCCCTTGTGGATTATTCGGGTACCGCTCTTCAGGGAAAAGGTGCGCCCATAAATGGGCTGAAAGAAAAGGCATCCAAACTGGGTGGAGACGCCATAATCCTGTCGGGATGGGGTGAGGCAGAAGGAAGCTTAGGTACGAAGCCGGTAGCAAGAGCCGTTATTATCAGATTTATTCCCTAATTTTCTGTGACGATATACTCTAAACGAGAAACCGATAAAAAAACCGCTCCCTTTGAATACGACAATGTTCCTGTCGAATTTCGAAACAAGATTTTCCTCTTCATTTCAGATTTAACAGACCCCAAAGCCGAAGATTTAGCGGGGCGAATTTTAAGAAAATTACAAAAGGAATATGGTGAATTCTTATCTAACGAAAAGAATGGGCCAATGATGCCAAAGTTAAAAGAGTTTTTGTCAACTTGGCCCCGTCAACGGGTATTCGACATTATAGAGCTATCAATTAGTGAGCTAAATGCACATATAGAAAAGTGCGTTCCGAAAAAAACACAGGACTTGACTCCTGAACAATATCTAACAAATCTACGATTACCCGAACTTAAAGCTCGGGCTCAAAACAATCTTAACAAATTTGAAGAATCGGTAAACCAAATTTTCATCGAGCACAATCTTGGTTATAAAATCCATAACCATCGAATCATCAGGGTCGACTCTGAATATCTCCAAAACGAAGCAATCGAGAAAACCCTAGATTTAATAGATAAACCTGGTTTTGAGGGTCCTCACCACGAATTTAAGGATTCAATACGTGAGTATAACAAAGGCAACTTTTCTGGTGCCATTCAAAAAGCCCACAACGCATTTGAAAGTGCTATGAAAGCTATTTGCGACAAAATTCCTTACACATATGACCCAAAAGCACGATCCAAACAGTTAATTGAAGTTCTTTTTAAAAACAGCTTTTTTGCAAGCGAACTGCGGAACTCTTTTAATGCTATTCAACAAATATTAGAATCGGGCTTACCCACTATCCGCAACAACCAACCAAGCGTTGGACATGGTATGGGGGCACAAATCAAGGAAGTCGAAAGAAGTTATGCTCAGTTTGCTTTAAACTTGGCGGGCAGTTACATTAGATTTTTGATAGAGCGTTACTTTGAGCTCAGCAGCAAACCTTAAGATTCAGAAAACTTACTTTGCTTACCCCACATCCATCTCTTCCGGCTCCAAAACGCCGTATTCGGAGGTGTAGTGAAGGGGGATTTCGATGGCCTTCTTTTGCTCCAGCGAATAAATCATACAGGAATCGTAGGGATAGGAATAGATATGGATGGAAACCGCCTGCTGTTTCAGCTCCGGCGGGTTGGCCACATAATGAATCGGCTCTTCCGGCTCCACCCGCCCCGGGTTGGCCGGGTCCATCCAGTAGCGGTCGCTTTCGGTTAGCTCGCAATGCCCCCCGTCCGGGTTGCCGGCCACCACCCGGTAATTCTGCACCAAAAGCTTCCCCATCGGCACCGCCATCCAGCAGTTCTGGCCTTTATGGTTGTGAACCTGGCTTTTATGCCCCACCTCCCAGCAGATGGCAATGACCTCGTACAGCTCGGTTTTGTCAATCAGATTGCGGGTGTAGTGGGAGGTGCGGAAGAAAAGATAGGGTTTTAAGCTATCCGGCTCAATCGGATGGTCTTTTAGGAACTGATGCACTCCGTCCAGGGTAAAATTGGCTTTTCCCAGTTTTCTAAGCGCTTCCGCAAAGTCCGAAATCGTACACGGTGTCGCCATTCGCACACTCCTTTCGTTTCCGCCCAAAGTTAGAGGTTTTCGGCTCAAAATGCCAGAGGAAATTCATCGACGCCCAATCCCTGTTTTTGTAGGGGCGTATCGCGGCCCTCCCCTCTCTGCTTTGCGGAGAGGGGACACAGGGGTGAGGTGTCTTTTGGGAGAGGGAATAACGGGTGAGGTGCT
Organism: Candidatus Zixiibacteriota bacterium; assembly: GCA_022614805.1. Taxonomy (GTDB): domain Bacteria; phylum Zixibacteria; class MSB-5A5; order DSPP01; family DSPP01; genus DSPP01. The sequence goes on along the minus strand of JAKEHY010000038.1, from coordinate 4,112 downwards.
TTTTGCCTCCCCTTTTCTTAGAGTGAACGCACGACATCCAGCACGAATTTTGACCACGGTTGCCCAAAAACGGTGCGAACCAGCCTGCCGAAGGGGTGAAGCGTTTTGCACCGGCCAAAAGTCGTCCTTCTTCCCCTCTGAAAAATAGCGGCCAATCGTCGGCCAGCCAGCTATGGGAAAACGCCCATACCGGCGGGCTTTTCAGCTTGATAGGTATGGCATTGCAGGAAGCGCCGCTCCGAAGCATCCATCTCCAATTTGCTACAAATTTCACAAGCCGCAAGCGCTCTCATAAAGGGCATACCCATTGCTAAATGATAGGTTGAAGGGAAAGGACAACAGGCAGGATGCAACTCTACTTCTACGGAATTTCAGGCGAGGGCCGCCCAGAGGGGTGCGGCCTTGCCACCTTCACCGTCCCGGGTGCCGGCATCGTTTTCCGGGCCCGCTTCAAGGGGAATCAGGATGAGTGCGAATATGCGGCCCTTCTGGCGCTTTTGGAATTCGTCGAAATCAACCCCCAGCTTTTCAAACACCGCACCGTTGAAATCTATGGGGATTCTTTTACCGTGGTGCATCAGGTGAATCAGAAAATGCTTTGCGGAAGGGCTTTGGAGCCCTACCGGAATATGGCCTTGCTCTACAAAAGAAAATTCGACTACTCTCTTTCCTGGATACCGCAAAATGAGAACCCGGCGCACGGGGAGACGCAGCGGGTCTAAAAGCTCCCATTCGAACCCCTCCTCGATTGGGAAATCCGCCATAGGCGGACCAGTCCCGCCGGAAAGGCGGGACTAAATTTGAAAGGGCGGCGCTAACACAGCGGGTCGCCCTTGTTTTTTCTCTAAAAAACCAACCGAATCGGGCAGTTCCCCAGCCCCCGCTGGGGATAAATAGTGTCCGTAACAACTTGCCCGCCGCAGCTTTTCCGCTTTTCTTACCATTGATGCCGCCAAAAACTAAACTGCCCGGCCCGGAGGATTTGCAAAAACGCCTGAAAAAACCGGACTTTTGGTTTTTGTATCTCACCGGCGAGGAGGAATTCCGGATGCGCCGGGCGGCCGCCCACTGGGAAGGGCTGCTCCGCGCCCGGCATCCAAACCTGAAAGTAAAAAAACTCTTCGGTACGGAGCTCGACTGGGGCACGCTGGCCAACCACCTTTCCGGCTTATCCCTTTTTGGCGAAATCCAGTTGTTCTGGATTTTCGAAGCCGATAAATTGCGGCAACCGGTACGGGAAAGTCTCTCGCGCGCCCTCGCAAACTACTCCGGCCCACACTATTTGCTTTTCTGGGGTGAGGAGGCCGACGCCCGGCTTGGCTTCACCAAGTTTTTTATGGAAAAAAACCTGCTTTTCCAGTTTCCCCCCTTCTCCAGCCCACAGCACGTAACCGGCTGGCTGGTTAGTTATGCCTCCGAGCGGGGGTTGAAGGTTCCGCCGGAGGCGGCCCAGATGCTGGTCGAAAAATTAGGCACCGACTTGTCGCTTTTGGCTTCCGAAATTGACAAGCTGGCCCTGGCCTACGACCAGCTGCCGCCAGTGGAGCAACTGGAAAAATTGATTTCCTCCCGGCGCCGCTTTTTCCCCTGGGATTTGGCCGATGCCCTGGCCAAAAAGGATGCCGCCCGGGCCCTTTTGGTCTTGAAATCGTTGCGCGAGGAGGGCAACTCCCCCGGCACCATCTTTTACCTGCTGACCGAGCATTATTCCAAGCTTTTGGCGATGGTTACCTCCGGCGATTTTTCTTCCCGCGCCGCGCAGGAGTGGAAGCTTTACGGTTTTCTGCATCCAACCGTTATTGCCCAGGCCCGCTCCCTTCCCAAAGCCGAGGTCTTGCAAGCCATCGAAGAACTCGCTTCCGCCGAGCGCCAAACCCGCTTTGAAAAGATAAAACCAGAGTTGGTTCTGGAAACGATGGTCGCCCGGCTCTGCCAGTTCAAAACGGGTTAAATCCGCAGTTTCTTTTGCCGATACCCGTAACGGGGGGGGTAAGTTATTGTCCCACAAAGAAGAAATCTGCTTGACCCAAACTTTAGTTCGGTTGTATAATTACTTTGCAGAGGCAATTAACGCAAAAGAAAGGAGTCCTTTATGCGTAAAGTAGCTCTCTTGCTCGTCTTGGTGCTGGCCTTTGCGACTCTGGCGGTAGCCCAAAGAAGGCCGACCGCCCAAAAGCGCCAGCCCTATTCCGGGCCGCAACTAAGCCGCCCGACCGGTCTCGGTATGATTATCGGAGAACCGACCGGGGTTTCCTTCAAGCACTGGCTTTCGCGCAAGACCGCCTTTGACGCCGGTTTTGCCTGGTCGTTTGCCGGCCGCGGGGAGGAGCTGCACATCCACGCCGACTACTTGTGGCACATGCCGCTCCGTTCGGCCGACCCGGTCGTCCGCCGCACCAACTTCTATATCGGCGTGGGCGGCAGGGTACGTTTCGAAAACGACTCCCGCGTCGGCGCCCGGGTGCCTTTGGGTCTGGTGCACTTCGTCAAGGACACGCCCTTGGACGTGTTCGTAGAAGTGGCCCCGATCATGGATTTGGCGCCGGAAACGGAAGTTTCCGCCAACGGCGGCATCGGCCTGCGCTATTTCTTCTAATTTGTTAGGAAATAACTACATAGGGACACAGCTTTCTGTGTCCCTATTTTTTATCCGTCTTCATCTCTAGCGTGCATTACATCTACCTACACCAACTACGCTGATAAAACCTGCCACGTAACCCTTAAAAAAATGCTCTCTTAAATCCAGCTACTCCAACTCAATCTACATTTAGAAGAAAAGCGAGTATCAACATCTAAGATTAGATTCACGAACCCTAAAGCCCACAACCAATACCAACAGTTGCGCGGTAAACAGGGCCAGCAGCATCTGCCTTGATAGGGGCGCACTCCATTTTTAGACACGAACCGCAATCGACATCATTCGGTTCAACCGCCCTAATCTGGTAGACGTGCCCGTCAATCAAAGGGACTACAAGAGGAGTTCCCATAGGACACGGGCCGCTGCTCGGCCAGTGGGAGGGTACCGATCCCATCTGTCTCCACGATCCACCAATCGTGATGTCCCGAACCCATACATACACCGTTCGCCTCTCGCTATAACAGTTGAAGATTTCAACTTCTTTGAAACCTTCCGGCTGAGCAGCTAAGGTTTTTCCACATGCTTCATTGGAAGGTTCGGATTGGCCAGCGTCATTCCATGCCTTAATGCGAAAGCAATACTCGGTTCCGGGACTTAAAGACCCGACTGTATGATATTCTTCATTACGTCCTTCGGAACCCACTTCCCGCCAATTGGTCCCTTGACGCTGTTCAATTTTAAACCCTTGCTCACAGTCGGAATTGTCCTTCCAGTGAAGTTTCAGAGAAACATCGGTTTTCGCTGTAACTTCGAGGTTTGTTGGGGTTTCGGGAGGGACAAGCCCTAGGGAATACTGGTAAGGACGCCTGTGTAGGTCAAAATCAGAGCTGCTTCCCGAACTCACCGTGCCGTCTTGATACCAGACATAAACGTGGTCGTTGGAACAGGCAATAGCCATACCCACTATGTCGGCAGGTGTTTTACCCGCTGACAAGCTGTAGCGGTAGGGTGTCCTATATTTATCGAGATCGAAGCTGGTCCCAGAACTTACCGTCCCATCTCGATACCACACATATACATGGTCGTCACCCGCTATGCCCATACCAACAATGTCGGCGGGCGTTCTGCCCGGTGGAAGGGAGTATTCGTATTGTGTTCTGTGCAGATCAAGGTCGGAACTACTCCCCGAGCTCACGGTGCCATCCCCGTACCAAGTATAGACGTGGTCATCAGAGCAAGCTATGCCCATTCCTACAATATCGGCGGGAGTTTTCTGCGTTCGAGGCGGGATTGCAGGAATCACAGTATAGCTGTAGAGAGCCCGATACTTATCAAGATCGGAAGTGGTTCCTGAACTAACCATGTTGTCTCGATACCATACGTAGACGTGGTCGTCACCTGCTATGCCGGTACCCACAATATCAGCAGGTACTTTACCCGGAGGCAAGGAATAGTTGTAGGGTGCCCGGTATTTATCAAGATCGGAGCTCGTGCCCGAACTCACCTTGCCATCTCGGTACCAAACATAAACATG